>NZ_CP029186.1:385000-985000 GCF_003096035.1 Flavobacterium album | reverse complement strand
GTTTTTTTGTGGCTTATACTTTCATTAAAAAAAAGCGGCACCATACCGGCACCGCTCTTTGAAATTTGTATTTTAGGATTCACTATTTTGCTCCCCTGATAAACGCGTTATTTTCCTTATTCACATCGGCCATCAACTCTGTAGGGTCTATAACCAGTACCTGTATCGATGCTTTTGGCTTATTGATGGTGAACTCATAGGTCTGGTGGCCCCAATCCCATGCATCCAGTACATTTCTCTTCAGGTTCGGGAACGGGTTATCTTTAATGTAATGCATCATTTGCAGCGGTATGTAATAGCTTTCCTGCGTGCCGTCGTCTGCCACAACAATGATATCTATAGGCATTGGCATGCGTCCTATTCTCTCCAGCGTCACTTTGGTCGTGTTGCCATCTTCTTTCATTTCCTTAATGGCGTAGTCTATAGTATTGGTCGTCTCTGTCCAATCGGTAAGGTACCAGTCCAGATGGGCACCGCTCACCTTTTCGGCAGTACGCTTGATGTCCATCGGGGTAGGGTGCGTAAACTTATAATCGGCAAAATAACGCTTAATGGTTTTTGCCAGCTTGTCTTCGCCTATCAGGTAACCCAGCTGCGAAAGGAATATCTCGCCTTTGCTGTAGGAAGCAATGCTATAAAGCATGTTCTGGTCAAAACGGTCGGCCTGTGTGGTCAGCGGCTGCTCTTTGCCGGTCTTTACCATGTAGAAATAATTCGAATAAGCGCTTGCAAAAGGGTTTGGCTCTTCTTCGCCTTCTTTTACCACAGCAGGCATTACGGCCTGCATGGCCAACGCTTCTACATATGAGGTAAACCCTTCATCCATCCACCCGTGTTTTGTTTCGTTGGAAGCCAGTACATGCTGGAACCAGGAGTGCCCGAATTCGTGTACCGTCACTTCAACCAGGCCTTCATAAGTATGGCCGGTAATCAGCGTACACATGGCATATTCCATACCGCCATCGCCGCCCTGTATCACAGAATATTGCTTGTACGGATAGTTCCCAATTGTCTTATTGTAGAACTTGAGTATCTCAGCAGTTTTAGGCTGCAGCTTTTTCCAGCCTTCAATGTTTTCAGGCGTGTTTTTATAAAAGAAATGCAGCTCGGTGTTGTTATCGCCCATTATTTTGTCGTGGGCGTAATTGTTGTCTGCGCCCCATGCAAAATCATGCACCATAGGCGCTACAAAATGCCACGTAAGGGTTTTTGCTTTCTTCGGGTATTTTACTTCCACGCCTGCATCCTGGTAACCTTTACCTATCTCGTTCTTGTTTTGAAGGTAGCCGGTTCCGCCAATAGTGTAGTCTTTGTCGATGGTGATCTTTACATCAAAATCGCCCCACACGCCATGGAACTCACGCGCTATGTAAGCATTGGCATGCCAGCCCTCGAAGTCATATTCAGCCATTTTCGGGTACCACTGCGTCATCGAAAGCGCAACACCCTCAGCATTGTTCCTTCCGCTGCGGCGTACCTGCACGGGTACCTGCCCTTCGAAGTCGAGGGTAAAGGTTGTCGACTTTCCGGGATATATGGGCTTTGCAAGGTCTACTTCAAGTATGGTTCCTGCAACTTTGTTACGAAGGTCGGCACCATCCTGTTTCAGGTTGGTTATCTTGAGGTAGCCAATCTCATTGGGCTTCAATGTGCTGATGCGGCTTTCTTTTACGGTCTTGTCGCCGCTCTTAAAGCTCTTCACCATCCTTTTGTCGGGATCAGATATCGCTTTCAAGCGCGCATCCATCTCGCTGCCGGGCTGGAAGGCATTATTATACAGATGATAGAACACGCGATACAGCGTATCGGGAGAGTTGTTGGTGTATACCAGTTCCTGCTTTCCGGTATAGCGGTACGTTTTTACATCCATGGAAACATCCATTTTGTAATTCACATGCTGCTGCCAATAGCCGGGATTGGGATTGTGCTGTGCAAAAAGGCCCGAAGCCGATAGTAATGCTGCTAAGAGTAATTTTTTCATGCGTTAAAAATAAAAAAAATGGAAGGGATCACGCCCTTCCATTAAAATGTTTTTTTGTGATTATTTCCGCGACATCTTGTCAGCAAGAATGATGGCGTTGTAAGCGTTCACGATCCGCCCTGACCTTGACAGCTCGCTGAAAGCCCTCATGTCTTTAGGGTCGCCGCCCAATGCTACATCCATATTTATCGCAAGGCCTGAATCCATAAGGATATGCTTTACCTGTGATGCCGTCAGGCTTGGGTAGTACGAACGGATAAGCGCTGCTACACCTGCTACATTTGGCGAGGCCATCGATGTTCCCTGAAGGAATTCGTACTTATTGTTCGGGGTAGTAGCATAAATGCGTACGCCTGGGCCAAATACATCTACATCTGTTTTTCCGTAGTTAGAGAAATCAGCGATAAGTTCCGGCCCGTAAGAATAGCTTATGGCGCCTACGCAAAGGAAGTTGTCAGATATCTCTGTAGCAGAGTTCATGTCGTCGTTAGGATAACGCTCTGCAACGCTGCCTGCGGGGTCAAGGTCTTTGCTTTCGTTACCTGCCGCACAAACGATAAGTACATCTTTCTGTGCTGCATATTTAATGGCATCGTAAACCCAGTCGCTGTGCGTAGAGTAATATTTTCCAAAACTGCCATTGATCACCTTAGCACCATTGTCTACTGCATAACGGATAGCAAGCGCCACGTCTTTGTCGTACTCATCGCCATCCGGCACTGCACGAACCGACATGATCTCTACATTGTTGCTGGCAATACCGTCGCCGCCAAGGCTGTTGTTACGCACCTGTGCAATGATGCCCGCTACGTGTGTACCGTGTTTGGCGCCGTCTTTAACAGGGCCGGTCACGTTGTTGTTGCCGTATTTGCGGTCGTTAATGTCATCCGGGTTATCACCCACGATACTGCGACCGTCAAATTTCTGGTTGAGGTTGTATTTCAGCGTGTTTTCAAAATGTTCTTTAGCGCCGCTTATCTCCTCATCAAATTCTTCTTTGGATATGCTGCTGAAAATACCAATAAAGCCTTGTTTTGCTTCTTCAAGCCTTGGATCACTAACCTTAAGGTTTTTTAGGTCTTCAACTGTGTAATTCTTCTTGCCGGTTTTTTCCTGAAATATCTTGTCGATATTGGCAATGCCATCTATTTTTTGCATTTCCGCCATTGCCTCGCGGTATTCCTTGTCGTATTCCGCTTTTGCTTTTTTATACCTGGCTGATCCGTCGTCACCTTTTTTCAGGATACGCACGAATTCGAGGTTTTCATGCTCTGCATCGCCAAGGAAATTCCAGCCATGAACGTCGTCAATATATCCGTTTTTATCATCGTCTATATTATTTCCTGCAATCTCTTTGGTGTTCGTCCATATCACAGGCTTAAGGTCCGGATGTTCGATATCCACACCTGAGTCTACTACGCCCACAACTATTTTGGTGCTTTTCCTGTCTTTCAGCAGTTCGTAAGCCCTGTCTACACTCATTCCCGGAATGGTATCCTTTACAAGGTCAAGATGGCTCCAGCGTTTCTCCTGGGTGTCGCTGAGCGGCGCTGTTTTAGCAGTTATCGAAGCAGGTATGGCAATAGGCTCTGCCGTTATTTTTTTGGTAGCGCTGCAGCCTGCAAGGAACAAAGCGAGGGCAGCCGACAGATAAAGCGATCTGAATTTCATGGTATTGAATTTACAATTTAATATTTGACTAAATTAGTCTTTGTAAGTTACATTAAGCAGAAATTTTAACATTTCGTTATGATGATCCGCTAAAGAATATCTTCACATGAAAAAACTTCCTTCAGCCTTACGCCTTTTTCGGTATGCTCTACGGTAATTATCTCATTGTGGGCATCGTGCTCCAGGAAAAGGTAATACCCATTATCGGCAGCGGCATTCATGAATTTTGCCTTTTCATCTAATGTGAGAAGTGGGCGTGTATCGTACCCCATAACGTATGGCAGCGGGATATGCCCGGCAGTAGGCAGCAGGTCGGCCATGAACACGATGGTCTTTCCGTTGTAACTGATGTGCGGTATCATCTGCTTTTCGGTATGCCCGTCGGCAAAAAATATCCCGAAGCCTAATTCGCTTTCTGCAAGGAAATCGCCTTCCGGCCTGTTAATGAATTTCAGTTGTCCGCTTTCCTGCATTGGCAGTATGTTCTCAGACAGGAACGATGCCTTTTCGCGGGCGTTGGGTTTTGTGGCCCACTCCCAGTGCTTATCGTTGGTCCAGTAGTGAGCATTTTTAAAGGTGGGCTCATAACCGGTACGGTCTTTATTCCACTGCACACTGCCCCCGCAGTGGTCAAAATGCAGGTGCGTCATGAATACATCGGTAATATCATCTCTGTGGAAACCGTATTTAGCTAATGACTTGTCGGTGTTATGGTCGCCCCAAAGCGAGTAGTAGCCGAAGAATTTATCGCTCTGCTTGTTGCCCATTCCGGTATCTATGAGTATCAGTCGGTTGCTGTCTTCTATGAGGAGGCACCGGGCCGCGATGTCGATCTGGTTATTCTCGTCGGCTGGGTTTGTTTTAGTCCATATAGGTTTTGGCACCACGCCAAACATCGCACCGCCATCGAGCTTAAAGTTTCCGGTTTCTATAGGGTAAAGTTTCATTGTTTATTTGTTTGCAGCCAAATTAAGCTTAATTTGGTTTATAGACAAAAGATGGTTAAAGTAAAGCAGTGCGAATTTTGCATATGCTTGCGCGAATAATCATCTATAGCTATCGTATGAAGGCATAATCTAAAACTAAAAATTAATTTCGCATTACTTTTAATCCGCTAATCATGGAAAACATTACAGACCCTGTTCAAAACCTGATCAATAAAGGCAAACGCTCCAATAGCACCGGCAGCGAATATTTTGCATCAATGACAAGCGACCTGCTGCTGCATGCATTTTCTATGTTCGAAGAGCTCCCGTATGATCGCAGGGAACAATTCGTAATACCTGAAGCGTACATCAAATACCTGCAAACGGTGGATAACGATTCCATTGTCCCCTTGCCGGGGCAGGAACTTTACCTTTATGGGTTTTACGGGATGGTTACCCACACATTTGATTATTTTAACTGCGAAGGCAATCTTGGTTATCCTCCTGCTTTTTGGCTTGCAGTTGGCCATCGTAACGACAGGGGCAATTTTTTCCTATGCTGCGACAAAGCGTCGGAATTGTTTGGCCAGGTTGGCGAATTCTACGACAGCTGCCCTTTTAGAGGTGAGGGCGACTTTGATGAAATAGGTATCGACTTCGCCGACTTTTGCAAAAATGTAATGGACGGAGAAGTGTACTAATATTTTACTCAAAATCAGGCATAGGGATTGCTTATCAGCCCATAATCATAAAATGGGGGGCATTTATTGCATTCTGTAAACAATATGGTATCTTTGTACCCAATTTAGATTAATTCCAAGTTATAAAGTTATGATAAAAGTATCTGAAACAGCAAAGAAAAGAGTTGCGCTGCTTATGGAGGATGAGGGTTTTAACCCATCGACCGACTATGTAAGGGTAGGCGTAAAGAGTGGCGGATGTTCAGGTTTGTCGTACGAACTTAAGTTTGACAATGCCTTGGGCGAAAATGATAAAGTGTTTGAAGACAATGATATAAAGATAGCCGTAGATAAAAAAAGCTTCCTGTACCTTGCCGGTACAACACTCGAATATTCGGGTGGGCTTAATGGCAAAGGCTTTGTTTTCAACAACCCTAATGCACAGAGAACGTGCGGGTGCGGGGAGAGCTTCTCACTGTAAATTTAGTTTCAGGTTTCAGGTTTAAAGTTGCCTGGCTCCTGAAAGAACAACATTAACATAAAGGTTTTGTTGGGTTTGAGGCAGCAACCTGAAACTTTAAACTTTTAACCTGAAACAAAAAAAATGAGTAAGTACACAGAAGAAGAATTAAAGATCGAACTCGAAACCAAGGAGTACGAGTACGGTTTTTATACTGATATAGAATCGGAGACCTTTCCCATTGGCCTCAATGAGGATGTGGTGAGGGCGCTTTCCAAAAAGAAAGAAGAGCCGCAATGGATGACCGACTGGCGCCTTGAGGCTTTTCGTGCCTGGAAGGAAATGACCGAGCCGGAGTGGGCGAACGTGCATTATGAAAAGCCTGATTTCCAGGCGATATCCTACTACTCGGCACCCAAAGCGGTCGACCCGAACAAAACGCTTGACGATGTAGACCCGGAGCTTTTAGCAATGTACAAAAAGCTGGGCATCTCTGTCGATGAGCAGAAAAAAATGAACAATGTTGCTATTGACATTGTGGTAGACTCCGTTTCGGTGGCTACGACATTCAAGAAAACACTTGCAGAGAAAGGTATTATTTTTTGCCCGATATCCGAGGCGATAAAAGAACATCCGGAGCTGGTGCAAAAGTACATAGGATCTGTTGTTCCACAGAAAGACAATTTTTATGCAGCGCTCAACTCGGCTGTATTTTCAGACGGGTCGTTTTGCTATATCCCGAAAGGGGTGCGCTGCCCAATGGAATTAAGCACTTATTTCCGTATCAACCAGGCAGGAACAGGACAGTTTGAGCGTACGCTTGTAATTGCCGATGAAGGCAGTTATGTGAGCTACCTCGAAGGCTGTACCGCGCCAAGCCGCGACGAGAACCAGCTGCATGCCGCAGTGGTGGAGCTTATCGCGATGGATGATGCCGAGATAAAGTATTCGACCGTACAAAACTGGTTCCCGGGCAATAAAGAAGGCAAGGGAGGCGTATATAACTTTGTGACCAAGCGCGGCCTTTGCGAAAAGAACGCCAAGATATCTTGGACGCAGGTAGAGACGGGTTCGGCCGTAACCTGGAAATACCCAAGCTGCGTGCTGAAAGGCGATAACTCGGTAGGGGAATTCTATTCTATTGCCGTGACCAACAACTATCAGCAGGCCGATACCGGTACCAAGATGATCCACTTAGGCAAGAATACCAAAAGCACAATCATATCAAAGGGTATTTCGGCTGGCAAGTCGCAGAACAGCTACCGTGGTTTGGTGCAGATAGGCTCAAGGGCTGACAATGCACGTAACTTCTCCCAATGCGACTCGCTTCTTATGGGCAATGCCTGCGGGGCTCATACGTTCCCGTACATTGAATCGAAAAATACCACGGCCAAAATAGAGCATGAAGCCACTACCAGCAAAATTGGCGAGGACCAGGTATTCTACTGCAACCAAAGGGGTATCCCGACCGAGAAGGCGATTGCGCTTATCGTGAACGGCTTCAGCAAAGATGTACTGAATAAGCTGCCAATGGAATTTGCGGTTGAAGCGCAGAAATTGCTGGAGATAAGTTTGGAGGGAAGTGTAGGATAACTGTTCCGGGTTCGGGGGTTCGGAGTTGTTTTTAAAGTTGTAGACGAATATCTAATTAAATGATAAAGTCATGGATGTAGTTTTTAAAAATGTAAAAAAGAAAGATTTACCATTCTTAAGATCTTTGGCTGAAAAAATGGGATTTGAAATTGCACAAAACGATGATAAGCCGTATAACCCTGAATTTGTAAAAGAAATTTTGGAAGCTTCAGAAGAAGTTAGGAATGGAGGCGGCAAGAGGATTGAAATGAAAGACCTCGATAAATTCCTTGGACTTTAATGGCTCAAAGAATTGAAATAGTTGCGTTTTCTGAGAAAGCTGAGGAGGACATAGCGTTTTGGAAGAGATCGGGAAATAAGATCATATTGAAGAAAATTTCCACGCTTATTAAAGCCATTCAGGAAAATCCTTATGCAGGAATTGGAAAACCGGAGGCATTAAAATATGGGCTTTTAGGAAAATGGTCAAGGAGGATAGACAAAGAGCATCGACTGGTATATGAGATCATCGATGAGAATACAATTGAAATTCTCAGTATACTCTCGGCAAAAGGACATTACGAATAATTATTAAAAGAATATCAAGCATTTAGCTTTAATCAAATACTAATGTTATCAATAAAAAACCTGCACGCAAGTGTTGAAGATAAAGAGATTTTAAAAGGGATTAACCTTGAAGTAAGGGCCGGCGAAGTACATGCGATCATGGGGCCGAACGGTTCCGGGAAGAGTACGCTTTCATCGGTAATTGCCGGTAATGAGAATTATGAAGTGACTGATGGCGAGATCCTTCTGGAAGGCGAGGACATCGGTGAGCTTGCCCCGGAAGAAAGGGCGCACAAAGGCGTGTTCCTGTCATTCCAGTACCCTGTGGAAATACCGGGGGTATCGGTGACCAACTTCATGAAAACAGCCATCAATGAGAGCCGTAAGGCGCAGGGCCGCGAGGAAATGCCGGCCAACGAGATGCTGAAGCTTATCCGTGAAAAATCGGAGCTTCTGGAGATCGACCGTAAATTCCTTTCGCGTTCGCTTAACGAAGGCTTTTCCGGTGGTGAGAAAAAGCGTAACGAGATTTTCCAGATGGCGATGCTTGAGCCAAAGATCGCGATACTGGATGAGACCGATTCCGGTCTGGATATCGACGCATTGCGTATTGTGGCCAATGGCGTCAACAAACTCCGCAGCGAAGACAATGCGGTTATCGTGATCACCCACTACCAAAGGCTGCTTGATTATATCGTGCCTGATTTTGTACACGTGCTTTATAATGGCAAAATCGTTAAATCCGGTGGTAAGGAGCTGGCTTATGAACTTGAGGAGAAGGGTTACGACTGGATAAAATCGGAGAATTAGCAATTTGTTTCAGGTTTCAAGTTTCAGGTTTTTTGAAAGTTTTGTGTGAATAATCTATGGCGACAATAAACAGGTTCGAAGATTTGGAAATTTGGCAGGAAGCACGGCGCTTAGCTAAAGAAATCCACATACTTTCTATTGAGACTGACCTTAAAACGGATTTTAAATTAAAGGCACAGATAAAAGATTCTTCAGGTTCTGTCATGGATAACATTGCTGAAGGATTTGAGAGGGATGGCAATATGGAGTTCAGGCAATTCCTTTCTATTGCAAAAGGTTCTGCGGGAGAAGCCAGGTCGCAGCTCTACAGGGTTTATGATTGTGGATACATTGATGCCCAGAAATTAGAAACCCTAAAAACAGATTACGAAAAATTAAGTGGAAGGATAAGTAATTTCATAACTTATCTCAACAAAAAAGACTATAAAGGAAACAAGTTCCAGTAGCTCCGCCTGAGTGAGCAACCTGAAACCTGAAACCTGAAACTATTATGGAACTAAAAGAAAAACTGCTGTCCTCTTTCATGGCTTTCGAAGAGCGTGTAGATGTGAACACCGAGTTGCACGACATGCGCACTGAAGCCCTGAAGACATTTGAAACGAAAGGCTTTCCTACCAAAAAGGAAGAGGCCTGGAAATATACATCGCTGAACGCAGTACTGAAGAACGATTTCAGCGTATTCCCAAAACAGGAAAATAACATCAATTTTACGGATGTAAAAAAGTACTTCCTGCACGAGATCGATACCTACAAAGTAGTTTTTATCGATGGTGTGTTCAGTTCGTTCCTTTCGTCTACAACACATGACGGACTTGACGTATGCCTTATGTCTTCGGCACTTACAAAGCCCAAATACAAGGAAGTTATCGACACGTATTTCAATAAGATCGCCAACACGCAGGACAGCCTTACTTCCCTCAATACGGCTTTCGCCAGCGAAGGAGCTTACATAAACATCCCGAAAAACAAGGTGGCCGACAAGCCTATCGAGATTATGTACCTCTCAACTGGGAACGAGGCCGCGCTGATGGTGCAGCCCCGCAACCTTATCATTGTGGGCAAGAACTCCCAGGTACAGATCATTGAGCGCCACCAGAGCCTCAACAGCAATCCGGTACTGACGAACTCCGTTACCGAGATATTCGTGCAGGAACGAGCCATTGCGGATTATTACAAGATACAGAACGATGTTCAGTCAGCCAACCTGATAGACAATACCTACATAGCCCAGAAAGGCCAAAGCAATGCTTCTGTGCATACTTTTTCTTTCGGGGGGAACATTACCCGCAACAACCTGAATTTTTACCACCAGGGCGAACGTATTGAAAGCACGCTGAAAGGCATCACTATTATTGGCGATAAGCAATTGGTTGACCATTATACTTTAGTGCGCCATGCTACGCCAAACTGCGAAAGCCACCAGAATTACAAAGGTATTTTCGATGGTAATTCGACCGGGGTTTTCAACGGGAAGATTTATGTGGAGAAAGAAGCCCAGAAAACGGACGCTTTCCAGCAAAATAACAACATACTCCTCAACGAAAAGGCTTCTATCAATGCCAAGCCACAGCTGGAAATTTTCGCAGACGATGTGAAGTGCTCCCATGGCTGTACCATTGGCCAGCTGGATGAGAAAGCCATGTTTTACATGCAGTCGCGCGGTATCCCTAAAAAGGAAGCCAAGGCATTATTAATGTATGCCTTCAGCAATGAGGTTATTGAAAGCATCAGGATACCGGAATTAAAGAGCAGGATAACCAAACTCATAGCATCCAAGCTTGGCGTGAATATGGGTTTTGACTTGTAATTATTATCAGCAATATACTACAACGGCTGTCCTGAAAAGGCAGCCATTTTCTTTGTTACCGCACCTGATTTGTAACAAGCATACTTAATTATAAAATCTTATTTAGATTTAATAAAAATAATTTGCATATAAAGGATGTTGCGGTTAGTTTTGCAATTTAGAATCAATCTAAGTTATTCCGGATGCAAAACGGCACAAAACTAATTTTATCACTACTTCTGTTTACAGGCTTTATCTCCTCAGCCCAAACCGTACCCGATACCATCAAATCCACCCAAATGGACGAAGTGGTAATAACAGGCCAGATTGAGCCGCAATCCATAAAGAAATCGGTATTCAATGTACGGGTGATTACGAGGGAGGATATTCAGCGTCAGGCCGCCAACAACCTTGCCGATGTGCTCAACCAGTACCTCAATATCATGGTGCAGCCCAACAGTGCCGAAGGCCGTTCTACTGTGTCCATGTTCGGGCTCGACGGGCAGTACCTGAAGATACTTATCGATAATATTCCTCTCGTAAGCGATACCGGCCTGGGTAATAATATCGACCTCACACAAATCAACCTTGATGACATCGACCACATTGAGATCATCGAAGGCGCAATGGGCGTAACCCACGGTGCCAACGCCGTAAGCGGGATCATCAACATCATCACCAAAAAATCATCGAAGAACAAATGGGAATTAGGCGCTACAGCGCAGGAAGAGACCATAGGTGATGAGTATGCACCGTTTGCAGGCAAAGGCCGCCATATACAAGCCCTGAGGGCCGCATACAGCATCAATGAGAACTGGTACGTGTCGGTAGGCGGTAACCGAAATGACTTTACCGGATTTCAAGACGAAAGGGGAGGCCGCGACTACACCGATTACGATGTCAATAGCCCGCAGCAGAACCGTGGTTTTAGTTGGCTGCCGAAGGAACAGTATTTTACTAATGCGCTCGTCCGCTACCAAAAAGGTAACTTCAGGCTGTTCTATAAGTTCGATTATTTCAACGAGAAGATAGATTTCTATAATCCCATCGTAGAAAGCCAGGTCGTACCGGGTACAGGCATACTACTGTTCTCACGTGACAGGAATTTTTTCACCGAAAAATTCTACCACCACCTGAATGCGACAGGTAAGTTGTTAGGCACGATGGATTATAACGTTTCGCTTTCTCACCAAAGGCAGACCCGCGACCTGGAACAGTTCAACTATTACATCCAGACAGGGCAGGAAACCAACCATGCCAGATCGACCTACCAGGATACTGAAGTGGTTTATTCTACAGGTACGTTAGGCAATTTCTTCGCTAATAAAAAATACGACCTGCAGGTAGGCTATGAATTGGTGAACACCAATGGCTACAACTCCGCAGCTTCCGGGCTTTTTGTGGGTGGTGCGGGCGATGGCAATATCAAGCAAAGGCTTGAGAACTACGATGTTTTTACGGCAGCTGAATTCGGCGTGACCGAAAGGTTATCCTTCCGTCCGGGTTTCCGTTATTCCTTCCAGTCGAAATTTGAGGACCAGTGGTCGGCATCTATGGGGTTGCGCTATTTGTTCGACCACGGCATAGAGGCGCGGACTTCTTACGGCAGGTCGTACCGAACGCCGAATTACGATGAGCTTTATACCTATTTTGTGGATTCCAACCACAATGTGCAGGGCAACCGGGACCTCATACCTGAAACAGGCAATTCCTATGAAGCCAGCCTTAAGAAAACGACTTTTTTTAGTTCAGGGCTACAGCTTATTAATAGCCTGACTGCAAACTATATGGAAGTTGACGACCGTATAGAGCTGGTGCTCACGGAGACCGTACCCAGTTGGAAATACAAGTACATCAACATCGACAAGTACAAAATGTGGAACATTGCCACCACACACCAGTTCAATTACGGCAACTGGCAGGTGAAAGCGGGTGTAGCTTTTTTGGCCATATCTAAGAAGATCAATTCCGGCACTGCCGTATCAGATGATAAGTTCCTGCACACCGTGCAATTCAATACTAATATTGCCTACACGGTACCAAAATGGAATACTGTATTCTCGCTGTATTACAAGATCAATGGCAGGCAGCAGCAGTTTATGGAAACTTCGGTAAACGGGCAATCGCAATTCGTATTACAGGAGATCGAATCGTTCGGGCTGATGGATGCCTCAATTAAAAAAGGATTCTTTGGCGGAAAGCTGGATGCCACGCTGGGCGGGCGCAACCTGCTGAATGTGGTGAATATACGATCGAATGTGGCGGCCGGCGGTGCCCACGATGCCGGAAGCAGCAGCATTTCTATGGGCTATGGGCGTTCTTACTTTTTAAAACTTACCTACAATCTCAACTTTTAAATATTATCCAATGAAGAAATTATTTATACTTCCGCTGGCTTTTCTGGTACTCATTTCGTGTGGGGACGATGACAGTAACATAGCGCCGATCGAACAGATATCCGGAGGGACAATATTCGGTACAGCTGAACACCCGTTAAATATCGGTGGGCCCAATCAGCCGAACCAGGTATATATCGACCTGAGCAGCGAGGAAACCAAGGAAGTGGCGCGCAACAGCTGGGATCTTGGGTTTTATTGTGGTGACGATTTTCGTGTTGTAATAAACGGGTCGATGAAAATGGCTGTAAAACCGCTTGAAACAACCGATATCAGCCTGCCACAGGAGGAAGATTCATCGGTAGCTGTAGGGACTTTTGATGCAACGAACATGAACTATATCGACCACCCCAACGGGCAGCTTGCGCAAACGGCTTTTGGCAACCTTGCAACGAGTGAGGCTGCGGCCAAGGTATACCTTGTAAACCTGGGCAGCCAGGTACCAACCACCATGCCGGATCCTGGCGTATCGAACGTGGCGGGCGACCCAAGGGGCTGGAAAAAAGTAAAAGTATGGAAAGACGGCAGCGGCTACAAGCTACAGTATGCCGACCTTGAAGCCAGTACTGCGACAGAAGTAAGCATCACAAAAAATGCCGCTTATAACCATATTTTCTTTAGCCTTACCACCGGGGCTACGGTACATGCCGAGCCGGAAAAAGACAAGTGGGACATGAACTTTACCACGTTTACCAATGAGGTGTTTCAGGGGACGCAATCGTTTGGTGCGTATTTTTTTTCGGATTATGTAGTGATTAACAGTAAGGCAGGTGTTAAAGCTGTAATGATACAGGGCGACAGCGCGGCTTTTGATGCTTTTTCAATAAATGCGCTGAATACCGGCGATTTTGCCTTTAGCAGCGACCAGAGGGCCATAGGTGCCAACTGGAGGAATGTGCTCCCGGTACAGGTGTACAACGATGTTTTCTTTGTGCTCCAGGACAGCGACGGCAACTATTATAAGATCAAATTCCTTTCCATGCTAAGCGCCGATGGGCACAGGGGCTTTCCGGTGTTCCGGTACGCGCTGTTGCAATAAGAGTTTAAATTAGTTGTTTATTGTTACCCCGATCCCGGAAGGCGTTTATGGCTTCCGGGATTTTTTTATATTTGAAATCGATACAATAATGTATTTAAAAATATGAAAAACATAAGATCAATACTACTGTCAAGCCTTTCAATGTTAATACTTTCGTGCGGAAAAGAAAAACACCCTGTTGAGAAGACAAATTCGGAAGCCACTTACAAAAAAATAGAATTTAAGTCCCTTGATACAATAGTAAACAATGAAATTATGGATGAATTTCATGAACAGTTCAATTTGAAAAATTCGGATTACTTATCCTATACTTCGGATTTTAAAACGGACAAAAACAGATATAATGAAAAAGTAACTGATACGGTTTATCGCTTCTTTAAACTCAGCGATACCATTACGATGTTCAGCAATGTAACTAAGCGGTTTATAGTGGGAGCTTACCTGGCCAACCCCGGCACACATGTAATGAGAAACATCAATATTGGCAGTGATAAAAAAGCCTTGCTGGATTTATTGCATGTTAAAGAGATATCGCCTGAATTTTATATTACTGACCTTGCAGGGGGAAAACTTATGAAAATAGTAATGACGGACGACAAAATAGCTTCAGCGAAATACGAAGCGCTGTATATTGATTGAATCTCAATTTCTGTAGTGCCTTTTCTTTTTATAAATACCTTTGCCTAAAATACAATACCATGAAAATTGAGATATGGAGCGACATTATGTGTCCGTTCTGCTATATAGGGAAACGCCGTTTTGAGCAGGCACTCGAAAATTTTGAGGGAAAAGAAAACGTAGAAATAGAGTGGAGGAGCTATCTCCTTTCGCCCGAAATGGTTACGGATCCCACTAAAAACCTGCACCAATTCTTAGCCGAACATAAAGGCATATCCCTTGAAGAAGCGACAGAAATGAACAATTATGTAGCGAAGATGGCTGCTGAAACCGGACTCGAATACAATCTTGATAAAGCGATTCCCGCCAACAGCTTCAACGCGCACCGTATGCTGCATTTTGCCGCAGAGCACGGAAAGCAGAATGAAGCCAAGGAAGCGCTGTTCAAAGCCTACTTTACCGACGGCAAAAACATTGACGATGCCGCCACGCTGACCGAAATCGCCGCTTCTGTTGGACTGGATACTGATCTGCTTGGCAAAGCCATGGGCGGTGAAGCCTATTTCCAGGACGTGGTGATGGATATTCAGGAAGCGCGCAATATAGGCGTGCGTGGTGTGCCGTTTTTTGTTTTCAACCGCAAGTATGCCATTAGTGGCGCACAGGAAGCCGAAGCGTTCCTTGATGTCCTTCAAAAGTCGTATGGCGAATGGCGGCAGGCCAATGCTCCCCTTGATGTTATTGAAGGTGACAGCTGTGGGGTAGATGGGGAGTGTTAGTGAATTATTCTTTTTGGGAAGGCCTGTGCGGTTAAAAGACCGTGTCAATCCACCGAGTGAAGCTCCTCCCCTCCCTTAAAGGGGGCGCCCGCAGGGCGGGTGGTTAAAATTGAAACGCATGAATTTTGTGTCTGCAGAACAATCCGCGTAAATCTGCCTGATCCGTGTCATTCGCGTTCCATTTAAACAAACAAAAGCCGCCCCTTCCGGAACGGCTCTTTACAAAACAATTATAACCACAATTATAAAGAAGCTACCAAATCCCTCCATTCCTGAAGCTCAGGGATGCCCGGCTTCCTTTTGCCGAAGAACTGAACGATAATCTCTCCCATTTCGTTGAATACCTCAAGGGCAGTAACATCACCATCCTCAGTAGGCTTACGTACTATCCACGTTTGTGAGATCTTGCTGGTGTCAAGATGAAGGTTGAAGTCCGGGTCCATAACGTTGAACCACTGGTTGTGCCACATGGTTTTGCGTACCAGGCCGGTATGTATCTGGATGTTGCCGCGGTTGCCCACAAAACACATGATAGGCAGCTTTCTTTCGGCAGCGCCTTCCAGCATCCTTACTACAGCTTCATTGTCCACTTTCTTTGCAAAATGCTCATTCGGTGCAAGGCGAAGCGCCTGCGTACGGGTAACGCCAAACTTCTTCAGCATCCCGAAGAACGCGTGCGTGTCTTTCAGGCCGCTCCATGCTTCCCGGAAACCCGCCACGTCAATATCGGCATCCGGCTTCTCGTCAATGATAAGCGGAACTTCCACTGTAGTTTCGCCCTGGCTTTGGTTATCCGATATGAACTGCTCAACAAGTGTATCGAAGGCTTTTGTATTGCTGTCTTTTGTCAAATATATTTTGTGGATGGCAAGGCCGTCTTTCCCAAAGAACTGAAGGCTTTTCCTGTCTCCGTGTTCGCTTGTTTCAGATACGGCATAGGCTTTGTCCCAGTGCGAAAGGAAAATACGCAGGTCGATATCCTCGCCCACGAACAATCCCGCAAAAGGGCTGCTGAAATCAGGGTTAAGGTAAACGCCTTTGCGCTCGTGCACGCACTCATCGTTGCGGGTCAGGCCCATTACTTTACCCAGTTTCTCAACTTCGGTAAGTATGGCGGCAAATTCCGGGCGAAGGCGCGTTACGGTTTCGCCAATGCTTGTAGCAACGAGCTCAGCCTCGCTTACGCCAAGCTGCTCGGCGCCATTGCGTATCCTCAGGTGCGGGTTTTCGGCTTTCAGGGCCTCCCACTGTGATTTCAGTGTATTCGTGGTCGTATCCATTATTGTGTGTATTTAAATTCCAAAAATTATTAACGGGTTCTGGTTGACCGGGTTGGGGCATATCGTACACGGGAAGTTGTACACCCGGCTTATTATTTCTTTAGTAAAGACCTTATCGGGCACATCATGTGCCACTATCTTCCCTTTTTTCAGGAGCATTACCCTGTCGGCAAATTGTGCGGCGAGGTTCAGGTCGTGCAGTACCATCACGGCAGTGTTACCCTTTTCGGTAAAATCCTTTACGGTATGCAGTATGCGGTGCTGGTGAAGCACGTCGAGGTTGTTCAGCGGCTCATCAAGGAACACCAGTTTGCTTTGCACATCATTGTCTAATTGGCACATCACGCGGGCCAGGTGAACCCTTTGCTTTTCCCCACCGGATAGCGAGTTGTAATCGCGTTCTTTAAGTGCGGCCACATCGGTTTCCTGCATGGCTTTCTGTACGGCATCGAGGTCTTCCTTATGCGGTACCGACTGGAAATAGGGATAGCGGCCCATCATGACCACATCATTTACTGATAAGGGTATATCAGAATTATTGCTTTGGGAGAACTTGGCCTTGTTGTGCGCCAGTTCCTTATCGTCCCATTGTTTAAAGGTTTTCTTTTTAAAGAAGACGGGCTTTTCGGTTTTGCCAAACTCGTTTGCCAAAAGGCTTAAAAGCGTGCTCTTGCCGGCACCGTTTGGGCCAACGATAACCAGCAATTCACCGTTATTGACCGATATGTCGATTCCCTCAAGTATCGAAAACTTGCGGTGTGCATACGATATGTTGGTTGCCTCTAACATTACATTTGTTTTCTGTTGCGTATTAGTATCATCATAAAAATAGGTGCGCCCATAAAGGCGGTAAGAACCCCTACCGAAATTTCGCTCGGCGGGGCTATGGTGCGGCTCACGGTATCGGCGGTTAGCATCAATATGCTGCCCCACACCGCCGCGAGCGGCAATATGATGTTGTACCTGCTCTTAAAGATCAGCCTTAAAATATAAGGAACGATAAGCCCCATAAAGCTGATGTTCCCGGCAAACGCTACGCAGGCGCCCACCATGAGGGCTGTAAGTACTACGATCTGTTTCTTTATCCGTTCAACAGGGATGCCCAGGTGCTGTGCGTCGTTTTCTCCAAGCATCATCGCATTGAGAGCCTTTCCTTTGTTGAGGAGTAGGGCGAACGATATACCTATCACCACAGCAAGTATGCCGCATTTGGCCCATGTGGCACCGGCTAGGCTGCCCAGGTTCCAGAAGGTGAGGTCGCGCAGTTCTTCATCTTTACTGAAAAAGATTAGCAATCCCATAACTGCAAAGCCAATGGCTGTGATGGCCACACCGCTAAGCAGCATCATTATAATATTGGTACGGCCGCCTTGTGTCGAAAGCCTGTACACCAATACCATGGTAAGTAGTGCTCCCAAAAAGGCCATGATGCTTAGTAGCGAATAATGCAGCATTTCGGGGATATAAGGCTTTATATAGCTTCCCAGCACAATAGTAATTGCTGCAAATACCGATGCCCCTGCGGTTATCCCGAGCAAATCGGGTGTTGCCAGCGGGTTGCGGAACATTCCCTGCAGGCAGGTACCCGAAACGGCAAGTGCGCTCCCGATAAGGATGCCCATAACGACACGCGGCAGGCGGAGGTCCATCAGCACGAAGCGTTCAGATGGATCGATGCTGCCGTCGTTGGTCAGTATCCCGTTGAATATTTCTAAGAACGAATGTTTTTCAAATACAAAAACCCCGCTGTACAGCGACCATACTGCCAGTGCGGACAGCAGTATAAAGCTTGACAAAAGGTATAGAAAAAGCTTATTTCGCATTTTTTGCAAGCAGCTGGTTCAGCGCTTTTGCCGCTTCGCCGGTTCGTGGGCCAAAGTTGGTCAGCAAGCCGCCATCCATCGTGATGATGTTTTTATTCTTTCCGGCATTGGTCTTGTCAACCCCCGGTATTTTTAGTACGCCGTCGATGCCTTTCACACTTTCTGCGCCGCTATCGAACAGCAGTATTGCGTCAGGGTTGCCTTTGATAAGCGCTTCAGGAGTCAGCGGCTTGAAGTCGGCAAAATCGGTCACGGCATTTTCACTACCGGACAGCTGTATAATACTTTCAATTGGGGTGCCTGTGCCGCTCACCATCAGCATGTTGGCACCGCGGGCATAGATGAAGAGTACTTTAGGCGCTTTTTTGAATTTAACTAGATCAGTCAGGTCAGTATCTATTTTATCCTGTATGGGCTTGATGTCGCCTTTATGTCCAAGCGCTGCTGCTACATCGGCAATAAGCCTTTTTGCACCATCCACGCTAAATTCCTGTTTGAAAATAACTGACTTAATGCCCGATGCCTTTATTTTAGCCTGAAGTTCGGGTGTCATGTCTTTTTCTGTACCCAGGATAAGTGTTGGCTGCAATGCCATAATGGCCTCAACGGAAACTCCGCGGGCAACGTGCCCGAGGTCTTTAGCCGAAGCCTTAACGCTTTCCGGGTAGGTTGAGGTAACATCTCGGCCTACGATCTCTTTTTCGTGGCCGAGGGCAGCAATGACTTCGGTCACGGCGCCGTTTAACGAAACGATTCTTTGTGTCGCTGCAACGGCACTGCTTTCTGTTTTAACGTTGGTCGTATCGGTGGTTTTCTCCTCTTTTTTACAGGAAACCATTGCGTATAGTACGAAAGCTATAACTATGAACTGGTTTAATTTCTTCATCAGATGCGTTTGTGTTATTTTTATTGAATCTAAATTAGGGCAAATTTATTATTTTTATTTAGAATGAAAAAAAATAAGAAGATAAAATACCCGGATAGCAATGGATTCTTAAATGTTCGGCTAAAACCACCTTTTTTAAAAAACATGCCGTAAATTTGCCTGAGAGTGCGTTATGGCATTTCAATTGCTACCGGTTTATAGCTAAAATAAAGGATACACACAATGTTAGATATACAGAAAGTAAGGGCCGATTTCCCGATACTGGACCAAAAGGTCAACGGCAAACCCCTCGTTTACTTTGATAATGCCGCCACATCGCAAAAGCCGCAGCAGGTTATTGACGCGATAAGTAAATATTACAGTGAGATCAACGCCAACATTCACCGCGGGGTGCACACGCTTAGCCAGCTCGCTACAGATGCCTATGAGGCTTCGCGTAAAACACTCCAAAACCATATCAACGCCCGGCACGCCCATGAAGTGCTGTTTACGGCGGGCACGACACACGGTATTAACCTCGTGGCGAATGGCTTTTCGCAATTTGTAAAAGAAGGCGATGAGGTAATGGTATCGGCAATGGAACACCACAGCAATATAGTGCCGTGGCAGATGCTTTGCGAACGCACCGGTGCAAGATTGACAGTGATCCCTATGAATGACAGGGGAGAGCTTATCATGGAAGAATTTGAAAAGCTGCTTTCGGAAAGGACGAAGATCGTGGCGGTGAACCATATTTCGAATTCCCTTGGCACCATCAACCCGATAAAACACATAATTGACAAAGCACACAGCGTAGGTGCAGCGGTATTGATCGATGGTGCACAGGCAGCCCCACATTTGAAACCCGATGTGCAGGCGCTGGATTGCGATTTTTACGCCATATCCGGGCACAAAGCCTGCGGGCCAACGGGAACAGGCATCTTATATGGCAAGGAAGAATGGCTCAACAAGCTGCCGCCGTACCAGGGCGGGGGCGAAATGATAAAGGAAGTGACCTTCGCTAAAACCACCTATGCCGACCTGCCCCACAAGTTCGAGGCCGGAACACCGAATATAGCCGGCGGTATCGTATTAGGGACGGCAATAGACTACCTTAATGCAATTGGCTTTGAAAATATCGCGGCCTACGAGCAGGAACTGCTGGAATACGGTGTTCAAAAACTGTCGGAAATAGAGGGGATAGAGTTTGTGGGCACAGCTGCTAAAAAAGCGCCGGTGATATCCTTCAATATAAAAGGCATCCACCCGTACGATATCGGGGCTATCGTCGACAAGATGGGTATAGCGGTGCGCACGGGCAACCACTGCACGCAGCCGGTAATGGACAGATTCGAAATCCCCGGAACGGTAAGGGCTTCATTTGCCTTTTACAATACCAAAGAAGAAATAGACGCTTTGGCGGAAGCCGTAAAAAAAGCGCAGAGGATGCTTTCGTAATAGTAAGTATAAATTATTAACTTTATAAAATAAATTCCCTGCAGAAACTGCAATTATCGGCAAGAGTGCAGCTTCTCCCCTCTCCTTTGGAGAGGGGCTGGGGGGTGAGGCCAAATAATAAACACATGAAAAAAACACTTTCAATACTTATTTTAACCGTAGCTGTTGCCATCGGCTGTTCTTCTGCAAAATCAACATCGAAGCTGAGTAAAGCGAAAGACCTTTCCTTTGAATACAGCGCTACTACAAGGGGTAGCAGCGTTAACTATGTGGTGACACGAGATTCGATCATACAAAAGGAAAACTCAAGGGGTGAGATCACGACCTATAAGAAGCCTGTTGACGAAAACGACTGGAATGACCTCCTTACTGCCACCGAAAAAGTGGACCTAGAAAAGCTAAGCACTATTGAACCGCCGAGCAAAAAACACCAGTTCGATGGCGCTATGGGAGCAACGCTGAAGATAACGGTGAATGGCAAAACGTACCAGACCCAGACCTTTGACCACGGCAACCCACCGGAAGCGATCAAAGCGATCATAGACAATATAACTGTAATCTAAACGGAGAAATGAAGATTAAAGAGATACAGGACGAAATCATTGACGAGTTCTCAATGTTTGATGAGTGGGACGAGCGCTACCAGTACGTTATCGACTTGGGCAAAACGCTTCCGCTTATTGATGAAGGATACAAGACCGACGAGAATATTATAAAAGGCTGCCAAAGCAAAGTATGGCTGCACGGCGAGCAGAAGGATGGCAAGATAGTTTTTACCGCCGACAGCGATGCCATACTGACCAAGGGAATTATCGCGATACTTATCCGCGTATTCTCTAACCAAAAGCCCGCTGACATACTGGAAGCCGATACTGCATTTATTGACGAGATAGGTCTGAAGGAGCACCTTTCGCCCACACGCGCCAACGGACTGGTATCAATGATAAAACAAATTAAAATGTATGCACTGGCCTTTAGCGCCAAAAATTAATAACTAATTTAAAGAACAATTTAACCACATAGATACATAGGCGCATATCACATAATAATAGTTTCTGCATAGCCTCACAGAGATGAAGCGTAGCTTCAGCCTATGTGGACTATAAGGCCAGACTTAAAGCCTATGAAAGTTATGTACCTATGTGGTTAAAATTTATGTAATATAAATACTATGGAACAGGAAATAGACACCGCACAACTGGGCGAAGAGATAGTAAAGGTTTTAAAAGGCATTTATGACCCGGAGATACCCGTAGACATTTATGAGCTCGGGCTGATATATGACGTTATGGTAAACACCGACAACGAAGTAAAGATACTGATGACGCTTACTTCGCCGAACTGCCCCGTAGCAGAGAGCCTGCCATTGGAAGTAGAGGAGAAGATAAAGAAGATAGAAGGCGTTACCGCTGCCGAGGTGGAGATCACTTTCGATCCGCCATGGAGCCGCGACCTTATGAGCGAAGAAGCCAAGCTGGAATTGGGGATGTTGTAGTTCGTCAACGGTCGGAGTAGTCCTCTCCCCCGACCCCTCTCCCAAGGAGAGGGGAGCGAGACCTGCCGACAGAGCGTGATATTGAAAATTAATATAGTTATAGTGATCGGAGTTTGCTCTTCATGAGGTTACGTGCCGTCAACCTTTCCTTGTGAGATCCAGATAATATCGGCAGGAATGAGGACTAAACGGCATGAGTGAGCAACTTTAAACTTTAAACCATGAAACCTGAAACTAATTTAGAAGAACAGGAAATAATAAACCGCGTTGCCGGCAGTGTCCTCCAGGTATTCGACCTTGAAGATTACTATCCCGAAGGGGAAAGGGTGGCGCTTGATATATCCGGCTGGCTTTGGGAAGGCTTTGTATTGCGTGAAAAGGAATTCCGCGAAGCGCTGAAAAACCACGACTGGCAGCAGTACAACGGGAAATTCATAGCCCTCCATTGCAGCACCGATGCTATTGTACCTGCCTGGGCCTATATGTTGGTAACAGTATACCTGCAGCCTTTTGCAAAGAAGATAGTGCAGGGAAAAGCCGAAAATATCAATGTGCTGGTGTACCAGGAAATTCTTGACGGGCTGGATTATACTGAATATACCGGTAAGCCTGTCATAATAAAAGGATGCTCACGCAAACCCGTGCCGCAGGAAGCCTATGTATTAGCGGCACAAAAATTGATGCCTTATGCCAAAAGCATCATGTTTGGCGAGGCCTGTTCATCAGTACCGCTTTACAAGAAGAAATAATTTATCCGCTAAATGCCGCATAAAACGTAACATTATGAAGAAAATCGTATTCGGACTGCTTTCTATGGCATGGGCCATAACCGCTAACGCGCAGGAAGATGCCGCGCCTGCAAACATTGATAATGATACTATAGGGCCGTGGACCAAAAAGGGTAATGCCACACTCCTTTTCAACCAGTCAACGTTTGATAACTGGCTGTCCGGAGGTGAGAACAATATCTCGGGCATTGTTGGAGTGAACTATGACTTTAATTATAAAAAAGACGACTGGACTTGGGATAACAAAGTGATTGCTTCCTATGGTATTGTAAAGACCCGCACCAGCTCTTTTGCAAAAAAGACCGACGACCGCTTCGAATTCAACTCTGTTGTTGGAAAAAAGGCAAGTGAGCACTGGTCGTATTCTGCATTTGCACGTTTCAAGACCCAGTTTGCAAAGGGTTATGTGTATGACAGGACTACAGAAGGTGTGGAAACGCGGCAGGAGTATACCAATTTCCTTTCGCCTGCCTTCCTGTTCGTAGGCCCCGGTATGCTGTACAAAAAGGATGATAACCTGAAAATCAACCTGTCGCCCGCCACTTCAAAATTTATTTTTGTAGATAAAGCCTACACTGTGCCGGATGAAGGTTATTTCGGCGTAAAGGAAGGCGAGTCCATGCGTTACGAACTCGGTTTCAATGCTTCCATGTACTATAAACTGGATATTGTTGCCAATGTAACGTTTGAAAATATACTCAACCTGTATTCCAACTACCTCGAAGATCCCCAAAATGTGGATATCGACTACCAGCTGAATATCGTGATGCGCATCAACCGCTACCTGACCACCAACCTTTCGTTCCAGACCATCTATGACGATAATGCCTTCCAGGGCTTCCAGTTAAGGCAGGTATTTGGCGTTGCCGCGAACTACGGTTTTTAAATAGAAAGTATCAATAAAAACAAAAGGGACATAAAGCTTTTAATGGCTTTATGTCTCTTTTTTAGTCTAAAAGAAAACTATTTATGCGTTCTCCGGTGATATTTCAGTATCGGTTTTTACCTGTGCAACAGGAGCTTGTACAGGCCGCCTTTTTATCATTAGTGTCAGTCGGTACATCAGGAAGATGCTTAGTATGGTAATGGCCGATACGATATACCCCAGTGTATCATAATGCTCCAGCGGGCTGAATTGCGTTTTCTGCACTACAATCTGCCCGGCGACAAAGGCAGCAATACCCCCTGCTATCTGCTGGAGCGAGGTATTGATGCTCATAAACGCCCCGCGGTCCTGCATTTCGGGCACACCGGTCACAATAGCTGTAGAAGGTACCATACGCCCCATAATGCCCATCATCATAAGTATATTAAAGGCTATAACAAGCCAAAGCGGTGTTGGGCCCAATTGCGTATAGAAGAGTATTACGGTCATTGTCCAGAAACAGCCAAAGGCAAAAAGCCTCAGCTTGTCTACCTTGTCGCTCAGTTTCCCTATCAGCGGCATAAATACGAGTGTACTGATACCGGCAACCATGAACACTATGGGCAGCTCCTTATTAGTTATATGCAGGTTGTTGATGGCAAAGGCGCTCCCGAAAGGCATCATCATAAAGCCCCCTATAGATAGCAGCGCGGTGGCTGCAAAGCCGATACGGTATTCCTTATTAATAAGCGTATGGAACAGGTGCGTAAGCGGTGTTTTGTCTTTTTTTACGGCCAAATGCTGTGTTACCGGCTGCATTTTGGTCAAGATGAGTGCGATTATAATAACTGCCATTGCCACGATCCACAAAAATGGCATGTGCCAGTTCCACAGGTCGGCCAGGTATAGCCCGATAGGAATGCCAAGAACCTGGCTGGCGCCGAAACCCATCTGGAGGAAGCCGATAACGCGGCCACGCTGTTGGATCGGGAAAATGTCGGCTACGATGGCCATGGATATCGACCCGATAACACCTCCGAATATCCCTGTAAAGACACGTGCTGCCACGAGGAATTCATAAGTAGTTGCCAGTCCGCACAGCAGTGTGCCGATGGTAAAGCCAAGGTAAAAGAAAAGCAACAGTTTCTTACGGTCATACTTATCGGCAAAGCCGGCTGTGAGCAGGCCGGAGATACCCGCACTGAAAGCATAGGCCGAAACCGCGATGCCAAACTGGCCTGGCTGTATTTTTAATGACTTCATAAGGATATCGCCCAGTGGAGACATCACCATAAAATCAAGTATTACCGTAAACTGGGTAATGGCAAGGATAAAGATCACAAATTTTTGGTAGCCCGAAAACGGGGAGGCGGTGGTCTGTTCCATAACGGTCCGTTTTTGAATTGATGATTAAAATTGATTGATTGATGAATGAACTATGGTGTAAGCGCCTTGATAACTATGGCAAAGGCTTCTTCTTTCATATCGTTATTAAATTTGAAGGGCCTGTTGCCAAAGCTTTTCCCTTCGGCATCAAAGCGGAGCATGTTGTACAGCGGGCCATAGGCAATGCTCCAGAAAACTTCCAGCCTTAAAGGGATTAGTTGTCCTTTGTTTATGGCGTTTTGGCAAAACCGCCCCATTACCTCGCCAAAGAGGCCAAAGCTTTGCTCCAGCACATACTCACCATGCGGCGAATGGCGGATAACATCATAGCACGCTGCTTCCAGCCGATGGTGCATCGAGAAAGCAATGCGGTTATCCCATTGCATCCTCAGCCCTTCGGCAAAAGGCATTTCGGGATCGAAATCTTTCAGTGCTGTTTCAAAAAAGTCTTCCCGATCTCTATCCCGATCTGTTTTATAAGGTCGTCCTTGTCCTGGTAATAGATATATAATGTAGCTACAGATATACCGCTTGCCTTCGCGAGCTTGTTCATGCTAAAACCCTGAAAGCCTTCTTTTACCAAAAGTTCAATAGCCTTTTGCTTTACCAGTTCTTCTTTATCTGCATTACGTGTGCGCATACTGCTTCATCTATACTGCAAATATAAATGAATGTTCGTTTAGTTATAAAATTTTGCTGAAAATTTACACTAAAATAATATGGCTGTTTTTTGTGGCTATTCCTCTTTCTCTTCGGCGGTATTTTCTTTGTAATCGGGATAAAGGAAATTGTTATAAGGAAAACGCGAAATATGTATGGCCCTTACGGCTTCATATACTTTTTCCCTGAATTCCTCAAAATTCTCCTTATTGACAGCCGAGATGAACAGCGCATTCTTTTCACCTACATTGCCCATCCAGGTCGCTTTCCATTCCTCAAGGGTATTGTGGCGGGTGGTTTTTTCGGTCATCAGGTCGTCGCTGTCAATGGTAAGCGGCTTGTAGGCATCAATTTTGTTGAAAACCATAATGGTAGCCTTGTCATCACTTTTGATGTCCTTCAATATCTGGTTTACCGATGCAATATGGTCTTCAAACTCGGGATGGGAAATATCTACCACATGCAGCAGCAGGTCGGCCTCGCGCACTTCATCGAGCGTACTTTTAAAAGAGTCTACGAGCTGTGTAGGCAATTTCCGTATGAATCCAACGGTGTCCGACAGCAGGAAAGGCAGGTTTTTTATCACCACTTTCCGTACGGTAGTATCGAGTGTGGCAAAAAGCTTATTCTCTACAAACACCTCGCTTTTGCTGATAACGTTCATAAGGGTAGACTTGCCAACATTGGTATAGCCCACCAGCGCCACACGCACCAGGGCGCCGCGGTTGCCGCGCTGTATCGACATCTGCCTGTCGATGGTGCGGATTTTTTCCTTAAGTAAGGCAATGCGGTCGCGAACGATACGCCTGTCGGTCTCGATCTCCGTTTCACCCGGCCCGCGCATACCGATACCTCCGCGCTGGCGTTCAAGGTGCGTCCACATACCGGTAAGCCTTGGTAGCAGGTACTGATATTGCGCCAGTTCTACCTGTGTCCGGGCATACGATGTTTCGGCGCGCTGCGCAAAAATATCAAGGATAAGGTTAGTCCTGTCGAGCACCTTGATATCCAGTATTTTGGTTATGTTTTTTTGCTGTGCAGGGGAGAGCTCATCGTCAAAGATAATGGTCTTAACATCGTTCTCCTTAATATATAGGTGTATCTCATCGATCTTTCCGGTCCCTAAAAAAGTTTTCGGGTTGGGGCGCTCCATCTTCTGGGAAAAGCGCTTTATTACTTCGCCACCCGCTGTATACGTAAGGAATTCAAGTTCATCCAGGTATTCGGATAATTTTTCCTCACTTTGGTTTTGGGTGACAATCCCGGCAATAACGGTTTTTTCAAAATTAATTGTTTCTTTCTCCAGCATTTGACCATTTTTTTAAAGAATACAAAATTACGTAAACGAATTGTTTAATTTTTGCAGATTTTCGTAAAAAAATCCCAGATCACATTTTTTTTGTTAAATTTTACGTATATGTTAACCACGAGTTATATTTTTTTAAATTTGGGGATTAAATTTTACCTAAACCTAAAATAACTATGAAAAAAATTACTTTCATTGTTTTCATGTTTCTGGTATCCTGGTGCGGTTATTCGCAGCTCGACCTGGAAACGTTTGAAAACAACGGCAATGCTTTGCCGGTAGGGTGGCAGCAGATAAACGTTGCCGGGCCTTCACAAGCGTGGACGGTCGCAACCCACAGCGTAATTACGCCAGCCTATTTAGGGGCGGGCCACGCAGCCTACATCCAAAAGGAGAACGTTGCGACAGGCACGACTGAAGACTGGTTGGTTACAAAACCATTTGTTGTGCCGCCTAGCGGACAATTACACTTCATGTCTAGGCTTACGCAGTTGGGTGACGATGGCAATACATATCGTATTATGCTCCACACAGGCACCACGCCTACTGTTACAGCATCTTATACCCAGATACAGTCATGGACGGAGCTTACCCTTAACCCGGATCCTTTCCAGACTGATTATCTTGAGAAAATTGTGAATATGCCGGCATCCTCTATAGGGCAGACGGTATATCTTGCTTTTGTAATGAATGGCGATAATGGCGACCGCTGGCTGGTTGACAACGTAGTAGTTGCCGGGCAGTGCTTTGATCCTGTTGGGTTGCCAACGACAAATATCGGGACTAATACTGCTACGCTTAACTGGACCAACCCAAGTGGCGCTACCCAGTGGACTATTGATATCGTACCGGCAGCAGGAGCTCCTACGCAGGTAGGTATTCCTTACTCAGGACTTCCGCCGTACACAGCTACGACAGACAGTGCAGGAAACCCGCTTCAGCCGGCAACTGCCTATAAATATTATGTAAGGGGCACATGTACCGGAGGCATTAACAGCGGATGGGCAGGGCCTTTTAATTTTACTACCGTAATACCGGGTACAAACTGTACAGCACCTATTGTTATACCTACCGATACATATACGCATACGTCAAACACCAATCTTTATGGTGATGATATTGAAGGTACCGTAGGGTCTACCGGGTGTAGCACAACAGCCAATTACCTTAATGGTGATGAGGTTGTATATGCATATACACCAACATATACAGGTACTGCAGGTTTCAGCATGACCAACAATGGGCCTAACTCAGGTATGTTTATTTATAACAACTGTGCCGATATAGGCGTAGGCTGTGCTGCAGGTGGTGTAGGAAATGCTACTACTCCTGTAAATATAAATTTGAACGTAACTGCAGGGCAGACCTATTATGTAGTGATCTCTACTTCGGGTACTACACAGTCTACTCCTTATACATTAACAATACAACGCGTAAACTGTGCGCCTCCTGTTGGGCAGCCAACTACAGGTATTGGATCGAACACGGCTAACCTGTCCTGGACTAACCCGTCTGGCGCAACATCATGGCAGGTAGTAGTACAACCGGCAGGTACAGGTTTACCGGCAGGCGCAGGTACAACCGCAAACACAAATGTTAACTGGCCTGCTACAGGACTAACAGAGTCTACCAACTATGAATATTATGTAAGGGCAGCTTGTGGCGATGGTACTTTTAGCGCATGGGCCGGGCCGTATTTGTTTACAACAACACAAATACCGGTAACGATTCCTTATATACAGGATTTTGAAGGAACCAGTGGTTTTGCCATACTGAACGGCACGCAGACCAATAAATGGTTTATTGGCACAGCGGTGAGCAATTCACCAACGCACTCATTATATATTAGTGATACCAATGGTACAACACACCATTATAATACGAGTACATCATCTGTAGTACACGCATACCGTGATATTGCTATTCCAACACCTGTTGACCAGATCCAGCTTCAGTTTGACTGGAGGAACCAGGGTGAAAGCAACTTCGACTTTATCAGGGTATGGCTCGTACCTGCTACTTTTACCCCGACACCGGGAACACAGATAGCAGCAGCTCCGGGACGCGTTCAGTTGGGAGGCAACTTCCAGCTTAATAATACCTGGACAACAGATACCCGCATTATTAACGCTGCTGCATATGCGGGCACTGTTATGAGGCTCGTATTCGAATGGACAAGCGACACAAGTGCAGGTACGCAACAGCCGGGAGCTATTGATAATATCAACATATCAATGGTACCGTGCCCATCGCCTATCAACCTTGTGCTTGGTACGCCGCTTACAAATAACTCTGCTATTGTTAACTGGACAGGACCTACATCGGTAAGCCCTACATTTGACTATGTGTTCAGTACAACAAATACGGCGCCTGTAGCCGGAACAGTACCTACAGGAAACGTTTCAGCGCCTACAGTTCCTTTTACAGGACTTACGCCGTCTACTACTTATTATTTCTGGGTAAGGAGTAATTGCGGTGGCGGTACTACAAGTGCATGGGTAGGGCCGTTGAGCTTTACTACGCCGCAAATACCGGCTACCCTCAATTACACTCAGGACTTTGAGGATCCGAACCACCAATGGACGCTTAGCAACGGAACACAAACCAACAAATGGTTCTATGGAACTGCTGTGAGCAACTCTCCTACACACTCGCTATACATAAGCGATACCAATGGTACAACGCACCATTACAATACAAGTACAGCATCTGTAGTACATGCTTACCGTGATATTACCATGCCAACACCTCTTGACCAGATACTATTACAATATGACTGGAGAAACCAGGGTGAAAGCAACTTCGACTTTATCAGGGTATGGGTAGTTCCGGTTACCTTCGTGCCTACACCGGGAACGCAGATCACTGCTGCTACCGATCGTATCCAGCTTGGCGGTAACCACCAACTTAACAATAACTGGACAACTGAGACACGTATAATCAATGCTGCTTCTTATGCAGGTACAACGGTAAGGCTTGTATTCGAATGGACTAGCGATACCAGCGCCGGCACACAACAGCCGGGAGCAATCGATAATATTAATATTAGCGTTATTACATGTCCATCGCCTACCAACCTTGCGTTAGGCCCATTGACAGAGAACAGCGCCTCTATTACATGGACAGGCCCTACATCAGTTAGCCCTACTTTCGACTATTATTATTCTACTTCTAGTACTGCACCAACAGCGTCTACTGTGCCAAACGGCAACGTAACACCTGCAGCAGTTGGCCTTACAGGGCTTACACCTTCTACCCAATATTATTTCTGGGTAAGAAGCAACTGTGGCTCTACAGACGGCAACAGCATATGGGTTGGGCCATTGAGCTTTATTACACCTCAAATTCCAGCACAGCTGGAGTATACCCAGGATTTTGAAGATCCAAACCATCAGTGGACACTTAGCAATGGTACGCAAACCAATAAGTGGGTATATGGTACTGCTGTAAGCAACTCGCCTACGCACTCGCTATATATAAGTAATACTAACGGTACAACACATAATTACTCAACTTCATCCAACTCTGTAGTCCATGCTTACAGGGATGTTATAGTGCCTGCTGAAGTAGGTATGATCAATGTAGCATTTGACTGGAGAAACCAGGGAGAAAACAATTTTGACTATATAAGGGTATGGGTTGTGCCGATTACTTTCGTGCCTACACCTGGAACGCAGATTACAGCAGCTAACAGTGGCGGTATCCAGCTTGGAGGCAACCATCAGCTGTCCAATACTTGGACAACATCAAACTACAACCTTCCGACACCGGGCCCTACAGCCATAAGAAGGATCATATTCGAATGGAGAAATGATGGCAGCGGCGGTACACAGCAACCGGGTGCGATTGATAACGTACACATCACTATCATTACCTGCCCTCCACCGTTTGACCTTAATGTTAACTGCGTTTCATCAAATGGTGCAAGCATAGACTGGGAACCGGGTAGTGATGAAACAGAATGGGAATACGCATTGCTGCCTGCTGGTTCGCCTGCGCCTACCAGCGGAACAACTACAGATGAATCGTCTTATATAGCAGAAGGCCTTGCAAATAATACAAACTATACATTTTATGTAAGGGCACTATGTAGCGATCCTAATGAATTGAGCTCTTGGGCTCAGGGTAGCTTTACAACAACCAGCGTTTCTATTGCTGACGCAGAACCATTCTGTGGTTCAACAAGCAACGGATCGATAATCTTTGATAACACTAATGGGCAGGGCGCTGCCTCAGGTTATGGTGAAGTAGCATGTTTGGGCTCTACGCCAAACCCGGTTTGGTATTATCTTCAGGTAGATGAAGGCGGCCAGATTGACTTCCAGATTGTGCAGAATACACAGTTTAGTAATGATGGTACCCCAATTGGTACAGGGCTTGATGTTGACTTTGCGGCTTTCGGTCCGTTTACATCACTTACACAGGCTTGTTCACAGATCGACCTTATCGACTGCCCTACATGTCCTAACAATACAGGGAACCCTAATTTCTATCCTTTTGGAAACATCGTTGACTGTAGCTACTCTGCGGCGCCGATTGAGAACTTTACGATAACAAATGCACAACAAGGTGAGATTTACGCGGTCCTTATAACCAATTTTGATGGTGATCCGGGGCAAATACAGCTGCAGCAGCTTGATTCAAGTGTGGGTAGTACTGATTGTAATATCCTTTATAACGTAGCTTTAGGCCCTGACCAAATACTTTGCGGCCAGCCAAATGCTACTATAACAGCAACAGTTACTACACCGGGCAATGGCCAGGGGCCAACGTATGAGTGGTTTATGGATGGATCTACAACGCCATTTACCCCAACAATCGTTTCAACAACGGCATTGACACAGACTATCCAGGTAACAACACCGGGATACCACACTTACAAAGTTGTGGTTACTGTACCTAATGCTGCTAACACAGATCCTATTACCGATGAGGTTATCGTTGCCCTTGGGCCAAACATTAACCAGCCGGATGTTGCAATAACAATTTGTGGTAACGGAGGCTCAAGCTCTCTTGACCTGACAACGCTAAATGATGATGTATTGGGTACTCTTGCCCCTGCTGACTACAATGTAACGTACTACCTTACACAGGCAGACGCAACAAATGGCGTGAGTGCAATCAATACAGCTATTCCATTCGTAACATCTTCAACAGTTATTTACGCAAGAGTTAACAGTATTGCTGTTGATACTTGTTTTGATGTTGTTGCAATTACAATTACAGTAAATACAACGCCATCGGCTACAATAAGCTATGCAAATAGCCCATATTGTACAAACGGAGGTACAGCTACCGTTACACGTACGGGAGATGCAGGCGGTGTATATACATCTACTACAGGGCTTACTATAGATCCTGTTACAGGTGATATCACATTGGGCACCAGCACAGCAGGTACCTATACAGTAACATACACTCTGGCAGCTACTGCATTATGCCCTGAGTTTAGCACTACTACCAGCGTAGTTATCGTTGCGGCTCCTGAGGCAACAATTGCTTATACCAGCTCGCCTTATTGTACGACAGGCACGGTAGCAGCCGTTACGCAGACAGGTGCTGCAGGAGGTACTTATTCTTCTACTGCAGGGCTTACTATAGACCCTGTTACGGGAGAGGTAAATCTTTCATCAAGCACAGCGGGTACTTATACGGTGACTTACACTGTTCCTGCGACAACAGCATGTGCGGCTCTTGCGGTTACTACTGTGATCACTATCAGTGAGCAGGCAAGCGCGACCATAAGCTACGGTTCAGTTCCATACTGTACCAATGGCGGAACAGCTACGGTTACCCATACAGGCGATACAGGAGGTACTTATTCATCTACTGCAGGGCTTACTATAGATCCTGCTACAGGTGATATCACCTTGGCTACCAGTACAGCAGGTACTTATACCGTAACGTATACCATAGCTGCTACAGCAACATGCCCTGAATTTACTACTACTACAAACGTAGTTGTTGAAGCGGCTCCTGAAGCAACAATTGCTTATACCGATTCGCCATATTGTACAAGCGGCACGGTAGCAACTGTTACCCGGACAGGTGCAGCAGGTGGTACTTATACTTCTACTGCAGGTCTTACTATAGATCCGGTTACAGGAGAGATTGATCTTGCGTCTAGCACAGCAGGTACTTATACGGTTACTTATACGGTTCCGGCAACTACAGCGTGTGCTTCACTTGCAGTTACTACGGAGATAACCATCAACTTACTGGCAAATGCTACTATAAGCTATAATACAGTTCCGTACTGTACTAATGGCGGAACAGCTACAGTAACACAGACTGGAGATGCAGGAGGTACTTATTCATCTACTGCAGGCCTTACTATTGATCCAGTTACAGGTGAAATCACATTGGCTACAAGTTCAGCAGGTACATATACGGTAACGTATACTATAGCGGCTACTTCATCATGCCCTGAGTTTACAACTACAGCGCAGGTAACGATTGAAGCGGCTCCTGAGGCAACAATTGCTTATGCAAATACGCCTTACTGTTCTAATGGTGGCACAGCTACTGTTACGCAAACAGGATCTACAGGTGGCGTTTATACATCTACTGCAGGACTTGTTATCGATGCTGCAACAGGTGCGATTGACCTTGCTGCCAGCACTGTAGGAACATATACAGTTACCTATACTGTTGCTGCAACCGCAGCATGCGGCCCGCTTTCGGTAACAACTGAGGTGGTAATAAACAGGCTCCCTGTAGCTGCAATTGCTTATAATGCATCACCATACTGTTCTGATGCCGGTACAGCTTCTGTAACGTTTACAGGCGATATGGGCGGTACTTATTCAGGCGATGCAGGAATTTCTGTTAATGCTGCAACGGGTGATATCGACCTTGCTGCGAGCACTGCAGGTACGCACACAGTGACTTATACTATTCCTGCAGCCAACGGATGTTCTGAAGTTACTGCTACTGCAACCGTTGTAATTACAAAACTGCCTTCAGCGTCATTTACATATGAAGTTGCTTCGGTTTGCCAGAATGCAGGCGGTACACAGGCCCCTACATTTAATACAGGCGCTTCTGCAGGAACCTTTACTACGGATGTGGCGGGACTGACTATCGACCCTGCAACGGGTGTAATAACTCCAGCTACAAGTGCAGAAGGTACATACATTGTTACCAACACGATAGCAGCAGCTAACGGATGCGGACAGGTAGCAAGCAGTGTTACTATCATCATCAACCCTGCGCCATTGGCAACATTTAGCTATGGAGCTGCCGGATACTGCCAGGATGCTACCAACCCGTCACCGATTTTGGTGGGTGCTGCAGGCACGTTCAGCGCTACAGCAGGATTGGTTGTTAACAGCATTACCGGTGTGATCGACCTTGCGGCAAGTACACCGGGTACCTATACGGTAACCAATACAATCCCTGGTACTTCGGAATGCCCTTCTGTTTCGGCGTCTACAACAGTTACGGTTACTTCTCTGCCGGTTGTAGCAGTACTACAAGGATGTGAAGGTGGCTCATTTATGCTCGAAGTATCTTTTGATAATGATGACGTTTATACAGAGGATACAGTAGATTTCATTTGGACTAACAGTGCAGGAACACAAATAAGCACAGCGTCCAAAGTACAGGTAACCGAACCGGGTACCTACCACCTTACTGTAATTCCTAGGAATAATAATGAATGTTCTATGGACACCGATGTTGTTGTTAACGACACAGCATGTGATGTTCCAAGGGGTATTTCTCCAAACCACGACGGTTTGAATGACAACTTTGACCTTACGGCACTTGATGTGAAAAAACTGAGCATCTTCAACCGTTACGGACAGGAAGTTTATAGCCGTGGAAATGGATACACCAACCAGTGGGAAGGACAAACCAGCGGTGGCGATGAGCTTCCTACAGGAACGTACTTCTACATGATTGAGCGTACCAATGGTGAGAGCAGAACCGGCTGGGTTTATATAAACAGGCAGGTAAACTAAATTTTAACAGGTATTTCCCCCGTAAAAAACGGGGGGATACTTTTGTTATTCAGTAAATACTGTATCTTAGCATAAACATTTCATAAAATTCATATTAAATTCAAAAAAATTTATTTGCTTTGAAGTTGATTAATTAATTAGAAAGTAAATAGGTTAATTAGAAAACCACACACATGAAGAAATTTTACCTTGCAGCATTATTAGCTCTTGGAGGACTGCTGGATGCGAGCGCCCAGCAGGATCCGCACTACACGCAGTACATGTACAACATGAACGTGATCAACCCTGCTTATGCGGGCTCGAAGGAAAACCTTGCCTTTGGGTTATTGTACCGCAAGCAGTGGGTAGATATCCAGGACTCCCCGAGCACGGGCACCTTTTCGGGCCACAGCCCTGTTGGCAAGAATGTGGGCCTTGGCTTATCGGCCATCGTCGACCAGATTGGCCCTGTGCAGGAAACCAACGTTTATGCCGACTTCTCCTACACCCTTAAATTAGGCGGCGAGCACAGGCTTGCCCTGGGCTTAAAAGCCGGTGCCACCATGCACAATGTAGGCCTTTATGACGATATCGGCAACGGCTATGTGCCGGACCCGGGTGACCCTGCCTTCCAGGAGAACGTTAACAATACCTACCTGAACATCGGTACAGGTGTTTTCTACTATACCCAGAAATACTACCTTGCCTTCTCGGTGCCGAACATGCTCAAGAGCAAGCACCTTGAAGTGAGGCCAAACGGCCAGGGTACTGCCTACCAGTTCGGATCGGAAGTATCGCATTACTTCTTAACGGGAGGTTATGTATTTGACCTTACCGACAATTTGAAGATGAAGCCAACGTTTATGATCAAGTCGGCCTTTGGGGTAGACCCATCGATCGACGGCTCACTGAACTTTTTGTTCTTCAACAAATTTGAGATAGGCGCAACCTACCGCCTTGACGATTCTTACGGCGGGATGGTGAACTATGCCATTACCCCTAACCTCAGGATCGGCTATGCCTACGACCACATCGTATCAGACCTTAAAGTATCGACTCCTGCCTCGCACGAGATCATGCTGTTGTTTGATGTGAACTTCCCGAAGAAAGTATCCCGTTCCCCACGTTATTTCTAACCTAAAAGCGACATAAGAAAAATGAAGAAAATATATATTACACTTAGTTTTATGCTCGCCACCATGGCAGTAACGGCACAGGATAACAAGGACCTTGAGGCAGCCGACAAGCTCTACGCACGCTATGAGTACGTGGACGCGGCAAAAGCTTACGAAAAGCTGGACAAGAAAGACCCTTACGTATACGCCCAGATAGCCGACAGCTACTACAATGTATTCAACAGCAAGGAAGCGGTAAAATGGTACCCTAAAGCCATAGAAGGCAGCACCGATGCCGAGATCTACTGGCGCTATGCCCAGATGCTCAAGGCAGAAGGCAAGTACGAAGAGGCCAACGCACAGATGCAGAAATTTGCATCGATGGCCCCTGGTGATACAAGGGCAGTAGAATTTAAGAAAGACCCGAACTACCTTCCTAAATTAAGGAACCAGGCCAAGCTGTTCGATGAGAAAGTGCTTGACATCAACGATAAGAAATACGGCTCCTTCGGGGCAGTGCTTTCGGATGACAACACGCTGTACTTTACCAGCGCGAGGAATACCTCACGCAGGAACTACGGATGGAGCGAAGAGCCATTCCTTGATATGTACACGGCAACCTACAATGCCAACGGTACCTACAGCGAGCCGGCATTGCTCCCTGAGGTGAACAGCCGCTACCATGACGGCCCGGCCTCGGTAACAGCCGACGGCAACACGATGTATTTCTCGAGCGAAAGCTTCAAGGAGCGCAAAGAGTACGAAAGGGACAGGGAGAACAACCTGAAGCTTGGCCAGGTATGGCTTTTCAGGGCAAAGAAAGTAAACGGCAAATGGGGCGATATCGAGCCGGTACCGTTCAACAATAAAATGTGGTCGACAGGCAACCCTGCCATCAGCAAGGACGGTAAGACATTGTACTTTTCTTCCGACAGGGAAGGCACTATGGGAGGCAACGACATCTGGAAAGTAGAAGTGAACGGCGACAGCTACGGCGAGCCGGTAAACCTTGGGCCAAAAGTGAACACCACAGGAAGGGAAAGCTTCCCGTTCATCACCGATGACAACAAGCTGTACTTCTCCTCCGATGGCCACAAAGGCTTCGGATCATTAGACGTGTTCATGATCGACCTTAACAAAGGCACCGATGCCATCAACGTAGGAGCCCCTGTAAACGGCCCTAAAGATGACTTCGCCTTTACCTTCAACACCAAGAACAATATTGGTTTCTTCTCCTCAAACCGTGACGGCTTTGACAAGATCTACAGCGCGACACCATTATGCGCGGTAGAAGCCATCGTACAGGTAAGGGACAAAAAGACGCTTCAGGCGCTTCCGGGAGCCAAAGTGGCGATACTTGACGAGAAGAACAACGTGATCGAGACCAGGACAGCCGATGCCAAAGGTATGGTAACCTACACTGTAGATTGCAACAGGGCTTACGGGCTTCAGGGCAGCATGGAAAAATACAGCAACGGCACAGCCAAGGTACCTGCAGGCAAAGGGCCGCAGGCTAACGTAAACCTTGACCTTGATCCGATCGTTGTAGTTCCGGACCAGCCGGTGATCGTGCTTGACGATGTCTTCTTTGAATTCAACAAGAGCAACATCACCAAAGAAGGCGCTTTTGTACTGGATAACTTAGTAGAGACAATGAAAAAATACCCTGAGCTTGTAATCATGGTAAAATCGCATACCGATAACCGCGGCAGTGACAAATACAACATGGCGCTGTCTAACCGCAGGGCGAAATCTACGGTACAGTATGTGATCTCCAAAGGCATAGCCAAGGCGCGCATCTCTGGCGAAGGCTATGGCGAGAGCCAGCCTAAGGTGGACTGCGGCGCGAACTGCACAGAAGAGCAGCACGCACAAAACCGCCGTTCAGAGTTCATTATCGTAAAGAAATAGTACTCAACAAACCAATCAATACCTTAAAAGCGGTTCCGGAAGGAACCGCTTTTTTTGCTTCATTACCAACCCATACTACCGGCAGGCAGGCTCCCTCCCCGGGAGAGAGGCAGCTTCACCCGGATGTAAAGACACTGACGATGTATATGATAAATATGAAGTGAAGATACTTATGTAGCTGCGTGAGCGATGGAAGCGCCATCCCCGAAGCTTGCGGAGGGATATAGCGGACAGCGCGGCCCTGCGTTGGCCGCGGAAAGGGGGACACGCCCAAATAAAAACTACTGGTTATCGCTCTGGTACCATTCGGCGAACGAAGTTTCGGTTTCCTGGAGCTTTAAGGAATGGAGGGCGATGGAGGAGGGAAGGCGTTTTTTTATCTTATCGGCAAAGTCGATAACCATGTTTTCGCTGGTAGGCTGATAGTCTACAAGTATTACATGGTGCCCGCGGTCTTTCAGCTCGTTTGCAAGCTCGATGTGCGGGGTGTTTTGGTTGAATACCGTGGCGTGATCAAAAACATCTACGATCTCTTCTTTCACGATCTTTTTGAGGTCGCCGAAGTCGATTACCATCCCGAATTTTACATTGCCGGAGTCAGTGATAGGTGTGCCTATAACAGTCACCGAAAGCTTGTAGCTGTGGCCGTGCACGTTTTTGCATTTGCCATCATAGCCATAAAGTGCGTGGCCCGTTTCAAATGTGAACTGTTTCGTAATCCTTATCCTGCTCATGGTACTTGTATTAAGGCTGCAAATTTACTAAATAATATGGTGCGGTGCCATTTATTGCGCACTATGGCTTTTCGTGGTATCTTTGGACAAATTTCCCGTTATGGATGAACAGGTGTTAAACCCATTGTATGAAAAGGTCATAGATGGCCTGATGGAGCAGAAATACTGCATTGCAGACAATTTCTTTTCGAAAGAAGAAGTGCTTGCGTTGCGTGCCTCCCTGCAGGCAAAATATGAGGCAGACCGATTTAAGAAATCGGCGATAGGGAACCAGGCCAATGAAAAGGTCATAGGGGCTATACGCGGCGATTTTATCCTGTGGCTGGACGAGAGTAATGCCGATGCCGCCGAAAGCCGCTTTTTCGCAAAACTAAACGATTTTACAGCGTACCTGAACCGCACCTGCTTTATGGGAATAAATGAAAAGGAATTTCATTATGCAGTATATCCCGAAGGGACTTTTTACAAACGCCACCTGGATACGTTCCAGAATGACAGCCGCAGGAAGCTCTCTATAGTGTGTTACCTGAACGACGAGGACTGGAAACCCGAATATGGCGGTGAGCTGACCATTTATACCGAAGAGGCTGGCAGCGAAAAAGCCATCGACATCTACCCGGTACAGGGGCGCATGGTGGTATTTGAAAGCCAGGTGCTGGAACACGAGGTAAAGCCCGTAAAAAAGGAACGGATGAGCATTACAGGATGGCTAAAAACCCGCGGGTGAATTTATAAGTTTTGTATTATTTATGGGAGACGTAGCAATGCTACGCCTCTACAACAGAACTAAAAAACAGAGCGCTTTTTTATTTATTTTTAAATTTGTTCAGGGCCTCCCTTGTAAAATCAGAGAGCACAAGCTTCCCCGAGATTTTTGCATTATCAGTAAGCAATGTATCCCAGTGTTCTGTGCCCTGCCAAAGCACATGTTTCATTGCGGTAAGCGCTTCGGGATTATAGGCGGCAAACTTTGCAGTAAAAATATCGAGTTCCCTGTCAAGATCGGATATGGTTTCAAATACTTTGGCGTACAATCCTTTCTCTTTAGCCCAATAGGCATTTTTCCATTCGTCGGCAGCAAGTGTCATTTCGGCAAGGGCGGCTTTTCCCATTTTACGTTCTACAGCAGGTGCAATAACGAACGGGCCTATGCCAATGGTAAATTCAGATAGCTTCACAGCGCTTTCTACGGTCGCTAAGGCATAATCGCACGCCGCGACAAGCCCAACACCTCCGCCTACAGCTTTGCCCTGTATACGGCCTATAATGAGCTTGGAGCAATTGCGCATCGCATTGATCACATTGGCAAATCCGGAAAAGAATACGGCACCCTCTTCAAGATTGGAAACTTCAAGCAGCTCATCAAACGACGCACCGGCGCAAAACGCTTTCTCGCCCTCGCTTTTCAGAACGATAATATTTACATCAGTATTATGGCTCAGGGTATTCAGTTCGTCGGTAAGCCGCTGTAATAATTCTGATGGGAATGAATTGCTGGCCGGGTGGCCGAATTCAACCGTTGCTATCTTGTTTTGGATTGAAGTGTAGAGTGAGCCCTGTGGCCTTGTTGTAATGCTCATTGTGCTGTTTTTTTGCAAAATTAATATATTATAGGGGAGCAGTAATGATTTTTTGAAAGTTTGTAATTTGATATTTGGATTTTGGAATTTAAATGCAGTATATTTGCCGTCAATTATTGGGGATGTAGCTCAGCTGGCTAGAGCGCTTGCATGGCATGCAAGAGGTCGTGGGTTCGACTCCCATCTTCTCCACAACAAAACCGCAGCAGATAATGTTGCGGTTTTTTAATTTAAGAACATTACATGAAATTTAGGATTGTACTAATTGGCATGGTATTATTGTCCCTTTCGTCCTGCGCCCTGAAATTTTACAACAAAGAAAAATTTGTACAGCCGGCAGGACTGGATTTCTCGCAAGGGAAATGGCTGCTTGGGCCTGTAAAGGCCGATCCCGATGTGAAAGATGAAATAGCTGCAAAAATTGTAAGTGATTTTTCAAAACATTTAAAAGGGAATTTGAAATATTCTGTAAATGAAAGATCAATCATTTTGCCTAAAGAAATTCCTTTAAATCCTGACAGGGCCATAATATTGGATCTAAAGACGGGTACAGGATCCGATTATTTTATTAATGTAAAGTGTGAAAGCACAAGGAAAAATCAGGTTAATTTTGAGGCAATCTATCAAACCTATTATATCGAACTTATACGATACGCTAAAGTGACATTAGAAGTGTATGACCTGAACCGGGGTGAAATGGTTTACAGCCAATCTGTATATGGAAAACTTCACGAGGCTACAGGGTTAAGCGTAAAACCTAAGCGCAACCTTATCATGAGCTGCTACAAGGAAATCGCTAAAGAGATCAGGAAAAAATATTCGCATTAACAAAATCAGCCCGGCGGGTTATAATACTACAGCCTTTACAGTATTACATTTTCAAAAACGGGTTATGAAAACAATCATCTATAAAAAAACGGGGCCATTTCGCCCCGTTTTGTCTATCTGAATCTCAGTATTAGTTCGCTGAAATATTATCTATCTGTACAGTGGTTGTAACTGTTCCGCCTCCGGAATATTCAAATACAATGAAGCCGTTTCCTGTAACAGAAGCAGGAATGTTGTAAGTGCCGGCTGTTGAGAAAGTATTCTGAGACTGGCCTGTCGCAGGGTATGTAAGCCCGGTGAACTGCGACGTAATATCTACAAAGTTTGCTACATTGAAAGCTGTTCTTGGGATATAAGTACCTGCATCGGCACGGTAAACTTTAAGGCACTGGCCTGCCATATAACGGATTTCCTTATCAAATGAGAAGGTGCTGGCAGCATCGAAGTTTACGGGCACGAAGAAATACGTTTTAGCAGTTACGCCCTGATTGCCCGCACCGTTGAATGAGGACATCTCGATATATTCATTGTTCGAGAATGATTTCAATTGCCAATACCTTCCGCCGGTAGTGTAGTCATTTACATATTTAGGGAAAGTGGTAAGGCCTGCCGTATAGCTTTCGAAATCCTCGGTAAATGATCCGGAATAGGCTATTGCAGTACCGCCCAGTGCAGAAGCGCTGTTCTCTACCGGTGTAAACCTTGGCTGATCCAATTTGATATCCGTGTCATAACGTGCTACAAACTGGTACGTATCCAGGAATTTAGTCAGTACACCCCTTACTTTTCCTGAACCTTCAGGGATCTTCATTCCTGAGAAGTTAGCAAAGCTGCTTGTCCTGAAAACGATCTTGTTGCCTTCCTGGTCGATCAGCTGATGGTTCGTAGCCCCACCAATGGTTTGCGGGTTATTACCATTAGCAGTAGGTGCGCTTTCGTCATATAATTTGTATCCGAAAGAAGCCTCGAGGAACTCTACATTATCAAGCTCGATAAGCCTGTTGATGTTAGCATCATTTAGCGCCTGGGCTACCGTCATGTGCGTTACCAGGTCTGCCTCTTCAAGTTTCTCGCAAGTGTTAACAAAAATATGGTCTTTGTAGGTTTGCTCAGAAATCCTGCCAACCTGTCCTTCAAATAGAGCACCAATTTCAAGGGAACCGAAATCGATACCATAGTAAAGATCTTTAAGCTTGATCATTACTTTTGTACCCGGTACAAAACCCTGTGTAAATAATCCCGCCCCGTCAATATTGATACTGAAACCGATTGGCGCAGATCCGTCCGTCGGGTGTGTCTGGAGGGAAACAATTTTAAAGAAAGCACCGCGCTCATCACTTGATGTAACATAAGCTTCGATAATGTCATCCTGCGTATATTGCGTTGGTGTAGCGGTAGCTGTGGCTAAAATATCAGAGACAGATTTTGTTACCGTCAGTCCCGGGTTAATGCATTCCATTACCGGCGCATCATAATCATCGTCATTGGCACATCCGGTAAGAAAACCTGCCGAAAGTGCGCCTATCAATAAGTATTTGGAAAATTTCATAGTTTCTTTTTATTAAAATAGTTTAACGTTGTCAATCTGGTAAGCGCCGTCCAGGGTAGTATCTGTCCCTGATCCGGTTACTCTGAAAGCGATGTAAACATTGCCTGAAAAGGCAGAAAGGTCAACCTGGCCAGAAGGTACGAACTCATACCAGTCGTTAGCCTGCGTTGGCAGTGTAGCGGTTACGGGTGTCCATGTAGCTGCCATAACATCGGTACCGTCAAAATTGGTAGATACCAATACCTCAAGCTTGTTTGCAGGAGAGTCCAAATGGTGTTGTGCAGCAACAAAAGTAAGTTTTTTGGCAGAACCATCAATATTGATGGCAGGGGTAATAAGCCAGCCTACATTGACAGCATTGCCTGAGCTGAAACTGCTGAACTCTGCATAACCGTTACCGCTAAATACCTGCTCTGTCCATTTTGTAGTACCCTGCGAGGCGAAGTTCGTCCATCCTGTAATGTCAAGAGGTGTGTTGTCAACCGCTTCATTAAAGTTTTGCGAAAAGATCACTTCATTAAGCGGTGGTGTACGGAAATCGTCATCGCTCACACAGCCTGTAGCAAGTACCGCTGCAAAGGTGCCGAAAAGTAATATTTTTATATTTTTCATAGTTTCTTTAATTAAAAGTTGATGTACAGGTTAACGAAATAAGTCCTTCCGTAACCGTAGAAATATTTAGGTCCAAAAGAAGGTGTACCGCTTGATACATCCTGGTTCAGCTGCTGGAAGTTTGCATTACGTGCCTGTTCGAAACCGCCTGTTTTATAAGTTACGTCAAATACGTTGTTTACGTTTGCAAAGATACCCACAGTATTTTGTCCTATCCTCCATGACTTACCTCCCGAAAGGTTGATCAGTGTAAAGCTATCGAATTTCTCCTGTTTTAGCAATTGCCTTGCCCTTGCAGTTGTAGCATCATCAAAAGTTGTGCCCGGCGCTGCTGGATTGTCAAAGAAGTTAGAAGTCCTTAACAACGCAGAAATGTCCATATAATTGTTTGCAAGGTAGTTAGCGTTAGCGCCTACCCACCAGAATTTAGGGTCGCGGTATTCAGCACCTATAGAGAAAGCCTGTTGTGGCGTGCCCGGAAGCTTGTAGTTTTTAAGGTAGGCAGGGCCAAAATCTACAGTAGTGTTCGGGTTGAGAGAAACCTCAGTACCGTCGCCGTTTGTGCTAAGTGCAGCAAGGGCATCATTATTGATGCTTACGTGAGGATTGTTAGTGTAGGTATACTGGCCTATAGAGGCAGATCCCATAACTTTGATGGTAGATGTAACCTGGTACTCTATACCAAGCTCACCACCCATCATCCTCTTGTCAATACCTGTTACGGTTTCTGCTACGAATGCATTTGAATCGGCAGAATCTGACCCGTCAAAGATACCTTCTCCAAAGAAGAATGATGTTTCGGTAGAATTTTGTATTGTTGTATAGAAACCTGTAAGCCTTGCTTTAAGCTTTGGTGTCCTGATAACGTAGCTTGCGTCAACACTTGACAGGGTTTCGCTGCCCAATCCGTCAACAATATTGTTATTTAGCCTTGCATTAGGGAAAGTGTTCCTTAACGTAGGGGCTTTAGTCATGCGCACACCGTTGAATACAAGCATGTTCCTTCCGTCAATCTTGTAAGTCAGGCCGCCTTTAAAGCCGTAGTTCTCAAAATTAGCCTTCGCGCTTTTTCCATAAGAGTTGTTGGCATAAAGGCCATTCCTGTAAAGCCCTTCCCTTTGGTACTGGGAACGTGAGAATTCCTGTCCAAGGTAGAAATCTATCTTCTTGTAAGAGAATTTAAACTGTGTAAATGCATTGATTGTATTAGCAAACAAGTTGTAGTTGTAGCCATAGGTATCGCCCACGCCCACAGTCCTGTTCGGGTGGTTAAGATCCGATTGTGAGAAATCACCAGTATAGAAATTGTCAAAATCCTCAAAGAATTTACCGCCCAAAAGGTCCAGAAGGTTCTGGAAGTTATGCGATTTTACATGTTTGTACGTAGCACCCGCGTTAAGCGTAATGTTGTCCGATAACTGTGAATGAAGTATTGAATTGGCAGTCAGCGTATTGTCATCTGTCCTGTCTTCATATAGTACATAAGCGCTACGGCCGTTAGCAGTATTTTTGTTAGCAGTATAAAGCGCATTCCAGTCGATCTGCCTGTTGTTCAGGAAATTTGCATTGGCAGCATTGGTAACATAAGGTTCCTGGTCGCCTACATAGTTGCCTGCATCATCATACGTAGAAGTAAAGAAGCTTGGCAGGTTCCTGTAGTATGTTGGGTCAGGATTTGGTGCATTCTGGTAATCCAGCCTGCTGTTTCCTATTTTACCAAACTGGTAAGCTACGTTAGTGTTCAGGTTGTTTTTTTCGTTTATTTCCCAAAAGTGGCTTAGCATAAGGATCGGCTCTTCAACATCCTTGTCGCGGGAGTTCCTTTTTTTACCATCCTGCCAACCCCAGTACGAGTTGTATTTTTCACCGGCGATATCATTCACTTCTTTTGTGTTCGGAGAGTTTTTACCCCTGCTGTTCTGCGCATAGATACCGGTAAAGTTGATGCTGTGGGCATCGTTTATTTTCTTTTCGATACTCATGAATAATGAGTTTGCGCTGTAATCGGTACCTTCAAAGTTACCTTCCACAGCCCACCTTCTTGAGCCCGAAACCACATAGGCCCAGCCGTTAGCGTTCATGCCGGAAGCATAAGTGGCCATAGCCCTCCAGTTGTAGTTGGTGTTTGTTCCTGAGAATGATATCCTTGCGCCCGGCCTGAAAATAGAGGCCCTGGTGTTTATTTCCTGTGTACCTAAGATACTTCCGAAAGTATAATCTGATGGTGCAGAGCCCATAGTAAATTCCTGGTTACGGGTAGCATCGTTAAGGCCGCCCCAGTTGCTCCATTGTGGCCTTCCGTCATAAAGCTTGTTCATAATAACACCATTTATCATGGTTGTACCGTATTCATTATCAAGTCCCCTTATCCTGAAACGTGCCTGCCCCCAGTTGAAAGCGGCCGCCTGCTGGTAAGTATCCCTTGATGCCTGTAACAGGCCTGCGGTATTTTCCGATCCGCTGTTATCATCACCAAGGTCATTATCGGTAATGGTAATTAAGCTCAGCTGCTGCTCAGAGGTAATGTCCTCATCAAGCGATACAACGCCAAGGTCAAGCGGCTGTCCTGCAACGATTTCAAGGCTGAATGTTTGCGAAACATACCCCGCGCTGCTTACCACGATAACTTCACTACCTGCGGGAGCGTTTTCAAAAATAAAGACACCTTCTGCATTAGTTAGGGCCGTCTGGGTTGTGCTTTGCAGTGTGGCAACCACATTTTCCAGAGGCTTCTGCGATTTAGAATCGACTACTTTACCTTGTACTGTCGCTGTATCCTGCGCCCAGGCACAGAAAACCTGCATTACAAATAAAAGACTGATTACTAGTTTTTTCATAAATAAATTTAGATTAGTTCTCTTTTTTGCTAAGTTAAAAATTTCTTAACGGGCGCAAATGTACATCATTTAGAAATATTATTTACTTTTGGCATCGCAATTGTTATAAAAGTTGACATAAAATTAATATTTGTTACATATGATAAAAAGATTTGTTTGGTTGGTGCTGGGAATGTTGGCCGTATTCAACGCGTCTGCGCAGGATAAAAAATTTAAAGTGCACACCATTGCATTTTATAATATTGAGAACCTGTTTGATACGATAAACGACCCTACCATTAATGATGAAGAGTGGCTGAGGGATGGAAGGCAAAAGTGGACCACCAAAAAATACAAGAAGAAACTGGCTAACCTTTCCAGGGTCCTTGCCGAAATAGGCACGGGAGAAAACCCGGAATCGCCTACTATAATAGGTATTGCAGAGATAGAGAACCGTGGCGTGCTTGAAGACCTGCTGAAACAGCCGGCTCTTGTAAATAAGGACTACGGCATCATCCATTTCGATTCGCCCGATAAAAGGGGTATTGATGTTGGGCTTTTTTACAACAAAAAACATTTTAAGCCGACAAGCTATATCAATATACCGCTTATTATAAGGAACGGTTACATTGCCGAAGTGGAGCAGAATGATGCTACCAAAGAAAGCGGTGATGGAAAGGTAACTGCCGAATATACCGGAAGGATCTTTACCCGCGACCAGTTACTCGTAACAGGTTTGCTTGATGGCGAAGAGGTGAGCTTCATTGTGAACCACTGGCCATCGCGCTCGGGAGGCGAAAAGAAGAGCAGCCCGAACCGTGAGGCCGCTGCCGCACTTAACAGAAAGATAATCGATTCTCTGTACAAGATCAACCCGAATGCCAAAGTGATCACGATGGGCGACCTTAACGACGGTCCATACAACAACAGCGTTAAAAAAGTTTTAGGAGCCAAAGGAAAAAAAGACGAAGTAAAGCAGGGCGGATTGTTCAACCCGATGGAAGAGATGGCTCATAAAGGTATCGGAACTATCGGTTACCGTGACGCCTGGGACCTTTTCGACCAGATGATCATGACAGAGCCGCTTATCCGCAAAGACTACACTTCCTTCCGTTTCTGGAAAGCAGGGGTATATAATAAGACCTACCTCACGCAGTCTTCCGGCCAGTACAAAGGCTACCCGCTGCGAAACTCGAACGGGGAACCCGGTTTCAGTGACCACTTCCCGGTGTACGTCTACCTGATACAGGAAGTAAAATAATACAAAACAGGCCAGCGAATAGCTGGCTTTTTTGTTGCCGGAATTCATTTACTTCGCTAATTGTTCTGATTGTGTGGGCAACTATACAGAAGACTGACACGTACTGTCGGCACGTCTCGCTCCCCTCTCCTTGGGAGAGGGGTAGGGGGAGAGGACTGTTCAGCCTGAGTGAAGCTGCTTTCCTCTCCTTAGGAGAGGGCCTGCTGCCGGTAGGCAGGGCTGGGGGTGAGGTGGCAAATAGTAGGGATTTTTGTCCTCCATGATTTTTATCATTCTTTTAAATCATTATCTCCGTACCTTAGTACCACTAAAACTTTACGCTATGTCTTTGCTAAAACCCTTCAACCTTAATAAATGGATAGATGATAACCGCCACCTCCTCAAGCCGCCGGTAGGCAACAAGAATATCTATCCGCTATCGGATGACTATATTGTCATGGTCGTAGCAGGGCCAAATGCCCGCAAGGACTATCATTATAATGAAACCGAGGAATTATTCTACCAGCTCGAAGGCAGTATTAAGGTAATCGTACAGCACGAAGGAGAGCGCAAGGAAATGGAACTGAATGCCGGCGATATGTACCTGCATCCCGGAAAGGTGCCGCACTCCCCCGTACGCAGCGAAGGCTCTATCGGACTGGTTATCGAACGTGTCCGCGCAGGCAGGGGCTTTACCGATGGCCTTTTATGGTTCTGTGAAAACTGCAACCATAAGCTATATGAAGTATATTTTGAGCTTAAGGATATCGAAAAAGATTTCCTGCCGCACTTTAACCACTTTTATAATTCTGAAGAATTGCGTACCTGCGATAAATGCGGGTATGTGATGGAAGCCGACCCGCGATATACGGTTTAGTTCGGGGCTTAGGGTTCGGGGTTGCCATTCGCAACGATGTACGGGCGTAGCACTGCTATGTCTCACGCATCATGATGCTTATTCTAAACTTCTTATTCCACATAAACACATTACAATTACAGTTTTAATTCCTAACTTTGCACCGCAAAAAAATTCATTTATGGACGATTCGCATCCCGATAGTAAAGAACATTTAATCACCGGATAAGGAATTGCCGCGCAGTTCTTTATCCAAAAGAACTGCATTCTAATGATCACATTCTACAAAAACGGCAACGGGCTTGAAGTTGCTGAAAATGCCTCAAAAAGCATTTGGATAAACGCTATAGAGCCTACACTTTCTGAAACCGCCTACCTGCTTGAAGAACTCCAGATACCGCAGGCTTTCTATAACGATATTGAAGATATGGACGAGCGCCCCCGCATCGAAACTGAGGACGGTTGGACGCTTATAATTCTTCGTATTCCCTATCACACCAACGACGAAAAGCTGCCGTACAGCACCGCACCGCTCGGCCTTGTGTTCGGCCATGGGAAATTTATCTCGCTCTGCTTTGTGAAAAACCACATGGTCACCGATTTTATTACTTATACGCAGCGCAAGCAGGTGACAATTACTAATGATTTTGACCTGGTACTAAAGCTGCTTCTTTCCGCGAGTGTATGGTACCAAAAATACCTGAAGCAGATCAACCACCGTATCAAGGTGGCAGAGAACAGCCTTGAGCAATCCATTCGTAATGAAGACCTCCAGGCGCTCCTGCAATTAGAAAAGTGCCTTGTATATTTCATTACTTCATTAAAGGGAAACGATACCCTTTTTTACAGGATAAGGAATTTGCGAAACTACAACAGCACTTTCGACCCGGATTTGCTTGAAGATGTTGATATTGAACTCAAGCAGGCGCAGGATAGTGCCAATATCTACAGCAATATCCTTTCAGGGATGATGGATGCCTATGCTTCGGTAATATCCAATAACCTGAATATCATTATGAAGAAACTGACATCGATATCCATAATCCTGATGATTCCTACCTTCATTGCCAGTATGTACGGAATGAACGTTCCTAATGCATTGGAAAATAATCCTTATGGCCTGTGGATAATCCTGTTTATTTCGCTTATAATATCCGGAATCAGCGTTTTCATGTTCAAGAGGAAAAAGCTGTTTTAAAAATTAAGTTCCGGGTTTCGGGTCGCGGGTTCGGGGTTGCCGCCAAATACGGCGTAGAGGCGTAGCACTGCTACGTCTCACATAGTAACCCCATTCTGTGAAGCAGAAAAACCTTTTGTGCATCTTCTCGTCGCTACGCGCATCTTTGCGGTATAGCCCACACACCATTGCATAATAATTACAATACATTCACTTAATGCTGTACAATTTATCAAAAACACAAAAAAACCATATCTTTGTGCAAAATAACATTAAACTACAAAAAAGTTACAATGGCAACACTTACAGACCAGTTTGGTATTCAGGAAGCACTGGCTTCACTGGGAATAAAAGAAATAAATGAAGGAACATCAACCGGGAGCAACAGCTTTGCAAACGGTAAAATAATAGAATCCTATTCACCGGTAGACGGCACGCTTATCGCGAAAGTAAAAGCATCTACTGCCGACGATTACCAGGCTGCTATGGCCAAAGCCGAAGAGGCATTCAAAACATGGAGGCTGGTACCTGCGCCTAAGCGTGGGGAGATCGTTCGCCAGATGGGCGATGAGCTTCGCAAGCACAAAGACGCTCTTGGGCAGCTTGTTTCTTACGAAATGGGCAAGAGCCTTCAGGAAGGCCTTGGCGAGGTTCAGGAAATGATCGATATCTGCGACTTTGCAGTGGGTCTTTCACGCCAGCTTTACGGACTTACCATGCACAGCGAAAGGCCAATGCACCGTATGTATGAGCAATGGCACCCTTTTGGTGTAGTAGGCATCATCTCGGCATTCAATTTCCCGGTAGCGGTATGGAGCTGGAACTCGATGCTTGCATGGGTTTGCGGCGACGTTTGTATCTGGAAGCCAAGCTCGAAGACTCCTCTTTGTGCCGTAGCCTGTCAGAACATCATCAAGACTGTATTAGAAAGAAACAACGTGCCGGAAGGCGTTAGCTGCCTTGTGGTAGGTAACGAGTCGGGCGACCTTATAAACAACGACAAGCGTATTCCATTGGTATCATTCACAGGCTCTACAAGGATAGGCCGCCACGTGTCGAAAACGGTGGCTGAGCGTTTTGGTAACACCATCCTTGAGTTAGGCGGTAACAATGCGATCATCGTATCAGAGCATGCCGATATCTCTATGGTATTGGTAGGTGCGGTATTCGGCGCTGTAGGTACAGCCGGACAAAGGTGTACTACTACACGCAGGTTGATCATCCACGAAAGTGTGTACGACAAAACAGTTGAAGTACTGAAAAATGCTTACGGCCAGCTGAAAATAGGCAACCCATTGGACAGCAACAACCACGTAGGCCCGCTTATCGACAAAGGGTCGGTGCAGGACTACCTGAATGCTATCGAGAAAGCAAAACAGGAAGGTGGCAAGATTATCGTGGAAGGCGGCGTAATGGAAGGCGAAGGCTACGAAAGCGGCTGCTACGTGAAGCCGTGCATTATCGAGGCTGAAAACCACTTCAACATCGTTCAGGAAGAAACATTCGCACCGATACTGTACATCATGAAATACAGCACCATCGAGCAGGCTATCGAACTGCAGAATGGCGTGCCGCAAGGGCTATCTTCATCGATATTCACCAACAACATGCGCGAGATGGAATTGTTCCTTTCTCAGGCAGGGTCAGACTGTGGTATTGCCAACGTGAACATCGGTACTTCGGGTGCTGAGATCGGCGGTGCATTTGGTGGTGAAAAAGAAACAGGCGGTGGCCGCGAGAGTGGCTCCGATGCATGGAAAGCTTACATGAGGAGGCAGACCAACACCATCAACTATGGTACGCAATTGCCATTGGCACAAGGCATCCGTTTCGATTTGTAATATAACAATTGATCTTATATAGAAAGTCCCGTCTTAGCTTTAAGGCGGGACTTTTTATTTCCGTTCTTCCATTTCGACGATATGAGAATTCTCTTCTTTACTATATTTATTATATGAGATTTCTCTCTCCGCTGCGCTGCGTTCGAAATGGAACATCATTTCCAATTAAAATTTTCGTTATTCCATTTCGACCGCAGGGAGAAATCTCTTCATCGCAAATCGTAAATTACCACGGCGTATCACCATAATCACTAAAGAATTTACCCGTTGGCCCATCCTCTCCAATGGTAGCATACTTCACAATAGGAGCCGCAGCCTCTTCTACTGTTTTGTAACCGGTGTGGTTATTGAAATCAGTTGCTGTATAGCCGGGATTCACGCTGTTTACTTTAAAGGTGGTGTCCCTAAGCTCATAAGCAAGTATAACAGTATACATATTAAGCGCAGCTTTAGAAGAATTGTAGGCAACAGGCTTAACCTCATAATGCCGTGATCCGGGATCGGTATTAAAGCCCAGCGAACCAAGGTCGCTTGACACATTTACGATACGCGGGGCATCCGATTGTTTTAATAAGGGCAGGAATGCCTGGGTCACTTCTATCAATCCGAAAAAGTTCGTATCGAATACGGTGCGAAGGTTTTCCTGCGAAACGCTGCCCGCCTCTTGTGGATAAGTCCCCGGGATGCCTGCATTATTGATAAGAACATCGAGGTGTGGAACCTTTGAAGAAAGTAAGTCCGCTGCACGGCTGATGGATACCGCATCGGTTACTTCCAGTGCAATTGCCTCAACATCCTCAAATCCTGCTGCTTTTAGTTCGTTTACGGCTTTTTCACCGCGCCCGGCATCCCTGCTTCCGATGAATACTTTATATCCTTGCTGAAGCAATTGCTTTGCCGTCTCAAAACCGATGCTTTTATTAGCCCCGGTGATTAATGCTGTTTTTTTCATTTTATGTTGTTTTTTAATTACACCACAAAATTGCAACAGCCCAAAGGATTAAATTTTGCCATTTGGCAAAAAGCATTCGTTTACCATAAATTGTTATTCCATAGGAGTGGGCCCGCCTGAGTGAAGCTGCCCCCTCTCCCCTGGAGAGGGGGGTGGGGGGTGAGGCCTAAATATTCTTCCGTATCCTGCTCAAAGATGACTGCGTGATCCCTAAATAGGAAGCCAGCGACGATAACGATATCCTGTTCGCCAGTCCGGGCCAGCGCTTCAGGAATGCTTCGTAGCGTTCGGTAGCATCCTGGGTAAGCATGACCGAACTGGCACTCGCTTTAAAAGAAAGGGCTTGTGTGGCAATTTTGGTGAATATCTCATTCCAGGCGATGATCGTTCCGGCAAGGTGCTGAAAATCCTCCTTCTCAAAAACGATCAGGCTGCAATCGGTCACAGCTTCCGTGTAGACTGACGAAGGTATCTCATTATAAAAACTGTCAAGATCAACAATAAAAGATCCCTCAACCATAAAATAACGGGTAAAATCCTCGCCGCCTTTTCCGTAATAGCACAGCCTGATAGCCCCGTTGGTTAAAAACCCCACCTGCTTCGCGATCTTGCCTGCCTCATGAAAATAATCGCCTTTTTTTACATGCAGCTCCGATGCATGCTGTTTAATCAGCTCGATTTGCTGCGGGTTCAGACTGCCGAATTGCAGTAGCTTGTTTATAAGTTCTTCCATGCCATAAAGGTAAGCATAGATCATGTTTTGCTTTTTGCCATTTGGCAAAATTTATCCTGCCACGCAACCCTAAGATATTTCCTGCATCTGATAAGAGATCAAAAAACAAATCAGTAGTGTTTATTTCCCCCTGAAAGAAGGACGTCGAAAGATGTCCTCCTTTCTGTTTTCTCACATACCGATTATTTGAAGCCAAACTTCCTGCATCTTTTACGCCATTTTCCTGTCGTCCGCTATATCCCTCCTGCGTCGGGGATGCCGCCCTGCCTTTGCCGGCAGGCAGGTTCCGCCAGGGCTATTACCAAACTACAGGCACTTTTTAAACGTTCCATTACAGGCCAGATAACGTTCTGTCGGCACATCTCGCTCCCCTCTCCTTGGGAGAGGGGTCGGGGGAGAGGACTTTTGAGAACTGTGACTGAAAACTGAACCTTAGATTTATTCTAAATTCAAATTACCTTCAAAATTTTGTTTGTAAGGAAATTAGCCTACATTTGCATCCGATTAATAACAACAAAAATTAAAATTCAGCACCATGCGTTTTACACAATCTAAATATGAGCTTAACAATGTAGGAAGTATCCCTGCATTATGGCCCGGGTTGTGCGTGCCGAATTCTTAGAAGTAAAATCTAATTATACAATATAGCAACCCGGATCTCCAAAGGCTCCGGGTTTTTTTATGCTTATGAAATACAGTTCGCATAACATACAGGACAATTCGCTGATGGCAGCCACTTATGGCCGTCACGCAGGACCGCATATTCCCTTGTGAAAGGAGGAATACTGCCTATTCGTAGGTAAAGCCCGGTCCGATAATGGTACCGGGCTTTTTTTTATACCTAAACAGGTATTGGGTATGAGTGAAGCTCTTCCCCTCCCTTGGAGGGGTGCCCGAAGGGCGGGGTGGTTGTATTAGGAATTAAGAGTATGTATTCGGCACAGCAAAGCAAGATAACATTTAAAACAACAAATGACCAAAACGTAACCAGGCAACGGTGTTGCCGCAACATCAAAGGCAATGGAAACACAAAGCACAGCAATACGAATAGCCACCAGGCCCGGTTTTCCGGACATGGTAGAAAGGCTGTATACCGAAAAGCATGAGCTGCAATATGGCGAGACCACGCTCGAAGGTGTCATCAGGCGCCAGTTTGCCCTTATGGATCTTATGGGAGAGAACCACAAGCCAAAGAAGGCTGCTTTCCGCATGCTATTGCTGCTAATTCATACCAAGAAATGCTACGGTGTGCTGCGTAACCCGGCTTTCATCAATGTGTTGGTGAACATTGCATATTTTGAAGACAAAATGGTGCGGCCTGTAAATGAATGGGTTAAAGATGCCCTTACTGCCGAAGGCCAGCTCGCATCGTTGATTAGGCATTGTTTTGCAAAGTACGAGGTGCCAGAGTTCATGGAGTACGCCTTCGCCGAAAGCAGCAGGATACCCATGTACTACTATATAAAGCTTGGCCGCGGCGATAGTGTTCAGGCGTTGAATATCATCCCCAAGGGCTTTACGGCAAGGATGGCCCACGAGTTCCGCAACACGCCAAGACAGTTCACCCTGGTGCAGGCCATACGGCGGGCACAGGCATTGGGCTGTGGCGCTACAATAGCAAGGGCCGAAGCTGTGGCGTGGGCGCATGAATTCGAAAGATTCCGGGATGCGGCGTTTACGCTTGTTGTGATACGGTTCGTTGCCAGAGTGGAGGAGCCTGTCGCTTTCGACCAGTTGCAGCGTGTACTACTATACCTTGACGCTATGTATGAGGTTGATAATGCTTACAGCCTTAAAGGCCGTACATGGGCATCGGTTGCAAAAAGGGCAGCAGAATACCATGCGGAGATGGCCAAAAGGCTGGCAGCGGCGCAGTTTAGCGACTGGGAACTATGCAGTGTTAAGAACTACGAAGTGCAAAAAGAGGACGCGATCTTTAGGATAGTGCAATTGGGCACCTCACAGGAATTGTATGAAGAAGGCGCCGAACAGTCACACTGCGTGGCCGATTATGCCTATGATTGCACCATTGGAACCTGCGCGATCTTCTCTTTGAGGAGGTTCATACCCGGTGATAAAGGCTATATCACTCTTGCAACCATCGAAGTGGCAGTTGAAACGATGGAGATTGTTCAGGCGAAAGCGAAGTTCAACGAAATACCTTCTGATGAAGCGAGGGCAATAATGGCAGAGTGGGCAGCAACAGAGAAATTGACCGATGGCACTTTTTACGAAGAGGAATATGTCCCGCCGCCACCTGCCGCCGTGCATTACCAGGGAGGCGAGCCGGTACAGCAGCCCGTAGACTACTACAGGGCATACAGGCCTACAAACGAACTAAGCGCAACAGAGGTTGTACGGATCGTATTGATCATTATCAAGATCCTTTGGATCTTATCAAAACTACGGTAAGGCAGCATGAATGCTGCTTTACCTGATTCAAAAATTTAAAATTATGGCAAAATTAAGATTAAGAGGCAAAGACCTCATCGATATAGGATATCCGCAAAACAAATCCATCAGCATAGCAATGGAGATCATGCTGCGCCACTACAAAAGGGAAACAAAGCCCAGGGCGCTCGCGATACTGAAGGAAGTGCTGGATGATCCTGCAAAATTTAAAGGCAACGGCATCTTTGGTAAAATTTCCGAAGCGCTGCTCGAGGCCAAAAAAACCGAATCACGGCAGCTGAACAACACCCGCGCATCGTTCACCATTTTTGGTGAGAACGAGATCGGGGCAAGTGCCAAAGAGCAATTGTTCACTGCGCTGAAACTGCCGGTTTCTAAAGCAGGTGCACTGATGCCCGACGGCCACTCAGGTTACGGCCTGCCCATTGGCGGGGTGCTGGCGACAGAAAATGCGGTGATACCCTATGGAGTAGGTGTAGATATCGGGTGCCGGATGTGCCTGAGCATATTCGACATCAACCCGTCGTTCATCGAAGGGCATAAGGACAAATATGTGGGCATACTCGAAACGCACACCAAGTTCGGCACTAATGAAGTACACAAAAGCCGTGGGGACCATGAGATCTTTGAACGTGATGCCTTCAGGGAAATACCATTGCTGAAAAAGCTTAAGAACAAAGCCTACCAACAGTTAGGCAGTTCCGGCGGCGGCAATCACTTCGTGGAGTTTGGCATCGTAGAAGTGCTGGGAGATGATAATGAATTTAAAGTGCCGCCGGGTAAGTATGTAGGTGTATTATCGCACAGCGGGTCGCGCGGGCTTGGTGCCAATGTGGCCAAAGAGTACACCTACCTCGCCACGAAGCAAACGCCGCTGCCAAAAATGGCGCAGCACCTTGCCTGGCTCGATCTCGACTCGCACGATGGACAGGAATACTGGATCGCGATGAACCTTGCCGGTGATTATGCCTCTGCATGCCACCACGACATCCACAGACGGATAGCGAAGGCGTTGGGCGAAAGGCCGCTGGCTATGGTAGAGAACCATCACAACTTTGCGTGGAAGGAGATCGTGAACGGGCAGGAACTCATCGTGCACCGCAAAGGCGCTACCCCGGCACAAAAGAACGTGCTGGGCATTATCCCGGGATCGATGACCGCACCGGGTTACATTGTAAAGGGAAAAGGCAACCCGTTATCACTAAATTCGGCTTCACATGGAGCAGGAAGGCAAATGTCGCGCACCGATGCCAAACGATCCGTCACACAAAGCGAGCTCAAAAAAGTGTTAAAGGATCACGGCGTGACACTTCTTGGCGCAGGCCTGGATGAAGCGCCTATGGCCTACAAGGACATTAAGAAGGTAATGGCACACCAAACGGAACTCGTGGATGTTGTGGGCACTTTCCTGCCAAAGATCGTGAGGATGGACAGGGGGTGATTGTCCTCGCTTCCCCTCCTTTGGAGGGGTGCCCGAAGGGAGGGGTGGTTAAATTATGTATAAACCACCCCCGGCTCCGCCACCCCTCCAGAGGAGGGGAAGAGCTTCACTCATGCTGGAGAAATGAATTAAAATAATCAAACCTACAGGGTTGGAAAAAACCTTGCAGGTTATAAAAAACAATAACAATGGGAATTAACACCTACGAAGTGATGTACATCCAGGCAAGGGACAATTACCCTTACAATGTGGAAGAATGCATCGAGAAGCTGCAATACGTCATCGCTGCCGACAGCGAGCATACCGGCGCGCAGTTCCTTATGGGCAAAATATACGAAGAGCAGCTGGAGGATTATAAGCAGGCGGAATTCTATTACAGGATGACGCTGTACCTCGATAACGAGTACCTTCCTGCTTACTATCAGTATGCTTCTATGCTCATCAACAGGAACAGGATCGACGAAGCCCTAAAGATCATCGACCTTGGTAAAAAAGTGCCGGGAGCCGATAGGGCGAGGCTTGCGTACCTGTCCGGTGTATTGTATGAGAAGTACGAAATGTACAGCACTGCCATCGACTATTACACCGATGCAAAGAGATCGGCCATGAATACTTATTTCATGGAAGCGATGGACGGCCACATCAAAAGGGTAAAGGACAAGAAAAACCTGGAAAAAAAGTCCAAAAAGAAGGAAGCCAAAAGCAAAAAAGAAAAGAATGCTTCATAAGTAAGAGGCTGTCCGCAAGGGCAGCCTTTTATTTTATCCACAAGCTGTCAGTAAAATAATGCCTGCAATCCATAAAGTTATGGGCTACAGCAAAACCTGCAGATTGTGCAAGGGCGCTAATACCGGCTAAAGTATATTTTTTGGAAAGCTCTGTCCATACCAGCTCGTCCTTCTCAAAATAAAAAGTAGTGTTGAGTAAAGCGCTGTGCACATGCTGTTTTTTCAGGCTCACAAGATAACTGTTCACTTCCCCGCTTTGCGGATTGTAGTCACAGTAAAAATCAAACTGGTCCAGGTTGATATCGGCATCAAGCTCCCTGTTTATCCGCGTTAGTAGGTTCATATTGAATGCACGTGTCACGCCATGCGGATCGTCATACGCTTTCTGTATAATCCTCGGGTTTTTTTGAAGGTCCATTCCCATCAGCAGCATATCGCCTGTCTTCATTTGCGCGTGAAATCTTTCCAGTAGCGCTATAGCATCGGCATCTTTATAATTGCCAATGTTGCCACCCAAAAACAGGAACAGTGCGGGTTTTTCGCTGTCAATACCGGTTAGCGCCTCAAAATAGTCACCTGTTTGCGGCTGCATGTCTATTCCCGGCAAAGCCTGGTTGATATTGGCTTCGAGCGCATCGATGGCTTCCTGTGAAATATCTATAGGGATATACGTAAATGGCGCACCCTGTTCTGTAAAGGCTTTGAGCAAATGTTTTGTTTTCATACCATCGCCGGAACCGAATTCAATGATATTGAAAGGGACCGTAAAAGGCAGTTTGTTTACGATCGCAGGAGATTGCTGTAGCAGTATCTCAAATTCGCACCCGGTAGGGTAGTATTCAGGCATTGCCATTATCTCCATGAAAATGCGGCTTCCCCTGTCATCATAAAAATACTTTGACGGCAGGGATTTCGGGTTTTCGGTAAGCCCTTTTGTTACATCTTCGGCAAATGGATCTACTAATGTTTTGGTTTTCATAATAATGCTACAGTTTTACGAGACGGATGCCGGTAAACTGCCAGCGTTCGTCAGGATGAAAAAAATTACGGTAGGTGTTGCGGCTGTGGCCCTGCGGGGTGGCGCAGGATGATCCCCGAAGCACCATCTGGTTGATCATGAACTTGCCATTGTACTCGCCTATGGCGCCTTCAGGCTTCCGGAACCGTGGATAAGGCAGGTAGGCGCTGTGGGTCCATTCCCAACGCTTCCCCCAATTGAATTGAGAAGATGCGGCTTCCCATTCAAACTCGGTAGGCAGGCGCATTCGTTTCCATTCGGCATAAGCCGCAGCTTCATAAAAGCTGATATGCGTAAGCATTGCATCTGGGTCTACTTTTTCAAGCCCACGGAGGGTATAGTGATGCCACTCCCCGTCGATGCTGTGCCAGTATAACGGCGCGTGGATATCATTTTGTAAAACCCAGCTCCAGCCTTCGTCCAGCCAGTAGTTAAAGTTGGCATAGCCGCCGGCTTCCATAAACTCCATATATTCACTGTTGGTGACGAGCTGTGCAGAAATTTCAAAGGCATCAAGGAAAACCCTGTGCGTACCATGTTCATTGTCAAAGCTGAACCCTTCGCCCGTGTGGCCAATGTCATACATCCCTTCCGGAACAGAGATAAAGCCGGTGTTTTCTTCCCGCACCGATTCCCAGTCAATTGCTTCATTATATACAGGGAATATTGGGTTGTGGCCAAGGATATATTTGATGTCGGTTACAAGCAATTCCTGGTGCTGCTGTTCATGGTTAAGGCCGAGCGCAAGCGTATTTCGAAATTCGGGGTCGCCGCTTTTAAGCTGGATGATAATTTCCATGTGGCTGTCTATATACTGCCGGTACTCATATATTCTGTCGATACCGGGACGGGTAATATTGCCCCGTTGGGCACGCAACACTCTTTTGCCTATCGTATTGTAGTAACTGTTGAACAGGAAGCCAAAGTCACTATCAAATTCCGCATAGCCGTCGAAGTACTTTTTTAGTATGAATTCTTCAAAAAACCAGGTGCTGTGGGCAAGGTGCCACTTGGGCGGGCTCACAAAAGGGACAGGCTGCGGCACATAGTCTTCCGTCTGCAGAAAACTGCAAATGTATTCTGTATGTTTCCGGATGGTAGTATAGTGCTCGAAAGAAATCATTAATCAGTATTTATACTAAGTTAATGATTTACCAGTCGCTGCTGTATTTTATGTTTTTCTTTTTAACTAAAAGATAACATCTGTCAAGGCTTACATGCTGTAATAATAGTGCGTTTAGTTTCTCCCTTTCTCGTCCGGATACAGTTCATGTACGGGGTCGCTCTGCCAGTATTCCTTAGTTCCGGTATCCATAATAGTCAGCGGGCCTTTAAAAGCCGCACCGGTATCCACATTCCAGATATTGGCTTTTTGCACGGGCACCGTTTCCCCGATGCGTGTTACCGGCGTGTGGCCAATGAATATTTCTTTGTAATGTGTGAAGCGCTTCGGATACAACGGGTCGTTATGGCCGATGCTTTTATCCAGGCATAGCGCTGTTTCCCAAAGCGTCCTGTCCCAAAAGAACATTCGCGTAAAAAATTCGTGCTTTACCCCGTTAAGGCTGGTGAAGCCTGCATGTACGAAGAGTCGGTTGTCATCGTCAAGATAATAGTCCTGCAAACTTTCCAGAAAAAGGATGTGCAATTGGCGCTTGTCAGCGGGAAGCCTTTCATAATGTTCCATGGTCAGCCTCCCGCCGTGATTGAACCATTCCTCGGTATATTCGCCGGTCTTCAGCCAGCGCAGCAGCAGATCGTCGTGATTGCCACGAATGAAAACGCAATCGAACTGTGATTTCAATTGAAGCAGGTAATCAATTACTTCCGGCGACTGCCCCCAGCCGTCTACATAATCGCCCAAAAATATCAGGCGGTCGGTTGCAGTAACCGCTGCCCGTTCCAAAATCTGTTTTACCGCTTTGTAGCTTCCGTGTATGTCGCCAATTACAAGTTCTCTGCCCATTACATTGAAATATTATTCAAGATACAAAAATTAATCGATGCGGTCGTATTTCATTTTTCGTAAGATGCGCATCGCTTCCTTGAACGACACATATACACTTGCGTCAGGATACGCCTTTAGCAGCGGCTTGGCATCGATCAGCCTGCGCTTGGCATCGGTAAAATCGTTGAGATAGCAGATCATCAGGGTAGAAGGCAGGTTGTAAATATCCTTCTCCTCCCTTTCTGATAACGGCACCCCTTTCTGGAGCTTGTCCAGCAGCACGAGGGTAGAGTTGTAAATATGGTGCATCACATTCCGGTTAAACTGCGGCGGCTCAAACAAAAGTGTCGACTCGATATTGTAATAGCCGTTCTCCTTAAAACGGATGCTCACTTCTTCCAGCGGGTAGTAGCTTGTCTTGTCGTTAAGACCGAGGGCCACATATTCGGTAATGGAAAAGCTATCGTCAGTATAGTCGATGCTCACTTCGTCCAGCGCCGAATAGAACAGCTTCACCTGCTCGTTGATCAGCTCGATATCCACCCTCGAAAAATAGGTTTTTCCCTTTACTACTTTTTTATTTCCGGCCCAGCAGACGATGAACAGCTCCTGGAAGACCTTGTATTTGGCGGTCATGTCCTTGTGGCGGTTGGTGATAAAGTCCATCACGCCCTCCAGCGTGTGCTCGATGCTGTTGCGCGAACCGTTCTCGATCTGGGCTACAACATCAGCATTGGCAGGGCTTTCATCAAATACATTTTCTATTTCAGCCGGCATGGAATTGCTGCCCCTGCGTACAAAGACCGCCCCTGCAGGTATGGTATAAACTGCCTTCTTAAAATAGGAAGGTTTATGGTTTTGCTTCGGGTGGATGGTCACCAATCCAATTACTTTATCCTTCGAAAGGCTCGGAAACGGTACATTTTCATACTGTATCGTTGGCGGGTTTTCCAGATAGGCATTCACGAGGTTCTGTATGCGGCTGTCGTCGTAAAAATCGGTACCAGTTATCTCATTGTCATGGTCTTCCACACCCACCACGATATAAGAATTGTTGGAAGGATTGGAATTCGACAGCGCACAGATATGCTTTACGAATTTCCCTTTGCCTTCCTTGGTATGCAAATTTAGTTGGCGCTTCTTGTCATAAAAGCTGCTCTCATCATTGTGAGCCAGCAGGTTTTTTATGAGGAGGCGTTTGTTGATCATGGTTATAGTTCCGGGTTTTGGGTTTCGGGTTCCGGGTTTTGAGCATCTGCGTGATTAGATGTTGAAGTTGGTTTGGTAAATTTACTTCCTTTATAATTAGCGGAATTAAGATATGACATGAATGAACCTATTAGCTTACTTTCAGAATCTGTTTTTACGACAATCATATCAAACTGTTCCTGACTGATATGTTTTCTGTCAAGAGCTCTGTAAAGTTGTGAACGGAGTTCTCCGCACGAGCCTTTTGAAATACTTAGAAACTGAATGAACTCTCTGGTACCGTTACGTTCAAAACCTTCCGAAATGTTGTCCATAATTGAACCCGATGATCTATTCATTTGATTTCGAAGTTCAAAATCTCTCCCTAACGGGGTCATTTCAAATAAATGCCAAATATCACGGCAGATTTCTCTGGACAGTTGCCAAACTTTTAAATCTTCAAATTTCTCGATTCTTGCCATATAATGTTTTTATGCCAACAAGCAATTCTAAACCCCCAACTTCTCTACGTCACCTCCGAGTAACCCGGAACTCGCAACCCGGAACTCATAACCTATTCACCATTGTAGCTGAAGCCTGTGCAGTAGGTAACACCATCAAATCCGCAATATTGACATGGTAAGGCATTGTTACAACAAACAAAATTATGTCCGCGATATCCTCCGGCTTTAGTGGCTCCATACCTTTATACACGTTCTCTGCACGCTGGGTGTCGCCTTTAAAGCGTACTTCGGAAAATTCGGTATTTACCATGCCCGGGTTGATAGCGCCTACGCGGATGCCGTACTGGTTAAGATCCATGCGCATCCCCTGGTTCAATGCATCAACAGCATGTTTGGTAGCCGCGTAAACATTGCCGTTGGGATAAACCTCTTTCCCTGCGATCGACCCAATATTGATGATGTGCCCGTGTTTCCGCTCCACCATGCCCGGTATCACTTCTTTGGAAACATACAAAAGCCCTTTTACATTAATGTCGATCATGGCATCCCAGTCGTCCACATCACCATTCTGGATAGGATCGAGGCCATGGGCATTGCCTGCATTGTTGATAAGTATATCGATGTTGGCAAATTCCTCTGGAATAGCTGCTATGGCCGCCTCTACATCCTTCCTGTCGCGCACGTCAAAGTTCAGCGTGTGTACTTTCGTAAGTGCCGAGAATTCGTCCTGTAACTCGGCGAGCCGGTCTTCCCTGCGCCCGCAAAGGATGATCCTGAAATGGTTTTTGGCAAACAGCCTGGCCGTTTCCCTGCCGATACCGCTTGTTGCCCCTGTTATTAATGCTGTCTTCATTTAGATTGTTGAATAGTTAGATTATTAGATTTTTGTCCGGGGTCGGAAGTCCGATGTCCGATGCCTATACGTCTTGTCCTCACGACCTCCGGCTTCCGACTTCCGACCCCGGACTTCGGACAAAATTAAGGAACCTTCGCCCCCATGCTTTCCGTCCATATAGCGAACCAGTCTTCGAGTTCGAGTTGGAGCTGAGTAGCTTTCATCTGGTTCTTTAGCCTGTCGGTGCTGCACGATCCGGTTACCGGGATAATGCCTGCGGGGTGCTGCATGATCCACGCCAGGAGGATAACATCGGCCGAAGCCTCATATTTTTCAACAAATTCCAGCAACAACATTTTCAGGCGTTGCGATTGTTCCGTGTCCGCTTTAAATACAGATCCTATAGGGCTCCATGCCAGTGGCTTTATGCCGTTCACGGTCATATAATCCATGCTGCCGTCAAGCATTGGCTCAAAATGCGTAGCCGAAAATTCGATCTGGTTGCAGGCCACTTCGGTACGGGAACGGATTAGGTCGGTCTGGCTGTTGGTAAAATTTGATACGCCAAACTCCTTTATCTTGCCTTCGCTTTTCAGCTTTTCCACCGCTTCGGCGATCTCATCGGGCTGCATAAGCGGGCTCGGGCGGTGTAATAAGAGGATGTCGAGATAGTCAGTCTGCAAAAACTTCAGGGAGTTCTCTGCTGACCAGATAATATATTCCTTCGAGTAGTCGTAATGCTTTACTTTGGTAGGACGGCTTCCCAATGTGTGTTGGATGCCGCACTTGGATATAAGTTGTATATCTTCACGGTTGATCCCGCTTTCGGCGAATGCCCTGCCAAATTCCTCTTCAGTAGTATAGCCGCCGTAAATATCGGCATGGTCAAAAGTAGTAATGCCATACGATATGCATTCGTGCATCAGCTGTATCATCTGGGCGGTGGTGAAGTTGGCCTGCCACACGCCCCAGTTCATCGTTCCCGCTATTACCGGGGACAGTTTTAAGTTCATCAGAATGGATTTTATTTTTTTGGTGCCATAAAAATAGGAAAAATAGGATTGGCAAAATGGCAATACCATATTTAGGCGTTAATTCTTAACAAGTCGTTAACATACACGGAATATATTAAAAGTCTATTTGTTTCGTTAGCTTTACATCACTAAATTCACACTCCAAAACTTTTAGGATATGGAAGATACTACATCGTCCCTCGATATAAGGGCGATCAACGAAAAGATAGAACGCGAAAGTGCCTTTGTCGACCTGCTCACCATGGAAATGAACAAGGTCATCGTAGGCCAGAAATATATGATTGAGCGCCTGCTGATAGGGCTACTCGGGCAGGGGCATATCCTTCTCGAAGGCGTTCCCGGGCTTGCGAAAACCCTTGCCATCAACACACTGTCGCAGGCGGTGCACGGCAGCTTCAGCCGTATCCAGTTTACGCCCGACCTGCTTCCTGCCGACGTGGTGGGAACCATGATCTACAACGTAAAGCAAAACGAATTTACCATAAAGAAAGGCCCGATATTCGCCAACTTCGTCCTTGCGGATGAGATCAACCGTGCCCCTGCCAAAGTGCAGAGTGCGTTGCTCGAGGCGATGCAGGAAAAGCAGGTGACCATTGGTGAAGAAACCTTTAAACTGCAGCAGCCGTTCCTGGTAATGGCAACGCAAAACCCCGTGGAGCAGGAAGGTACCTATCCGCTGCCGGAAGCACAGGTAGACCGTTTTATGCTGAAAGCCGTTATCGATTACCCGAAAATGGACGAGGAGCGCATGGTGATCCGCCAAAACCTGAAAGGGGCTTACGACAAAGTGAACCAGGTCGTTTCCATAGAACAGATACTCCGCGCCCAGCAAACCGTCCGCGAGGTTTACATGGACGAAAAGATCGAGAAATATATCCTCGACATCGTGTTCGCTACCCGCTACCCCGAAAAATATAAATTAGAAAAAATCAAGCCGTGGATCAGTTTCGGTTCTTCACCAAGGGGAAGCATCAACCTTGCCGTGGCGGCCAAGTGCTATGCCTTCATCAAGCGCCGCGGTTTCGTAATCCCCGAAGATGTACGTGCTGTAGTATATGATGTACTGCGCCACCGTATCGGTATTACCTACGAAGCCGAAGCCGAGAACATCACCTCGGTGGATATCATCAATAAGATCATCAACGAAGTTGAGGTGCCGTAAAACCGTTCTGGGTTTTGGGTTTAGAGTTCCGGGTTGCTTGTAGAAACGTAAAAAACAATTGCGGGTTTTTGTAGTAAATTAGCTATATGGCGAAAATTGAGAAATTTGAAGATTTAAAAGTTTGGCAGCTGGCAAGAGAGATATGCCAGGATGTCTGGTATTTATTTGAAACTACAACTCTTGGAAAAGATTTTGAACTTCGCAACCAAATGAATAAGTCATCAGGTTCTATTATGGACAATATTTCAGAAGGCTTTGAACGTAACGGAAATCGTGAATTCATTCAGTTCCTTAGTATTTCAAAAGGTTCATGCGGTGAACTTCGTTCCCAATTATACCGTGCTCTCGACAGGAAACATATTAGTGAAGAACAGTTCAGACTTGTTGCCGATAAAACGGAACAGGAAAACAAATTATTAGGTTCTTTTATTTCCTATTTAAATGCTTCTAATTATAAAGGATCTAAATTTACTAAAGCAGGCACAAGTATTCAGGCGGATGCTCAAAACCCTGAACCCGAAACCCTGAACCCATAACTGCGAAAAATTGGATACTAAAGAAATATTTAAAAAAGTCCGCAAGATTGAGATAAAGACCCGGAGGCTGAGCGATCACATCTTCTCGGGGGAATACCATACGTCCTTCAAAGGGCGGGGTATGACCTTTAGCGAAGTGCGCCAGTACCAGTTCGGGGACGATGTACGGGCTATCGACTGGAACGTGACCGCCCGCTACAACGAGCCCTATGTAAAGGTATTCGAGGAGGAGCGCGAACTTACCATGATGCTGATGGTAGACGTGAGCGGGTCGGAGAATTTCGGGTCGCAAAGCCAGTTTAAGAAAGACATGGTGACCGAGATCGCCGCCACAATGGCATTCTCGGCTACGCAAAATAACGATAAGATAGGATTGATACTCTTTTCCGACAAAATAGAGCTGTATGTGCCGCCAAAAAAAGGCAAGTCGCATGTGCTGCGCATCATCCGCGAGCTGATAGAATTTGAGCCGCAAAGCAGAAGGACCGGCCTTTCGCAGGCGCTGAAGTTCCTCTCGGGCGTACAAAAGAAAAAGGCTATTGTATTCCTGATATCCGATTTCATGGATGCCGGATATGAGCATAACCTGAAAATAGCGTCTAAGAAACACGACATTACAGGCGTTCGCGTGCACGACATCCGCGAGGAAAAAATGCCCGACATCGGCTTTGTGGATATGGCCGATGCCGAAACAGGCGAAGTCATATCGGTAGATACCGGCTCTAAAGCGGTAAGGCTGCAGTATGAAACGCATTATGCCGAAAGGGTGAAATATTTTAAGGAGACTTTCAGCCGATGCGGTGCCGGAACGGTAAGCGCGCAGGTTGGGGAATCTTATGTAACCAAACTGCTGGGCTATTTTAAAAGCAGGGGTTAATACAGAAATGATACAAATGACCAGATTATATTATACATTGCTTTTACTGCTCACTGCCGCTGCAACATTCGGGCAGCACAGGCCGGTACAGGCAAGTATCGATTCCACCAAAATAAGGATCGGCTCGCAGTTCCACCTTATTTTAAAGGCAACAGCCAATAAAGGCGAGAAAATCAGCTTCCCCGAAGGTAAGAATTTCGGCCAGCTCGAAGTGCTCGAAGCCTTCCCTACCGATACCATCGAAAAAGATGCGATGTATGAGTTGGTAAAAAAATACGGGCTCACCCAGTTCGATTCCGGCAGGTATGAGATACCGAAGCTTCCAGTAATCATCAATAATAAGACATACCAGACCAATCCGCTTACTATCGAGGTAAACAACATTGTTGTGGATACCCTCAAGCAGAAAATGTATGACATTAAGCCGGTTATGGGCGCGACATCGCGGAGCTGGCTGTGGCTGTATATCGTGCTTGGCATCCTGTTTTGGGGCGTTGTGGGCTACTATATTTACAAATACCGCCAAAAACGCAGGCTGGAACCTAAAGAAATCCCGGCAGACAATACCACGCCTATCGAAAGGGTACGAATAAGCCTCACCAGGCTTGAGCAGGAAAAACTGCTTCAAAAAGGAGAGGTAAAAGAATACTACAGCGGGCTGGTGGATATTGCACGAGCCTACCTCGAAGAGACATTGCACATCCCGGCTATGGAAAGCACCACAAGCCAGCTGATTGCAGCCATGCATGAGGCAGCGGCACGTAAGAAGATGGGCCTTGACGAAACCGTGTATGAGGAACTCGAAAAAGTGCTGCGCAATGCCGATATGGCAAAATTTGCCCTCTCACGGCCATCGGACAATGTGGTAATGCAGGACCGTGAACGTATTGAACAGGCGATAAATGTTATCGATAAAAGCCTTCCGGAAGAGGTGGAGGAAAGAGAGCCTACCGAAGAAGAGAAGGCCAGGATGCTGGCGCTTGCGCAAAAAAAGAAAAAAAGGCAGCGCACGGTTATCATTGCGGCATCCTGCTTTTTACTGGTGTTGGGCACAGGCGCATATATCGGGATTACTAAAGGGTTCGATTACCTGAAAGACAATATCCTTGGACACCCGACCAAAGAGCTGCTGGACAGCGAATGGGTAAAAAGCGAATATGGCGTGCCGGGCATTACCATTGAAACACCAAAAGTGCTTAAACGCGCGGATATCAGCAAATATGTTACCAAAGAGGCGGCAAAGAACATCAGCCAGATGCAGATGTTCCAGTACGGCTCACTGTTCGATAACTTCCATATAGCGGTGGCTACTACCGTGTTTAAGCAGAAAGTGGACATTAACCTGGAAACAGCATTTGATGCCACCGAGAAAAGCTGGGAAGCGCAGGGCGCTAGTACTATCTTGGTAAAGATGGAAGGCTTTAAGACCGAACACGGCACAGAGGGGCTGCGGGCTTTTGGCACGATGTTCCTGCCCGACCCGATAACAAAAGAACGCAAGAAAGTGTCCTATGAAATAATATACTTCAAGCAGGACCAGGGCGTACAGCAGGTAATAATACTTCATGAGGACGGCGACAAATATGCCAAAAAAATAGCCGACAGGATAAAAGACTCCATAGAGTTTAAAGAAAAGAAGAAGAAATGAGCGAGATAACTTTTTTACATCCCGGTTTCTTCTGGCTGCTGCTGTTGCTTCCCGCGGCGGCAGGCTGGTATTTCCTGAAAAGGAAACAGCAGTCGGCCACGCTCCGCATCAGCTCGGTAGCAGGGTTTAAAGCCGCGCCCTCATGGAAGACAAAACTCAGGCCGGCCCTCTTTGGCCTGCGCCTTTTAGCATTATTATGCATGATCATTGCGCTTGCAAGGCCGCGCACTGCCGATGTGAGCAGCAAGGCAGGCTCTGTAAATGGCATTGATATCGTAATGGCAATCGACGTATCAACAAGTATGCTGGCCCGCGACCTGAAACCTAACCGCTTTGAGGCATTAAAGAAAACAGCCGCGGAATTTGTAGATGCCCGGGTAAACGACCGCATAGGGCTGGTGCTTTATGCTGCTGAGGCCTATACCAAAATACCGGTTACCAGCGATAAGGCGCTGGTAAAGCAGGCAGTGCTGTCGGTTAATTATGACAATATAATGATTAAAGACGGTACAGCAATCGGCACGGGGCTGGCCACGGCCATCAACCGCCTGAAGGAAAGCAAGGCCAAAAGTCGTGTGATTATCCTGATGACCGATGGCGTGAACAATGCCGGTTTTATCGACCCGAAAACCGCTGCCACGATTGCTAAAGAATACGGGCTTAAAGTGTATACTATAGGCATTGGGACCAACGGCAATGCCGAGTTCCCCTGGATGCAGGACCCCTTTACAGGCGATATTATTTACCGCATGGCCCCTGTAAAGATAGATGAGCAGCTGCTTCAGGATATTGCTAAGCAAACCGGCGGAAAATACTTTCGCGCAACCAGCAACAGCAAGCTGAAAGAAATTTATACCGAGATCGACAAGCTTGAAAAAAGCGAGATGCCCGAACTGAAATATTTTAATTACGACGAAAAATTCCGCATTTTTGTGTGGGCCGCATTGCTGTTGCTGTTGCTTGAAGCGGTAGCAAAACGAACCCTTTACAGAAGCTTTATCTGATATGTACGTATTCGACAAACCCATATATTTTTACCTTTTGGCCATCATTCCGGTGCTGGCCGGGCTGTACCTGTACGACATGTATTGGAAAAAGAAAAAACAGCGTGAGTTTGGCAGCCCCGAAATGGTGGGCAGGCTCTCACCGGAAAATTCGCCTTTTAAGGCAGGGTTAAAATTCATTATCGTCCTGCTGGTGCTTACAGGGCTCATCCTGGCACTGGTGAACCCAAGAGCCGGAATACGCAAAGAGGTGGTTAAGACCCAAGGCGCCGATATTGTTTTTGCCATAGATGTCTCGAAAAGTATGCTGGCCGAAGACATAGCGCCGAACAGGCTTGAGAAAAGCAAGCAGATCGTGTCGCAGGTAATGAAGCGACTGGGAGCCGACAGGGTAGGCATCATTGGTTATGCCGGCAGCGCTTTCCCGGTATTGCCCATAACAACTGATTATGGTGTGGCCAAAATGCTGCTTGAAGGAATGGACACTGACATGGTATCGTCACAGGGCACTGCTATCAATGAAGCGTTGCTGATGTCGGCATCGTATTTTGACGACCCAAAAGCCGGCAAGATGGTCGTACTGCTTTCGGATGGTGAAGACCACGGGCAGGACAGCAACAACGCGGCAGAAGAACTGGCCAAGCGCGGCATAAAGATGGTAACGGTGGGCATTGGTACCGAAAAAGGAACTACCATCCCCCTAAAGCGCAATGGCGTGACCGAAAGTTATAAGCGCGATAATGAAGGGCAGATCGTGACGACAAAATTATATCCCGGGCCGCTTAAAGAGCTTGCCAAAATTACCGGGGGCGGCTATATTACCGGGAATGACAGCCGCGAAGTAGCAGATTATGTGGCTAAGGCATTGGAAAATATCGACAAAAAAGGCTTTGCAACAAGGCAGGTATCGGATTATGACTCCCAGTACCAGTGGTTTTTGGCCGCGGCGCTTCTTTTGCTGATTATCGATATGTTCCTGCTGGAGCGCAAAACGGCCTGGATAATGAAACTGAACCTCTTTAACGAAAAAGTACAATGAAGGGACTGATGGCATACCTGCTGCTTTTGGTGCCGGTTTTTGCTTTTGCGCAAAAGCCCGATAACGACATGGCAAAAGGGAACGAGGAATTCAAACAAAAGCAATACCGCGATGCTGAGGCCGATTACAGGGTATCGAAATCTAAGTCGCCTGCCAAAGCATCTGCAGATTATAACCTTGGCAATTCGATATATCGCCAGGGGCAGAAGGCAGAAGCGTTTTTAGCCTATTCACGGGCGCTCGAGAATGCGCATACCAAACAGCAAAAGCACATGGCCTACCATAATATGGGCAATGTGTTCATGGATGCAAAGGAATACCAAAACGCGGTAGATGCCTATAAAAATGCGTTGCGCAACAACCCGTATGATGAGCAGACGCGATACAACTATGCATTGGCAAAAAAAATGCTGAAAGACAACCCGCCACCGCCTCCTCCTAAAAAGGACGACAGGAAAGACCCACCGAAAGACGATAAGCAGGATAACAAAAGCAATGTCGCAAAAAACCGTGGCGACAGCGGCGAAAAAGCTGATGGTGGCGGAAGTAAAGATAAACCGCAAAAGGGCGGCGGGGGTGCAGGGGCGCAGCAGAGCAAAGGCGGTGCCGATAACCAGGGCAACCCGCAGCCGGCCAGCGACGACCCGTCCAAACAACGCATGGAAAACCTGCTGGATGCTATGAACAACGAAGAGAAAAAGGTGCAGGACAGGGTAAAAGGCGTAAGGGTACAGGCACAGCCTAAGAAACAGGAGAAGGACTGGTAAAGAAAATTCTGTAAATAATTTGTTTAATTTGTGTAATGCGTAGCTAAAAAGGCTGAGGTTCGTATTTTTGAATAATGAAAAGACATAGCTTACTATTACTGTTGTTTTTCTGCATCCACGGGATCTATGCCCAGGTGGAATTTAAGGCTATTCCTGAAAAGACCACAATAGGGATCAATGAAACCATTAAGCTTGATTTCAGCATGAATGACGACGGCGATAATTTTAACCCGCCATCGTTTAAAGGCTTTAATGTATCGGGCCCTACGCAGGCGATCACCGGGGTTTTTAAAAAGCAGACCTACCGCAAAATATATACCTACTACCTTACCCCAACCGCAAGGGGCAAATTTACAATTGGCCAGGCCTCGATAGAGATTGATGGCAAGATATACAAAACGATACCTTTCCAGGTAACCGTAACTGCCGCTGTACAAAATGGCAATACGTCGGGCAACCCGGTTGTCAATAATGCGAAGCAACTTCAGAAAGCCTTAAGCGGCGTGGAGCTTGTGGCTGAGGTGAGTAATCCGAACCCTTATGTCAACGAGCCTGTGAATGTTGTGTATAAGCTGTATGTGCGGGTGGGTACAGGGGTGCGGTCGTGGGATACAGCCGATAACCCGCAGTATCCCGACTTCTGGAGCCAGACGGAAAGCGTGCCAAAAGACAGGCAGCAGGTTTTGCAGGGGACGCATAAAGGGGAAATGTACAATTATGTCGTAGTACGGAAGGCAGTGCTTTACCCTCAGAAAAGCGGCAGGCTGGAACTGGAGCCGATGTCGACATCTATTGTGCTTGAGATCCCGACAGGGCGCCCGGATGCATTTGGCAATGATGGTTATACCGTTGAGAATAAGATGGTCTCTACGGGTAAAACGGCCATCAATGTGAAGCCACTGCCGGAAAATGGCCGTCCCGCTAATTTCAACGGGGCAGTGGGAAGCTTTGTATTTAAAGCCACATCTTCCAAAACAACATTGGCAAATGGCGAATCGCTGAAGCTGGATGTGTCAGTTACAGGCAAAGGCAACCTGAAGCTCTTTAAGCTGCCAAAGCCTTCAGTTGCACCAGAACTTGAAATGTTTGACCCGGAGCATAAAGAAAATATTTCTGTCACGTTAAGCGGTATGGAAGGAAGCATGTCTGACAGCTATACGGTTGTTCCTCATAAAAAGGGCAAATTTGCGATAAAAGGTTTGTCGTTTTCCTGGTTCGACCCGAAATTACAGACCTACAGGACCATGGCTTTCGATAATATAATGGTCGATGTGCTTAATGTACCGGCGGCATCGGCATATGATGCAGAAACCGCTTCCTCAGGCAGGAAGGGAGCGCCGGAAGCAAGGGAGCCATTCCGTTTTATAGCTTCGGCAACCACACTGCAGGCCAAAGGGAGCAGCCACTTTTTGGGGTCGGTATTGTTCTGGATACTTCTGGTGCTGCCATTCCTGCTGATGCCGGTGGTCGTGCTGGCAAGAAAGAAAAAAGAAGCCTATGACAGCGATGTTACCGGAAGCAAAATAAGGGAGACCAATAAGCTGGCGAAAAAATACCTGGCTGAGGCCAAAAACCACTTAGGCGACAAAGAACCATTTTACATGCACCTTGAAAAAGCGCTGCATAATGTATTAAAAGCTAAACTGAACATAGAGACCGTCGATATGAGCAGGCAGAACGTGAGGGAGCTGTTGCTTTCGCGCAAAGTGCCAGCCGACACGGTTAATGATTTCATAAAGATAATGGACAGCTGCGAATTCGCACGCTACGCTCCCTCATCAGGTTCAGCCATGCAGCAGGATTATGATAATGCTGTGGCGGTTGTAACGGCATTGGAGAAGCAGATATAAAGAAAGTAATGAGTACAAAGTATTAAGACATGAGACTACTATACATACTTTTATTCTTATCGCAGGCGGTGTTTGCCCAGGCGGATTATGTAAAGGACAATGAAGAATTAGTTTTTTCATTTAAGACGAATAATGGCAAAAACGTAGTGCTTGCTAAGAGTAAGGCCGATAAATATTTAGTTTATCGTTTTGGGACGAAAAGCAAAATTGAATTAGAGTATCCGGGAGATTTGAAAGACAGCTGGTCACAGTTTAAATATGCCTATTATTTCAGAGGCGGAGGGAAAGCAAATGCAGGTCTGGAAATCCAAAATATCATCTTTGAAAATGATGGATATGAGTATATAATTTATTACGATTATTCTGCAGAAGATGATCAAATTAGTGTTGGGGTTTTAGTGACCAATACAAAGACTAATAAGGAATATAAGATAATAGGCAATAAAAATACTATTGAAGGCTCATTAATGGAGATTAGGGAGAGCGGTCTGCTGAAGATGGCAGATGAGTTGTATTGATACTAATGAATATGAAAAACATACTATACATACTTATATTCTTATCACAGGCATTGTTTGCGCAGTCGGCTTTCGAAAAAGGCAATGAGCAGTACAGGCAGGGCCAATACAGCCAGGCCGCGGCGAGTTATGAAAGCGTCCTTAAGGAAAATAAGGAGTCGGCGGAGTTGTATTTCAATCTTGGCAATGCGTATTATAAGCTCGAAAAGGTCGCGCCCGCGGTTTACAACTACGAAAAGGCATTGCAGCTCGATCCGGGCAACAGCGATATTGAGATCAATCTTGGCTATGCGCATCAGCTGATCACCGATAATATCCAGCCTGTTGCGCAACCGGGTTTCGCAGGAATAATGGACAGCCTTTCCGGAACATGGCATTTTGATACCCTCGCATGGATCGCGGTAGTAGCCGCCTTTCTCTCATTGCTATTGTTCTCAGGATATTATATGACACGCAAAACAGCGCTTAAACGCAGTTTTTTTGCAGGAATGTGTGTAATGGTGGTAGTACTGATCTTCGCCCTTATAACGGCATTTCATGCCAGGTCAGAAGCGGAGAGCAGGCATCCCGCAATTGTTTTCAGCGATATGGTGCAGGTAAAGACAGATGCATCGCAGGGCGCACAGGATGCCTTTATCCTTCATGCCGGGATTAAGGTGTATATCATTGGCTCAAAAGGGCAATGGCAGAAGGTACAAATGCCGGACGATACCGTAGGCTGGGTCCCTTCCGCGGCGATAAAAGAGCTTTAAATGTAAGTCTGAAGTCCGAAGTCAGATGCAGGGAATTTTGAAGTCTTGCAAGCAAGCAAAATTCTTCATATAAACATTTGTCAGCCGAGTGAAACTCAATCTAAAATCTACAATCTGAAATCTGAAATCCTTAACGGAACCAATCCTCAAATACAGGAAAAATATAAGCCGAAACCTCCAGTATTGGGTAAAAGAAAAGCGACTCATCAAGGGTTTTCTTTTCGGTCAGGGCATTGTTTAGGTTGACCTTCATAAAGAAGTTCAGCAGTACGCTCAGCACCAATACCATCCTGAAAAAACCAAATATTCCTCCCAGTAACCGGTTCGTCAGCCCCAAACCTGAATAGTCAGCCAGCTTGGTAAATACCTTGGCAAGGAGCATAATCCCCACCACCACAGCAATAAAAGTAATTGCAAACGCAATAACACCTGCTGTAGCCGGGTCGTCAGTTAAATTGCCTTCGAGTACATTTGCCGTAAGCTGCGAGAATTTTACCGCGATAAAAAGCCCGGCAATAAGCGATACCAGTGACGCCAGTTCTACAAAAAGCCCTTTGTATGCGCCTTTTCCAAGTCCGTATAGGAGTAGCCCGCCTAATATGATGTCAATTCCTGTCATAAGGCAAAGGTAAAATTTAAAAGCTATACCGCAAAGAACCACCAAGGAGACGCAAAGATGCACAAGGACATTTACTGATGTTTAAATTTTGTGTCCCTTGGCGTCTTCTTTGCGAATCTTTGTGAAACCCTCCCGTCGAACCCAAAAAGTCCTTTGGCACCATTAATTTCCAAGTTACTATCTTTGCGGCTTAAATCATGAACATGTCAAGAGACGAACAACTGAAAGAACGCTGGGAACAGCTTGTCACTATATTATCCGACCGTTTTGCCGACGGTGAAAAACTAGACCTCGATGCCATCATTTACCTGATAGGCGTGCAGGAACTGGGGCAATTCAACCGTAAATTCAAGAAAGATGAAAAGCTGAACCTGATGCATATTGCCATCTGCCGCCTGCTGGAACCTTACGGTTATTATGAATTCGAAATGTTTGATGCCGACGGATGGCCACATTATACTGTAAAGGAAGAGCTTCCGCCATTGAAGGCCGGCGAGCAGAGCGTACTGATGAAGGGGGCGATAGTAGACTATTTTTTGGAAAAAGGCCTTATAAAGTAAAACCTGTGCAGGGGGCCGCACAGGTTTCAACAAATCAAACCAACCAATTTATTAACTAAGGCAAAGCTGTTTTAAGCCTTGCGTCTATACTATAACGGCAATAGCCTTGTATTATTTATAAATTGAGGTGAACCGTCTTATATGTGCGGCGAATTTTACAAGCAGGTATTACCGGCTTTATTAATGTTTTTGGGAGGTTTAATTTTAAGTTAATTATAGCAGATAAATTCGTGCAATTCGTTTGTAAAATGCCTAAATTTGCACACTTTTACTGAGTAACGATGATAGACAAGATCAAGGGCTACATAGCCGAAGCCGAAGCGTTTAGAGCACATACCAAAGAAGACCTTGAAGCATTCAGGATCAAGTTCCTGGGCAAGAAGGGCGTTCTTAACGACTTCCTTGCGGAGTTCAAAAATGTGCCGAATGACATGAAGAAGGAATTCGGCCAGGTAATCAATAACCTGAAGAATGCTGCACAGCATAAGGTGAATGCCATACAGGACGAACTTGAAAGCAAAGTAGAGAGCAAAAACCTTTACGGCGACCTTACCCGTCCCGGTGAGCCGTTCCAGGTAGGTTCGCGCCACCCGATATCTATCGTTAAGAACCAGATTATCGATATTTTTTCCAATATAGGTTTCAATGTTTCCGAAGGACCGGAAATAGAGGACGACTGGCATAACTTTACCGCACTTAACCTTCCGGAATACCATCCGGCACGGGATATGCAGGACACTTTCTTCATCCAGACCAATCCGGATGTGCTGCTGCGTACGCATACATCATCAGTACAGGTGCGTTATATGGAGAACAATAAGCCGCCCATCCGTACCATTTCCCCGGGCAGGGTGTTCCGTAACGAGGCCATATCGTCGCGTTCGCACTGCATCTTCCACCAGGTAGAAGGGCTTTATATTGACAAAGACGTTTCGTTTGCCGACCTTAAGCAGACGCTGTTATACTTTACCAAAGAGATGTTCGGCAAAAGCAAGATACGCCTTCGCCCGTCGTACTTCCCGTTCACAGAGCCAAGCGCTGAGGTGGACATCTACTGGGGACTGAAGACCGAAATTGACTACAGGATAACAAAAGGTACCGGATGGCTCGAGATCATGGGCTGCGGTATGGTTGATCCTAACGTGCTTAAGAACTGTGGCATCGATGCTGCAAAATACAATGGGTTCGCTTTCGGTATGGGTATCGAGCGCATCGCCATGCTCTTGTACCAGATAAGCGACATCCGTATGTTCTACGAGAATGATGTAAGGTTTTTGGAGCAGTTTAAATCGAGTATATAATTCAATGATATATCGTTCTGTCATTTCGAACGAAGGCACGGAGTGAGAAATCTCAACTTACATTAGTATGAATTGCGAGATTTCTCGACTCCACTGCGTTTCGCTCGAAATGACAAAAACGTAGACAATTACTGTACTTTTTTCAATAAATACTTCTCCTGCGGGGCTCCCTGTTCCGGATCACCAAACTTATCAAGCTTTTTCAGCATACCATCATTGACAAGGAATTTCAGATGGTCGCCTTCCGCGTCAAGCGTAATGGTTTTTTTAGCCGTATTAAAATTGAAGGTGCCCTTAAATATCCGCGGTTTGTCTTCCTGCCCCAGTGCCTGTGACGAAAGTGTATAAGTACTGTCATTACGTACCTCGATCTCTGTTTTCAGGCCTTTGCATTCGTTCCAACAGGGGAGTACGCCGGCATATTTGCCCATCCAGGCAGCACTTGTCTTTTCAGGAGGCATTTGCGGCGACATGGCAGGCTCGGTGGCTCCGGTTGGTGCAATATCTTGTGTAGCTGTGGGTTTTTCACCATCTTTGCACCCGATCATTGCCAGGGCAGCGATCAGGCATAGTAATTGTATGCTTTTCATCTAATTTTTATTTAAAGGTACTAAATGCCTTTGTGTTACTATCTTAATGAAATATGAAAAAAGACATCATCATCCCACAAGTGGAAAACGTATATATGGCAGCTGTGCAGGAATGGAACGACGATTTCATGCAGAAAACATGGTATGCCTACCTTATAAACGACAGCGATTTCACCCTTGAAAATGGTATCGTGGTCTCGGGCGCTTCAGGCATGATAGATGGCGAACCACGCAAGACATCGATGCTGCGCCATGCATTTAAGGAGATACCGCCCGTATCGGCCGTTAAGATCGAATTGATGGAGGATAGCGTACTGGTGCTGGACAACCAGTTTATGGTAACATTCTTTATTGGCAATACACTATACGACAAGACTTATGTGTTCAGGGCGAATACGATAAGCGAAGAAAATACAGAGGAAGTGCCTGTGCTGTTTAAGGAGGGTATCATGATAGGTTAGCTCCCCCACATGAGGAATGCATCAAAGTGTCATTCTGAACAGAATGCAATGAAGTGAAAAATCCCGATTAACAGTTAAGAGATTCTTCCTTCGTAAGAATGACAAAAGCGCCGCACTTTTCTCGCGCCTAAATTCCACTGGCTGAATTTTGATGCAACCCTTAGCCCAGAACCCGAAACTCGGAACTTTTTCGGCTTAAAGCTCCGGATGCTCCAATAAGTAATCCCTTAGCATCTCGTCGAGGGTCTGGTAATATTTGGCGAGGTCTTCTGCCTCAACTTCCGGATGTTCCAGTGCCGGCAGTGTTTCCTGCACTTCGGATAAATATTTGGACAGTTCGGGATATTTTTCCTGGATCAGTATGGTGATCTTCAATATTTTTTCGGTGAGTTCGCGCTTAGTTTCCATAGTTTTGCTGTTGAGGGATATAAAGGTAGGAAAAATATGCATCTTCATAAAAACAAAAAAGCATCCCGAAGGATGCCTTTATATAGAATAATTGGATTCTTATTTCAGTGTTGCAAAAAGGTACTCCCTGTTCATTCTGGCAATGTTCTCCAGTGAGATACCCTTAGGGCATTCTACCTCGCAGGCACCGGTATTGGTACAGTTACCAAATCCTTCTTCGTCCATCTGCCTTACAATATTCATTACCCTTTGGGTAGCTTCAACTTTACCTTGGGGAAGCAATGCAAATTTAGAAACGATAGCGCCAGCAAAAAGCATAGCCGAACCGTTCTTGCAGCTGGCAACGCATGCTCCGCAGCCAATACAAGCGGCGGCTTCAAACGACCTGTCCGCATCATGCTTAGGCACCGGTGTGGCGTTAGCATCAATAGTACGGCCGGAAGTATTTACCGAAACGAATCCGCCCGCCTGCTGTATCCTGTCAAATGCGCTGCGGTCTACAACAAGGTCTTTTATTACCGGGAAGGCCTTAGACCTCCACGGCTCTACATAAATCGTGTCACCGTCCTTAAATGAGCGCATGTGCAGCTGGCAGGTAGTAATAGCAGTATCCGGCCCGTGTGCGCGTCCGTTAATGTACAGCGAGCACATACCGCAGATACCTTCGCGGCAATCGTGGTCGAAAGCCACAGGCTCCTGCCTGTTGTTCACCAACTGTTCATTCAACTGGTCCAGCATTTCAAGGAAAGAGCTGTCAGTCGAAACATTGTCCAGTTTGTATGTTTCTATTTTACCTTTTGTTTTGGCATCCTTCTGGCGCCATATTTTCAGGTTGATGTTTATATTTTTATTAGAAGCCATGATCTTGTATTTTATTTGTAGTTCCTTGCGGCGATCTTGATGTATTCGTAGTTCAGCACTTCTTTGTGAAGGGTTTCGGCATTAATATCGCTTCCGCCGTATTCCCACGCGCCAACAAAATTAAAGTTCACGTCGTCACGAAGCGTTTCGCCCTCTGCATCCTGGTATTCCTCACGGAAGTGCCCTCCTGCCGATTCCCTACGCTGCAGGGCATCCATAGCCATTAGCTGGCCAAGTTCCATAAAGTCGGCTACACGAAGCGCCTTTTCCAGCTCAGGGTTCAGCTCGTAAGCGCCACCAGGTACATATACATCCCTGTAGAATTCTTTCCTTAGCTCGTCAATTTCGCGAACGGCTTCTGTAAGTCCCTGTCCATTGCGCGCCATGCCCACTTTGTTCCACATAATGTGGCCCAGCTTTTTATGGAAATGGTCAACCGTCTTCGTTCCGTTGTTGTTGAGGAATTTCTCTATGCTGCTCCTTACGCTATTCTCTGCCTCGTCAAATTCCGGTGTATTCGTCGGGATCTTACCGGTACGGATATCGCCAGCAAGGTAATCGGAAACGGTATAAGGCAATACGAAATAGCCGTCCGCAAGGCCCTGCATCAGCGCAGATGCGCCCAGGCGGTTCGCGCCGTGGTCGGAGAAGTTGGCCTCACCTGCCACGAAGCAGCCCGGTATGGTGCTCTGAAGGTTGTAATCAACCCAAACGCCACCCATGGTATAATGTACCGCAGGATAGATCTTCATCGGGGTTTCATACGGATTCTCATCGGTGATCTTTTGGTACATCTGGAAAAGGTTGCCGTATTTCTCCTCGATCCATGCTTTACCTAATTTAATAACTTCTTCATCGGTCGGATTGTGGTTACCGGCAGCATAGGCCGATTGTTTCCCTTTGCTGATGATCTCCGAAGAGAAATCAAGGTAAACACCTTCCTGCGTGTCGTTGTTTTCAATACCGAAACCGGCATCACAACGCTCTTTTGCGGCCCTCGAAGCCACATCGCGCGGTACCAGGTTACCAAAGGCAGGGTACCTTCTTTCAAGGAAGTAATCCCTGTCCTCTTCTGCTATTTGTGTTGGCTTCAGCTTTCCTGCACGGATAGCCTCAGCATCTTCTTTCTTTTTAGGCACCCATATACGGCCCGAGTTACGCAGCGATTCCGACATCAGTGTCAGTTTCGATTGGTTGGTGCCGTGTACCGGGATACAGGTAGGGTGGATCTGTACGAAGCATGGGTTGGCAAAGTAAGCGCCTTTTTTGTGGATTTTCCATGCGGCAGTTACGTTAGAGCCCATCGCATTGGTAGAAAGGAAATAAACGTTTCCGTAGCCGCCCGATGCAATGATCACGGCATGCGCCGAATGCCTTTCCAGTTCGCCGGTGATAAGGTTACGCGCAATGATGCCGCGTGCCTTGCCCCCCACTTTTACGATGTCGAGCATTTCGTGGCGGTTGTACATCTGTACGTTGCCCTGGCCGATTTGCCTTGACAATGCCGAGTAGGCTCCAAGCAGCAGCTGCTGTCCCGTTTGCCCTGCGGCGTAGAATGTGCGCTGTACCTGTGTACCTCCGAAAGAGCGGTTGTCCAGCATCCCGCCGTAGTCGCGCGCAAAAGGAACCCCCTGCGCCACACACTGGTCGATAATGTTTCCGGAAACCTCCGCAAGGCGGTGTACGTTTGCCTCACGCGCACGGTAGTCGCCTCCTTTTATAGTGTCGTAAAACAGCCTGTAAACGCTGTCCCCGTCGTTTTGGTAATTCTTAGCAGCATTGATACCACCCTGTGCAGCAATAGAGTGCGCACGGCGTGGTGAATCCTGGAAGCAGAAAGCCTTTACATTGTAGCCCATTTCTCCAAGCGATGCGGCAGCCGAAGCGCCTGCAAGGCCGGTACCTACCACGATGATATCGATCTTAGGCCTGTTGTTTGGGGCAACAAGCTTAAGTTGGTCTTTATATTTGGTCCATTTCTGGGATAGTTCCCCTGCGGGTATCTTAGAATCTAACATAGTTGTTGATGTTTGATTATTTTAGTAAAAAGTAAATGTACAGCGGAATAATGGCAAACAGCAGCGGCACGATGATCGCGAATGCATAGCCAAAGTTCCTGATAAGCCCGTTGTATTTCGGATTGTTAGCGCCCATCGACTGGAAGGCGCTGCCAAAGCCGTGGTACAGGTGGAACCCAAGCACTACCATAGACAGTACATAAAGTATCGTGTAGATAAGGCCGTATTTTGGCTGCTTAAAGAAGTCGACAGTGATTTTATGAAGGTCTTTGTAACCTTCTTTCAGCTTTACTTTAGCGCCGGCATCATGAAACTCCGTGCGGTGCTCTATCTTGATAAGTCCCTGGTCTACCTGTGCTTTCGGAAGGTACCCTCCATCTGTGGTAAGGTAGAATTCCTGAGGCGGCAACCCCGGGCCGTTGGAATTTATCATTATGGTTTGCAGCGGCATCTTTTCGTCAAAATGCATTACAGCCCAGAAAGTAACCATGTGCGAAACGATGAAAACAAGTATAACCGTCCCTAAAACTGCCATGTTGCGCGAAGCCCAAATGGTGTTTTTTCCGGGCCTGTTCATCACATACTTCACCGGCCTGGCCTTTTGGTTTTGAACCGTAAGCACGATCCCGTCAATCGCGTGGAAGATGATCGAGGCGTAGGTAAGGTACGAAAGCACCTTAACGGCAGGGTTGGTGGTCATGAACAATGCGTACTGGTTGAAATGCAGTGCGTCTGAAAATATCAGCTGGAGGTTACCCAGCAAGTGCCCGACAAGGAACAGGCAGAGAAATAAACCTGTTAAAGCCATCCAGTATTTCTTGGCGATGGATGACTTCAAAAATGCAGATTTTGCCATAGTATTTGTTTAAAAAGTAATGTTTTAAAAAATCAAACAAATTTAAGGGGAAAACTCAACAACTACAACCTTTGCGACCTAATTTATAATGAATATAAAGTGGGGATTTTTTTAATTTTTTCACCATGAAAATTATATTCTGCATTTTTTTAAGGTTACATAGTTGAAATAATGTAATGGTTTTGTTTTATGAGTGGCTATGGGTAAATAGCGAAAAGCATTGCTAAATTTCTTTGATTCCTAAACTTTTAAAGAAAGTAAAAGTCCCGTCGTAGATTTGAGGAGGACGGGTTATGTCTTCATGGTTTCCAAAAGGAATATAAATTATCATTCCTTGCCGTGCTCTGGTAAGTAAAACACGATAAGAATTGATTAAATAATTAACAATGTTTGGATCTGCAATGTTTTGCCATTTTGTTCCTTTAAACTTTCTGTAGTTCCATTGGTTACTGTCATAAAACAAATCACCGTCCCAAGCGACACAAGTCCAGTCTAATTCTAAACCTTGGATGTCAAATTCGGTTGCTACTTCTTCAAGGAAAAAAGAGGAACGAATATCATGTTTGTCATTAAGAAACCAAATAGGTGCGTCTATTTTTGCCTTCACATTTATTCCAAATGGTCTTAAGCGAATTCCTCCTGAAGAAGCTACAATACCCGTTCTTTCGGAACCTTTAGCATTATCTTTAAGCCATTGTTTGGCAGTCTCTAAATCACGAGTGATTCGGATAGGATAATTTTTTTGAATGAAATTATTATAAATGTTTTTGGCTTCTCGAGCATTATTATTGATAATTTCCTGTACAAAATTTGATAGTTGCGCACTTCGAAATGATCTCAAAGAAACCGACAGATGCAATTCTTCTTTCGCGGTTGCTTTTCTATCTTTTAGTGTTGTTAAAGCATTTTTATTTTTTATGTAATTTGAATCATCAACTATTTTAGAAGAATAATAAATCTGCCAACCCTCATATCCATTACCAAACGGCATTATCCATTCTTCTAATCCTGCCTCGCCAGTATTAATTTCCTGTCCACCACCAATAAGACAAACAATTGTGCACCAGTCTTGATGTCGGTCCATGACTTCGATAAGAAATTCAGGTTCTGACTTATCGAAATCAGAAATTCCTTTATTTCTTTTCATGAAACTCGAAGCTTGTTCTTTTGTCCATGCCCTTTGTGCCTCATCAAAAATTGTGACTTTCTCTATAGGAGCTTTGTTGTCTCTAATGGATGCATCTCTGAAATGGTGAATATTTTGGATGAAAGACTTTACTTCTGAAGAAGCAGCATATTTTGTTATCGTGAGATTGTTTTCTTTAGCAGTGCTTACCTTATCTCTGCACAAAGCTTCACGTAAAACATCAACCAAAGGGCCGTTTCCGGACAGAAATACCGCATGTTCTTCTTCTTTATAATTGGAGCGTAAGTTTGCAATATTTAGCCCTGCTAAAGTTTTGCCTGCTCCAGGAACACCTGTTACAAAACAGATGGATTTTTTATTGTTTACTTTCGAATAATCAATAATTTCAGAAATGCATTTAGAGGTTACTGATAAGTTTTCAGCACCTGCATCACTTCTTGAAATTTCTTCAACATTATGGTTTTTATACAATGCTGTTGCTGCTTCGATAATTGTTGGGGTTGGTTTATAAATAGAATTCTCCCAATACTCAACATCGATTTTTTCTACAGTTTTAAACTGATCTAAACTTTCTTTGATTAATAGTTGAAGCGAATTTCCATTTGCATAAATTGTTTCATACAAATTATCAATGCTCAGGATATAGTTATTATTTGTTGCTAATGCGAGATCAGCTACTAAAATCGGTATAATAATTTTATTATGACTCCCTTCATGAAAATTATTCATATCCAGGGCATAATTAAAAGTCTGCTCTTTTGCATGATTATCATATGTTGTCGAACCGATTTTAAATTCTACGATGAAAATACAATTATCAATAATGATAATATTGTCAACACGTTTACCCATTCTCGGGATGGTAAACTCAAAATAAATTTTCCCAGCAAAGCCTTTAAGTTGATTTTTCAGAATGGAAATTTGATTTTTCCAAGCATTTGACTGCTGTTTGACTAAATTGTTCAAATCATATTGTCCTGTGATCTTGCCATAAATACTGTCAATATCCTCCGTTATAAAATTTGAAATGGAAGAAGAGTAGTAAGCCCTATTCATCAAATAAGTCTTTAATTTTTACTTCCAATGCATTTGCCAATTTTTCTACGACTTCAATAGAAACATTGCGCTCGCCCTTTTCTATTGTTGGTAAATAGGTTCTGTCAATCTCTGCAAGATTGGCGAGCTTTTCCTGTGAAAGCCCTCTAAGTTTTCGTAGTTCTTTTATTTTTAGTCCGAACTTTTGTTTAATGCCCATGTAACAAAAGTTGTAAAATGTAGACTATAAAACAACGGAGTATAGTCGGGGGTTTTAGTATATTTGATTGATATTAATGTAAATAAATATGAATCTAAAATTCAACTACCTTTACCGTGATGCCAGCAATTATAAAAACTATGGAAGTGTAATATTTTCGAATCCTAACAGCATTCCACTAATTCTGATTGAGAATGCTGTTAGGGGAAATCTAATAGATGGAGAATTTTTCTCTTCAGAAGATTGGCAGTTGCCAGATTTATTCTTTGAAGTTAAAAATTCAGATGACCATATATGGCATGAGTTCGAAAGTATAGAAGCTACAAATGAAAATTTGGGTTCTTGCCTTATAGAAGACTTTCTAATAAGGATTTTATTAAAATAAATTAAGGAGCGGTTCCTAATGCAAATCAATCCTCAATTTATTCGCTGCGAAAGCCTCTACAGCGGCAGTGTAATCCACTTCGTCCCAGTCAGTGTCCTCATGGATGGCTTCAAACTCTTTGCCCCAACGGATGATCTCTGCAATATCTTCCCGGGAGTCGCCTGAGAAAAAGCCCTTTTGGCCGGCAATAAAAGCGATATCGGCAATGGCCTCAAATAGCTTGTAGTCTTCTACGGTGTGCTGTAATGTGTTCATAACGATTTTGGATTTTGATTGATTACTACAATTTTAGAAAAATTTTCGATACGATCCGTTAACATGGCATTAACTTATCAACCTACTTATGCATGCAGGCTTTCCTACAGGCTTGAAATTGAAGCATAAAACGAAAAAATTCCAAAAAACAAATCACAATTTCAAATTGCGGCGTGAAAATCCACTATGTTTTTACATTAACCGTAAAAATGAGGGGGATGTAAATTCCCTGAAAACAAATTTTTATTTTTATACCTATAAATTTATAAGGTACAATGGAAAAGAAGTTAGAAAAAAGATGGATAGCCGCCTTTATTATTACTACTGCAATTGCAATTACCGGTTTGTTCTGGGATCATGCTGAAATGACGGAACCCGATTCACGATTCAATTCCACTGATGCTATTGTCCCCGCCGATGTTGCCTGGCTGCTCACGGCCTCTTGCCTCGTTTTGCTCATGACACCGGGGCTGTCGTTCTTCTATGGGGGCATGGTAGGCAAAAAGAACGTCATTTCCACCATGCTTAAAAGCTTCATCTGCCTTGGCGTGATCAGCCTGCTATGGGTGGCGGTGGGTTTCAGCCTTTCCTTTGGCGACCCTATAGGCATTACTATTAACGGTACGCACTACGGTCTCATAGGCTCCCCATCGGATTTCGCCTTCTTCGACTATGTCGATGAGCATCCGCACACCAAGATGGCCACTACCATACCGTTCATACTTTTTGCCCTTTTCCAGATGAAGTTTGCCATCATCACCCCCGCTATCATCACGGGCGCACTGGCTGAGCGCATACGGTTTATCTCCTTTTTACTATTCATCTGCCTGTTCTCGATATGCATCTATGCACCGCTTTGCCATATGGTATGGCATCCCAACGGACTCCTCGGCAGCTATTTCGGCGTGAAAGATTTCGCCGGTGGAACGGTAGTGCACATGAGCGCAGGGTTTGCCGCGATAGCTGGCGTACTCGTGTTGGGTAAACGCAAAAACCTCGAATACATCCCTACCAATATACCGTTTGTCCTATTAGGCACAGGGATGCTTTGGTTCGGGTGGTTTGGGTTCAATGCAGGATCGGCGCTCGCAGCCAACCATACTGCTGCAATGGCTTTTGCCACCACTACAATTGCTTCGGCGTCGTCCATGCTTACCTGGGCATTTTTCGACAGGATCAACGGGCGTAGGGTGTCGGCATTAGGTTGCTGCATCGGTGCGGTGGTTGGACTTGTGGCTATAACGCCAGCTGCGGGTTACGTATCGGTGCCTAAAAGTATTTTCTTCGGGTTTGCTGCCGCTATAGTATCTAACCTCATGGTCAACTGGAAGTCCCTGAAAAAGATAGACGATACCCTCGATGTTTTTGCTTGCCACGGCGTAGGCGGCATCATGGGAATGATACTCACCGCGATATTTGCCGAAGGCGAGAATGCCAGTCTCCTTCACGGCGGGTGGAATGTTTTCGGGCACCACATGATGGCGTTGGTACTGGTTGCGGTATTCTCCTTCTTCGGGGCGATGTTGCTGTACAAGGTCACCAACTTTTTCATCCCACTCCGCGTTTCCGAAGAAGCCGAAGAGCAGGGGCTTGACCTCTCGCAGCATAATGAAATGATTGGGTAGTAGTTCAAGATTTTTTAACCACATAGGCACATAGTTTACTCTGATATACTATCGCTTTGAAGCATAGCTTCACTATGCTTTCTTTCGCAGGCTTTCTTTCCATTATCGAAGCCTATGTATCTATGTGGTTAAATGTTTTTTGCGTATTATACAGATAGTTATATCTTTATAAAAAACTTCCCATGAAAAAGATATACTTACTGTTATTCCTATCAATAACCAGTTCGGCAAGCTACTTCGCCATGAAAAACGATACATTCGACCCTGCAAAAGAAACCAAAGCCATCAACACCTTCCTCAACGACTGGCATGCCGCCGCCGCAAAAGGCGACTACAATGGCTATTTCGGGAAAATTGCCGAAGATGGCCGCTACATCGGAACTGATGCCACCGAAAACTGGGATAAAAAAGCATTTGCCGCTTTCTCAAAGCCGTATTTCGACCGCGGCAAAGCATGGGACTTCAAATCTGTGGAGCGCCACATCTACTTTAGCAAAGACGGTAAGACCGCGTGGTTCGACGAACTACTCGACACCTGGATGAAAGCCTGCCGTGGTTCGGGCGTACTTGAAAAGGAAGGAAAAGAATGGAAAATAAAACACTACGTCCTCTCGATGACCGTCCCCAATGATGCCACCAATGACGTTATTCCCCTCAAAGGCAAATACGAAGATGCTTTATTAGAAAAGATGCGCAAAGAGCCGAAACCGTAACTGTTTCCGCTAATTGAAAGCTGCGACCTGCGTATGCCGGCAGGCAGGCTGCGACTGAAAACTTTTCAAGATCACTTCGCCTCCTCCCGCAGTTTCTCCCTGTGCTGCATTCCCCATTCGCTAAGCGCTTCGAGTACATTTTTTAGTGAAGCAGTATAAGGCGTAGGCAGGTATTCTACAACAACGGGAATATCCGCATGCACCCTGCGTTCCACAAAGCCATTGATCTCCAGGTCTTTTAGTTCCTGCGAAAGCACCTTGGCCGATATCCCGTGGATAACGCGCTGTAGTTCGTTAAAGCGGCTGTGCCCTTCTTTCAGCGCGATGATGATGCGCAATTTCCATTTACCCCCGATAACATATAAGGCATCGCCTACAGCAGTTAGGCGGCTTTGGCATTGTGCCGTGGTGAGCGGTTCCGGTTCAAGATGTGTTTCCATAATTTATTGCGGTTACTAAAAGGTAAGTGGTTACTTTTTGTATAGTACTTACTTTTGGTTATCAAAGGTATGTAATTTTGTCCAATAAATTCTAAACATAAAACCATGAAAAATATATTGCATGTAATATCAAGCCCGAGCGGTGAGAATTCAGTAAGCATAAAGTTGGGAAATGCTATTGTGGAAAAGCTTATATCCGAATATCCAGGCAGTTCCGTTACCGAAATCAATGTAGCAAAAGACCCGTTCCCTCACCTTGAGGAAAACCTTATAAGGGTAACACGCTCGGCTCCCGGGCCTGTGGATGATGAAGGACTGAAACGTTCCAACAATGCAGTGCAACAGGTAAAAGAAGCCGATATCATAGTAATTGGTGTGCCGCTGTTCAATTTCGGTATTCCTTCGACCCTGAAAAGCTGGCTGGACAATGTAGTGCGCCCGGGCGTTGCCTTTACCTATAGCGAAAAAGGCGTGCAGGGGCTCATCACCGGCAAACAGGTGTATCTTGCGGTGGCATCGGGCGGCATTTATTCCGAAGGCCCACTGAAGGAGTACGACTTTGCCGCACCTTATCTTGAGAAAGTATTCAACTTTATCGGCGTGACAGATATTACAACCGTACGCGCAGAGGGCGTTAACATGCCCAACCTTAAAGATATCGCGCTCCAAAAAGCGATTGACAGCATCGCGGTATAAATTAATTTTGATTCAGCTGTAAGGATAGTTTGGGCGTGCCGGCTACGTGCCTGCGCCGTCCGGCTATCCGCTATATCCCGCCGAAAAGGCGGGGATGCCGCTTCTATCCGTCACGCGGAAGGTACGCGTCATAAGTAGAGTTGTAATCTTATTTACATCACACGCAGCCATAATATCACAACATAAAAAATCCCTTAAGCCTAAAACTTAAGGGATTTCATTTTTGATGGTATTTCCTTAGCAGGTATTATCAAACCGTAGACGGAAGTAGCACGTTTTGTCATTCTGAACGCAGCTTGCGGAGTGAAGAATCTCGAATTATCGAATGCTAAAGAGATTCTTCCTTCGTCAGAATGACACGGATACTAATCTTTTGACTTCGGCATAGTCTTCCGAACACCTGTATTAAAAAACCTCGCAGGTTATTCCGGATTTGTTTCAGTGTTATGGATAACTAAATCACCAAATAAACCTACTTCCTTCCCACCACCATCTTCCGTGCCTGCTTAAATTTGCCTGCCGTGATCTGATAGTAATAAATACCTTCGGATAATCCTGAACCGTCAAATTCTATTGTGTTTTTGCCGGGGGCAAAAGTGTCGTTGGCAATTTCTTTTACAAGCCTGCCCTGGTTGTTGTATAGCTTTATACTGGCCTTTCCGCCATTCATCAGGTAAAGCGGGATCTGGGTAACGCCCGCAATCGGGTTGGGGTAGTTCTGGCCCAATGAATTACCGTCTTTTACAATTTCATGGCCGTCCACTCCAAGTGATCCGTCATGTTCGGTCTCAAAAAAGTAAAGCCCTTCATAAAATGCCTGGTTGCCTGCGCTTCCGCCCAACAGCAGCCTGTTGTCAGGATGCGGTATAAGGTTTTCACCATAGAACTCGGCATATTCAGGCCCTACGAAGAACTGCTCGTCGCCATTACCTTCAGCATCTACCGTAATAAGCGTTGCGATAGGGAAGGGGGCCTGGTATATCTTATGCGGGAACGGGTCAATGATCTCCTGGTCCATGATAAAGCAATTGTCTGAGCCGTCAATATGGAAGTCATTATAATAACGCATGTCCTCCGACGAAAACTCCCACAGCTGGTTGCCATCGGCATCATATTTCAGCAATACATTGTGGATGTCACCGGCAAGGGGATCAATGCTATAGCCGACAACCGCAATCGCACCGTCAGAAAATTGCTTAACCGTATAGGAACGCTCATTCCTGTCGGCTTCATCATATTCGTGACTCCACAGCACGTTACCATCGGCATCCACTTTGGCAACTATTATATTGGTATAGAACGTATCACTGTTTTCATCATACCCGTTTAAGTATACGTCACCACCGCTATCGATAAGCAGGTTAGAACCCGAAGAGTTAGAACCGTCATAAGGCACTTCGGCAACCCATCCGGCACTGCCATCGGCGTTGAATTTTACCACGGTAGCATTCACTTCCTGCGCCATAAAATCGCCTGAGCCGGAGTGGCCGGTAAGGATAAGCTCGCCACCCTGGCTCACTTTCCCTGCATTTACCAGGTAGATATTGTCGCTTTCATTCCCTGTGCCGGTATAGGTTGTCCATTGCGGCGCACCCGATGCGTTCAGTTTCATGGCTACGAACGACGCGTGTTCTGCCGCTTCATTTTCAAAAGCCGTACCGCCCAGGTAAAGCGAGCCGTCCTGCCCGGCTTCCATCACAAATACTGCTGCGTTGGTAAGCTCTACCTCGGTTTCCCAAAGCTGGTCGCCTGCCGGTGAGAATTTCTTGATAGTAAGCGCCGTCTGGTCAAAATCCGGCAGCAGGCAAACGAACAGGTTGCCATCGGCATCCGCACGGCCTATGATGCCATTGGCGGCATTGCCATTATCTGCATTAAATACTTTCTGCCAGGCAATTGTCCCATCGGCATTGTGCTTTACCAAAAAGTAATTGGTAATAAGCATGTTATCGGCAAAAACATAAAATTGCCCGGTAGATATCGTTCCGTTGTGGTTATCCGGAAACGAATACAGCATGGTAGCGCTCGGGTTGCCCAAATTGGTGTAAACCGTATTCCAGTCGGTTGCCGGCGCGGTAGCTGCAAAACCCGACTTTACCGTTTCTATCACCGCACCCTGCGCGCTGTAGTAGGAGTTGACAGCAAAGTACACATTGCCATCGGCATCCAGGCCTGCACCGGCCATATCGCCCATGCTTGCAGTACCATCCGTTGTTACGATTACGAACGCTGCCTCACCCAGCAACGTGCCATCCGGCGAATATTTCTTAGCCCTTGCGGCAACATCCTGCTGCCATTCTTCCGCACCGGGTGTCATGCCCTTGGCGGCAACCACAATATCATCACCATCAAACAGCAGTTGGGTATTGCCGGCATCTATCAGGTCGGTAGTTTCCCGGATCCAGTTTTGGGTACCGTCAAGTCCGTAAGACACGAATGTATTGCCATTTTCGGCAAACCCGCCATTGTGCGTTCCTGCAACATACAGCGTGTTGTCGTGCACCGCTATCGCAAAAGCCTGTGTTTTTTGGGTGTCGCTTTTATAGGTTTCAACCCATTGCTGCACACCTGCCGCGTTGTATTTTATAGTACCGAAACGCCCGAGGAAGGTATCGAACACACCAGTTACATATACATTCCCGTTGGCATCTGTAGTAATTGCCCACGGTACCGAGTTAGTAACATCGGCAATATTATCAGGGTCGGTGCTTTCATAATTATAATCCTGTGCCCATACTTCGGCGCCTGCCGGGCTGTATTTAACGGTGTGGTAGTTCAGCCAGCCTTCCGCATTGGGGCTGTAGCCTGCCACTACTACATTGCCGTTTCCGTCGAGCGCAATGGCGGTCGCCTCGTTCCAGCTGCCTTCGCCGGGGCCGCTATCGCGAACATTCCACGCTTCAGAGCCGTCAGCATTGTATTTCACCGTAATATAATCTATCGAAGTCCCTGAATAGCTCATGCCGGTAACAAAGATATTCCCGTTGGAATCATTAACTATTGCCGCAGGGATATCGACACCTTCGCCGGGACCGTTGTAAATGCCGGTCCACAATTTTGCACCTGTGGAAGGGTTGTATTTAATGGTCTTAATGTCCATATCATTACCGTTCCAGTGAATGCCTGTAGTGATAAGATTCCCATCGTTATCAAGCAACAATTTCATCCCGGTTTCCACGGCATATTGCGGCGATTCTTCCCGGGCTTCCCAAAGTATGGTTCCTGTAGGGCTTACTTTTATTGTAAAATAATTGCCGCCCGCATAGTCTTCGCTTCCGCTTCCGCCAGTAATATAAGTATTGCCTGCCGCATCGGTTATCGAGGCTAAGGGTACGCTGTTGCCTTTGGCTGCCAGCCCACCGTAAAATTCGTATTCCGTATCCAGTGTTGCCATATTGGTAGCGGGGCGCACACCCAGCTGCGACAGCATCCTTTTCTGCGGGTCGTTTATTATTTTAGGTTTGGGCAGTTGCTTTTGCCATTTCGACAGCTTTGAGAGCACACCGCTTTGCTGCGACACCTCAAAGCCTTTTTGGTTCTCAAATCCGTTTGCGCTTTGTGCACTCGCCGTTACGGGCAGCAGTACAAAAGCGAAAACAGCCGAAACCAGTGGGGTAATAAATTTCATAGCCAATGATTTTGATTAATAGTATCGTAAATTTATTTATATCCCTCATTAAATAAGCGTTAACAGTGTTGACATGTGTGTTGACAGAGGGCCTCCTAGCCCCCGAAGGGGAATTCTACTCGGGCGTGCTTACTCATTGGTTATCGGGACTGAGTGGAGTTCCCCTTCGGGGGTTAGGGGGCCAGGTGAGGCCAAAATGTCGCATTTGTTCAATACCGGTGTTTATGCTGTGCCTACTTTTGCCCCGTCAATCATTAAAATCAAATCAAATGAACAGTTACCAACGCTACAATGTATTCAACAACATCCACAAGGGATTAAGGGGAATGTTGTTCCACCTGCAGATAACCATACAACAAACCGATTTTACCCATCCTGAAGCCGGGGCAGTTATTGCGGAGATGGAAAAGGCATTGCGGTATTTCGATGAGCATGCCGACCATGAAGACCGTTTTATCCTGGCGAATATTGCCGCACTGGAACCCTCCATTGTACAGGAGCTGGAAAACGACCATGTTATCGACCACAATCTTAGCGAAGCCCTTCGTGGGAGTATTACACAATGGAAAAATGCGGTTACAGATAATGAAAAAGAAATGGCGGGGAAACAGCTATTTTTCGCCATGAATGAATTTATTGCCTTCAACCTCTACCACATGAACAAAGAGGAGAACCAGTTGCTGTTGCTGCTTTGGAAACACTTTACCGATGAAGAAATACACAGCATGGAGCAGCAGATAATCGCCGCGATAGATCCGGAAGTGCTTATGGCCGAAAGCCGCTGGATGATGCGTAGCCTGAGCGTACCCGAAATATCGGGTTGGCTGGAAGGCATCCGCATGGGTGCGCCGGAAGCGGTGTACCAAATGTACCTAGGGATGGCAAGGGAAGAGCTATCGGCCGAACGTATGGCGCAGGTTGAAGAAAAATTCGCGTTAAATTATTAGTTTTCATACATTTGCACTATGAATATTTCCTATCGCGAAATACAGCCGTCACCCGAATTGCAGTCCTATGTGGATTGCTACTGGATGCAAACCTTTACCGAAACGGCAGGAGAGCTGTCGCCCATACAGCGCTGCCTTCCTTTCGGCACCGTAGAGCTTATAGCCCATCTGGATGATAACCGTTGCGAGGTGCTTTTTGACGGTATCTGGCACAAACTGCCACAAGTGTTCCTGGCAGGCCTGTACCGCGACACGGTATTGTGGCGCTCGCCGGGCGACAGCAGGAAATTCGGCATACGCCTGAAGCCCGAAGCGCTATACTCGCTTTTTAAAATGCCTGCATCCGCGTTGTATAATGACTATACTTCTATAGACAATATCGGTTTGCGCCAGGCAGTATCCTTTACCGACACCCTCATAGGGCTCGCAACCCCTGACCAGATCGTCGCAAGGGTAGAGGCCTACCTTAAGGAGCAGCTGCTGAAAAACCAACGGGAAAGCAATTATTTTATAGAGGCGGCCAACCTGATGCGCAAGGCAAAAGGCGGCATCAGCGTGGAAGAAGTGAGCAGCAGGCTTGCAGTCAGCCCGAGGCAGCTGCAGCGCGTGTTCAGGGACCAGGTGGGTACAAGCCCGAAAACATTTGGCCGCATCATCCGCTTCAGCAATGCCTTTAAGGAAATGCAAAACCTGGAAGAAGCCGGCGGCTGGGCAGGGTTATCCTATCTCTTGGGCTACTCGGACCAGGCGCATTTCATCAGGGAATTCAAGGAATTCTCCGGCGTCATCCCCAACCTGATGCTGCACGACGAAGGCATGGTTTTCCGCAAAACGGGAATTGCAATTTAATCCTACTTGTTTTCTTAAACACACCCTGGCCCCTCTCAAGAGGGGAAGAGCTTCACTCATGCCGAAAATAAGCCCGTATTAAGGGTTTGAGTAAGCATACCCCGAGTGTTCCCCGCTTGAGAGGGGTCGGGGTGTGTTCCTTCAAAAAAACAATACATCATCAATCATCATAAATCAAATAAATGGACATTACATTGACAAACCCCTGGCAGTGGCAGGACTCCCTTGGCTATTCACAGGCCGTAGAAGTAAAAAATAATACCAGGACACTTTACTGTGCAGGGCAGGCCGCTGTGGATGCCAACGGGCAGCCTTCCGGCGAAGGGATGCGGGCGCAGATAAAATTAGCGCTGCAAAACCTGGAACAGGTAATTGAAAAAGCGGGATATACCCCAAAAGGTATTGTGCGGCTTAATTATTACACGACATCTATCCCCGAATTCTTTGCCGCTTACGATATCATAACCAGCTGGGTGCTGCAGCACGGCATACAGCCCGCAAGCACGCTTATAGAAATAAAGGCATTGGCGTTCCCGCAGCTTCTTGTAGAAATAGAGGCTACTGTGTCCGGTTAAAGCTTCTTTGTTAATGTGAATTTGGCTTGATTGACGTTGTCACTTCGAGCGCAGTCGGGAAGCATGATTATGGTAATACTTTGTACTACGCATAATTCACATTTTCATAATTAGGTTGTTCCGGACTCAGAATAAAAAAATTTCATTTCCCAAAAACCTGCTGACATAGGGCTGTCACAAGACACAAATATCTTTGCTTCATAAACCAAATAAAAGTAAAGATCATGGAAACGAACATTGCAACAGCTACCGTAATTACACCCGAAGCATTTTTGGCACACTGGCAGGGCCACAGGGGTCTCACCCGCAGGATTATCGAGGCATTCCCCGAAAAAGAACTCTTCACATTCTCCATCGGGGGGATGCGCACCTTTGCCGTACTGGCTATGGAAATGACCGACCTTGCCAATCCCGGCATAGACGGCATCGTGACCGGGGAATGGAGGGAAAAGTACAACATGTCCCACCAGACAGGCGAAGGCATGCCGGAAACCAAAGAAGAGCTGCTGGCCCTTTGGGACGAAACTACTGCCAAGATAGACAGGCTTTGGGGCCAGCTGGACCCGCAGCGCTTCCAGGAGCAAACGGTGGCATTCGGCCAATGGCCCGGCCCGGTATACGGCACACTGCTCTATTTTGTGGATAACGAGATACACCACCGTGGGCAGGGCTATGTGTACCTGCGTGCTTTGGGTATCGAGCCACCGGCCTTCTGGGAAAGGTAAAAAGTGATAAGCCTCATATTTTTGAGGCTTTTTTATTGACTTTCAGCAGTGTAAATTTTTTAACAGGTGACTAACGTCATGTTACACCCCGCTATAGCGCCTGATCTTTGTACTATAATTCAAATACTTTAGGTCATGAGCTATTATCAAAAAAATTTAGAGGGATACTTAAAAGGGTTTATGGGGTTTAACGCACTTGCCGTAATGGTGCAAAGCTGTATTGGTGGCATCGCTGCAATGATGGTGCTTGAAAACGGAGCCAGCCCCGCCCAAATGATACAATTATTTTTTGTGGTGATACTTGCCAGCGGCTTCAATGGCGCGGTACTGTCACAGCAAAAGCCAAAATTGGTTTTCGACCTGCTATTACTAAGCGTAATTGGCAACAGCCTTATCGCGGTGGTAAACGCTTTTATATAATAGATTTTCTAAACTTTCTGTAAAAGGGCTGCATAATTGCGGCCCTTTACTATTGTAAAGCTCTTCTTAGGCGTTTTTGCTAAAACTGTAGCTGCTTAAGATTACCAGTTATAGCGATACCCACGGTATAAATCACTACGCTATCATATCATTTGCCACCCACTACCAGCCCATTACCAACATATCAATAAACTTTGAGTTAGCCACTTTGAATTCCAGGATCGCATATTCTTCGAACTCCATAGCTCTATTAAGTATGCTATATTTAAATGATTAGTAAACATAATGGCTAAAGCTTATTCAAATAATTTTTTCCTTTAAACTTGTTTTGATATTCTTTTTATAAAAATTAAATAATCCGTATTCAGATTTCTTTTTCATATCCATAAACTGAACTTCAAATGATAATAACTCATCATTATAAAATGTTTCGGTAACAAAATATTCCCCTGATAAAATTAAATATAAAATATCATTAACAGTTTTGTCTAAAAAGTCTTCTGACCTGAATTTACAACCGTTTATGTAAATTTTAAAGGATAAATCTCTAAATGTAATAATGACTTTGCCTGAATCATCAGCAGTGGGCTCAAAAAAAATCAGTTCAAATTCTATTTCTAAATCTTCATATAATACATTTATTAGATCGTAATTTAAGTTTTTAAGTAATGGCAGAATATCAAGAACTTCTCGCTTAATATTTTCATTTACATTGGATTGCTCAAAGTACAAAATAAAGTTTGTAAAATCTTCTTCATTATTTCGGAGACAGCATTGTTCTGGTATCATTTCATAAAGTTATAATAATTTAATGCTTTTGATGGTTATTTTCAAATAGATATTTCAGTTTTTATATAATGTTCAAGGTAATGTAATTTTATAGTGCAGTGATTCTATCGCATCAAATTAAGGTATTCCCTAAATTCTGGGATGTATTAGATTAATAACCTTACATCCAGTCAATAATTTGTTCATTACGTTTTCTGTCTTTGCTGAAGTAGGGTGTGTTACCATAAATTTCCGCTTGTTCGGCAAAGCTTTTTACCGTGATGGACTGGAATTCATAATCTTCATCATCGTGTTTAAATACCCTGAATCCGTTAGTAAGCTCCTGTGCTGAGCATGCTATAAAATGGCTCAGGTCGCGGGCCATCATGTTTATTCCCACGCCTTCGGTTAAATCATATACTGCCCCATAGGTGGGCGATTCCCTGATACAATTTACCACGATATAGTTGGCGCCGTAATTAAATAATATAGGCACAAAGCCATGAGGCCACATAGTGTCGTCATCCCCATTAAATCCGGCAAAGTCTTTAACCGCATCATAAGATTCTTTCAGGTTCATTGCGGCCATGCCTGCCGCAATTTCTGTTGGCATATCCTCAAACTGGCGCTCTTTACTGTAATCATAGCCATCGATCATCATGAAATAGGTAATGAGGTCGGCGGGCAACTCCACATTTTTCAACTCGTTTAATTTTAATACCGATTCAATGCTGTCAGCTCCTTTTATTACCATTGGCCCAGCAGAACCATAATCGGCTAATATTTTAAGGTAGTTTTCAAGTTCAGATTTAAAGTCACTCATTGGTTTATATTTTATGTTTATCCAGGATTGTTTTTCCTTTAATTATTGGGAATTTCAAATATAGCATAAAACAAAAAAAAGCAGCACATTGCTGTACTGCTTTTTAGTAGCCTCGCCAAGAATCGAACTTGGATCAAAAGTTTAGGAAACTCCCATTCTATCCGTTGAACTACGAGGCCGTTATTTTCGAGGTGCAAATATAGAAATTCTATTTTTGTTTAAAAGCTAAAAATGTAAAATTTTCCTTAATTCGTTTTCTGCACGTTTTTGCAGAACCGTAACAGATAGGTTTTCCTGAGTATTTTTAGAGATTCTCATTAGAAAAGCCTGCGGTTGTGTGTTATTGGCGAGGTGCCATATCAGAAAGCAGATTGATGCAATATATAAGATTTACATCAGCTATCCTACAGGCAGCAATATTGTAAACTCCGTGCCTTTGCCCGGCTCGCTGCTGACGCTGATATGGCCATTATGGTTTTCTACTATCTTCTTGCAGAGTGCCAGGCCGATACCGGTCCCGCTGTTATCGGTAAGGCGTTTGAACATCCTGAACACCTGTTCGCCATACTGCTGCTCAAAGCCCACGCCGTTATCCTTCACGCTTATTTTTACATGGCCTTGCGAGTGGTTCAGCCCGGGATAATTACTAATCTCATCAATACCTGCATTTTCGCTGTAAATTTCGATTACCGGATTATCAGAGCTGAATTTTATTGAATTGTTTATCAGGTTGGCAAATAATTGATTGAGCTGTATTGGAATGCCCTTCAGTACCGGGAGGTCATTCTGTACGATAACTACCTGCTTTTGTTCGATCAGCAGCTCAAAATCGTCTTTGATGGACGCAATGACGGTATTGAGCGATACATCTTCAAAAAGTTCGTCGGCACGGGAAAGCTGCGAGTATTTCAGTACGTCCTTTATAAGGCTCGACATACGCTTTGCGGCCAAATTTATTTTTTCAAGCTGCTTCTTCGCTTTTTCCGGATCGCTGATATTGGTTTCCAGCATTTCGGCAAAGATCTGTATCTTCCTCAATGGCTCCTGCAGGTCGTGCGAGGCGATATAGGCATATTCTTCCAGTTGCTTGTTGCGGAACTCTATTTCCAGCGCATAGTTCTGCATCCTGTCATCGGCCAGTTTCCTTTCAGTAAGGTCGCGCGTTACTTTAGTGAAACCGATGATATTGTTCTCATCGTCATGCAGCGCTGTTATTACGACAGATCCCCAAAAGGTGCTGCCGTCTTTCCGTACGCGCCAGCCCTCATGTGTGGCCCTGCCGGTATACAGGGCACGGGTAATAAGCTTTTCGGGCAGTTTTCCTTCCTGGTCATGCTTTTGATAGAATATCCTGAAATTCTTCCCGATGATCTCTTCTTCGGTGTAGCCCTTTATCTTTTGGGCGCCAAGGTTCCAGTTAAGGATGTATCCGTCATGGTCAAGGAGGATAATCGCATAATCCTGTACTTCCTCAATCATCTTATGGTAACGTTCCTCGCTTTTTTTAAGGTTGAGCGTCCTCTCGGCCACCATTTTTTCCAGCACCTGCGAAAGCGACCTATAGCGGCCCTCATCTTCGATTTGCAGGGCATCCTCCAGCTTTTTATGGGTAATGTCAGTGATGATGCATAGGATTCCTGTCAGGGATCCGGCTGTGTCCAGCAACGGTTGTACATCCAGTTTTATATCATGCCGTACCCCGTTATGCCTTTCGATTATAAGCTCTTTATGCCTTACAGGATGGTTTTCGCGTAGTACTTCGTTCACTGGGCAGTCGTTTGCCGTGAGCAGCGAGCCATCGGGATTAAATATTTTCATGAACATATGCCATAGCACGCCTTTTTCGGGAGCTATTCCCCAAAATTTTGTGGCAGCAGGATTAAAAAAAGTAATCCTTCCGTCCATATCGCAAATGTATATGGGCGTAGGCATGGCTTCCAGCAAAGAAATATAGTTCGCAGGGTGTGAATGCGGTGTCAGTCCGGGAAACGAAGAAACGGGGCTATTATCTGCATTTTCCATAAAACGATATTGATAAGGGTAAATATAATCAATTAGCTAATTGCCATAAACATGCCTACACCGTGGCGGTATTGAGATAATAAACGGCAGGCGTACCGGCCAGTATCAGGGTAAGGGCCGAGGTGAGGGCACCAATGCTTGATGGCTTTACCAAAAAATGGGCAGCGCCGAGTTCGCGGGCATCCTCTGCATCCCGTGTATAGGATGAGGTGGTGTATATAATGGCAGGGACATTCGCGAAGCGGGGTATTTGCTTTATGGCCTCGAGGCATTCCTTGCCGGTCATATAAGGCATATTAAGGTCAATGAAAATAAAGTCCGGCAGAAAATCCGGATTTTCGTTAATGAAGTTCAATGCCTCAAGCCCGTTTTTGACCGTAATACAGGAACAGCAATTATCGGCAGATCCCAGTGCCAGCGAAAAAATCTCGCGGTCATCTTCATCATCATCTATCAGGAAACAGGTACGCTTGTTGCTCATAAGTAAGGATTAATCGATAAAATTACGACTTTACTTATGCTGGCAGCAATTGTCTGCGTTAAACAGTTGTTAAAAATTCATAATGTCCGGTTCCATATGGCTTTGCCTTGTTTCATGAAGAGTGCCACTCGTATAATATTGCGTCAGCAGTTCGCTGAAATTAGTGTTCAGCTGTGGGAACTCGGTGATAAATTCCGCGAACGAACCCTGCTTGCTGTTCTCCACAAAATAATCAATGAGCTTAAGGGAAGCGATGGTCAGTGTGAGGTTGAATTTATCTGTCACGCCAAGAATCTTTACATAGTCCTGTAGTTGGTTCACGATATTATAACATGCTTTATCCAATCCGTAACGGCGTATATGTATCCATGCCAGGCGGATGTGAGCCTCGTGGGTGAAGAGGTCAGGGTCGAGCGAGCCTGTCCCGAACAGGCGCTCAAATTCGGCATCGGTAAGGGAGAAATGGGTTTCCATAGCAATGGTCTTTTACATATAGATGTAAAAGAGGGGGTAAAGGTTGTGTATGGGGCATAAAAAAACTCCCGCAGGGGAGTTTGTTAAACTTATATTTTGAATAATTTTGAAAATTTTTCTCTTGGAACCTCGTAGTAGGCATTCGTAATATCAGTTGCCTGCACCTTATCAACTTCATATGCTGAAGCCTCCTTAAAGACAAAGCGGATAGTGTCTTTATATGGCCTTATTTTTATAATTAAATGATCATAAATTGGCTTTTCATTTTTCAAGATCTCTTTCGCCAGATCTTCCTCAATCCTTTTGGCCACAGAAAATTCTGTTGCACTTATAGGCATATCGCCTCTGTATAGTACTGGTATAGATGTGGATGTCGTTTTGTCAGCTTCAGGATTTTTCAGTTTTTCCAGTTCTTTCGTATCAAACACAAAATATTTAATCGCCATGGTCTGATGCCATCCTTCTTGTATGTTAGGATAGTCATAGTATCCGGAGGTGTATTTTTGTATAAATATCGAATAGCTTGAATCACCAATCATTACATCGTGCAATTCATAATACAAAAAGTTATCCCCATCTAACTTGTTGGTTCTGTAGTCCCACTGCCCTGTAGAACCCTGGGTCCATCCTTTTGCGGCAATTAATTTGCCAATAGTCGTTTTGTTGATTTTTGGCAAAGCAACATCTACTCTGTCTTGTGCATTGCCGATGATCATTACAAGAAGCATAACGGCAGATAAATAAATTTTTTTCATGGCTTATAAATATTTAAAGTTATGGGACAAATATAAATAATTTGGTCATTCGTGCAACTCAAACGTTATCATTCCCACATATTTTCCCAATTTCCCCTTTGCATAAAAAAAATCGTTACTTTCGCAAATTGATTTTTAGAAGGTACTACCAATGAGTAAGAAGTTTACTGAATATAAAGGACTTGACCTTGCCGGACTAGCAGGCGAAGTGCTTGATTTCTGGAAGAAGGAGCAAATATTTGAAAAAAGCGTAACAACCCGCGAAGGGAAGCCGCAATATGTATTTTACGAAGGCCCGCCAAGCGCGAACGGCCTTCCGGGAATTCACCATGTTATGGCGCGTGCCATCAAGGATATTTTCTGCCGTTACCAAACGCAGAAGGGCCACCAGGTAAAGCGTAAGGCAGGCTGGGATACCCACGGCCTTCCGGTAGAGCTTGGCACGGAAAAAGAGCTTGGTATCACCAAAGAAGACATCGGCAAAACCATATCTATAGAAGAATACAACGAAGCCTGTAAGCGTACGGTAATGCGCTACACCGACGTGTGGAACGACCTTACCGAAAAAATGGGCTACTGGGTAGATATGGAAGACCCGTATGTAACCTACAAGCCGAAATACATGGAGACCGTTTGGTGGCTCCTGAAGCAGATATACGACAAAGGCCTGCTATACAAAGGCTACACCATACAACCGTATTCGCCAAAAGCGGGTACCGGATTATCTTCACACGAGGTAAACCAGCCGGGTGCGTACAGGGATGTAACCGATACGACTATCGTGGCACAGTTTAAAACGATTGCCGACACACTTCCTGATTTCCTGAAAGGATTTGGGGATGTGGATATCATGGCCTGGACGACAACACCATGGACACTTCCATCAAATACGGCTTTGACTGTCGGCCCGAACATCGATTATGTTTTGGTACAGACATTCAACCAATATACTTTCCAGCCGATAAATGTTGTATTGGCAAAGAACCTTGTAGGCAAGCAGTTCGGCAAAAATTATTTTGAAAGTGCCGATGATGCTGCCTTCAACGATTTTAAAGAAGGAGATAAAAATATACCATATAAAATATTGGCAGAAGCCAAAGGCAAAGACCTGGTTGGCATCCGTTACGAGCAATTGCTTCCTTTCGTGCTGCCATACCAAAATCCTGAAAATGCTTTCCGCGTAATATCGGGCGACTTTGTTACCACCGAAGACGGTACAGGTATCGTGCATACCGCGCCTACTTTTGGTGCCGATGATGCCAAGGTAGCCAAAGAAGCCAAACCGGAGGTGCCGCCAATGCTTGTATTGGATGATAATGGTAACCCGGTTCCGCTCGTAGATATGCAGGGCAGGTTCACCTCGCATTCCGGCAGCCTGGCTAACCCGAATGGCAAGCCGCTGGAACTGGCAGGCAAATATGTAAAGAACGAATACTACGACGCCGGAACCGCACCGGAAAGGTCGGCCGACGTAGAGATATCTATCTACCTGAAGGAAAATAACAAAGCCTTTAAGGTAGAAAAATACGTGCACAGCTACCCGCACTCCTGGAGGACGGACGAGCCGCTGCTGTACTACCCGCTCGATAGCTGGTTCATAAAAATGACCGATGTTAAGGAGCGCATGTTCGACCTGAACGATACCATCAACTGGAAGCCCAAGGCTACCGGCGAAGGGCGTTTTGGCAACTGGCTGAAAAGCGCCAACGACTGGAACCTGTCGCGCTCCCGCTACTGGGGTATCCCACTCCCGATATGGAGGACAGAAGACAAGACTGAAGAAATGATAATCGGTTCGGTTGAAGAATTATTCAACGGCATCGAAAAAGCAGTTGAAGCCGGACTGATGGCAGAGAACCCGTTCAAAGGGTTTGAGCCGGGCAACATGAGCGAGGAGAATTACGATTTAGTTGACCTCCACAAGAATGTGGTAGATAAGATAGTGCTGGTTTCGCCGTCGGGCAAGCCAATGCACCGCGAAGCCGACCTTATAGACGTTTGGTTCGACAGCGGCGCCATGCCGTATGCACAATGGCATTATCCGTTCGAAAATAAAGAGCTGATAGACAACCACAAGGCGTTCCCGGCCGACTTTATTGCCGAAGGGGTAGACCAGACCCGTGGCTGGTTCTATACGCTGCATGCGATAGCTACTTTGGTATTCGATGAGGTGGCTTATAAGAATGTAGTATCCAACGGATTGGTGCTCGACAAGAACGGCCAGAAGATGAGTAAGCGCCTTGGCAATGCGGTAGACCCGTTTACCACACTTGCCGAATACGGCCCCGATGCTACGCGCTGGTACATGATAAGCAATGCCAACCCGTGGGACAACCTGAAATTCGACATTGAAGGTGTGGCTGAAGTCCGCCGTAAGTTCTTCGGTACCTTATATAATACGTACTCATTCTTTGCGTTATATGCTAATATCGACGGTTTTTCTTACGAAGAGCCGGAAGTGCCGCTCAACGAAAGGCCGGAGATCGACCGCTGGATTTTGAGCGAGCTGAATACACTGATAAAAGACGTGGACGGCTTCTATGCCGATTATGAGCCTACCAAAGCCGCACGTGCAATATCTGATTTCGTTCAGGAAAACCTGAGCAACTGGTACGTTCGCCTGTGCAGGAGGCGCTTCTGGAAAGGCGAATATGCGCAGGACAAGATAGCGGCCTACCAGACCTTGTACACCTGTCTTGTGGCCGTGGCAAAGCTAAGCGCGCCGATAGCGCCGTTCTTTATGGACAGGCTTTATAAAGATTTAACAAAGGCTTCACAACAAGAGAAGTTCGAAAGCGTACATTTAGCCGATTTTCCTGCTTATGCTGATAACTTTGTTGATAAATCGCTGGAAAGCAGGATGCAGAAGGCGCAGACCATTTCGTCGCTTGTCCTTTCACTAAGGAAGAAGGAGATGATAAAGGTACGCCAGCCGCTGCAAAAGGTAATGATTCCGGTGCTTGACGCAAAACAGAAGGCTGAAATTGAAGCCGTTGCAGAGCTGATAAAAGCCGAAGTGAACGTGAAGGAAATAGTGCTGATGGATGATGCATCGGGTGTGTTGGTGAAGCAGGTTAAGCCTAATTTCAAGGCATTGGGCCCGCAGTTTGGCAAGGATATGGGTTTGATAGCCAAAGAGATACAAAGTTTCTCACAGGAGCAGATCAACACTATTGATAAAGAGGGCAGCCTTGATATTGTGGTATCAGGAAAAAGTATTACTTTAACCTCTGCTGACGTCGAGATCTCATCGCAGGATATCCCGGGCTGGCTGGTGGCTAACGCAAATGGCATAACAGTTGCACTGGATATCACGATTACCGATGAATTAAAGAAGGAAGGCATTGCCCGCGAGCTGGTGAACAGGATACAGAACATCAGGAAAGACAGCGGATTTGAAGTAACCGACAGGATAAAAGTGTACCTTCAGGATAATGCGGAACTTGAAGGCGCAGTAAAAGCCAATGAGGCTTATATCATGAGCGAAACGCTTACAGATGAGCTAATATTTATGGCAACTATTGAAAATGGAACCCAAATTGAATTTGACGAAATAACAACCTTATTATTAATTTCAAAATAGATAGAGAAATGGTAGATGAGCAAATAAGATACTCTGACGCAGACCTTGCAGAGTTTAGGGAATTAATTACAAAAAAAATAGAGAAAGCCAAAGCAGACCTGGAGCTGATACGAAGCGCTTATATGAACGACCTTAATAACGGCACCGACGATACTTCACCAACGTTCAAAGCATTTGAGGAAGGAAGCGAAACCATGTCGAAGGAAGCGAACTCACAGCTGGCTATCCGCCAGGAGAAGTTTATCCGCGACCTGAAGAATGCCCTTATCCGTATCGAGAACAAAACCTACGGCATCTGCAAAGTTACCGGCAAGCTTATAAGTAAAGAACGCCTTAAACTGGTTCCGCATGCTACCATGAGCATCGAAGCCAAGAATATGCAACGATAATCAAAACGCCTTTAGGGCGTTTTTTTGTCGGAAGTCCGAAGTCCGAAGCTATCAACGCGTACCTAAGCAGCCTCCGACTTCGGACTTCCGACAAAAAACTTAATTATTACAATATTTTCCGTTACTTTTGCGCGTAAAATCAAAAAAATGTCCTTAAAGAAAGCTTACCTTATTGTTATTCTTGTATTGCTGATCGACCAAATATCGAAAATATACATCAAGACCCACTTTATGGAGCGGGAAAGTGTAGATGTTTTCAGCTGGTTCAGGATCAATTTCATAGAAAACGAAGGTATGGCATGGGGCGCAAAGATCCCAACCTGGCTGGGCGGCAAGCTTACGCTAACCCTTTTCAGGATACTTGCGGTAGGCGGTATAGGCTGGTGGCTTTGGGACTCGGTTAGAAAGCACCACTCAAAATACCTTATCGTATCCATCGCCCTGATACTGGCAGGCGCTTTTGGCAATATTATCGACTCGGTTTTTTACGGCGTTATGTTCGACCACAGCCAGGGGCAGGTAGCCACTCTTTTTTCAGATAAGCCGTATGGCACGCTTTTCCACGGAAAGGTAGTAGATATGCTTTACTTCCCAATAATAACAAATGCGCACTGGCCGTCGTGGTTTCCTGTTATAGGGGGTCAGGAGTTTTCTTTCTTCAACGCTATTTTTAATATTGCCGATGCGGCTATATCCGTAGGTGTGGGCATACTTATTGTGTTTAATAAAAAGGCATTCGCGAAACAGTAGTTTTCAGCCTGCCTGCCGGCATAGGCAGGTCGCAGTCGCAGTTTTCAGTCATTGTGTCCGATGATCCTTATATACGATGTAGAGACGTTGCATTGCAACGTCTCTACTGTAATTCATAAGAACACCAAAGGTAAAAAGCAACCCTGGCACTGAAAACTGTGACTGCGAATGTGACTGAAAAACTAAAATCGATAGATTTTCGAGGGCGTTACACAATAATCCAGTCGCACATCTGTATCATTCGCTTCAATAGCTTCTTCTTCCGCTTCAAAAAAGGACAATCCTATCTTTATAACATCAGGTTTGCATTCGTTAAGGAAGCGGTCGTAAAAGCCTTTGCCATAGCCTACACGGTGACCGTGGTTATCAAAAGCCAATAGCGGCACAAATACCACGTCCATTTTATTGGAGGGCACCTCGATACCGTCTAAGGGTTCAGGGATGCCGTACTGGTTTACTACAAGTTTGGTGTTATCTGTCAGCAGGTAATGCACCATCGTATAACGTTCAAAATCCGACCGTGACACGATTACTTCCTTATCTTTTCCGGCAAGAATATTCAGGATATAGTCGGTATGCACCTCCTTTTGGTTTTCCATGGTAAGGAAGAGGTGGAAATAAGTTTTATCCCAAATGTCAAGCTGCAGCAGCTGGTTGGCAATAGCAAGGCTTTTGTCCTCGGCTTCTTCCGAAAGCATCGCTTGGCGAAGGTTTTTGTATTTGAGGCGGAGGTCTTTTTTTGTCATGAGATTGAACTATTTCACAAAGATACGCAAAGGAGGCGCGAAGGTTAAGGCTTTAGAACAAAAGAGATTTCTTCTTCCGTCGAAATAGAAAGCACGAAATCTTACGCTGTAGAGGCGTTGCACCGCAACGTCTCAACACAGATAACACGTCCCACTTGGCAACCCGAAACCCTGAACTCCAAACCCGAAACCGATTAAACCATCCGCTGCGAGATATGAAATATTGCATCGCCCTGGTACACTATCGGAGAGTCATTGGAATTGATAATGTATCCCGTATTGGGTGCTTTTACTTTCTTTTCGAATTTCCCGAAGGGATCGGTAATACAGGCAATGACTTCACCTTTTTTTACAAATTCCCCAGCCATGGTCTTATTTTGGAACAGGCCGGAATGCCGCGCGCGTATCCATGTTGAATCGTTAATATAGATGGAAGGCCTCTCTGCCACAGGTACTTTCTTAGAATCATCAAGCATCCCGAAGTGGGCCAGGAAACGCTTGGCGCCACGCACGCCATGCTGGGTAATATCGTCATTAATATCCAGCGATTTCCCGCCTTCGAACAGTAGCATTTTTACGCCAAGCCTGTCGCAGGAATTCCGGAAGGAGCCATTTATGTTTTTGGAATACAGTGTAAATGGCGCATTGAACACATCTGATAATTTTTTAAGTTCCTCATTGCCTGGTACAATGCGTATCTGCGGGGCATTGAAGCGGCTTGCTCCCCCGGCGTGGAAATCGATGCAGTAATCTACATTGGGTATAACTTCTTTTAAAATGTAGTAGGCAAAGCGGCTGGCCAGCGACCCGTTCCTGCTTCCGGGGAATACGCGGTTGAGGTCGCGCCCATCGGGAAATTCGCGGCTTTTGTTCACGAACCCGAACACATTGATGACCGGTATACAGATGATGGTGCCGATCTTTGGTTTGTTGATGTGCCGCACGATAAGCTGCCGCACGATCTCCATCCCATTGATCTCATCGCCATGCATCCCCGCCGAAAAAAGCACTACCGGGCCGTCAATTTTAGAGCGTTCCACAATTATGGGAATCTTTAGCTTGGTCATGGTATAGAGGCGGGCAATTTCCATATTGATGGTCTTGCTTTCGCCCGGCTTTATCTCTTCGTCCAGTATGGTGATAGTACGATGTTGTGGCATAGGTTGTCGGAAAGGATAAAAATAAGTATTTCGATTAATATTCAGGTAACAACAATTCGTTTTTGTCGTCAGGATGATGAATTTGTTTTTACCTTTGTAGTATGCATACCCCTTTAGAATTACAAATACAAACGTTACCCGACAGCCCCGGGGTGTACCAGTATTTTGATAAAGACGATAAGCTGCTGTATGTGGGCAAGGCAAAGAACCTGAAAAAAAGGGTGATGTCCTACTTCAATAAGACCCACGACACCGGCAGGATCAATGTGATGGTGCGCAAGATCGTCAACATTAAGCACATTGTGGTCCTTACCGAGAGCGAGGCCCTGCTGCTGGAAAATAACTTTATAAAAAAACTGCAGCCACGCTATAATGTATTGCTGAAGGACGACAAGACCTACCCATGGATCTGTATCAAAAAAGAGCCGTTCCCAAGGATATTCTCAACACGTAAGATAATCAAGGACGGTTCGGAATATTTTGGGCCCTACACTACGTTTAAGGTGGTACATACATTGCTCGATCTTATCAAGGAGCTATATCCACTTCGCACCTGCAACTACGACCTTAGCGAACACAACATAAAATCAGGCAAATATAAAGTCTGCCTTGAATACCATTTGGGCAACTGCAAAGGCCCGTGCGAAGGGCATGAGCCGTTTAATGTATACCAGCACCACGTAGATGCCATCCGCGAAATATTGAAAGGAAACTTCAAGGAAAGCCTGAAGGACTTCAAAAAGCGGATGCAGGAATTTGCAATTGAAATGCGTTTTGAAGAGGCACAGCGCATAAAGGACAAAATGGATATTCTGGAAAATTACCAGGCACGGAGTACGGTTTTCAACCCGAAAATATCGAACCTCGATGTGTTTTCCATTATTTCCGATGAAAGCATGGCCTATGTGAACTTTATACAGGTATCACATGGCGCGATCATTCGTTCGCATACCATGGAAATAAAGAAAAAGCTGGACGAGCCGGATGAAGAGCTGCTCGAACTGGCCGTTGTGGAACTCCGCGAGCGTTTCCACCTTCGCTCGAAAGAAATACTGGCGCCGTTCCCGCTTGAACTGGGCGAAGGTGTAAATGTAACAGTTCCAAAATTGGGCGACAAAAAAATGATACTCGACATGAGCGAGCGTAATGCACGCTATTTCCGCCTTGACCAGCTGAAGCAGATAAAGATAGTCGACCCTGACAGGCATACCACCCGCATCATGGCCCAGATGAAGAAAGACCTGCGCCTGCCCGAAGAGCCGCGCCATATCGAGTGTTTCGATAACTCCAACATACAGGGCACTAATCCGGTTGCGGCATGCGTTGTTTTTAAAGACGGCAAGCCAAGCAAAAAAGACTATCGCCATTTCAATATAAAAACGGTGGAGGGGCCTAACGACTTTGCCTCGATGGAAGAGGTGGTATTCCGTCGTTACAGGAGGCTTTTAGACGAGAATGAGCCGTTGCCGCAGCTCATCATCATTGATGGAGGCAAAGGGCAGCTGTCATCCGCGTTAAAAAGCCTGGATGAGTTGGGGCTGCGTGGGAAAATTACTATATTAGGCATTGCAAAAAGGCTGGAAGAGATTTTCTATCCCGGCGACTCGGTACCGCTCTATCTGGACAAAAAAAGCGAGACGCTCAAGATCATACAGCACCTGCGCAACGAGGCGCACCGTTTCGGGATCACCTTCCACCGCGATAAGCGCAGCAAAGGCGCGCTGAAAACCTCAATGGAAACTATTCCCGGGATAGGCGAGAAGACCATGGTAACGCTGATACAGCATTTCAAGTCGGTAAAGCGGCTTACGGCAGCACCCGAAGAAGAGATCGCCAAAGTGGTAGGCCCGAGTAAGGCCAAAAAGATTACGGAGTTTTATAAGGCAAATACAAAATAACAATTATTTTAACAACATAGATACATAGATTTTTAGGATGGAAAGATTTTTAATGTAGTCCACAAAGACTGAAGCTACGCTTCAGCTATGCGGAATTATGTTGCCTTTACAGATGTAGTAATGCTATGTGCCTATGTGGTTAAACAATTTTTTACTAATGAATAAATTTTTTCTCCTGCTGTTATGCACGCTTGTTTTCGGCTCCGTTATGGGGCAGGAGAAGAAGAAGGACAAACCCAAAATAGGCGTGGTGCTTAGCGGCGGCGGTGCGAAAGGGCTTGCCCACATTGGTGTGCTAAAGGTGCTCGAAGAAGCAGGCGTGGAGGTATCCTATATTGGCGGCACGAGCATGGGCGCTATAGTAGGCGGGCTGTATGCAGCAGGCTATTCGGCTAATGAGCTCGATTCAATCTTCAGGAACCTGGATCCCGATGCACTGTTGCGCGACTATACCCCCCGGGGATCCAAGAACTTTTTCGAAAAGCGCAACGACGAGCTTTATGCCCTGAGCTTACCTTTCCAGAAATTTCATATTGGTTTCCCCACAGCATTGTCCAAAGGGCTTTATAACTATACCACAGTCAACAGGCTCACGGACCATGTGCGCCACATCCGCGATTTCGACAGCCTCCCGATACCTTTCGTTTGCATAGCAACTGATATAGAAACGGGTGAAGAGGTCGTGCTGCGTCATGGCGTGCTGCCCGATGCCATGCTGGCCAGCGGTGCGTTCCCGTCCTTATATGCCCCGGTAGAGATAAAGGGAAGGCTGCTTATTGATGGCGGTGTTAGCAATAATTATCCTGTTGAAGAAGTCAGGCGGATGGGCGCCGATATTATTATTGGCGTCGATGTGCAGGACCCGCTGAAAACCCGCGACCAGATCAAGGGCGCGACGGGTGTGCTGGTACAGATAAACAACTACCAGATGATCCAGAAGATGGAGGGCAAGCGAAAGCTGACCGATATTTATATAAAACCGGACATTTCGGGTTTCTCAGTAGTATCGTTCGAAGATGGTATTGATATTATTAAAAAAGGGGAAGAAGCAGGCGAAAAAATACTCACCACACTACAGGCGCTGGGCGTGGGCCATCACATTGAAAAGCCCAGGGTACCGATACAGGATTCCTTATACGTAGAGCAGATACGGATAGCCGGGCTTAATAACTACACCCGTTCCTATGTGATAGGCAAGCTGAGCTTTAAGCCGGGGAACAAAATAACATACGACATTTTCAACAACGGCATCAGCAACCTTAACGCTACGCAGAACTTTACCGGGATATCCTATTGTTTTGACAAGGGCAGCAAAGGCGAAGTACTTAACCTGAAACTGACCGAAAACCCTGTTGACCGATACCTGAAGTTCGGGCTACATTATGACGGGCTGTACAAGAGCGCCATCCTCGTAAACATTACACAAAAGAACCTGATACGGCGCAACGATGTGGCTTCGCTCGATGTCATCCTGGGGGACAATTTCCGCTACAACCTCGACTACTATATCGACAACGGCTTTTATATAAGTTACGGCCTGCATTCGCATTTTTACGGTTTCAACCGCAATATAACGCCGGATTATGCTGTGGGTAACCTTTTTGACCTACTCGGGGCGCACTCGGTCAATGTGGATTATTCCGACTGGACCAACCAGGTGTACCTGCAAACAATATTCGCGCAGCGGTTCATGCTGGGCGGGGGCGCTGAATATAAGCATGTCAAGATAAAATCGGAGACGATACAGGGCATTGAGCCGGTTTTCGACAACAGCGACTATCTTTCGCTGTACGGCTACCTGAAGTTCGATTCTTATGATAACCGCTTTTTTCCCAACGAAGGATGGTTCTTTTCGGGAGAAGCCAAAGGTTTTGTATACTCATCCAACTACACTGGCGATTTTAACCGCTTTACCCTTATCAAGGGAGAAATTGGTACGGCTAAAACACTTGCCAACAAGCTGACACTGGAATTACAGTCTGAAACAGGTTTTCAGCTGGGCGAAAACCACGTGCCTACATTCGATTTCATGCTCGGGGGCTATGGGTATTATATGACCAACAGCTTCCGCCAGTTTTATGGCTATGACTTTCTCAGTATTTCCGGCAACAGCTACATAAAAGGCTGCGCAACGCTCGATTATGAGTTTTTAAAGAAAAACCACCTCAATATTTCTGCCAATTATGCCAATGTAGGCGAAGACCTTTATGAGGGCGGTAACCTGTTCTCCTGGCCGCAATATAGTGGTTATGCCGCTGGCTATGGCATGGAAACCATCATCGGCCCGCTCGAGATCAAGCACAGCTGGTCGCCTGATACCCACAAGCACTTTACGTGGGTAAGCGTTGGCTTTTGGTTTTAATTTCTGTTTATTTGGTTATTTGTGGACCTGCCTACCGCAGGCAGGTTTGGTTATCTGGAGTTATAGTTGAATCAATTTTATTTGCACGCAGATTAATTTTATTTCACGCAAAGTTGAGATCCCTAACATTGCATTGCAATGTTTTGCGGCTTTTAATCACCTCAATTTGGCATGAGTCTTAGCGGCTTTGCGCCTTTGCGTGAAATAAATAAAAACACACTGTAGAATGACATTTTTTGATTAGTTCACAGGAACAAATAACCAAATCTCCAAATAACCAAATCCACCCTAAAAAGAAACCTTTTCTGTTAAAAACTTCATAATTTTATTAAAAGCCCTATATTTGGGAACTTAAATAAAATAAAACTATATGTCTAAGTGGAGAGTTAAACCCGTTTCTGCCTTTGAGGCAGATATGAAAAAGAGTGAGTTAAAACGAGTTCTTGGTAAATGGAGCTTAACCGCTATAGGTATTGGGGCGATCATCGGGGGCGGTATTTTCGTGCTCACCGGTACCGGGGCCTTTAATCATGCAGGCCCGGCATTAGCATTGTCATTCGTAATTGCGGGTATTGCCTGTATATTTGCGGCGCTTTGCTATTCCGAATTTTCCTCAATACTACCGGTTGAAGGGTCAGCGTATGCGTATGCCTACGGAACCATCGGCGAAGTATTTGCCTGGATCATAGGCTGGGGGCTTATCCTGGAATACGCCATGGGTTCTATGACCGTTGCCGTTTCCTGGTCCGGTTATTTCAATAAGATGCTCCACATGTTTGGCATAACGCTTCCCGATTACCTCACCACCGACCCATCAAGCTATACAGGCGAAGGTTTTTCGATGAATCTACCTGCATTCCTTATAGTATTGTTTGTAATAGGTATCCTAACAAGAGGTACATCAGGCGCTGCAAAAGCCAATAACTTTATAGTAATACTTAAAGTTTCGGCGGTAATATTTGTAATTGTAGCCGGTCTTTTCTTTATCAATGCCGAAAACTGGACTCCGTTTATTCCTGATGCTAAAACGATTATGGTGGATAATAAACCGCATGAAGCTTACGGTATAGGCGGTGTGATTTCAGGGGCGGCGGCAATATTTTTTGCATACGTAGGCTTTGATGCAGTTTCTACCCAGGCAGGTGAAGCGATCAACCCTAAGAAAGATATCCCTTTTGCCATCATTGTATCACTCCTTGCTTGTACAGCATTGTACATCATGGTTTCGCTGGTGCTTACCGGTATGATGAATTACCAGGACTTCGATCCTAAAGGCGCTTATCCTGAAGCTATCAAAGCTCCTGTAGCTTACGCATTCGATATCGCAGGGCAGGCCTGGGCAGGTTATATTATCACTATCGCTGCAACTGTCGGCCTTATATCCGTACTGATGGTAATGATTATGGGCCAGTCGAGGATTTTCCTCGGGATGTCTAAAGACGGGCTGATCCCGCCGGTGTTCTCTAAGATCCACCCTATTTCGGGTACACCTAAGAGGAACCTTATCATATTAGGTACTTTCATATCTATCGTGGCGGCCTTTACCCCGATAAGCAAGCTGGCCGATATGACAAGCTTCGGCACGCTGTTCGCCTTTACCATGGTTTGTATCGCGGTATGGATATTAAGGGTAAAACAGCCACAGCTGGAACGTACTTTTAAAGTCCCTGCACTACCGGTAATTGCTATTTGCGGCATCGCAATCAATACTTACCTGATGATCAACCTGAGCATCGACGCACAGCTGCTATCTCTTTCATGGCTGGTAGTCGGGATACTGGTATATTTCTCTTACGGTAAGCGCAACAGTAAGCTGGGAAAAACCCCGTTTAACCCGAACGAATAAGTTTATAACAAACAAACACACCTTAAGTCCCGATGATTCAGATTCATCGGGATTTTTTTTGTCCTGTATAAGATGTCCGAAGCCCGATGTCCGAAGTTATGGGTTGGATGTCGAAAAAAATCGTTTTTATAGTAGATGTCCTGCCGGAAGGTGCTGAACACACAGGCATCCGACCTCCGACTTCGGACCTCCGACATTTTTTCATAATTAACAGCCAAAAAACCAAATTTTTCCGATATTTGTAATATGAACACGCAATGGGCCGGTTTATTAGGATATTTAAAATACCTCATTAAGAGAAATCCGGAATGAGGCAATAGTGTTATGTATCGGACTATTGTTTAATATTAATACATTTCAAATATGCCTATATATCATAAACTGGGGGACTTTCCCCAAAAACGCCATGTACAGTTTGAGAAGCCGGATGGGGGCCTCTATTACGAGCAGCTGTTCGGTACAGAGGGCTTTCACGGCCATTCATCGCTGCTGTACCATGTGCACCGGCCGACACAGGTAAAGGAAATACTCAAATCATACTCTGTTGAGCCAAAAATTGCCATAGACAAGAATATTAAGTCACTCCTCTTCAAAGGCTTTGAGCTGAAGCCACAGGACGATTTTCTTGACAGCCGCAAGGCCATGCTGGTAAACCGCGACTGCATCATCGGGCTGGCGGCGCCACGCAAATCATTAAGGGAGTACTTTTATAAAAATGCCGATGCCGACGAAATGCTCTTCATCCACAAAGGGAAAGGCACGCTCCGCACCTTTATGGGCAACATTCCTTTTGAATACGGTGACTACCTGATCATTCCGCGGGGCATGATCTACCAGATCGAGTTCGAAACCGAGGATAACCGCCTGTTCTATGTAGAATCTATTGCACCTTTTTATACGCCAAAGCGCTATAAAAACAGCAGCGGCCAGCACCTTGAGCATTCACCTTTCTGCGAAAGGGATTTTAAATTGCCTACCGAGTTGGAAACGCACGATGAAAAGGGCGAATTCCTTATTAAGATAAAGAAAGAAGGTATGATGCATGAGGTAGTATATGCTACGCACCCGTTTGACGTTGTAGGATGGGACGGCTATAACTTCCCTTATGGTTTCAGCATCCATAATTTTGAGCCGATAACAGGCCGCGTACACCAGCCGCCTCCGGTACACCAGACATTTGAGACTTCTACTTTTGTAGTGTGCTCCTTCTGCCCAAGGCTGTACGATTACCACCCGAAAGCCATACCGGCGCCTTACAACCACAGCAACATCGACAGCGATGAGGTACTGTACTATGTGGACGGCGACTTCATGAGCCGCAATAACATAGAGCAGGGCCACATCACGCTGCACCCTAAAGGCATCCCGCACGGGCCTGCACCGGGCGCTATGGAGCGAAGCATCGGTAAGACTGTGACGGAAGAGCTGGCCGTAATGGTAGATACCTTCCGACCGCTGATGGTGACAGAAGAAGCCATGGGCCTTGATGACGGACAGTACTATAAATCCTGGGTGGAGTAGTCCTCTCCCCGGCCCTCTCCAAAGGAGAGGGTGACGGAGCGTAACACTCTTGCCGGAAGCTTAATTACCTGGTCATACAGTCAGTATAAATAGGTTATTATAATAGCGTTCTCAATATCCATCCCAGCTCCCTCTCCTTTGGAGAGGGCAGGGGAGAGGAAAATAAACAAAATAAACAACAACAATTTTCACATCCCAATTCCCGAGAAGGGTAGGGTTGAGGCTATAACTGACTCCTTGTCAGTTAATAAAAACATAAACTAAATGGAAAAAGAAGTTAAAAGTGTCGAGTACGGACTCGAGAAGATATTTGAAGGCGCGCAGGATTTCCTTCCGCTGATGGGTACGGATTATGTAGAATTCATTGTGGGTAATGCAAAACAGGCAGCGCATTATTATAAAACAGCCTTTGGCTACCAGTCCCTGGCGTATGCCGGTTTGGAAACAGGCCTGAAGGACCGCGCTTCGTATGTGCTGGTGCAGGACAAAATCCGCATCGTGCTTACTACGCCCCTTACTGCCGATTCTCCGCTAAATGACCATATTGTAAAGCATGGTGATGGTGTGAAGGTAGTAGCTCTTTGGGTGGAAGATGCCCGCCAGTCGTTTGAAGAGACCACGAAACGCGGAGCAAAGGTATTCATGGAGCCGACTGTTGAGAAAGACGAATTTGGCGAAGTGGTGCGTGCCGGTATCTATACCTATGGTGAAACAGTACACATGTTTGTAGAGCGCAAAAACTACAATGGCGTTTTCCTTCCGGGTTACCGCGAATGGAAGAGCGACTATAACCCTGCACCGACCGGCCTTAAGTATGTAGACCACATGGTGGGCAACGTAGGCTGGAACGAGATGAATACCTGGGTAAAATGGTATGAGGATGTTATGGGCTTTGTGAACTTCCTTTCTTTTGACGACAAGCAGATCAATACTGAATATTCTGCGCTGATGAGTAAGGTGATGTCCAATGGCAACGGAAGGATCAAGTTCCCGATCAACGAGCCGGCTGAAGGAAAGAAAAGGTCGCAGATCGAGGAATACCTTGATTTTTACGGCGGCCCGGGCGTTCAGCACATAGCTATCGCTACCGATGATATCATCACAACGGTATCCGACCTGAAGTCGAGGGGGGTAGAGTTCCTTTCACGTCCGCCGCATGCTTATTATGAAGCCATACCGGAACGCCTTGGAAAGCACATGGGCATGATGAAGGAAGACATGGCAGTACTGGAGCAACTGGGTATCATGATCGATGCCGATGAGGAAGGCTACCTGTTGCAGATATTCACAAAACCGGTAGAGGACAGGCCAACGCTTTTTTATGAAATAATTCAGCGTATGGGTGCCCGCGGATTTGGCGCCGGAAACTTTAAAGCGCTGTTTGAGAGCATAGAACGCGAACAGGCATTAAGAGGAACGTTATAAAAATCTCTTTTTTTTGAAAGATATATAATTTTAGACCAATCAAAAGGTTGTTTTTTAAACAAAACGTGTTAAAGTTGAATTTTAAGAAATAATTCTTCAAAAAACACATACCTTTGCACTCGCAAAAAGGAGGAGTTCATAGGCCTTCGGATTTGTAAAGTAAATTTTTCATAATTTATAGTTTTTTGGTTGGTTAATAGCATAAAAACCCGGTCATTATTTTGACTGGGTTTTTTTGTTTAGTATTTTTGGAACAGAAATTGCATTTATGGGTGTATCCACAAAAAACAAAAAAAATTACTATGAGAAAATTGATAGCAATGATCTTGCTTCTTTCTGCCTGCAATGCTTTTTCACAAGGAGCCTTTACGACGGGGGAATATTTTAAGTTCCGAATACATTATGGTGTCGTAAATGCCGGGTATGCCACCCTTGAGGTTAAGGAGGCAGTAAGGAACAATAAGAAGATCCACCACGTTGTAGGGAACGGGTACACCACCGGGATGACAAAGTTTTTCTTCAAGGTACAGGATAATTACGAAAGCTACTTTGATAAAGCTACCGGTAAGCCCTACCAGGCGCTTAGGAAAATTGACGAGGGCGGATATACAAAGCACCAGGAATCTTTTTTCCAGCAGTCAAATAACACGGTGACGGTAAAGGATTATAAAGCCAAGAACGAGAAGACCTATTCGGTTACAGAAAATGTGCAGGATGTGGTATCGGCGTTTTACTACCTAAGGAACCACCCGAATATCGATAAGCTGAAAGTAGGCGAATCAATATCGCTTGATATGTTTTTTGACGATGAGGTGATAAAATTTAAGCTGAAATTCATTGGCAGGGAAAATTTAAAAACTAAATTTGGAACCGTTTCCACAATGATATTCAGGCCACTTGTACAGGCAGGCCGTGTATTTAAGGAAGAAGAGAGTTTAACTGTCTGGGTTTCAGACGACGAAAATAAAGTGCCGTTAAGGATTAAGGCGAGCCTGGCGGTGGGGTCATTAAAAGCAGACCTTGACTCATACAGAGGGCTTGCCCACCCGTTCACAGCAAAAAAGTAAAATAAGCAATGGAGCTAACAACCCCAATACTGGACACACTGAATGAAATTGATAAAAAATTTCAGGCGATAAACCAAAAGACCGAAACGCACCTTGAAGGGCTGCTGTGGTCTAAGCCTATTACGTATTGGGATTATATAAATACCGACGCGCTGCTCAATTTGCAGATACAGCGCACAACACTGCCTGATGAGATGGTGTTTATCATGTACCACCAGATCAATGAGCTGTTGTTTAAAATGATATTATGGGAAGTGGAGCAGCTTTGCCACAACGAAGCTCCTTCCACTTCTTTTTTTACAGAAAAGCTGATGCGCATCAGCCGCTATTTCGATATGCTTACCACCTCATTCGATATCATGGGCGATGGCATGCAGGTAGAGCAGTACATGAAGTTCCGCAATACCCTCACACCGGCCAGCGGATTCCAGAGCGCACAATACCGCCTTATCGAATTTGCCAGTACCGACCTTATTAATCTTATAGATTACCGTTTCCGCGCTACTATAGACCGTAATACGCCCTATGAGCATGCTTTCGAGCACCTGTATTGGCAGGCAGCCGGGAAAGACTATAAGACCGGTGAGAAAAGCTTCCTCCTGGCCGAATTCGAACGGAAATATAAAGGCGAGTTCCTCCGCTTTATGGAAGAATACAATACCATCAACATCTGGAAAAAATTCAGGCAGCTGCCGGAAGATGCACAAAAAGATTCGATGCTGATAAAAGCGATGCGCCATTACGACTACACGGTAAATGTTACCTGGGTAATGGGCCACCTGAATACAGCAAAAAAATATATAGAGAGCGTTTCCGGGCCGCAGGAGGCTACGGGCGGGAGCGACTGGAAGAAGTACATGCATCCCAAATACCAAAGAAGGATATTTTTCCCTGAGCTTTGGAGTGAAGAAGAGCTGAAGTCATGGGGGGAAAATGTATAACTGAATAAAGGAGAAGACCATTGAAGTATTTAAGCGCCATACTGGTACTGTTAACGCTGATTGCCTGTAAAAAAGAAGAGGATAAAACCGAAAAAACAAAGCCGGCCATTGTTAAGAAAGAAGTCATTACGAAAGAATTTGGCTTTACCCTTAACGATTTTAAAGTAGTGCACGATACTATTGAGAATGGCGATACTTTTGGGAAGCTTTTGGGCGATGAGGGGTATGACGCGGCGCAGGTGCACAAGGTTACCGAAGCAATCAAGGACTCTTTCGACCTCCGCAATATCCGCGTAGGCAAGCCTTTTACCATGCTTAAGCAAAAACATGCGCCCAATAAGCTGCAGGTTTTTATATACCAGCCTGATAACCTGAGCTATTATGTGGTCGACCTCCGCGATTCTATTGCCAAAGCCTACAAAACGGTAAAGCCGGTAACCATAAAACGAAGGGTAATTGCGGCAGAAATTGAGGGCTCACTGGCCGAAACGCTCGCTGAAGCAGGCGCAAGCCCCGCGCTGGCACACGAACTCTCTGAGATATATGCCTGGAGCATCGACTTCTTTAAGATACAGAAAGGCGATAAGTTTGCCGTTGCTGTAAACGAAAAATATATCGACGGAACCGAATATGCCGGCATCGAAAGCATAGAAGCCTCTTATTTTGAATATAAAGGCAAAAAAATATACGCCTTCCCTTTTAAGCAGGATGAAAATTCAAAGCGGTCCGATTATTATGACGAAGAAGGCAAAGTGCTGAAAAGCATGTTCCTGAAAGCGCCATTGAAATTCAGCCATATAACTTCCCGTTTTTCCCCAAGGCGTTTCCACCCCGTACAGCAGCAATGGAAAGCCCACAACGGTACCGACTATGCCGCCCCGCAGGGTACGCCCATCATGACAACAGCTAATGGCGTTGTAGAGCGCACTGGGTATACATCGGGTAACGGCAATTTTGTTAAAGTGAGGCACAACGGAACCTATTCTACCCAATACCTGCACATGTCTAAAATAAAGGTGCGCCAGGGGCAGCGCGTAAGTCAGGGCGATATTATTGGCCTGGTAGGCAGTACCGGCCTGGCAACCGGCCCGCACGTATGCTACCGTTTCTGGAAAAATGGCGTACAGGTAGACGCGCTAAGGCAAAAGCTTCCAAGTTCCGAACCGATGTCGGCAAAGCATAAACCACGGTTTATCGCCTACATGACACCGCTTAAAAAAGAGCTTGACAGTATTTCGAACATCAAATTCAAACAATAAATTCACATGGCACTACAAAATATCAATCCGTCCGGTACCGCCGCATGGCAGGGATTGCGTGAACACTTTTCTGAAATGCAATATGCATCGATGAAGGAAATGTTTGCCACCGACAACAGCAGGGCAGAAAAATTCCACATTAAATGGAACGACTTCCTTGTAGATTACTCAAAGAACATCGTAAACGATAAAACCTTAAGCCTGCTTCAGTCCCTGGCAAAGGAAGTTGGCCTGACAGGCGCTATAGAAAGCTATTTTGGCGGCGATGCCATAAACCGTACCGAAGGCAGGGCAGTACTGCATACGGCCCTCAGGGCGCCTGAAAATGCATCCGTAAAGGTTGATGGCGTTAATGTAATGCCCGAGATCTATTCGGTAAAAAATAAAATAAAGCAGTTTTGCGATGCCATCATTAGCGGAAGCAAAAAAGGCTATACGGGCAAAGCATTTACCGATGTGGTTAATATAGGTATCGGCGGGTCCGACCTTGGCCCGGCTATGGTAGTGGAATCATTGAAATTCTACAAGAACCACCTTAATGTTCGTTTTATATCGAATGTAGACGGCGACCACGTGATGGAAAGCCTTAAAGGTCTTAATCCGGAAACAACGCTGTTTGTCATTGCATCTAAAACTTTCACTACACAGGAAACCCTAACCAATGCCGAAACTGCAAGGGAATGGTTCCTTACTACGGCAAAGCAGGAAGATGTAGCAAAGCATTTTGTGGCCGTATCGACCAATATCCAAAAAGTGACGCAATTTGGCATCGACGAAAATAACATTTTCCCAATGTGGGACTGGGTTGGCGGACGTTTCTCGTTGTGGAGTGCCGTTGGTCTTACCATCGCATTGGCAGTAGGCTATGATAATTTCGACGGCCTCCTGAAAGGCGCGCATGATATGGATGAGCATTTCCGCACCGCTGAATTCGATAAAAACATTCCGGTTGTACTGGCCTTGCTGAGTATCTGGTACAACAACTTATTTGGTGCCGAAAGCGAGGCGCTGATACCGTATACGCAATATTTGCAAAAGCTGGCGCCATACCTGCAGCAGGGTATCATGGAAAGCAACGGCAAAAGCGTTGGCCGTGATGGCAACCCGGTAAATTACCAGACAGGCACCATCATCTGGGGCGAGCCGGGAACTAACTCGCAGCACGCATTCTTCCAGCTGATCCACCAGGGAACGAAGCTTATCCCGACCGATTTCATTGGCTTTATCGAGCCGCTTCATGGCAATAAAGACCATCACGATAAACTGATGTCCAACTTCTTTGCACAAACCGAAGCCTTGCTCAACGGCAAGACCGAAGCGCAGGTAAAAGCAGAATTCGACAAGCAGGGTGTAACCGGCGAAAAAGCCGATTATTTACTGCCGTTTAAAGTATTCGCAGGCAACAAGCCAACCAATACTTTATTGATCAAAAAGCTTACACCGGAAACGCTTGGCTCCCTCGTGGCGCTATACGAGCACAAGATATTCGTGCAGGGCGTGATCTGGAATATTTTCAGCTACGACCAGTGGGGTGTAGAGCTGGGCAAGCAGCTGGCAAATTCTATTCTTGACGAAATAAATACAGGCGAAGTAAAGCAGCATGACGGTTCTACAACCCTGTTGTTGAAAACTTTTTTGGGCAAGTAATTTACCACCCACATACCATTTAAAAAACCCCGCGGTTCACTGTAAACCGTGGGGTTTTTGTTTGAACCCGGTCATTAAATTTTTAAGTATAATTCGTTCTTATACAGCCTCTAAACTACCGTTAACAACTAATTAACAGGTTTTTTTGGCTTGGATTTCGTACGTAATGTGTTATATTTGCCTTTCCTAAAAATCAGAAAAACTATGTACCAGGGTGTTTTAGAGCTTCATTCCTATTGGGCTTTTGCAGTGTTAGGGTTGCTTTTCATAGCAGTTTTAAATGCCTTTATGGGCCTTGCTTCTAAGAGGGCTTTCCTGCCGAAAGACAGGCAGATATCTATGATCGCCCTGATCTTTACGCACGTACAGTTTGTTTTGGGATTGGTATTGATTTTTGTTTCCCCTGCAATGGAAGCCGCTAAGGCCGCAGGCATGGGAGCAGTAATGAAAGACAGTCACCTGCGTTTGCTGCTTGTAGAGCACCCGCTTGTAAATTTGATAGCCATCACCCTTATCACAATAGGATGGTCAAAACACAAAAGGACCGGTGATGCCGGCAAAAAATTTAAGAATATCGGATATTTATATGCTATAGGATTGATTTTGCTTTTAAGCAGGATACCGTACGATCAATGGTTAGGTTAAGCTAACTTCCAGGCCCTCAGGGGCTTTTTTAATCCATGGCATGTTATTTGTTTAATGAAAGGACCTAAATAAATTATTATGAAGAATAGTAGTCTTATTTTTAGTGCCGCTTTATTATTTGTAATAATAACTGGCTTTGCAACATTTACCCCCGTTGCCAAAAAAGAGAATGTAAAAACAATTGCTGCCATCACTAAGGCAGATACTACAGAGGTTGCACTACCAATTGCTGAAAAACCTGAAGCCCCAAAGCTAACCCTCTACAAAAAAAGCGCCCTGGCTACCTACTATGCCGATAAATTCAACGGTAAAAAAACAAGCAGCGGCGAGCGTTTCCACAACAAAAATTATACTGCGGCCCATATGAAGCTTCCTTTCGGAACTATGGTGCGCGTAACCAACGAATCCAACGGCAAATCTGTTGATGTAAAGGTAAACGACCGTGGCCCTTACAGCAAAAAACTTGAGATTGACCTTACCAAGGCCGCCTTTATGGAAATTGCTTCCAATAAAGGAAGTGGCAGCTTTAAGGTAAAAATGGAGATCATCGGCAAAAAATAATCTTCTATGGTTAAAAAAGCCGTTGCACTTCTTTTATTCGCAATCATTGCATTAGGCTGTTCTTCATCGAAAGGTGCTTTTACATCGTATGATAAAAAAGCTATTGCCTGTTACTATGCCGATAAGTTTAATGGAAAGAAAACCGCAAATGGCGATACCTTTAGCAACAGCAAATATACCGCAGCCCACAAAAAACTTGCTTTTGGCACCAAAGTAAAGGTGACTAATTTAGCCAATGGCAAATCAGTTATAGTAACGGTTAACGATCGCGGCCCCTTCTCAGCCGGAAAAGACATTGACCTTACCAAAAAAGCCTTCATGGAAATCACCGACAATAAGAACCACGGCGAGATTAAGGTGTCTATTGAGGTAGCGAAGTAGTTTATTCCGGATATTAATATAGAGATTTCTCCTTCGTCGAAATGGAATAGTATGTTGTTCCATTTCGACGAAGGAGAAATCTAGTTTAGCTATTATTGATTTAAATATTTAGTCATCGAAACCCCTCCATTTTCCTTAACAAATCTTTAACGCAAACTTTAGTTCGTTTAGTTCGGTTTGTAACGAACTAAGTTTTATCTTTGGCAAAAATTTAAAGAACATGTCAGACATAAAGAAGGAGAAGGAAGAGTTGATAGAGATGTTTGGGATTCATTTTGAAAATTTCCACAACATGCCGCCGCTTGGCGCGAGGATTTTCGCAACTGTAATATTGGATTGTTGCAGTACCGGGATGACCTTTGAAGACCTTGTAGAGCGCATGGGAGCCAGTAAAAGCTCCGTTTCTACAAACCTGAACCTGCTGCTAAAGCTTGGAAAAATTACCTACTACACCCTGCCGGGCGACCGGAAAAAATATTTTAAGCCATCGCCGTTCAGCGAAAGGTTCAGCAACTACATGAAGATGATTGAGTTTGAAAAGATCATTCTCGACAGGATGCTGGCCTACCGCGAAAAGACCGCTGTTTGCATTGCCGAAAAAGGCGACCTCGAAAAAACAAGGGCCTATAAAGAACATGTACTGCAAATGGAAGAACTCCTGACGAGCACCATCAATAAATTTAAGGAAATAGAGAAAAGTAAAGCCAGTAATCAATAATCATCAATCGGAAAACAAACAGATACAAAATGAAAAAGCAAGTTTTAGCAGGCGCATTAGCCGCCTTATTTATAGCAACTTCCTGCGGCAAAAAAGAAGAGCAGGCAGCCATGGCCGCCCCGCCGCCAATGCCATTCCCGGTAGAGACTGTTGCTAAGCAGGATGCCGTAATATTTGAAGAATATACAGCCAACCTTGAAGGCCGGCAAAATGTAGAGATACGCCCGAAAGTAAACGGGTTTATCCAGAAAATTTATGTGGACGAAGGGCAGGCGGTCAAAAAAGGCCAGCTCCTTTTTAAGCTGGAAACCCAAACGCTGAACCAGGATGCCGCTGCCGCAAAAGCCAATGTGAGCGCCGCGCAGGTAGAGGTAGACAGGCTGAAACCATTGGTTGACCGCAAGATCATATCCAACGTTCAGCTGGAAACAGCCAAGGCAAAACTGGCCCAGGCGAAAGCGGCATACAGCAGCATAGCCGCCAACATCGGTTACGGAACCATTACATCGCCGGCAAATGGCGTTATCGGTACGCTTCCGTATAAGGAAGGCAGCCTTGTGAGTGCTACCAGCGAGATGCCGCTCACCACGGTGTCGGACACTAAAGGAATGAGGGCTTATTTCTCGATGAATGAAAAGCAGCTTATCGATTTCAGCAGGGAATTTAAAGGCGGCACATTGCAGGAAAAATTAAAGAACACGCCAATGGTAAGCCTCTTATTGGCCGATGGCAGCGAATATGAGGAAAAAGGAAAGCTTGAGGCAGTAAGCGGGCTGGCCGATGCCGCGACCGGCAACACGCAGTTCAGGGCCGATTTCCCGAACCCGCAGGCAATATTGAGGAGTGGCAGCAAAGGTACAATCCGTATCCCGATCGCGAAAAAAGGCGTTATACTCGTGCCGCAAAATGCTGTGTTCGATATGCAGGGCAAGCAGATGATTTATGTGGTTGCTAAAGACAACACCGTAAAATCGAAAATCCTGACTATTGCTACAACCTCAGGGCTCAACTACATCGTGAGTGAAGGCCTTGAAGAAGGCGAGGTAATAGTAGTAGAAGGCGCGTCCAAGCTGAAAGACGGCATGGCCATTGTACCACAGCCGAAGGCGAAAGAGCAAGCACCCGCTACACCTGCCGATACCACGGCAGTGACAAAAACACAAACCAAAACAACAACTGTTACAAAGTAATTAAACACAGATGCTAAAAACTTTTATAGAAAGGCCGGTACTGAGTACCGTAATTTCGATATTGATAACCATATTGGGCGTATTGGGCCTCCTCGCGCTGCCGGTAGAGCAGTACCCGGAGATTGCCCCGCCTACCGTACAGGTAACCGCCACCTATACCGGTGCGAATGCCGAAACCGTACTGAACAGCGTTATAGTTCCGCTTGAGGAAGAGATCAACGGTGTTGAGGGAATGACCTACATGACTTCAACGGCATCGAACGACGGTGCGGCTACAATAAGCGTATTTTTTGAATTGGGCGTAAACCCTGATATCGCCGCAGTAAACGTGCAGAACAGGGTATCGCGCGCCACGAGCAAGCTGCCTGCCGCCGTAGTGCAGACCGGTGTTACTACGCTGAAAAGCCAGACAAGTGCGCTGATGTTCCTGTCATTATACAGCAACAATAAAGAGTATGACGGTACCTTCGTACAGAACTTTGCGAAAATTAATATCGTACCTAAGCTGCAGCGTGTAAAAGGCGTTGGGCAGGTAAACGTGTTCGGTGGTAAGGATTACTCCATGCGTGTTTGGATCGACCCTGAAAAAATGGCGTCGCTTAACCTTACGCCAAAAGACATACAGGCTGCCCTGCAGGAACAAAACGTGGAGGCTGCCCCGGGTAAATTTGGTGAAAATGCAGAAGGTGTATATGAATATGTGATCAAGTACAAAGGCCGCCTCTCTAAAGTGGAGGATTACGAGAACGTCGTGGTAAAGGCAACGGGCGGTGGTAACTTCATACACCTGAAAGACGTAGCCAAAATAGAGTTGGGCGCCTTCAACTACGGGCAGAAGAACTACGGTATGGGTAAAGATGGTGTTGCCATAGGTATCTTCCAGACTTCGGGTTCCAATGCCAACGATATTATCGAAGAGGTAATGCATATCATGGAGACAAGCAAAAAGAACTTCCCTGAAGGCATTGAATATGTAATACCGTTCAACACCAAAACGTTCCTTGATGCTTCTATCGAAAAAGTAATATCGACTCTTGTAGAAGCTTTTATACTGGTATTCATCGTGGTGTTCCTTTTCCTTCAGGACCTTCGTTCCACGCTTATCCCGGCCATCGCGGTTCCGGTAGCGATTGTGGGTACATTCTTCTTCCTGAACATATTCGGCTTCTCGATCAACCTCCTAACATTATTCGCTTTGGTACTGGCCATCGGTATTGTGGTCGATGACGCGATTGTCGTCGTCGAGGCGGTGCACGCCAAGCTTGATGAGGGCGAACGCTCCCCACGCAAAGCAACACTTTCTGCCATGAGCGAGATCACCGGCGCTATCGTATCGATCACGCTTGTTATGGCGGCGGTATTCATCCCGGTATCTTTCCTTAAAGGGCCGTCGGGGGTATTCTACCAGCAGTTTGCAATTACATTGGCAGTAGCGATCCTTATATCGGCAGTGAATGCATTAACGCTGAGCCCTGCCCTTTGTGCGCTGTTCCTGAAACCGCACGAAGAAGGTGAGCATCATAAAAAGAACCTTAAAGACCGTTTCTTTACCGCGTTCAACGCCGGTTTCGATTCGATGAACAATAAATATACCCGCTCACTAGGCTTCCTGGCACGTAAAAAATGGATAACTGCCATTGCGTTATTGGTATTTGCAGGGATAACATGGCTGCTTTTCAGTACTACACCGTCAGGGTTTATCCCTAACGAGGACCGTGGTATCATTATGGCCGACCTTACCATGCCTCCTGGAACTACATTGGAAAAAACAGAGAAGGCGGTAAAACAATACGACTCATTGCTGCAAACCATGCCAATGGTAGAAGCGAGGATGAACATTGTAGGCTTCAGCTTACTTAACAGGGTGAACGGTGGTTCGTATGCGTTCAGCGTTATCAGGCTGAAAGACTGGAAAGAGCGTAAAGACGCAAGCCAGTCGGTAGATGCAATTGTGGGCGAATTGTTTGCCAAAACGGCATCATTCAAGGATGCCAGGATGCTGTTCTTTACGCCGCCGAGTGTACAGGGCTTTGGTTCTGCCGATGGTTTTGAATTTAAGATAGAAGATACTGGCGATGATGACTGGGCAACCGTAAGTAAGGTGAGCAACGAGTTCCTTGGTGAGCTGATGAAGCGTCCTGAGATACAGTATGCGATGACCAACTTCAACCCTGGCTTCCCGCAATACCAAATGGATATCAATGTGGAGAGGGCGAAGGATGCCGGTGTAGCAGTAAGCGATATCTTCAACACTATGCAGGGTTATTATGGCGGGCTTTATACGACCGACTTCAACCGTTTCGGTAAGCAGTTCCGCGTGATGATACAGGCAAAACCGGAAGCAAGGGCAGATGAGAAATCCATTAACGGCATTTATGTTCGTAATGATAAAGGCCAGATGGTTGCCATAAGCCAGTTTATCGACTTCAAGAAGATATACGGGCCGGAAGTAGTATCACGCTTCAACATGCTGAAAGCGGTAAACGTGAATGGTAAAGCGAAGCCGGGCTTTAGTTCCGGAGACGCGATCAAAGCCATTCAGGAAGTAGCCGCGCAGCATTTGCCGAAAACCTATACCTACGAATTCTCGGGTATGACACGCGAGGAGATCATAGCGGGCAACCAGGCAATAGGTGTATTCCTTTTGAGTTTGATATTTGTGTACTTCCTGCTGAGCGCGCAGTATGAAAGTTATGTGGTGCCGTTGGCGGTACTCCTTTCGCTGCCTGTGGGTATTGCCGGTGCTATTGGCTTTGTAAAGCTAGCCGGTCTGGAGAACAACATCTACTTTCAGGTAGCGCTTATCATGCTTATCGGGCTCCTCGCCAAGAACGCCATCCTTATCGTGGAATTCGCCATACAGCGAAGGCGGCACGGCATGGGGCTTACCGAAGCTGCGATTGCAGGGGCCAGGGCACGTTTGAGGCCGATCCTGATGACATCCTTCGCCTTTATATTCGGACTCCTTCCGTTAGCGCTGGCCAGCGGTGTAGGTGCCGTGGGTAACCGTTCGATAGGTATGGGTGCCGTAGGGGGCATGCTTATAGGAACATTATTCGGGGTATTTGTAATTCCGGTATTGTTCGTGATATTCCAGGGGCTGCAGGAAAAAATGACAGCAAGGCGAATAGCAAGGGAAGCGGAACATGAAACCATTGAAGAATAAAACTGATAAGATGAAACACACAATATATAGAGTTTTAGTAATAGCCGTCGCTGGAGTGCTTTTGCAGTCGTGCTTTGCGGCGAAAGAATACAAAAAGCCGGACATCAGGGCCGAGAACCTGTACCGCACCGAAGTGATAGCAGCAGATACCGTTTCGATGGCAGACGTGTCGTGGGAGAATATGTTCACAGACCCGGTATTGCAGCAGCACATAAAGAGAGGCCTGCAAAATAATTTTGATATCCGGATCGCGATGCAGAACATTGCTGCAGCCGAAGCCAGCCTGAAGCAGGGTAAGGCAGGCTATCTTCCGACATTGAGCCTTGGCGCCGACTGGACGCACCAGGAACTGTCGAAAAACAGCCAATTTGGCCGGGTGATCAGCAATAGCGGGGGTAAGACCGATGTGGACCAGTACCAGCTTACCGGCACTTTTGCCTGGGAGGCCGATATCTGGGGCAAGATACGCAGCAACAAGCGCGCGTTCAATGCAGCCTACCTGCAAACCATTGCTGCCAACCAGGCAGTAAAGACGCAGGTTATAACCAATATCGCATCACTGTATTACCAGTTGCTTTCGCTGGACGCACAGCTAAAAGTAGCACAATCGACACTGACCAACCGCAACGAAAGCATTGAAACCATTATTTCCCTAAAGGATGCGGGCAATGTGACCGAAGTGGGCGTAAAGCAGACGGAAGCGCAAAAATATGCTACCGAGCTTATTATTGAAGACCTGAAAAATAACATCGTGCTCCTGGAGAATGCCCTGAGCATCCAGTTGGGCGAGCCTGCACATAAGATCGAGCGTACAACGCTGGAGGCACAACAGCTGAACACGGACATTAAGCTGGGCTTGTCATCGCAATTGCTAAGGAACCGCCCGGACGTGGTTGCCGCAGAATTCGGTTTTGTAAATGCTTTTGAGCTTACCAACGTGGCACGCAGCAACTTCTACCCACAGCTCAGGATTACCGGGACCGGTGGCCTGCAGAGTATAGAGCTTAAGGAATGGTTCAGCGCCAACTCGCTTTTCGCGAATATTGTTACCGGGCTTGTACAGCCGGTATTCAACGGGCGCCAGATACGCACCCGCTACGAAATTGCCAAAGCGCAGCAGGAGCAGGCTTATGTCCGCTTCGAGCAGGCGCTTGTAACGTCAAGCAAAGAAGTGAGCGATGCCCTGGCAAATTATGACAATGAAACGAGAAAAATAACAATAAGGGAAAAGCAGGTAGATGCACTGAGCACCGCCGCCGATTATTCGGATGAATTGCTCACGTACGGCCTTGCCAACTATCTTGAAGTGCTCACGGCTAAGGACAATGCGCTTAACAGCCAGCTTCAGCTGATAGATAATCGCTACAGGCAATACCTTGCCATCGTCAACCTTTATAAGGCGCTTGGCGGAGGCTGGCGCTAACAGCATAATCAGGAGTATCCGGATTATTTAGATTAATTGTTTGTTTTATGTAGGACCGCCCGTTACAGGAAACTGTAGTGGGCGGTTTGTCTTTAAGGATAGTTACAAACGGGGTGTTGATAATATTAATATAATATAAGAAAATAATCTAACAGTTCTTTTTATCTTTACCGAAAGGGAGGCAATTATGAAACCGGAAAAGATCAAAGGGCAGGGAGCCGTAAGCAATGTACACAACCATTTTATAAAGAACAGGTACGAGACCAGCATATACCAGGATGATTATGAGGAGGAAATAGCAAAGACGGAGATCATTGAAGTCTTCCCCAAAACCATTGTCAATCCGGTAAAAAGCCCAGACCTGTCGATGGCTTACTCCATGAATCCGTATCAGGGATGCGAGCACGGCTGTGCGTATTGCTTTGCACGTCCTACCCATGAATACTGGGGCTACAGTGCCGGTGTGGATTTTGAGCGTAAGATACTAGTCAAGAAAAATGCACCGGAACTCCTGGAGCAGTTCTTTAAGAAAAGGGGTTACAAGCCGGAATCGATACTGCTTTCCGGCAATACCGACTGCTATCAGCCCGTTGAGCGAAAGCTGCAGATAACACGGCGAATATTGCAAACGTTCCTTGACTACCGCCATCCGGTGAACATACTTACCAAGAATGCATTGGTTACGCGCGATCTGGATATCCTTACCCAGTTGGCCGAGAAGAACCTGGTAACGGTTTCCCTGAGCATCCCCACCATTAATGAAGAATTGCGAAGGGCGTTGGAACCACGTACATCATCTGTCAATACGAAGCTGCAGGCCATAGAAACGCTTTCCAAAAACGGTATCCCGGTGAATATCATGGTAGCGCCAATAATACCCGGGCTCAACAGCATGGAGATACTGCCAACTTTGAAAACCATTTCAGAAAAAGGGGCCGATAGCTTTGGCTACACGCTGGTTCGGCTGAACGATACCGTAGAGCCGATATTCATTGAATGGCTGGAAGAGCATTATCCGGACCGGAAAGAAAAGGTGCTGCACCAGATTGCTTCCATGCATGGCGGTAAGCTGGGCGAAAAGCAGGTATTCAAAAGGCGTACCGGCGAGGGGAATATCGCTGAGATGATCCACACTACTTTCCGTATTGGCAGGCAGAAATACTTTTCGAAAGATAAAGATGAGGTATTCCGCTTGGCGACCGATCTTTTCGATGGTACAAAAGGGGAGCAGATGCGTTTGTTTTAGGGTTTATATAACAATACGTCAAGTGTTATTACAAATTCCAGCGTATTACACACCCCTAACCCCTCTCAAGAGGGGAACAGCTTCACTCATGCCGACAAAAAATTCGTAAATAGGGTTTGAGTAAGCACGTCTGAGTGTTCCCCTCTTGAGAGGGGTTAGGGGTGTGTTTCTCAGAAAGGAATTATAAACCCATAATAATATTTCCTACTATCAACTCCGCATGCACCCTTGAATTCTCAATAAACCACTTGTGCGTTTCCATCCCGCCACAAACAACGCCGGCAAGATAAAGGCCTTCGATATTGGTCTCCATGGTCTCAGGGTTGTATTGCGGGGTGCAATACAAGTTGTCGGTCATATTGACACCGGCCTTTTTCAGGAACTCAATATCCGGCCGGTAGCCGGTAAGTGCCAGTATAAAGTCGGTTTCAAGGGTTACGAGCCCGTTGGGGGTAAAAATATCCACTTCATTTTCACGTATCTCTGTTACCCAGGAATAAAAATACGCCTTGATGCTGCCTTCGGCAATACGGTTCTCTACATCAGGCTTTACCCAGTATTTCACCCGTTCGTTTATCTCACCTTTACGGATAACCATGGTAACATCGGCACCTTTGCGCCAGCATTCCAGGGCCGCATCAACAGAAGAGTTATTCGCACCTATCACCACCACTTTCCGGAAAGCATATTCGTGTGCCTCTTTGTAGTAATGGCTTACGTTCGGCAGGTTTTCTCCGGGAACGTCAATGGTAATAGGGATATCGTAGAACCCTGTAGCAATAACCACATTTTTGGCATTATACCAGCCTTTTGAAGAATGGACGACAAACTGTCCCGAGCGTTGCTTGTTGACCGATTGTACGCCTTCAAACAGCTTTATGTTGAGATTAAAATGCCTGTGCACGTTGCGGTAGTATTCCAGCGCTTCCTGCCTGCCCGGTTTGGGTGCGATGCAGCTGAAGGGTACACCGCCTATTTCCAACCGTTCGGCAGTGGAAAAGAACGTCATGTACAGTGGGTAATTGAACAGGCTGTTGACCAATGCGCCTTTTTCAAGGATCAGGTAGTTCAGGCCTTTTTGCTGTGCCGCAATGCCGCAGGCCATCCCGATAGGGCCGCCGCCAACGATAATCAGGTCGTATGATTCTATTTTGGCCATAATGTGTACGGATGGTTGCTCAGGTAAGCGTTATAATAACGTTCATCGCCGGTCACTTCTTTGCCCAGCCAATGCGGTTTTTCGAAAGCTTCGTTTTCATCATCAAGCTCAATTTCGGCAATGACAAGTCCTTCATTTTCGCCAAAAAATTCATCCACCTCAAAGGTATGGCTGCCGTAATCCACTTCGTAGCGTATCTTGTCGATCGCCCCGCTTTCGCAGATTTTCAGTAGCTGTTCGGCATCCGCCAAAGAAATCTCTTTTTCCCATTCCATCCGGCTGGTGCCCGATGCATTTCCCTTCCCCTTTATGGTAAGGTAGCCTTCGTCGCCTTTAATGCGTATGCGCACCGTGCGTTCAGGATGGGAGCTGAGGTAGCCCTGTGTAATGCGTTTGTGGGTATATGCTTCTTTTTTAAAAGCATCCGAAAGCACAAGGAACTTGCGTTCTATTTCGATCATGGTGTTGTAAAATCTTACTGCAAGGTAAGAAAATAGGGCTAATGATAGCTTGTACCAAGCGTTAACATTTCTTAAAAAGCAGGTGCCGATTGCAATTTGTAGTGAATGATTATTAAATTTACCGGATATCCCTTACTGCCCAATGAAATTCAGGAAAACCAGGCCGCACATTACCATCGAAGAATTCTTCAAATTAAATTTTGACAGCAATAACCTTTGGGAATACAAAGCGGATGAAACCGACCTGCTCGCCGAGCTTGTGGATATTTTCCGTCCGAAAAAACCGGAGACAGCGGGTGTAGTCGACCTCAGCAGCCTTTTGCAATTGCTTGAGGAAAACGAAAATTACTGCAACGGCCTGTCGCTCTACCTGAAAGGCATTTTAAAGCATAAAAAATTCAGCAGGATCCTTACCGATGCCGGCATACTGGGCGAAGCTGTTTTTTTCTCGGAAGTAAGGAAACGGCTGTTTGCAAAACTGATACCTGACCAACCCCAAAAGGACACGCTGGAATATGTGCTCAACCAGGTGTTTTACCAGAAAACCGATCCGCTCTGGATCAACCGGATACCGTTTGGGCAGTTGGAGAAATTCTACAATCTCATAAAATTCAGGTCGCTGTACGTATCGGGCGAATCCCAAAGCCCGCTTGCCGAACTATTGTATGCCATGGAAGTGCTGATACACCGCATTACCGGCCGCGCCCTTGAGAGCGAAGTGATACTGATGGTGCCTGAGTATGAAAGCCTCGAAAGCCCTTTTATTGCGATACAAAAAGAATTTTCGGTTGTTACGGAAAAAATGTTCCTGGAGAACCGGAACTATATCAGCCCTGATGACGAAGGCTTCCGGCAGCTTTTGGTATTGCACCACCAGTGCGCCGATTATGTGCGCACGGCATTTCGCAACAGCGAGAAATACGGCATATCGATACGGGTTAACCAAAGCCTGCTGCGTATCCGCCAACAGCTGGAAAGGCTCGGCGTGTTGCTGCCGCTGCTTGCCATAGAGGAAGAGAAAGAAACCACTAAGGATACTATTTCCCTGGGCCTTAAGCTGATTACCTACAACTGCGATAAAAACAATGTACGCAAACTCATTGGCGAAAGCACACAGCTGCTCTCCTATGAGGTTACGCAGCATACGGCCAACACGGGGGAACACTACATTACCAAAGACAGGCGCGACTATCTGAAAATGTTTTGGGCGGCTTCGGGCGGCGGGATCATTGTAGGGGTGCTGTGCATCATCAAGGTGTTCCTCTCAAAAATGGATACCAGCGCTTTTGGCCACGCCTTTTTTTACAGCCTCAATTACTCCTTCGGTTTTATCGCCATCTATGTGCTGGGCTTTACGCTGGCTACCAAACAGCCTGCAATGACAGCCTCGGCATTGGTAAGGGCTTTGGAGAGCGGCCGTAAGAAAACCGGTATTGTAAACGAAAAGGAGAGGCATAGTGATTTCGCTGAATTTTTTGCCCGTGTATTCCGGTCGCAGTTTATCGCTTTTGTGGGCAACGTGCTGGTGGCATTCCCGGTGGCGCTTGGAGGCATCTGGCTAATAGATTATGCCTTCCACTACAATCTTGCGCTGACCAAGTGGTACCACCTGATGACCGACCTGAGCCCCATTCATTCGCTGGCGATACTGCATGCGGCAATAGCGGGCGTATTCCTTTTCCTATCGGGTATCATTGCGGGCAGCGTTGCCAACCGCGACAAGCACCGACACCTGTATTACCGTATACAGGAACACCCGCTGCTCAAGAAGACTTTTGGCCGTATCCGTACCCAGAAACTAGCAAAAATCTATGAAAAAAGATGGGCAGGCATTATCTCCAACTTCTGGTTTGGGGTATTCATGGGGACTACAGCATCCATAGGGATTTTCCTCGGCTTAGATATTGATGTGCGTCACATCACCTTTGCGAGTGGCAATCTGGCCCTGGCATTGTATGGCGCGAATTGGAATGTGTCAAACGAACTGCTGTTCTGGGGCATCTTCGGAATTGGGATTATAGGGCTAATTAACTTTATGGTAAGTTTCAGCCTTTCGATGGGATTGGCTTTCCGCTCGAGGAATATCCCGCTTTCCGAATTGCGGCCTATTTCCGCAGCGATATGGAGGCATTTTAAAAAGAAGCCGGGATCGTTCTTTTTTCCGGCCTTTGGAAAATAGTTTCCTGCCTGCCTGCCGACACAGGCAGGCCGCAGTCACAGCTAATTTTAAAGAAATTAATATTTAACCACATAGGCACATAGCTTTAGGAAATTATAAAGCCCGATCAAGGGACACAAAGCATGAAGCTTCGCTTCACTATGTGCGAATATGTCTCCTTAAACGACAGATTGCTATGGAACCTATGTATCTATGTGGTTAATTAAAGCTTTGACACTATTCAGATTGATCACAGTTTCAGTTGTACGAAATGCGTAAATTTACAGTATGGAAGACGAACTGCCCGAAATACGCCAGCGAAAGATAATCCATGTGGATATGGATGCCTTTTACGCGTCGGTAGAAATGCTGGACAATCCGGAGCTACGCGGCAAAGCCATTGCCGTAGGCGGAGGATCGAGCAGGGGCGTTGTGGCAGCTGCCAGCTACGAAGCGAGGAAGTTTGGAGTGCGCAGTGCCATGAGCGGCTTTTTAGCGAAAAAGAAATGCCCGCACCTTATTTTCGTGAAGCCGCGTTTTGAACGCTACACCGAAATTTCCCGCAAAATTCGTGAGATATTCTATGAGTATACTGATAAAGTAGAACCCCTTTCTCTCGACGAAGCCTACCTTGATGTAACCGTAAACAAGAAAGGCAACCCAAGCGCTACACTCATTGCCGCCGAAATACGCAAGCGGATACTGGATGTGACCGGGCTTACCGCCTCGGCCGGCATATCCATCAATAAATTCATTGCTAAGGTAGCCAGCGACTACAACAAGCCCAACGGACAGAAAACGGTCAACCCCGATGAGATATCCGATTTTTTGGAAAACCTTCCAATAGGTAAATTTTATGGCGTAGGTAAAGTGACCGAGGAAAAGATGTATCAACTGGGCATCTTTACCGGAAAGGATTTAAAAGAGAAATCGGAAGAATACCTTATAGAACATTTCGGGAAGTCGGGCGGGTATTATTACCATGTTGTACGCGGCATCCATAACAGCGAAGTTAAGAGTGACCGTATTGCAAAATCGGTGGGGACAGAGCATACTTTTTTTGAAAACCTTGTCTCCGAAGTGTTCATGATGGAAAAGCTGGACGACATTGCCAATGAGCTCGACCGCCGCCTGGGGAAAAAGAAGATCGCAGGCAAGACCGTAACCCTCAAAATAAAATACAGCGACTTTACAGTACAGACCCGCAGCAAGACGTTGCCCTATTTCATTTCCGACAAAAGCCTGATACTTGAAACCGTAAAAGAACTGCTTTATCAGGAAAAGCCGAAAGATTCGGTGCGCCTGTTGGGCATTTCATTATCCAACCTGAACACCGATACCGATACCGGAAAACCTAATAAGCCTATCGCCGTGCAGCTGAAGTTTGATTTTTAGGACCAATGTCCGAAGTCCGATGTTGCTCAACAGTGTGTCATTTTGACGAAGGAAGAATCTATTAGTTTCGATTTAAGACTCTTTAATTCCCTTGAACTTTATCAACATTACAAGAAACTCCAACTTCAAATAAAAAAGGCCATCCTTCCGGACAGCCTTACTTATATTGATTGGAAACATCGGACTTCCGACATCCCGACATCGGACATTAATCCCTTCCGGCTATTTTAGCAAACAGCTTAAGGAATTCGATATACAGCCATACCAGGGTTACCATAAGCCCCATAGCGCCGAACCATTCCATATATTTTGGCAGCTTTCGCTGTGCCCCCTGTTCGATCATGTCAAAATCAAGGAACAGGTTAATTGCAGCGATAACGATTACAAATACGCTGATGCCTATGCTCATTAGGGAATTGTCCCTGAATGAATGCCCTATCAGATACGATCCGGTAAACATCCATACAATCCACGAAATCAAATAAAAAGTGGCTATCGCAGCTGTTGCAGCAATAGCAATAGATTTAAATTGCTCGGTAACTTTAACCACTTTAAAGCGGTACAGTGCAAAACATACGATAAACGTAACAAAGGTCGCACCTACAGCCTGTATGGCAACACCGGGGTACATTACCTCAATGAACGCTGACAGTCCGCCAATGAAAAGCCCTTCCAATACAGCATAGGCAGGAGCCAGATAAGGTGAATATTTAGGTTTGAAAGCAGCGATCAGCACCACTATAAAGCCGGCAATTGCCCCTGTGATCATCAGTCCGAACGGGTTCATGCCGTTATAGGCCATAACCCATGTACTTGCAGCTCCGCCAAGCAGCAATACCAGCAATAAGAAGCTTTTGTTGATAGCACCGTTAACGGTCATAGTGTTATTATAATCTATAACTTCCTGGTAGGTGTTTGCACCATAGACATTCGTAGTAGGGGAAAATGATTTGTTCTTTAAGAACGGGTTGCTTGATTTCATCGTCAATTAAATTTATCCAAATATACTTTTTTCGCTATAAAAAACAAAAAGCTGTTATCCCTGTCATTCTGACGAAGGAAGAATCTCAAATTGAAAGGATTTCTCCCGTTGGTCGAAATGACACGTAGGACAGCAGCTTTTCTTACAGCAAAATATATGCCGTTTAGTCTATTTCTGACACTCTTAGTGTATTTACCATCCCTTTATCCGCTACCGGCATGGCAGCGAGGTTGATAAGGATATCGCCTTTCTCAACAAAGCCTTTTTCTTTGGCAATATTGTTCACATCTTCAACCGTTTCATCCGTGCTCAGGAAGGCATCATAATAAAATGCCTTAACACCCCACAGTAGTCCAAGCTGGGTAAGTATCCTTTTGTTCGATGTGAATACCAGTATGTGCGCACCCGGCCTCCATGCAGAGATCTGGAATGCAGTGTACCCTGAGTTGGTAAGCGTGCTGATCGCTTTCGCCTTGATGGTGTTGGCCATCTGGGCAGCGTGGTAGCATATCGATTTTGTAATGAAACGCTTCGTCCTTACCTGCGGTACGTTTTGCGGCACGTGGATAAGCGGCGAATCTTCAACAGCCTCGATGATCTGGGTCATCTTCTCGATAACCTGTACCGGGTAGTTACCCACCGATGTTTCGCCCGAAAGCATAACCGCGTCAGCGCCGTCCATAACCGAGTTGGCTACGTCGTTCACCTCGGCGCGTGTAGGTGTAAGGCTCGTGATCATGGTCTCCATCATCTGTGTGGCCACAATTACCGGTATACGTGCCGTTTTGGCACGGTTGATAAGTTTTTTCTGGATAAGCGGTACTTCATGCGCAGGCATTTCCACACCAAGGTCGCCGCGGGCTACCATAAGGCCGTCGCAAAATGCTACGATCTTGTCGATATTCTCTACGCCTTCCGGCTTTTCTATTTTGGCAATGATCGGAATTTTATGGTCGGAGTGCTCTGCAATAAGGTCTTGCAGCTCTTCAAGGTCTTTTGGTGTCCTTACGAACGAAAGCGCTATCCAGTCCACACTTGCCTTTATGGCAAACAGGGCATCGCGGATGTCCTTTTCAGTCAATGCAGGCAATGAAACTTTGGTATGCGGCAGGTTTACGCCTTTCTTTGATTTTAACGGGCCGCCCTGTACTACAACCGCCCTCACACGGTCTTTTTTATTGGTTTCAACAACCTCAAACATCAGTTTACCGTCGTCCAGCAAAACCATTTCCCCCGGATTCACATCGCTTGGGAAAGCCTTGTAGTTCATATAAACGTTATCAGCAGTGCCGGGCACGTCGTCCGATGTCTGGAATATTACGGTATCGCCTTTTTTCACGATAACATCTTCTTTCATTACCCCTACGCGAAGCTTGGGCCCCTGAAGGTCGGCAAGTATCGAAGTATTGTACCCAAACTCATTGTTTAGGGCGCGTATGATATCTATTCGTTCCTGTACATCGGTATAGTCGGCATGCGAAAAATTGATCCTGAATACGTTCACGCCGGCGTCGATCATGTCTTTGATCACTTCCCTTGTGCTGCATGCAGGGCCTAATGTGGCTACAATTTTTGTTTTTTTGTTTGTCGTCGGCATTCTATTAAAAAATTAAATTGTTTTTCGATTTTAGTTTACTGTGGTCAATGGTATAGGCGGTCGTGATGTGTTTAATGGCCAAAAGGCTCTCTACTACATCATCTAACGCGAAAACATCGGGGGTATTTTCTATTTTTAGTATATAATCTACTTTTTTCAGTTCCGGCAGCAGGAATACGCTGGTAGTAACATTTATGCCTGTCTGTTCGAACAACGAGGTAATTCCCGTCTGCGAACTCACAACGCTGTTCCTGTTCTGAACCAAGTTCCACAAGGTGTCATTAGCATCTTCATATACATACCTGGAAAAACAGCTTTCGCCTTCGCGGATGGTGAACCCGATGTCTTCAGAACTTTTTTCCAGAAGCACAGATAATTCCCTGTTAATGAAATAGGCAAGGCGATAATCTTCAAGGGAAGAATGTATGGCAATCAATCCATAATCGATCGTAATGAAATCGTCAATTAATAGTTTATGAATGGCCATAAGTCACGTAAGAATAAGTCGTAAATATACTGCTTATAACTCAAAGAGCATTAAGAAAAATTAAAGTTTTTGTAAATTTTTCTACGAAAACGTTTGAGTAAACTACTAAGTTGGCTTATTTTTTGTTAATTTTTTCCTGAAATGCAAAAAACGCCCTTTGCGATGCTTTTTCCTCCGCTTTCTTTTTTGATGTAGCCCTGGCACGCGAAACCACCCTGCCGCCAATGGTCAGCTTTATGGCAAAATGCTTTTGGCCTTCCTTACCGTTGTCTTCATAAACTTCGTAGTTGAAAGGCTTCTTTTCCTTTTGGCACCACTCAATCACAAGGCTTTTGTAACTGATAACCTTTCCTTCCAGCTTCGCGATATCTACATACGGCTGGACAACTTTCTTCTGGATAAATTTCTCGCAGTATTCAAAGCCGCGGTCCAGGTAAATGGCTCCAACCAGCGCCTCAAAAAGATTGCCGTGGATGTTTTCTCCGAAATGCTGTGCCGAAACCTTGCTCTCTACCCATTTGATGAGGTTCAGGTCGCGCCCCAACTCATTAAGGTGCTCGCGGCTCACGATTTTGGAGCGCATTTTGGTAAGGTAGCCCTCGTCGCCGGTAGGCACTTCCTTAAAAAGGTGCGCTGCAATAACCGACCCCAGCATGGCATCGCCCAAAAACTCGAGCCTTTCATAGTTCACAGGGTGGCCGTTTTCGTCTACTTTATTAGAGGAGCGGTGGGTAAAAGCCCTGCGGTAATGGTCGAGGTTGAGCGGTACAAACCCCAGCATTTTGTTTATTTCCTCAAAAAAAATCCCGCCTTCCTGGGGAAGACGGGGATTTTTGGTAAATATTTTTTTAAAGAAACCCATAAAGGATTACATATCAAGTTTTTTAACCAGTACACAAGCGTTGTGCCCGCCAAACCCAAAGGTGTTGCTCATCACTACTTTCATGTCCCTTTTCTGGGCTTTGTTGAAGGTAAAGTTAAGCTTAGGGTCGATGTTCTCATCATCCGTAAAGTGGTTGATGGTAGGCGGTACGATACCGTGCTTTATAGAAAGTATCGAAGCGATGGTCTCTATCGCGCCGGCAGCGCCAAGCAGGTGGCCTGTCATCGACTTTGTCGAGTTCAGGTTTAGAGTATAAGCATGGTCGCCAAACACCTCAATTATTGCTTTAGACTCGGCAATATCGCCCAGAGGGGTAGAAGTGCCGTGCATATTAACGCCATCTACGTCTTCAGGCTTCAGCCCTGCATCACGAAGGCAGTTCAGCATTACATTGCGTGCGCCAAGCCCTTCCGGGTGTGGTGCGGTAATGTGGTGCGCGTCGGCGCTCATTCCGCCGCCGCCAATCTCGCAGTATATTTTTGCCCCTCTCGCCTTGGCATGCTCATATTCTTCAATTACGAGCGCACCGGCACCCTCGCCAAGCACAAAGCCCTCACGGTCCTTGTCCATTGGGCGCGAAGCGGTTTTAGGGTCGTCATTTCGTGTTGATAAAGCGTGCATAGCGTTAAACCCGCCCATTCCGGCAATGGTTACCGCTGCTTCGCTTCCGCCGGTTACCATAACATCGGCATGGCCCAGGCGTATATAGTTGAATGCGTCGATGAGTGCATTTGTTGATGATGCGCAGGCAGAGACCGTTGTAAAGTTAGGCCCCCTGAAACCATATTTTATAGAGATATGGCCCCCCGCGATATCGGCAATCATTTTTGGAATAAAGAACGGGTTGAACTTGGGCGTACCATTACCGGCAGCAAAATTCATCACTTCTTCCTGGAAGGTTTCAAGCCCGCCAATCCCGGAGCCCCATATAACGCCTACCCTGTCTTTATCGAGCGTATCAAAGTCAAAATTGGCATCTTTTACGGCTTCTTCTGTAGAAACAAGGGCATACTGGGCATAACGGTCCATTTTCCTTGCCTCTTTTCTGTCTATAAAATCCTCAACATTGAAATTTTTTACTTCGCAGGCAAATTTTGTTTTGAAGTTGGTAGTGTCAAAGTATGTAATTGGGGCTGCGCCGCTCACACCGTTTATGAGGCTGTTCCAGTATTCTTCTACTGTGTTGCCTATTGGGGTAAGTGCGCCCAGTCCTGTTACTACAACTCTTCTTAATTCCATAAGGTCTGTTTTATAGTTTCAAATTATAGAACAATACCCATGTGTCGCTAATGGTATAGGAAAACATGGGCATTGGTTAATATTTTTTATGAATGCTCTGAATAAAAGCGGTTCATCTTTATGCGTTGAAATGCGAAACCAATAAATAATAACATCCATGCAATAACTATCGCATGGATGTCACTTATTTATTATTTTTTTGCTTCTTCGATGTAAGAGATTGCCTGACCAACAGTAGAAATGTTCTCTGCCTGGTCGTCCGGGATTTGAATGTCAAATTCTTTTTCAAACTCCATGATAAGCTCAACAGTGTCCAGGGAATCAGCTCCCAAATCGTTTGTGAAGCTTGCTTCTGTTACAACTTCGTTTTCGTCAACACCTAATTTGTCTACGATAATCGCTTTTACTCTTGATGCAATGTCTGACATAATCTTTAATTTTAGAATTTAAATTGAACGGCAAAAATAAAAAACTTTATCTTATTACCGCGATTTCACCAAAAAATGTGAGTACTAAAATAAAAAATTAATTTTACAATATTGCCCGATCAATGTTATTTTGCAGATTATTATTACTTTTTTTGCACAATTAAAATTTTGGCCCTGATGAAAAATATAATTCTCTTTGCCTCCGGCGGCGGCTCGAATGCACAGCAGATCATGGAGTATTTCGGGCAAAGGCAGGGATATAAGGTGTCGGCGCTTTTTACCAACAACCCTAATGCGGGAGCCATTGCCGTTGCCGACAGGTATAATGTACCTTCCGTTATCTTCACAAGGGAAGAGCTTAACAATGGCACCGTATTGGCAGAAGTGAAAAGCCAAAACCCCGATCTTATTGTGCTGGCCGGCTTTTTATGGAAGTTTCCTTCTGATATTATTAAGGAATACCCTCACAAAGTGATTAATATCCATCCTGCGCTGCTTCCCAATTATGGTGGAAAAGGCATGTATGGCATAAACGTGCATCGCGCGGTACACGAAAATAAGGATAAGGAAAGCGGCATCACCATACATTATGTGAACGATAATTATGACGAAGGCAATGTCATCTTCCAAAAGGCAGTTGCTATAGAGGAATGCCTCAGCCCGGAAGAAGTGGCACTAAAAGTCCTGTCGTTGGAGCATGAGCACTTTCCGAAAGTGATAGAGGAATTATTAAACCGACAACAATGAAATATGCACTTCTTATCTTCCTGATGCTTTTAGCGGGATGCGGTAAAGAAAAGCAAAAACTTACTATGCATATGCCGGCATCTCATATGAAGGAAGAATGCGATACTGATTTTGATGTTTTCTTTAAAAAGTTCCAATCAGACAGCATTTTCCAGAAAAGACATGTAAAATTTCCGTTAAAGAGTAGCCATTTGGATATGGATGGCGACCTGAGTGTTATACGTGAGGATATTCCCGAGGAAAAATACAGTTTTGCTAAATTTATAAACGATAAGGAAATTGGTGATACCGGGAATGGCGCCTATAAAATTGACATTACAAAGAAAAAAGATTCTGTTTATTACCAAATGAGCGGAATTGACAATGGTATCGGTACGACTGTCAAATTTGCATTTATAAACGGTTGTTGGTACATGGTAGCAGTAGACGACACATCAACATAACCTAATCTCAGACTGAAGTGGAGCTTCGTCTAAAAATCTAATAATCCAAAAATCTAACGATCTAAAATGCACACAGTCCACCTCTATACCGATGGCGCTGCCAAAGGAAATCCCGGCCCCGGCGGCTACGGCGTAGTGCTGGAGCAGGTGGGTACCGGCTACCGTAAGGAATTTTACGAAGGCTTCCGGCTTACAACCAACAACCGCATGGAATTGCTGGCTGTGATTGTTGGGCTGGAAAAGCTCACCAAGCCAGGCACCAGCGTACTGGTGGTATCCGATTCTAAATATGTGGTAGACTCCGTACAAAAGAACTGGGTGCTCGGCTGGGAAAAGAAAGGCTTTGCCGGAAAAAAGAACCCAGACCTTTGGAAGCGTTACCTGAAGATAGCCCGCCAGCATAAAGTCGACTTTCAATGGGTAAAAGGCCACAACAGCCACCCGCAGAACGAGCGCTGCGACCAATTGGCCGTAATGGCATCAAACCTCCCAAAGTTAAATGTGGATGCTTTTTATGAGGAGGTGGGGCAGAAGATGGATTTTTAGGTTGGATATCCCATGTTAGTTGTACAGAACAGGATTTCTCATGGAAGTTTTCCCATTTGAAGGCTTTCCTGTTTTATGGCAAAATCTTTCAGGAAAATCCCAATTTCCGAATTGATTCCATGTTCTCCAGGCATCTCTAGACATTGGCTGGTTAGGATTGAATGGTATTGATTGGCCAGTCCTTATGCAAAATCCGTAATCGACTTTATTATATGATTGTCTTTGCTCAGTTTTTTGTTTTGGCATTTCATCTTCGTCACGAACTGGCCTCGTCATACTAGCTTCATCAAATTCGTCAGGAAACTCATGTAATCTTCTAGGCTTATATTTCGTGCGGAGAAAGGAATAAAAATGGTCAGTATAATCTAATAGCACATCTGATTTTATAAAGTTCTTCCCGATACTGACAATAAATTTCTTTTCTTGGTATACAGGCCTTTTTATAAACACTACATCATTGTTTTCTGCTATATCTATACAATTATTCCAGGCTACTAAATCCTGATTGCTCCCTAATTGGGTAAGTAATGTTTGTTCAGTAAACATTCCAAATTCAATGTTATTTTTAAAAGAATGGTCATAAAGATTAATCGATGTTACCATTCCTTTCTTTTCATTACCATAATACTTGGCATGCAAATTTGGAACGTATATGATGCTTATGGTTGGGAATTTTTTAAAAAAATCAAAATCATCTTTACTTAGACTACGCTTAACATCATTTTCATTTTTCCCAAACACGATAATTATATGAAGTTTATGATTGTTTAAATGCCTGTCAAAAAGATTTTTAAAATAATCATCTAATTTAATAAACGGCGAAACAATCAATAATGTTTTTTCTGCCTCCCATATAATGTCGTAAATAGCATCTGCCAATTCTTTCCCTGTAATAAACTTGGTCATAAATCTTAAATTAAAACAGGGATAAATTTAAAAAATAGAATGTTAAAATTTTAACATTCTATTTAAAAGCCTAAAAATTTTAAGATATAATCTAAAAGTCCAAGATCTAACAATCCAATCTAAAAATCCCAAGAGAAAGACCCAAAGATAATTGCCGTAAAAACGATAAGCACCACAACTTCGGCAGTAATGTAACGCCCTACAGGCAGCTGCTTTTTACGGCGGGCAAGAAAACGGAATATATTAAGGAGTGTCGGGGGAATAAGTATCAGGGCGAGATAAATGTAAAAGTTGGTATCGCTGAACATAAAGCTCCCCTTCCCGGCACCCCACATTTCCATTGAGAACACCGGATAAAGATGATGCACGATGAATATCCACGCCACTTCGAGCAGCAATATGCCCCATCCGCCCATATAATCGGTTTTCGCTGCAGGTTTCTTCTTCTGTTCGGTTTCTTCCGGGTTTTCCATTTGAACTTAATATTCCCCAAAAATAAGCAAAAAGCTTTGCAAACCAGCGACTTTAAAACTTTTTGACTTTGAAACTTTGCAGCCACTTTCACTTTGCAACTCTGAAACTTATGCCTTATCTTTGCACCTTCAAAATCAAAACCCTTTATGAATAAATTACTGATCGTTGGTACTGTAGCTTATGATGCTATCGAATCGCCTTTTGGCAAAACCGATAAAATTCTCGGCGGTGCCGCTACCTATATAGGCCTTTCGGCTTCGTTTTTTAAAGTGCAGTCGGCTATCGTATCCGTAATAGGTGAAGATTTTGAGCAGGAGCACATCGACCTGCTGAAGAGCAGGAACATAGACCTTACAGGCCTTGAAACTGTAAAGGGCGGCAAGACCTTCTTTTGGAGCGGACGTTACCATAACGACCTGAACTCCCGCGATACGCTTGTAACGGAGCTGAACGTGCTGGCTGATTTCAACCCTATCGTGCCGGAGCATTTCAAGGATGCCGATGTGGTGATGCTGGGCAACCTGCACCCTATTGTACAATCAGGTGTTCTTGACCAGATGACGGTGAAGCCAAAGCTTGTGGTACTGGATACCATGAACTTCTGGATGGACTGCGCGCTGCCGGAATTGCTTGACGTAATGAAGCGCGTGGATGTAATAACGATTAATGACGAAGAAGCACGCCAGCTTTCGGGTGAATACTCGCTGGTGAAGGCTGCTGCTAAGATACACACTATGGGGCCGCAGTATGTGGTGATCAAGAAAGGGGAGCATGGCGCTTTGCTGTTCAACAACAAGCAGGTGTTCTTTGCGCCGGCATTGCCGCTTGAGGATGTATTCGACCCTACCGGTGCCGGAGACACCTTTGCCGGGGGCTTTGCGGGCTATATTGCACAAAGCGAGAATGTTTCGTTTGAAAATATGAAGAATGGCATAATTTATGGTTCCAATATGGCATCCTTCTGTGTGGAGAAATTCGGTACAGAGCGAATGGCATCGCTCCGGAAAGAAGAGGTGCTGGAGCGCCTCCAACAGTTCAGGGCGCTAACGCAGTTTGACATTGCGCTTGAAGAAGAAGAATAAAACTAAGGCCTCATTGCGGGGCTTTTTTTAATTATAAACAACAACGACAACAACACAACAACTATGAGTGACGCTTTGAAACACGAATGCGGCATCGCACTATTAAGGCTGCTGAAGCCTTTGGAATATTACAAAGAAAAATACGGCTCGGCTTTTTACGGTATTCAGAAAATGTACCTGCTTATGGAAAAGCAGCACAACCGTGGCCAGGACGGCGCAGGTTTTGCCAGCATCAAAATGGATGTTAAGCCCGGCCAGCGCTATATCAGCCGTGTGCGCTCCAATCAGCAGCAACCCGTGCAGGATATATTTGCCCAAATAAACGAACGGATCAATGAAGAGCTTACCCTCCACCCGGAATATAATGACAGTGTGGAACTACAGAAAGAGAACATACCCTATATAGGCGAGTTATTCCTGGGCCACCTGCGCTACGGCACCTTCGGGAAGAACAGCATCGAGAGCGTGCACCCGTTCCTGAGGCAGAACAACTGGATGCACCGCAACCTTATCGTGGCGGGCAACTTTAACATGACCAATGTAACGCAGCTGTTCAATAACCTTGTAGAGCTGGGCCAGCACCCGAAAGAGCTTGCCGACACCGTTACGATCATGGAAAACATCGGCCATTTTCTTGACGATGAGGTGTCCGACCTGTACCAGGATTGCAAGAACGAAGGATATACCAAGCAGGAAGCATCAGCAGTGATCTCCGAAAGGCTCAACATTGCCCGCATATTAAAACGCGCTTCAAAACAGTGGGATGGCGGCTATGCTATGGCAGGGCTGCTGGGGCATGGCGACAGCTTTGTTTTCCGCGACCCCGCAGGGATACGCCCGGCTTACTATTACCAGGATGACGAAATTGCCGTGGTCGCTTCTGAAAGGCCCGCGATACAGACCGTATTCAACGTGCCGTTCGAAAAAGTGCACGAGCTCGACCCGGGGCATGCCATTGTTATTAAAAAAAATGGCGGCATCAGCGTACAGGAGATCATTCCTGCCGTGACTAAAAAAGCATGCTCTTTCGAACGTATTTACTTCTCAAGAGGCAGCGATGCCGAAATATATAAAGAACGCAAAGAGCTCGGAAGGCTGGTATTGCCGCAGGTATTGGAAGCTATTAATAACGATACAGATAACACGGTGTTCTCCTACATTCCAAACACGGCAGAAACATCGTTCTACGGAATGGTAGAGGCCGCACAGGATTTCCTGAACCAGCGCAAGAACAATCACATACTCGAAAACAGGCATACCCTTACGGCTGAAACACTGGAAGAGTTGCTGAAAGTTAAGATACGCACTGAAAAGATTGCCATAAAAGATGCCAAGCTGCGCACCTTTATTACTGAAGACAGCAGCCGGGATGACCTCGTAGCTCACGTATATGACGTGACCTATGGCGTTATCAAGCCGGAAGACAACCTGGTGATTATAGACGACTCTATTGTAAGGGGCACTACGCTAAAAAAGAGCATCATTAAGATGATGGACAGACTCAACCCTAAAAGCATCGTGATCGTGTCTTCAGCGCCGCAGATACGTTACCCGGATTGCTACGGCATCGATATGGCAAAGCTGGAAGGGCTTGTCGCTTTCAGGGCGGCGCAGGAACTGCTTATCGAAAGAGGCATGCAGCAGGTAATAGATGAGGTATACCAAAAATCGAAAGCACAGGAAAACCTGCCGGACAGCGAAGTGGTAAATTATGTAAAAGACTTCTATGCGCCATTTAGCGACCAGGAAATATCCGATAAGATAGCAAAGATGCTGAGTTCTGAAGATACAAAGGCTGATGTGAAGATCATCTTCCAGACGGTGGATAACCTGCATATGGCTTGTCCTAAGAATTTGGGCGACTGGTATTTTACAGGGGATTATCCTACACCTGGCGGAAACAGGGTGGTAAACCGTGCCTTTATCAACTTCTATGAAGGGAACGACGCAAGGGCTTATTAAAGCGACTTAACGGCAGGAATGCAGTTTAACGGTTTACTATGCACTTCATCTAAAATAGTTGCAGGAAACAAATAAGAGCTTTATGTTTGCTCCAGAAAATAGCATTAGTAAATTAATTTTACGGTATTTTTGGGGGCAAAGAAAGGGAAAACTAATCGTTTTCCCTTTTTTATTTGAATGAGGTTAATGCAATTTTTTCTGCTAAAGCCAAGACTCTTTTCTTAAGGAAAAGTTAAAAAATAATAGTATGCATGCATTTCATCGAATTTCTTGCGCATTTCGTCTGATTTATTTTGCAGTGCCAATATTCCGTCTTATGTTTGTCTCAGAAAATAGCATTAGTAAATTTAATTTTACGGTATTTTTGGGGGCAAAAAAAGGGAAAACTGATCGTTTTCCCTTTTTTATTTGCACATAGTTGAAGCGAAGCTTCATGCTCTGTGTCCTTAATTAAGCTTTATAATTTCCCTCTTAAGGCTATGTGCCTATGTGGTTAAATATTGACTTTTCAAGTTTTAAATCTTTTCCCTCGTTCCTGTTATTTCCTTTGGAACGTAAAGCCAACATCCCAAAACTGAGTTTTCAATGTGTCGCCACTATAATCGAATACCGGGCTCCTGAAAGAAAAGTCAAAACCTTCTTTTCCTTTGTAGTAGTGGCTTAGGTATCCGTCTTCCAAAGTAACATATGTCTGGCGCACCGCAAAATCCAGTTCCTCGCGCGTTGTATAGTCGCACACCCGCACCAGCCATGTGGACATATAAAATCGTTCGTCATATTTGGAGATAAGCAGCCGCACGCGCGAACCCAAAGCCATGAAGTCGGTCATGTTGTAATTATAGTCGAGCGCGCTGGTTTCGGCTGTTGAGATCCATTCGCCCTCCAGGTCTTCCATACGGATATCGGCCAGCTCATAAAACGAACGCTTTTGCAGGGCGCGCTGCAATAGCTCAAAGTGCTTCTTTACTGCAAGGGGATCCTCAAAATACAGGTTCTCAGCCAAAAACAGATTTACTTTTGCCCTTTCAAATTCCTTTAGCTTTTCGCTGGTACTTACTTTAGCATATATCTCTTCTTTAGACAGTGAATGCCTGGCCAGTATATTGGCAACAATCGCGGAGAACGCATCAATGTTATCGTCATTAAGAAATTTGTCGAGGTTAAAGCTGTCGCCTGCCAGTCCGCCGTAACCTAAATGCTGATCCCAGAAAAAATTGTGGGCAATCTCCTCGTAGGCCTCAGGGAAGGCTTCAATAAATGCCTCCTCTGAAAGGATGTAAAATTTCATCCACGTAATGATGTCTTTAGGTGTAAAATAGGCCTGGTCCTTAAACAGGAGGCATGTTTTCTTTGCCATAATTAAATGTCGGTTTTATAATCCGAAAGTAATTAAAATAAATAGGATTAAATGAAAAAACGGGCACCTTCTGGAGCCCGTCTCATATATAAATTGAAAGATTATTTCTCAGTAGCATAACGTCTTGCCACTTCTTCCCAGTTTATCAGGCTGAAGAAAGCCTCGATATAATCAGGCCTCCTGTTCTGGTAGTTGAGGTAGTAAGCATGTTCCCACACGTCAAGACCAAGTATCGGCGTGCCGCCACAGCCTACTTCCGGCATTAGCGGGTTGTCCTGGTTAGGTGTCGCGCAAATATCAAGCTTGCCGCCTTTCTGTACGCAAAGCCATGCCCATCCGGAACCGAATTGTGTAGCCGCAGCTTTAGCGAATTTAGCTTTGAACTCTTCAAACGAGCCGAAAGCCTTGTCTATAGCTTCTTCAAGTTCGCCTGTAGGCTCGCCTCCGCCTTTTGGCGAAAGTATCGTCCAGAACAGGTTGTGGTTATAATAGCCACCGCCATTATTCCTCACCGGCTTGTTGGACATGTCAAGGTTGATAAGGATATTCTCTATGGTTTTGCCTTCCAGGTCGGTGCCGGCAATAGCTGCATTAAGGTTGGTTGTATAAGCGTTGTGGTGCTTGGTATGGTGAATTTCCATGGTGCGGGCATCAATGTGCGGCTCCAGGGCATCATAGGCGTAAGGAAGTTTTGGTAATTCAAATGCCATAATACAGGTATATTTAAAAGATTAGTACTAATTTTAAATCCAAATTTACAGATTTATAGCTTCACATAAACTAAGAATTTGTGATAATTTAGTTTCCCGGATTATAAACCCTTCATTTTAAGTGGCAAAAACTGCATTTTCTATATATAACGCTTCTGCCGGTTCGGGCAAAACCTATATGCTGGTAAAGGAATACCTGAGCATATTGCTGCAGGCTCCTACTGATGATGCCTACCGCAGGATACTTGCCATAACGTTTACCAACAAAGCGGTCGAGGAAATGAAGGGGCGCATCATCCTGAATCTTTCCGATTTTGCGAAAGACGAGCCCGGCGAAAGGGCCGAAGCGCTGATGAAGGAACTTTCCAAAGAGACGGGGCTTTCGCTTGCTACCATAAAAGACAAGGCACGCGCCATCATTAAGAATATCATCCATAACTACGCCTCGTTTGATATTTCTACCATCGACAGGTTTACCCATAAAGTGATACGGGCTTTTGCGCACGACCTGAATTTATCGCTGACTTTTGATGTGTCGCTCGAAACCGACATCCTCCTTCGGGAAGCCGTAGATGCCATTATATCCAAAGCGGGGGAGAATGAGGTACTGACGCAGCTGCTGGTCGATTTTTCACTTGATAAGACCGACAACGACAAAAGCTGGGATGTGACCCATGAGCTTTTTGAAACGGGAAGGCTGCTCATTGATGAGAACAACCGAAACGAACTGCACCAGTTTAAAGATAAATCTATTGAGGAATTTCTTTTCATCAGGGAAAAGCTGAAGGAAACCATTACGGTGCTGGAAAAAGAATGCAGGGAGTTGGGGGAAAAAATGGCCGGGATGTTGGAAAGCAGCGGTATCGACCCTGCATCATTTTCGCGCGGCACTTTCCCGAACCACATTAATTATATAAAAGAAGGCACGCTCAACAGCACCCACAAAAAATACTACGCCGTTGAAGATGTCCAGATAAATAAAACGGCTAAAGATCGCGGGCTTATAGATGCACTATTGCCCGATTTGCTGTCGCTGCTCGAAAAGTCGTATAAGAATTACGAGAAGCGCAATTTCTACAATGCATTCCTGAAGAATATTACGCCGCTGTCACTGCTCAATTCCATTGGGCAGGAACTGGAGCGCATCCAGAAGGAGCAGAACGTGCTTTCGATATCCGAGTTCAATGCTATTATCCATAAGGAAATACAAAACCAGCCGGCCCCGTTTATTTACGAAAGGCTGGGGGAGCGGTACCGCCACTTTTTTATCGATGAGTTTCAGGATACCTCGCAAATGCAGTGGCACAACCTTATTCCGCTTATCGATAATTCCCTTGCATCCGAAGACCTGCAGGGCATAAAAGGCTCGCTGATGATCGTGGGCGATCCCAAGCAGTCCATTTACCGCTGGCGGGGCGGGAAGGCCGAACAGTTCATTGAGCTGGGTAAAGGCCATAACCCGTTTTCCAACCCGGACTATGCCCGCATCGAATTAGGTAACAATTACAGGAGCTTCAGCGAGGTCATCGATTTTAATAACGATTTCTTTTCATTCCTTTCAGGCGAATTCGAAAATGAGGATTACAAAGCCATGTATGCCGGCAGCACGCAGGGTTACAACACCAAAAAAGGCGGCTATGTGAATATTTCGTTCCTGCCTAAGATACAGCAGGACCCGGAAGAAGAGATCGATAAAAACGAATTGTACCTGAAGGCAACGCTGGCAACCATAGAAAAACTACGCACCCGTGGCTTTCAGTACAAGGACATTGTATTACTAACGCGAAGGAGGCAGCCGGGTATTTTGCTGGCCAATTACCTGACCGAAAACGCGGTGCCCATACTTTCATCCGAAACATTGCTGATAGAGAATGCTACAGAGGTGAAGCTCATCATCAGCCTGCTGCGCTACCTGAAAAGCAATGCCAATATAGAGGCCAAGGCCTACTTCCTGTATTTTGCCGCGGCCACGCAAAGCCACAGCATGGGTGTGCACGACTTTGTTGCCGAAGGCATGCAGCAGCCCGATGAGGAAACCCTCGAAAACTGGCTGGGCGCGCATGGTATACATATATCCTTCAAAAATTGCAGGAAACGGTCGCTTTATGAAGCCGTGGAAACTATAGTGGATGCCTTCATTAAAGAAAAGAGCAACCAGAGTTATGTGCAATACTTTCTCGACCTGGTTTTGGAAAGGGATATCCGTACGCAATCGGGCATTTCAGATTTTTTGGAATACTGGGATAATAACGGTTCCAAATTCAGCATACCATCGCCGGAAGGCAACGATGCCGTACGCATCATGACGATTCACAAATCCAAAGGGCTGGAATTCCCGGTGGTCATTTTCCCCTTTGCCGAAGAAGACTATGCCCGTGCCCGCCGTGACAAGCTCTGGCTGGAACTGGATGACGATACATTCGAATTCCAGAAAGCGCTAATAGACAGCAGCAGGGCCGTAGCCGAATATGGTGAAAAGGCCGCCGAGATGTACCTGGTAAAATCGCAGGAAGAACTGCTGGACAATATCAATATATTATATGTAGCGCTTACCCGTGCCGAAGAGCAGCTGTTCATTATATCCAATAGGAACTTTACCTCAAGGGGCGAGCTAACCAATAACATGTCCTCTTATTTTATAAAATACCTTATAGATAAGGGCGTGTTCGATAACCGTATTGCGGAATATAGTTTCGGGAGCCCTGAGAAATTATCAAAAGAGGAAGACTATGTCGAACCACAGCAGACGATAAAAGTGGTTCGGGAACGCTTTAACCCCCGCGCTGTAAAGATCGCGCAGCGCGAATCACTCATGTGGGGCACTACGCAGCTGATGGCAATTGAGTTTGGTAACGTAATGCACGAAATATTATCCTTTGTGAAAACAGGGAACGATATCCCCCTTGCTGTCATGAAAGCAGTCGAAGAAGGCCTGATCGTGCATTCGCAGTCGGAAGATGTGGCAACCATGCTAAGGGAAGTCATCTACCACCCCGAACTCGCAGACTTCTTTGCAGACGGCATGGAGATATTCAGCGAACAGAGCATCATCAGCAAAGGCACCTCCACCATAAAACCCGACAGGGTAGCGGTACGCGATGGCAAAGCATGGCTGCTGGATTATAAAACGGGGGTACACATGCCGAAATATGAAAGGCAGTTGGCCGATTACCAAAGATCACTTGAAGCAATGGGACTCGAAGTGGTTAAGAAAGCGCTTGTATATATAGGTGAAGGAATTTCAATAATAGAAGTTTCATAGCAAAAAGTAATTGATAAATTTGCATAAAACGCAAGGTCGGCACGTCTCGCTCCCCTCTCCTTGGGAGAGGGGTCGGGGGAGAGGATTAAGCGGCATTGGGTAAAGTTAGTTGCTCCATATGTAACGCACAGAGAATAACAAACAAACTAAACAACATAAAATGTACGGAAAAATTAAACAACATCTCTCCGAAGAACTTGAATCCATCAAAGAGAACGGCCTTTACAAAAAAGAAAGGATAATCGCTTCGCCTCAGGGTGCGGAGATAACACTCGACAGCGGGCAGACCGTCCTTAACTTCTGCGCCAATAACTACCTGGGGCTGTCATCGCACCCGGAAGTGATACAGGCAGCTAAAGACGCGATGGATACCCACGGTTTCGGGATGTCGTCGGTGCGCTTCATTTGTGGCACTCAGGATATCCACAAAAACCTTGAGAAAGCCATTGCCGATTTCTATGGAACCGAAGATACTATATTATATGCCGCGGCTTTTGATGCCAATGGCGGTGTGTTCGAACCTTTGCTGGGCGAAGAGGATGCCATTATCTCAGACAGCCTTAACCATGCCTCAATCATCGATGGTGTGCGTTTGTGCAAGGCGGCGCGTTACCGTTATGAGAACAGCAACATGCAGGAGCTGGAAGAGCAGCTGATAAAAGCCAATGAGGAAGGCAGGCGCTTTAAGATCATTGTGACCGATGGGGTGTTCTCTATGGACGGGCTGGTGGCCCCGTTGGACAAAATATGCGACCTTGCCGATAAATATGATGCCATGGTAATGGTAGACGAATGCCATGCGGCAGGCTTCATAGGTGCTACAGGAAAAGGTACGCTGGAGGCGAAAGGCGTAATGGGCCGTGTAGATATCATTACCGGTACGCTGGGCAAAGCGCTGGGCGGCGCAATGGGCGGTTATACTACAGGCAAAAAAGAAATCATCGAAATATTGAGGCAGCGCTCGCGCCCGTATCTGTTCTCCAACTCCCTTGCCCCGGCTATCGTGGGTGCATCTATAAAGGTGTTCGAACTGCTTAAGAAAGATACTTCGTTACGGGACAAGCTGGAATGGAATACCAATTACTTTAAGGAAGGTATGAAAAAAGCAGGCTTCGATATTATCGACGGCGATTCGGCTATTGTACCGGTAATGCTGTATGATGCCAAGCTATCCCAAACCATGGCTGATGAGCTATTGAAGAAAGGGATTTACGTAATAGGATTTTTCTTTCCTGTGGTGCCAAAAGGAAAAGCAAGGATAAGGGTACAGCTGTCAGCTGCTCATACTCAGGAACATCTGGATAAAGCCATTACGGCCTTTACCGAAGTTGGCAAAGCTTTAACAGTGATTTAACTACAATTTAGGCGTATTAGTAAGATAATTATTAATAAAAGGTTTTGCTGTTATACTTTAACACAGTAAATTTGTCCTATATAACCTTTCGTAATTAAAACAAAAAAAGTATGAGACATCTTAACAAACTATTCTTAGCTGCTCTGTTGGCTTTGGGTCTGAACGCCCAGGCGCAGGACGAAGACAACCCTTGGGCTATCCAATTTGGTGTCAATGCAGTAAGCACACGTTTCGGTGCTGCTTCAAAATTTGAAGACCAATTTAGCCACTATTTCAAATTTAAGGAAAGCTGGAACATTCTTCCATCTATATCGTACATTAATGTGTCAAGGCACGTAGGCGATGGCTTTTCAATCGGCCTTACCGGTTCGGTAAACAAAATCGACAAACTGGTTACACGTACTCCGGGAACTCAGGATTACATGACAACCAATCCGGGCGACCTTACTTACTACGGCCTTGATGGTATGATCAAATATGGCTTTTTGAACAAAAGCTGGTTCAACCCGTACGTTCACTTAGGTGGAGGTTACACATGGCTTGACAGCAAAGGTAACGGTACTGTAAACGGTGGTGTTGGTATCAACTTCTGGTTTACAGAAAATGTTGCACTTACAGTACAGTCTACTTACAAGCATACATTTGAAGATCAGGCAGAAGCTAACGTACCAAGGCACATACAGCACTTTGCAGGTCTTACTTTCAAATTTGGAGGTAAAGATACTGACGGTGACGGTATATATGACAAAGACGACCAGTGCCCTACAGAAGCAGGCCCGAAAGAATTCATGGGATGTCCTGACCGCGATGGTGACGGTATTCCTGACAAAGACGACCAGTGTCCTGACGAAGTGGGTGTAGCTGAGTTCCAGGGATGTCCTGATACAGATGGTGACGGCATACCTAACAAAGACGACTCTTGTCCGGATGTTGCAGGCCCTAAAGAATTCAACGGATGTCCTGATACAGACGGTGACGGCCTTGCTGATAAAGATGACAAATGTCCTGAAGTTGCAGGTCCAAAAGAAAACATGGGATGCCCATGGCCGGATACAGATGGCGACGGTGTACTTGACAAAGACGATCTTTGCCCTAACGTAAAAGGTACTTCTGCAAACCGTGGATGTCCTGAAGTTACTGAAGAAGTGATCAAACGTCTTAACGAGTTTGCAAGGACAATTCTTTTCAACAGCGGTAAAGCTACATTTAAAGAAGAAACTATGCCGGTACTGAACTCTATGCTTGCGATCTTCAAAGAATACCCACAAGCTAAATTCAGCATCGAAGGCCACACTGATAGCGATGGTAGCAACGCGCTTAACCAGACACTATCTGAAAACAGGGCTGCTGCTGTTAAGAACTTCCTGATCCAGGGCGGTGTAGCTGCTGACAGGCTAATGTCTACAGGTTTCGGTGAAACTAAACCGATCGCTACCAACAAAACTGCTGCCGGTAAAGCACAGAACAGAAGGGTTGAGATCAAGCTTATCAAAGAATAAGTTTATATAACCAAAATAATTGAAAGGCGTCCCGATTGTATCGGGACGTTTTTTTATTTTTATACCATGGCAGATGTAACTTTCCTCGACAGGCTCAGCAGTGAATTAGTAGGCAAATATGGAAGTGCGCTATCCGGGATCATCATTGTGCTGCCCAACAAGCGCGCTAAGGTATTTTTGATAGAAGCGCTGAAAAAACAGCTGGATGCTACAGTATTCGCGCCGGAAATCATCAGTATCGAGGATTTCATACAGGATGTTGCCGGCATACGATCAATGGATGCTATTGAGCTGTTGTTTGAGTTTTATACCATTTACCTGGAACTTACGCCAAAAGATAAGCAGCAGCCTTTTGAAACCTTTGCGAACTGGGGCAAGACCCTGCTCCAGGATTTTAATGAGATAGACCGTTACCTGCTCGACCCAAGGCATGTGCTTACCTACCTTGAAAACATCCAGGAAATTGAGCACTGGGCCGTAGATGTGGAAAAGCGGACGACAATGATTGGGAATTACCTCGAATTCTGGAAGCTCCTGCCGTTGTATTATAACACGCTCTATACTCACCTGCTCACTAAAGGTGCCGGGTACCAGGGACTCATTTACCGTGAGGCTGTCAATAATATCAACCATTTTTCGAACGCTTTTAAAAAAGAGCAGCTCATCTTTGCAGGTTTCAATGCCCTTAATGCCGCCGAGGAAAAAATCATACAGCACCTGCTGTCAGTAGGGCAGGCGCGGATTTATTGGGACATCGACCAGGCTTTCCTGAACGACCCTTACCATGACTCAGGCCTGTTCATACGCCGGTTCAAAAAAGAATGGAGGCAGTATACCACACAGCCGTTTGAATGGATTGTAGATGAATTCAGCCTGCAAAAGAACATAAAGATCATCGGTACGCCAAAAACGGTGGGGCAGGCCAAAATAGCAGGCGAGATTGTGGAGCAGATCCGGAAAGAAGGGCAGAGCCTTGACAGGACTGCTTTGGTCTTAGGCGAGGAAAACCTGCTCATCCCGATACTTTACAGCCTTCCGGCAAGCGTGGGCAGCCTGAATATTACCATGGGCTACAGCAGCCGCAACAACCCCGCACAGATACTGGTACAAAAGCTGTTTAAGCTGCATACCAATGCCATAGGCCGCAGCGAAAAGAACTATACGCTGTACTACCGTGAAGTGCTGGACATACTGACGCATCCTTTGGTAGAGCCGTATGCTGGCGCAGCCTATTTAGTTGAAGTCATCAACCGGAATAACTTTACCTTCTTTTCTCTAAGCAAATTGTTCCAGATACAGGGCAAAGCTTCGCCATTTTTCAGGCTCCTGTTTGAACGATGGGAAAATAATGCGGGGCAGATACTTGCAAGACTGTCGGAAATATTGCTGTCGCTTAAATCCTTTCTCAGCACCGATGACGAGGAAGACAAGATCACCAAGGCTTTTTTGTATTCTATATTTAAGGTAATCAATAAGCTCATCAATTATTACGAAGTGCATCCGCAAATGGACAACATCACGGTGCTCCATGCCATCTACAAACAGGTAATCGAACTGGCCGAGGTATCGTTTGAAGGCGAACCCCTGTCCGGCCTGCAGATCATGGGTGTACTGGAAAGCCGCGTATTGGATTTTGAGAATGTGATCATCACCTCTATGAACGAAGGTAAATTCCCCGCAGGGAAAAGCCAAAACTCGTTTATTCCTTATGATGTAAAAAGAGAACTCGGGCTACCTACCTACAAAGAAAAGGATGCCATATACAGCTACCACTTTTACCACCTGCTGCTTCGGGCAAAGAATGTGTACCTGCTCTATAATACCGAAAGCGAAGGCCTTGATGCCGGTGAACGCAGCCGTTTCCTTACCCAGCTCGAAATAGAAAAGAAGCCTGCACACAACCTGGAGAGCGGTATCTACAATGCCTACCTTCCTGACAAAGCCTACGAACCCATGACGGTTCCCAAAACCGAAAAGGTAATAGACAGGCTTAAGGAGATCGCGACAGTAAAAGGTTTTTCGCCATCGGCATTAACGGGTTACATCCGCAACCCGATACAATTTTATTACCAAAGGGTACTGCGCATCCGCGAAGCCGAAGAGGTAGAGGAAAGCATCGCACTAAACACATTGGGTACTATTATCCACGGGGCGTTGGAAAACCTGTACATGCCTTATATAGGTAAATTTCTTGCCACACACGATGTGGACAACATGACAGCCCTTGTAGATGATGAGGTGATGCGGCAGTTTGTACTGGTGTACAAAGAAGGCGAAATACGCAAAGGCCGGAACCTTCTGGCTTTTGAGGTGGCCAAACGCAACGTGCATAACTTCCTGAAACAGGAAAAGCAGGGCCTTTCGGCAGGCGATGCGGTAAAGATTCGTGCATTAGAGCAGCGTTATGAGCGCTGGCTTGAAGACGACAGGCTTCCCTATCCGGTACTGATATCAGGAAACATAGACCGTATCGAAGAGCGCAACGGCAGGCTTCGTATTGTGGATTATAAAACCGGTAAAGTAGAAAAACGCGACCTTACCCTTAAAGCCTGGGAAGGCCTTTCTGGCGATATAAAGAACGAAAAGATCATTCAGCTGCTCACGTATGTTTTTATGTACGAACAGCAGGCAGGCGGCCTTGAAACTGAAGCGGGCATCATATCGTTCAAGAATATGAAAAACGGGTTTATGAGTTTTTCGTTCAAAGACAGCTACGATAAGTCTATTTCAAAAGACATTGTAGACAGCGAACTTTTAGAGGAATTCAAAACACAGCTTATTATCCTTATCAATGAGATATTGGATAAGGAATTGCCGTTTGTAGAGAAAATTTAGTTTTACTCTGTGTCATTCTGAGCGCAGCGCAGCGAAGTCGAAGAATCTCAATTAATGTACAAAATTATTATTCTCAGGGATATAAATCCTCGGTAATCCGCCCGATCCGCGTCATCCGCGTTCCATTCTCAACAACCTTTAAAAAACTCCAAAACCTCCTTCAGCAAAACCTCCCGGCTTTCAATATGGCTCATGTGCCCGTATGGATAGGAAACCAGCTTTTTATCGGTACCCTCGACCTGGTCGGCATGCTCATCGTACAAAAGGCTTTGGTCTTTTTTGCCCAGGACCAACAGCACGGGATAAGGCGCAAAATGAAGTATCACCTCGCGGTCTTTACGAACTTTCATGCCTTCCAATGCGGCAACGATGCCCTGCAGCGGAGTTTTGAGCGCTTCAGTACGTAATGCCTCGATCTCGGCGGCAAATTTCTCCCGGTTTTCCTCACTGAAAAGATTTGCTATAGAGAGGCGTACAAACCCCTCATAATTTTGCTTTACCGCTTTTATGGCACGGGTGCGGTTGGCTTTGCGTTCTTCACTATCAGCCCGCGAGGTCGAGTTTTGCAGCACAATTCCCTTGACCATCTCCGGGTACAATTCGGCGAAAGCCAACGCCACATAACCGCCCATCGAGTGCCCCATGAATATCGCTTTACGGATGCGCAGTTCATGTAGTACGGCATATACCGCATCGGCCATATCCTCCATAGTGTGGATGTAGCCCAGGCATTCCGTTTGCCCATGTCCCAGCAGGTCGATGGTGATCACCCGGTACTTTTTGGTAAACTCACCCACAAAAAAATCCCACATGGTACTGTTCTCCAAAAAGCCATGCAGCAGCACAATGGCAGTGCCCTTCCCGGTATCGGAATAAGCGAGGTTTATATTTTTGTAGTTGAGTAGGTTCATTTTTTTGTCCGATGTCCGATGTCGGAAGTCCGATGACCGGCATGAGTGAAGCTCTTCCCCTCTTGAGAGGGGCAGGGGTGTGTCTTTCTGCAAAAATACTCCTTATAAATAAAATCGCCAATTATAGCGAAGAATAATTTATATTTGAGAATCAAACAAATATAAATGAACAGGTTAGTTATAATAGGAAATGGCTTTGATTTGGCACATGGGCTTCCAACGGGATATTGTGATTTTTTAAATTATTACTGGAGAAATGTTATTGATGCACTCAAACAAAAGGGTGATTCAAAGAGATTATATGAAGACGACCTTATTTCAGTAATAATTAATTTAAGCTCAATGCATCATTCGAGTATCTATAATGCATTGGAAGAGGTAAATTCTTTTAAATCTTTAATGGATTTTTTTGACGACTACAAGTATAAGGATGGGTATGAAAATTTTCTTTATAGAATTGATTTCAAATGCCAATTTTTGAAAAACATTTGTGAAAAGCAGTCCATTCAAAATTGGGTCGATATAGAGAATGAATATTATTTCTTGCTAAAAGAATGCTTAAAAGATAATAATAATACTAGGGTAAAGGAGCTAAATCAGGAATTCGACCGAGTTAAATGCTTACTTGAAAATTATCTGTATGATGAGGTTGCTTCCAAGTTTGATTATTCAGAAGATTCAAACATATCTCAATTCACAAATATATTCGATTTATATAATCGTTTGCGACATAAAGATAAATTTTTAGAAGAATTTGGTTATAATGTTCAAGAGCAAATAAAAGAATATCTTAATGCTAAAGGCACAATTTTAATAAATAAAGAAAATAAAGAAAAAAATCTTTTCCTGAATTTTAATTATACTCCTACCGCAGATATATATGCTACATATATGAATGCAAGTTGGAGAGATGACTATGGTCAAAGCGAAGTAATTCAAATTCATGGCAAGTTGAAAGACATAAAAAATCCAATAAATTTTGGATTTGGAGACGAAATGGATGATGATTATAAAACTATAGAGAAGAAAGACGATAATGAGTATCTTAAAAATATTAAGTCTTTCCAGTATTTACAAAATTCAAACTATAAAAAAATGTTGAATTTTGTAGAAAGCAATCCTTTTCAAGTTTATATTATGGGACATTCGTGTGGCTTATCGGACAGAATTTTATTAAATAGAATATTTGAACACAGAAATTGTCTATCTATAAAAGTTTTTTACTATAAAAACGGGAATAAAGATAACTATACCGAGTTAATTCAAAATATATCAAGGCATTTTAATCAAAAAGAAATGATGCGTGAGCGAATAGTCAATAAAACACTTTGTGAACCTTTACCTCAAACAAAATTACCATTAAAATAGAAACAGCCTGCACAATGCAGGCTGTTATATTTTAATTCAGCAGAGTAAGCAACCCCGAACCCGAAACTCCAAACCCGGAATTAAGAATTCATCAAACTCTCAATCTCCTCTACCTCAATAGGGATATTCCGCATTAGGTTGAACGGTTCGCCGCTCGCTTGTACCACAACATTATCTTCCAAACGGATACCAAAACCTTCCGCAGGGATGTAAATGCCCGGCTCTACGGTAAACACCATATTAGCCTGCATTGGTTCCGCTAAAAGGCCGTAATCATGCGTGTCAAGCCCTAAATGGTGCGAGGTACCGTGCATAAAATATTTTTTATACGCAGGCCATGCAGGGTCTTCATTCTGCACATCGGCTTTGTCGATCAGCCCGAGGCCAAGCAGCTCGGAGGTCATTACCTTACCGACTTCCACATGGTACTGTTTCCACAGCGTGCCGGGAACCAGCATTTTAGTAGCTTCATTCTTTACTCGCAATACGGCATTGTATACGTCCTTCTGCCTTTGCGTATAGCGCCCGGATACCGGGATGGTACGGCTCAGGTCGGAAGAATAATTGGCATATTCGGCGGCAACATCAAGGAGGATCAGGTCGCCATCCTTGCATTGCTGGTTGTTCTCGATATAGTGCAGTACGTTGGCATTATTACCCGAAGCAATGATCGGGGTATAGGCAAACCCTTTGGAACGGTTACGAATGAACTCGTGTATCAGCTCGGCCTCGATCTCGTATTCCCAGACGCCGGGTTTTACGAAACCAAGCAGTCGGCGGAAGCCTTTTTCGGTAATGTTGCAGGCATTCTGCATCAGGTCAAGTTCCTCCTGCTCTTTTACAGAACGCAGCCTTTGCAGTATCGGGTTACTTTTGGCTACCTGGTGGGCAGGGTATTTTTCCTTCCACCACTTGATGAAACGGTCCTCACGAGTCTGTGTTTCCACGGCAGAGCGGTAATGCTCATTGGTATTGATATAGATGGTATCGCAGTAGGTCATTACCTCGAAAAGCGTTTTCTCGAAATCTTTAAGCCACATGATGTTTTTAATACCTGACACTTCAGTCGCGCGGGGTTTGGTCAGTTTTTCGCCTTCCCAAATGGCAATGTGCTCGTTGGTCTCTCGCAGGAACAATATCTCTCGCAGATGCTCGTATGGTGCGTCCGGGCACAGCAGCAGGATGCTTTCCTCCTGGTCGGCACCGCTCAGGTAAAAGATGTCGCGATGCTGCTGGAACGGTATGGTGCTATCGGCGCTGATAGGGTAAATGTCATTGGAATTGAATACGGCAACGCTTTTCGGCTTCATTTCGGCCATGAACTTTTTACGGTTCTTTATAAAAAGGCTGCTGTCTATCTGGTGGTATTTCATGATATCTCTTTTTGTTTGGACATCAAAAATAGGAAGATTATTGCGAAATTGCCTTGTGCCGGATGTTTGTTATTTGATTATTTTTATAGAAAATAAATAGGCGATGAGATGTTTAGTTGCAATGCTGCTCTTCCCATTAATGCTTTTTGCTCAGGAAAGCATTTATAAGACTAATTTACAAACCCTTGATAATTGCATAAGTTGCCGGCCAAAAGAGAAAGTCACGAATCCGGTAGCAGAGTGGATGGACAAGGATATTCAGCATATTCATGAAATGCTGAACAAGGCTCAGGGGCTTTTGCCAACAATGGATAATTATCTTAAAATATTTCCTTCATTGCTTTCCGCTAACGGGAATGTAAGTACTGAAAGAGTATTGCTTCCTGACCAGCTTGAGTATATAAAGCACGAGGTTTATGGTGGATACGTGAGTATATATATAAACGTTTTAGTTTTTGAGGGCGGTATATTATATTCTGAAATTTCAATTGATGCAGATAATGATATTTTCAGGGATCATTACCTGAAAGAGATCACAGTTCCCTTACAATGTTCAGGCAATATGATGCAGTGGAGTCGGATCTATGATGATAATGTTTTGCTTTATAGGAAAGAGCATCCTCATTTTTTATGGGAATTGGAAATTAATAGACGATATGAACCCCGTGAATTGACCATTTTTTATAATATGAATACGCCACAGTATCTTAGTAAAAATCGCGATATATATCATGTAGATGGGGATTATGCACATTTTGCCGAATTGAACTTAAAATACCTATTGGAGAAAAAGAAATATGGTGTCATTGAGAAACTATTGTTCTCAGTAAATCCAATTGGAAGGATGTATGCCTGTGCGGCACTGGATTCAGCGATACTTACCAAAAGTTACAAACCAAATAACAAGTTACAAATGCAAATGTCGAAAATTCGCGAAGGTGGGATGCAATTTGATTCAGGTATCATAAGTTGCTGGGTCAACAAATTTGAATATGATCATCACGATCTTATAAAGAACAATCCGTTTTTGCCATAGCAATTTGTTTATCTATACAAATCAACGCCTTAGCCCATGAAAAATATAATACTACTAATATTTTCCATGCTTACCCTCACGAGTTGTTCCCTGATGCGCAGGGAAGACCGTATGGCCCGGAGCGGCGATGTCCTCAACCGGCTTTCGCGCACTATGCTTGTAGCACAGCGGCAGCATAAGTTTGGGCAGTACACGCTGAAGCTGAGGAAGAACCAAACTTTTGTATTTCGTGAAAACTTTATGGGAATCAACAATTCTTATTATTGCGGGCGTTACTACCTTGAGGGCAATGTGCTGCTGCTCGAATTTGCCGAAGAGCGCAAACCTGAAGAACTCGACCGCGTAATGATCCTTACCGCCGAAAATGGCCAACTCTATTTCAGGGGAGCTAATCATGGAATGTATATTAAGATCACGAATGATATTGAGGAAGCCGTCAAGTCTATTAAGAATGAAATTGGCTTTACTCCGCCCAGCGGTAATATCTCGCCCCTTTTAAATTCGGGCTTTCCTTCTCAATCCGGTCAAGCGCCCATTCATTCGTGGTAGGTAGTACACTACTCTTCAACTCTTTTTTATGTAGTTTAAGATAGGTTTCAAAACCAATCTCATGGCTTTCGCCGAATTTGTCAAAGAGTTGCGTTTTATCTATAGCTTCTTTCCAGCCGGGTTGCACCGTGCCTTCGAATACTTTCGATTTTGAGCCGCTGCCATACGCCAGGAACCCAAATTTCTTTCCGGTAATATCCGCACCATTTTTGGAGAATTGGCTTAACGCCGAAAGCAATCCCATAAAAATGGAACCGGTATATAAATTTCCGATGAGCGATGATGCCGTCTCAGCCATTTGCAATTTCCGGTTTACAAAATCCCTGTAGGCCTCCGATTTTGCTATTTCCTTTATTTTACTTTGGTATTCCGAAGGCTCTTCGTTACCCGTAAGCAGGGGTGAGGCTGCGTCAAGTCCGTAAATTTCAGGGAACATCCTGCGGCCCTGGTAAGCATAAGGCAGATGCAAGAGCAGTGCCTCCCAGCTTTCATGCAATGAGCCTTTTGTATTAGTCATTTCTTTAAACCGGAAATACGCTTCTTTCGTCCGGTCAGTATAGCATTGGTTAGAATACTGCCCGTCGAATACCGGCTGGTCTTTATGTATCTCAATTTCGGCTTCGAGCACATCATGCCAGGGTTCATTATTTTCGTTGCCGTTTATATCCCTTTTATCAACTGTGTGATAGGGCTTAAAGAAATCGAATACGCCCTTAGTACTCACGGCAAATTCTCCTGAAAAGGAAATGATCCGCGGGTCAGCACTAATCAGCATCGCCAGTGCGCCTGCTCCCTGCGTGTATTCGCCGGTAGACTCCAAATCGTATTTAGCAATATCGGTGGTGACAACTATTGCTTTTTTTGTTGGATTGAGGCGAACGTAGTCCAGGCAGTTGTGCAGTGCATCCACGCCACCAATGCAGGCGAATGTAATATCCAGTGTATCGCAATGCGAAAGCGATCCTTCGCCAAACTTCTGCTCCATCAGCGAAACGAGGAAGGACCCAATAGGCTTGGAACTGTCAATGCCGCTCTCGGTACCTACATAAATACGGCTGATTTCTTTCAGGTCGATATGGTTTTGAGTAATGAGTTTCGTCAGGGCATTGGCGCCAAATACCACGGTATCCTGGTGTACATCAGGTAATGTCATTTTCACGAGCCCGAGCCCTTTTTCGAGCTTTTCGGGATCAATGCCCCGGGCATCGGCAAGCGTTTTTATCGGTAGGTGCAGTCTGGCAATATCAAAGGCAATGGCGTCAATTCCAAAGGTCATAGTGAACGATTTTAAGATATAAAAGTATAAAGGATGAATGGGAAAATGCCAAACAACTTTCGGCCAGATTGCATTTTTAAGAATTATAAAAAAAACGGGGAGTAAAATTTTTGATTCCTCAGGTTTTGGTATGTATCTGGTGAACATATCCAGCATGAGTGCAGCTGCTCCTCTCCATGGAGAGGGGTTGGGGGTGAGGCCAAAATTGCTTATTTTTATCCAATCAAAATAACACAATGAAACTCCATCTAATCCTGACAGCACTTTTCCTTTCTGCCATAACCTTTGCGCAGGAAGGCCGGCCCTACCAGCTCTATACTAAGCAAGGCAAAAAAACCACCTATAAAAAACTGCTGAAAGTCGCGGGAGATACAGAAGTTGTACTGTTTGGGGAGCATCATGACAATTCCCTAATCCACTGGCTGGAACTCGAACTCGCAAAAGACCTTTCGGAAACCAAACCGTTAGTACTTGGCGCTGAGATGATCGAAGCCGATAACCAAAAGCAACTCGACCAGTACCTGCGCGGGGAGATCGACCAAAAAGCATTCGACACGCTGGCCCGCCTGTGGCCCAATCATAAGACCGACTATAAGCCATTGGTGGACTTTGCTAAAGGGAAAAACTATCCGTTTATCGCGGCCAATGTACCCCGCCGTTTTGCCAATAGAGTGTATAAAGGCGGCTTCGAAGCGCTTGATGGGCTTACTGCCGAAGAAAAAGCGTGGGTAGCGCCATTGCCCATTGCGTATGATGCGACACTGCCCGGTTATGTGAAAATGTTCGAAATGTCAGGTGGCCACGGCGGCGATAACCTCCCAAAAGCACAGGCAATAAAAGATGCAACAATGGCACATTTCATTGCCAAAAACCTGAAGCCCGGTACGGTATTCATTCATTACAACGGCACCTACCACAGCGATAATTTCGAGGGCATTGGCTGGTACCTGAAAAAAGCAAAACCGGGTGTTAAAGTAATCACCATCGCAGCGGTATCCCAAAAAGATATTTCCAAACTCGAAAAGGAAAACGGCAACCTGGCCGATTTTATATTGGTGGTAGATGAGGATATGACGAAGACGTATTAGTTTTCAGTCGCAGCCTGCCTGCCGGCAAAGGCAGGTCACAGTTTTCAGATATACTCATTGTGGCAATTTTGTCATCTAAATAATGCAGATAGGAAAGGTTGCAATATATCCACGCAGAATATGAAATATTGAAGGCAGTAGGAAAATCCGTGGTCATCCGCCCGATCTGCGTCATCCGCGTTCCATTTTCCCATAATTCATTGCTTCCTTTTAGCAGAAATTATCGTAATTTGGGTCTTCCAAAAAAACATCAACTAAAAAATTCTATTATGTTTCAAATCAGGACAAAAGCAGCAGCCGGCATAGCGACAGTACTTCTTGCAGGGCTTGTGGCAGGCTGTGGTTCGGCATCCAAAACAAAATCTACAGGCGCGGGATTATGGGTTACTATGCCCGACAAATCAGCACTGCTTCAGCAACAGCCAGTTTCCAATACTACAGCTGCAGCCCATACGCAGCTTAGCATAGACCCATCGGTAAAATACCAGGAAATGGACGGCTTCGGCTTTACCCTCACAGGGGGCAGTGCCAAGCATATTTTTAAAATGGATTCGCAGTCGCGCGCCGACCTTTTAAAGGAACTTTTTGGCGCGGGTACCAATGATATCGGTGTAAGCTTCCTGCGTATAAGCGTGGGCGCATCCGACCTTGACGAATTGCTGTTTTCCTATAACGACCTCCCAAAAGGCGAGACCGACAAAAACATCGACCGCTTTGACCTCGGTTACGATAAAAAGTACCTTGTTCCGGTATTGCAGCAGATATTGGCGATAAACCCTGATATAAAAATATTGGGTTCGCCTTGGTCGCCACCCGTATGGATGAAAACCAACGGCGATACCCGCGGCGGCAGCCTGAAACTGGAATACTATCCGGCCTACGCGAAATATCTCGTGAAGTATGTGCAGCAAATGAAGGAGAATGGTATTTCGATTTATGCCCTTACGGTACAGAATGAGCCGCTGCATCCCGGCAACAACCCAAGCCTGCTGATGGAAGCCGCCGACCAGAAAGTGTTCGTGCGCGACCATCTGGGCCCTGCTTTCAAAAAGAACAACATCAGAACGAAGATCATCATTTACGACCACAACGCTGACAGGCCGGATTATCCTATTTCAATACTCGATGATAAAGAGGCGGCTAAGTATATTGATGGATCCGCATTTCACTTATATGGCGGTACGGTAGATGCCATATCGAAAGTACATACGGCACACCCTGATAAGAATTTATATTTTACGGAGCAGTGGGTAGGCGCTCCCGGCGATTTTGCCAAAGAGCTTACTTGGCATACGGAGAACCTGAGCATTGGCGCGCCACGCAACTGGTGCAAAACGGTACTGGAATGGAACCTTGCTGCCGACGAAAAGCAGGAGCCGCATACCGACAGGGGTGGCTGTGACCGCTGCCTTGGCGCCATAACCATTACCGGCAACAAAGTAACCCGCGAACCTGCCTATTACATCATTGCGCATTCCTCAAAATTCGTGAGGCCGGGTTCGGTTAGGGTGCAATCAGATATGCCGGAAGGATTGCCAAATGTAGCCTACAAAACGCCTGACGGGAAAATAGCTGTCGTACTGCAAAATACTTCGGAACAGGATAAAACGATTGATGTTGGTGCCGGAAATAAAAAGGCGACCTTAATGCTGAAAGCTGGTATGGTTGGGACGCTGGTGATGGAGTAATACAAAAACTGAGTCGACTTCATTATTAGAATGAAGTCGATTTCTCAATATTATGCCAATTTATAAACTGAAGTGCATTTTCTTCAATTGTATGTGAAGTTGATTCCTGAAAATCAATATCACTAATATCAATGTGTTTATCAAATAACTCTGCATGGTACTCTTTTAATTTTTCATATATATAATCCACATCAATTATTGATTTCATAAAATCATAATTACTTTTTGTTAAAGCCCCAAAAAATGTATTATTCCAATACACTGGAAAATTTCTTATAAGAAGTAGAATATTATCATTTTGCAGAGTGTCTTTAATAAACCTATCAAATTCTGCTGAATTTTTGTTATTCCATATCTGCATTATCATTTTATTTGGGGCATTAAGTGGTTCCTCATAAAATGGTTTCTTTTCAAGTTTTATTCTGCGAACTATCACTTCCTGCAATTCATTTCTTACATTTTGAACAGTAAATTTTCTTGTAAAGTAGCATAAATTAAATAATGTCATCTCTTCTGCTAGGTCAATTAAATAATCTTTAGAAATATCATTATCATTTAATGTAATAGCAATTTTCTCTATTATTCTTATTCTAAAACTTCTGCCAAACATGTCTTCACCAATCTCGGGTATAATATTGATATTTAAAATAAGAAAATGAGAAAGAAATAAAAGTTTATCAACATCTAGTTCTTCAATAAGATTCTCAATTTTATATAATGTTTTATATTCTGCGTGACGAGCAAATAAATTAACAATAGCTGTTTTTAAATCATCTTCTTTTTCCTCGGCGATTAAATTTTTTATAATCTTGAAATTAGTTTCTGAAATCTTTCTGAAAGTATGATAAGAAAAGAATTTTTCAAAATGATCAGATGAGTTGATTCTTAATTCTTTTTCTAATGTTTTAGAATCTATTTTACTTCCCGTTCCCTGAAAATTATTGTTTGGGAAAAGATGGTTTAATATAGATTCTATTTCAGGATAGGTATTAATTAAGTGTTTTCTAAATCCATTAGGTTTCCCCTGTGTATTGATTTCATCATTAAAATCTATAACTCCTGACATTTCAGTAAAGATTTGAGTTTCCTCATTGTAATTTTTAATATCGTTATAACAAGTTTCATTTGTTATTTTTAAATATTCAATCCAGAAAAGATCACGAAGGTTTACTTCCTCACCAATTGCGCATGCACTTATTGCAAAACTATTTATTACTCTAATAATTTCCCTTGGATTATTAAAGTTGAATCTTCTAAATTCGAATGCTATTTCTTTAAAGTCATTGTCTTTATTTAAAGAAAGAAGTCGATTTAAGTCTGAAATTTTTTTATCAAAAAATAATTGTAAATCTTCCTTTTCAATTCTAGGTAATATGATCGGGATATTTATGATTTTTTCGATAAATAATTTTCCGTCAAGTTTATCCGTACCATATCTATGATGAATTGCTTTAGAAACTTGTTCTGGATCAAGAGCAATTAGATAAACCAGATTTCTAAAATTAGCATTAAGTTTTATAATTTTAAATAGTGTATATATTTCATCTTTATCCAAACGATCTATATCATCTATAAAAATGACGATTTTATATTTTGATTCGCAAAGTGCATCATCTATAACCTTATTTAATACCTCGGGAGATATGGGCTTACCTTCTAAATCCTCTCCCATAGCTTTTAATATCTCATTTAGCTCAAAAGTTACTTTTGTTCCCAAAAATTTTGGTATGCCAACACTTGAAGAAATCTTAATAGCTTTAAAATACTTACTTATCTTTTTGATAAACTTGCCCGCTTTTTGTAAAGAAGAATTTGTTTGAATGGACAACATATTTGATAATCCTTCAAAAAAAGCTAAAAGCATTTCATCTTCTCCTGAATATCTCCATGGGTTAAAATGATATTTTAGTATGCGTTTTGAAGTGCCATCATCTTTAAATTCTGAAAGATGCGTCGCGAGTAAATTTAAAAATGATGTCTTACCTTCACCCCATTTGCCATAAATCCCGATAGTCAGGGGGTCAGAATTGATAGAATTAGCTTGAAGTATTTTATCAATCTTTTTCACATAGGGGCTAAAATTAAAAACATCTTCATCTTCAGAATTTATTGGGAGTTCGGGGATAATGTAAGACTGATTTGCCATAGATTTTATTTTCCATAAATTTATAAAATAATTCATGGTAAAATAATGAAGATCTCCCTCATACAAACCTCCCTTACCTGGGAAAACCCACAGGCGAACCGTGCCAATTTCGAAAGGCTCATCAACAGCATCGAAATGACCGACCTGATCCTCGTGCCCGAAATGTTCCCAACAGGGTTTACCATGAAGCCGGAAGCTGTGGCGGAAACCATGGACGGCGAAACCGTAGCCTGGATGAAGGAAATGGCTGCTGCTAAGGGTTGTGCCATTACAGGAAGCCTCGTTATTAAAGAGGATGGCAGGTATTACAACCGCCTGCTTTTTGTATTCCCTGATGGGGCGGTAAAAACCTACGACAAACGCCATCTTTTCTCATTGGCAGGAGAAGACAAGGCCTATACCGCCGGGACAGAAAAACTTATCGTGGAATATAATGGCTGGAAAATATGCCCGCTGGTATGCTATGATTTACGTTTCCCCGTTTTTGCACGAAACGTAGAGGGTTATGACCTGCTGCTGTATGTAGCCAACTGGCCTTCGCCACGCCTGTTTGCGTGGGATACGCTGCTAAAGGCACGCGCGATAGAAAATATGTGCTATGTGGCAGGACTTAACAGGATCGGGAAAGATGAGAACAGGCACTTATATCCGGGGCATTCGCAGGTACTGGACTGCCTGGGTGCAACGCTGGCCGATGCATCAGATAATGAAGGGGTGTTTACAGTAAACCTCGATAAGGAAAGCTTACTCGAAAACCGTAAAAAATTCGGTTTTTTAAACGACAGGGATAACTTTACCCTCCAAGGTTAAAGGGCTGCTCTACATCCCAGTTCTCCCGAACGTCTACTTCCTTAGGGAAATAGATCACTTCTTCGGGCTGGCGCCTGTCAGGATAGTAGCCGCTGTCCCACTCGCGGTTCTTATTGTTGTCGTAGATTACCCTTAAAAGATATTTATCCGGCAATATGGCATCGAAATTAATCTGCGTTTCCCCCTCAGAATAGTAAGAAGCCTGAACTTCTCCCTTGGCATTGGTGATTTCCAGTATAAGCGGAAACCGGTTTGCATTTTCAAGGCGTACCCGCAGGTTGCCGTATTCAGCCAGCGTTTTTGTAACAAGGCTGTATTTCAGGGAATCGTTCTGCGTTCCGTAAAAATCAGTGAGCGCCCCGGGCAGCAGCAGAAAGTTATACCGCTGGTTCTCGTCCTTCGGAAAATCAAAGGCCAGATCCTGTTTAAACTCATCGTAAGCATAAGTATACGCAATTGCCAGGGAATCCTTATTTATCAGCCTTATCTTTGTGGAGTCAATGGAAACTAATGGCGTAGACGGCCTCAGCGTGAATTTTTCCCTGAAATTCAGTCCGCCTTTCTGTACGGCTTCTACCTTTAATGAATCACTCTGCTTAAGTTCCCTGAACTTCATCGTAAAGTCCTTCGCCGAATCGCTGTGCGTTATCTGCACCTGTAGCGAGTCGGCCTTGATGCCTCTTGGTATCCATACATTCAGGGAGTCCTTACCGGATACCTGCGTGACCAGGGAGCGGATGTCCTCAGTGCCGGTGCCATTCTTAACATTTACCTTTACGCCTTTCGGATTTCCTTCATAGCCGATAAAGAACTTATTGGATGTTTCCAGCGATGGCTTAAATGACTTAAACGGCGGTGTTTCTTGGAAAAGCTCCAGTTGGTACCCCGCGATAAGGCTGTCGGGTACCGTAACCACATCATTAAGGAATGCAAGCTTATCGCTCTTTGGGTCGTATTTGTAATTGTTGTTCTTATCCTTCAATGCAAAGAGGTGGTATTTGCCCTCTTTAAGGTTTTCCAGCGAAAAATTGACCATGCTGTCGAGCGTATTGGTCACATATCTCGGACGCTCTTTGTAGATGGTAGAGTCGTTAAAGGTTTCGTTAGCCTCATACAGCATGATGGTCACGAAATTGTCGGTCTCGCGAGAGTAGGCATCCTTTATTCGTCCCTTTAGCGAAAGCGAATCGATATAACTGCCGGTAGAAAATATGAATTTGAACTGCGAATAAGGGTTGCCTTCGTTGTTGTCGGTAATGCTTTGCCCGAAATTGAAGCTGTACGTGGTATTTTCCTGAAGCGTATCCTTGATCTTTATATTGATGAATTTGCTCGCGCTCCCGGTAGGCACAATGTCCGGCGTGTATTTCAGCGGCGGTGAAATGATAAGCTGCTTGCTGATGTCCTTTATCTTGATATACTCATTGAAATCGATATGGATTTGGTTGCCTTTAAACCCCGTACTCATATTAGCAGGCGAGCTTCCTGTGATGGAAGGCGGTATGGTGTCTTTCGCCCCGCCGGTAATATTGCCGCGTTTGGCGCATCCCGTAAGGGCAAGTGAAAGGAGCACTATATAAAGGAAAAATCTACTTTTCAGCATGTTGAATTCTTTGACAGCACAAAATAACAATTATATTCAGTAACTGTCTAAATTTTTAAGTAAATAATTCTAACCACATAGGCACATAGTCATAAAGGAAAATTATAAACCCAGTTGAGCGACACAGAGAATGAAGCTTCGCTTCGCTATGTGCAAATATGTTCCCTTCAGCAATAATAAATCACTATGAAAACTACTGTATCTATGTGGTTAAATAAAATGTTTATTTAATGCGCATAAGCCATGGTCACAATGCTGACCTTAGCGCCGGGAATCTTTAATAACTCGCGCCCACAGGCTTCGAGCGTCGATCCGGTAGTGATAACGTCGTCAATGAGCAAAAAGTGCCTGCCTGAATCGGCTTCCGTAAAGTTCACATCAAAAGCGTTGGCTATAGCAGCACGTGCAGCAAGGTTCTTTTTTGTCTGGGTTTGGGTGTGTACTTTCTTTACCAGGATAGCCTCATTGTAGTTTTTGCCCAGCCCTTCGGCCAAAGCCTTCCCAAATTCCGTTACCTGGTTGTACCCGCGCTGCCGGAGTTTCTTTGGGTGCATGGGCACAGGGATGATATCGGTAACATCCTTAAGCGCTTCTACGGTTTTAAGGTCTTCGGCATGCAACTGGCCTAACAGCCGGCCCACTTCCTGCTGCTTCCGGTATTTCAGGTTGTGGACCATCTGCTGTACCATGCCTTCCTTGTGGAAATACAAAAATGCCGAAGCATGCTCCAGCGGGAGCCTTCCGTAAAACTTTTTGAAGGTCTCATTCTCCGCATTCAGGTGGTGCAGCGTAAAAGGCATATCGTGGCGGCAGGCCGTGCATACAACATCTTCACTTTCCAGCAGCAGGCCGTCACAGCCATTGCAGGTTTTAGGAAAGAGAAGGTTGAAAAGGGAGCTGAGCATAATACCGCTTTTGGGATAAAGATATAAAACGTTTTTATTTCTGTAACATTGGCCTGATTTTCTGTGTAATTTACTACACTTATATAGTTAGGTTTTATATTTTTGCACCACTATGGCAAAACAAGAAGATCAATTTAAGAATGTTATTTCGCACGCTAAGGAGTATGGGTTCATTTTCCAGTCCAGCGAGATATACGATGGTTTAAGCGCAGTATACGACTACGGCCAGAACGGCGCAGAACTAAAGAAGAACATCAGGGAATATTGGTGGAAATCGATGGTGCAGATGCATGAGAACATTGTGGGTATTGATGCCGCGATATTCATGCACCCTACTACATGGAAGGCTTCGGGGCACGTAGATGCGTTCAACGACCCTTTGATAGACAACAAAGATTCCAAGAAACGATACAGGGCCGACGTGCTTATCGAGGATTATGCCGAGAAGCTTAACCAGAAAGCCCAAAAAGAAATAGAAAAGGCGCGCGCGCGTTTTGGCGAGGCCTTCAATGAGGAGGAATTCGTTACGACAAACGCCCGCGTGATGGAATATAAAGCCAAACAGCGCCAGATACTGGAGCGCATGGCACATTCATTGGAAACAGAGAACCTGGCCGATGTGAAAGCGCTTATCGAAGAGCTCGAGATCGCCGACCCGGAAACAGGCTCTAAGAACTGGACGGAAGTAAGGCAGTTCAACCTGATGTTCGGCACCAAGCTGGGCGCAGAAGCCGCTAATGCAATGGACCTGTACCTTCGCCCGGAAACGGCACAGGGTATCTTCGTGAACTTCCTGAACGTACAAAAGACCGGCCGTATGAAAATACCTTTCGGTATCGCGCAAACGGGCAAGGCGTTCCGTAACGAGATTGTGGCAAGGCAGTTCATTTTCCGTATGCGCGAATTCGAACAGATGGAAATGCAGTTCTTTGTCCGTCCGGGCGAAGAGATGAAATACTATGAGTACTGGAAAGAAACAAGGCTGAAATGGCACCTGTCGCTTGGCCTTGGAAAAGAGAATTACCGTTTCCACGACCATGAAAAGCTGGCGCACTATGCCAATGCCGCTGCCGATATCGAGTTCAACTTCCCGTTTGGCTTCAAGGAGCTGGAAGGGATCCACTCGCGTACCGATTTCGACCTTAAGGCACACGAGCAATTCAGCGGTAAGAAACTACAGTATTTCGATACCGAGCTGAACGAGAATTATGTGCCATACGTAGTAGAAACGTCTGTCGGCCTCGACAGGATGTTCCTTGCCGTATTCTCTACAGCATTAAAAGAAGAAACTTTGGAAGACGGCTCCGTTCGTACCGTACTAAGCCTGCCTGCGGTACTCGCACCTACAAAAGCCGCGGTACTGCCATTGGTTAAGAAAGACGGACTGCCGGATGTAGCCCGTAAAATAATTGAGGACCTTAAATGGGACTTCAATGTGGCGTATGATGAGAAGGATGCCGTTGGCCGCCGTTACCGCAGGCAGGATGCACTGGGTACGCCTTTCTGCATCACGGTAGACCACCAGACACTTGAAGACGAAACCGTGACCATCCGCCACCGCGACAGCATGAAGCAGGACAGGGTGAAAATATCCGAATTAAGAAGCATCATCAATGAAGAAGTTTCGGTACGGAACTGGCTAATGAAGATGTAATAGTATATAACGCCTCCGGAAGGGGGCGTTTGGTTTAATTATATGAAAGAACAAATTTCGACAGTTTATCTGGCTTTCAAATTCGCTATTCTTGATCATGCATATTCCAAAAATGAGATAATTGGAATCATATCCTACAATTCAATTTTGATGGAAAATTATCTCGATACTTTTGGAGAGAATGAACTTGATAGCTTGATTAATCTTTATGCTAAAGGAGGAGATATATCGGTTTCGAGTAAAATTGTATTAGAACTTTTACGCAAAAAGACATTAGAAACAAATCCAAACTATGGTCAAATACTTAAGACACTCGATACAATGCCTTGGCTTGGAGGATTAGATACAAGTAAAGAGCATGAAATTGCAGAACTGATATATTTTGAAGAAGAAATAGAAAATTTTCAAATGACAGAAGCTGTAATATCGCGAATAAAACATTGTGTTAATGGCTATCAGGAATATGATATCGAAAGGTATCTCAATAATAATTAAAATAATGTAATTATTGGTGTCTTACAACCCGCACCCTCAATTTCAACAGCAATGCCAGGCACAGCAGGAAATCAACAGCATAATAGGGCAGCAGGATCGTATCAAAAAATTCACGGGGATCTTTCAGTATCAATGGAAGCAGCAACATAGTAAAAAGTAATGCTTCCAATATAAAGGTCACTTTCTTTGGGAATGGCTTTTTAAGTATAAGCCCGGCAATTAATAACGCCCCAAACCACAGCGGCAGGTGAAGAATAAACCCAAACATATAAGCCTGTAGCCAGCTATACGCGCCCATAGGCTGGCTATAGGCCAATGCCGCAACGAAGAAAAGCGAATACGCCAGTACCGCTGTTAAAAATACCAGCAGGCAAAACTTCAGGAAGTTTTTGTTTTCGGGTTTCATGATATAAATATAGGAATTTTCATAACACGAACCCTTTTTCCCGACCTGCCCTTGTCGGTAGACAGGCTGCGCTCGAACTGATAACGATGTATTTCGTATTTACGTTATGCTGTCACATCGAGCGCAGTCGAGATGCCTAAACCCGTAACTATTCCTCTTCTTTAAGCGCATTCCATCCCCTTGCTTTCAATGGGATCTTGGTATTGGCGCGGGTCACCAGGTGGATGCCTTCGCTTTCCTGCGTCATATGGCCGATGATGGTAAAGTTAGGGTTGCCCTTTATCTTATCGTAATCATCCATGCGGATGGTGAACAGCAGCTCATAATCTTCGCCGCCGTTGATGGCAACCGTGGTACTGTCAATATTGAATTCCTCGCATACATTAATAAGCTGCGGGTCGAGCGGTAGTTTGTCTTCGTATAAATTACATCCTACACCCGACTGTTTGCATAAATGCATGATCTCAGACGACAATCCATCCGATACATCGATCATCGACGTAGGCTTTATTTCCAGCGCTTTCAGCAGTTCCTTCACGTCCATACGCGCTTCCGGTTTCAGCTGGCGTTCTATCAGGTAAGTGTACGCATCAAGGTCGGGCTGGTTGTCGGGGTTTACCTGAAACACCTGCTTTTCCCTTTCGAGCACCTGCAGGCCCATGTAGGCCGAACCAATATCGCCGGTAAGTACCAACAGGTCGGTATCGGTAGCGCCCACGCGGTAGGTAATATCGTCTTCATCAGCTTCGCCGATAGCGGTAATGCTCAGGATCATCCCTTTTTGCGACGACGTGGTATCGCCCCCGATGATGTCCACCCCATATACCCTGGCAGCATGCTTAATACCGTCATAGAGCTCGTCTAACGCCTCAACAGGGAAGCGGTTGGACACTGCTATCGAAACGGTAATTTGCGTCGGCTTGGCGTTCATGGCGCAGATATCCGACACGTTCACCACAGCGGCTTTGTAGCCCAAATGCTTTAGCGGCATATAGGCCAGGTCAAAGTGCACGCCTTCGATAAGCAGGTCGGTTGAAACCACCACTTTCTTCTCCTTAAAATCAAGCACAGCGCCGTCATCGCCAATGCCTTTTATGGTTGTGGGCTGTGCTATTTCAATATTTTGGGTAAGGTGCTCTATAAGCCCGAATTCGCCAAGGTTAGAAAGGCTGGTACGGGGCTGGTTTTTGTCTTCTATCATTTCTTGTGAGTTGCAAGTTTAAGGTTGCAAAGTTACAAAGTTTACAAGTAGGAGTGGGGGAAAGTTTATCATAGTAATTTACAGGTAGAGACACATTGAATGTGTCTCGCGTGCTGAGGTGTTTTTCATTAGCCTGTAGACGCATTCAATGCGTCTCTACAATAATTGATCGAATCACACACCAAAAAAACCACGAAGTCTGCTATCCCGTCGGACTTGTAGAAATAAATGCCTTCGCCTTCAGACGCATTTTCATATTCAATAAATACTACTGTCCGTGATGAAGGTCGTGCATAATCCGGGGAAATATCGTCAAACACAGACTCTTAGTAACTGTGATGCATTGATCTTATTTTCCTGCCACATACAACTACATAACTATAGTTTTTGAAATCAAATACGATATGTTTTGCAAATTCCCTTTGTTGCTCCGTGTCTTTATTTGTAGAAAAATAACTTTGCAGTTCACTATCCGAATGAAAAAACTGATAGGCATCAGGATAATACTCATTCCGTGTATTTGGAATTTCACCGGCCAGTTCAAACTTCAGGTAATTTTTATGAAAAAACGCATAAGAGATAATGCCAGGATGATAAGAATGTAAAAGAGAAATGCTTTTTTCATTATGCTTTGAATTTACGGAAAGCCTGTATCATTTCGTATATCCCAAAGGCGATAAAGATTTTGCCGAGGATGAAAAAACACTCCCTAATACAATACAAGATTCAGTTCTTCAAGACGAATTGCCATAGCCTCAATTGAAACACCAAACAGTTTCGAGAGTGATGTAAAATAATTGTCATTGTATAACTCCGCAGAAGCTAACTTTCTAGATAGTCCTCTTCTATCCTTACATTCCCGCCTTAAATCAATAGTACTACGCCCACCAAATTTAAAGGCTAAGTCTTCATTGAGTTGAAATTGCGGTACGGAATAAATTCTATGAAACTCTCGTAATATTATTCTTTCAGGCATAAGAAAATAGGTGGCAAATTTATCAGCCTCTACTTCAGTATAATCACGGCTTTTCCGAATACCAATTGAGTCACACGGAATATCTCTATGCAAAATGGGCTGACTATGGAGTATTGCATGACCTAATTCATGTGCTGCCGTAAACCTTCTAACCTCATCTGAGTAATTGTTTGAAACTGCAACCAATTTATTAGGCTGATCAATAACTCCTGCAACCTCAACATCTCCGCCATCTTCATAAGCGACAGCATATCTGCCATTTTCTATATATCCATATCCTAAAACTTGTCTGAAAATTATATCAGGGCGTAAGATTTCTAAAACATCATTAGGAGTGTTTTTCTTCCAAATTAAGTTTTTGTTAGCCCAAATGAGATTCTGCAAATCCCGGGCGCAATTTTCTATTTTTAGCTTTTTATCTGCTCTATATTTCTTAATAATCTCATTAATACCTTCAAATAAGGGAACTTTAGCATCATATTCATCTTGTAGTACTCTAATTCTTGCGTTTACAACGATGCTTAGCTCTTGATAAACTTTATCAAGACTGTCTACCTTCGCTACTACAGATTTAGTATATTGATATTCATCACTACTATATGATAGTACATTAAGTCTAATTATTGATATGCATCCGCTTATAGCAGAAACTGCTCCACTTAAACCTACCTGAGAATCTCCTCTTGCAGCTTTGAAACCATAATCAAAAATATATGCTGCGATTTCTGCTAATTCTTTACAAAGAAGTCCAATTTCTAAAGGTATATCTATAGAAGTTTTAAGTTGTTCTAGTGCCTCAAGTCTCAACTGATTTTTTTTAATTTCATCCTCTTCATTATCGCGTTCAGTTCTTAAAATTATAGTTTTATCAAACTGCTCCGAATCTATTTGAAACAATCTTGTCAGACTTGGGTAAATCCGATTTTCAATTTGCTCTTGGAAATCCAATATTTCAGTAAAGATGTTCCCGTATTGTTTTCTCCTTTTTTCTTCAGTTGTTAAACTGATTACTGTAGAGATAAGTTTTGCAGAAACCATACCTTGAAATGCTGCTGCACTACCAGATCCTGGCTTATGGTTGCCTTCTCCAAATTTTTTCATCAAATCGGCAACCGTTTTCTCTATTAAATTCATGTTTTTAATACTAATAAACACAAAGATAAGCAATTAGTTTAAATGTTAAAAAAAGAATCTTATTGTAGAATGTGTGACTATCATATTCACAAAAAACCCGCAACATCTCTGCCGCGGGTCTCTCATCTATTATCTAAAAATCTCTCATCTAAATCTGCTCATCCTTCTCATGCTTGCTTTTCATTGCCCAGTAAAAGAAATTGGGGAATATAAGCAGCGTAAAGAGCGTTGCTGTAACCAGTCCGCCGATGATAGCAACGGCCAGTGGTTTCTGCGATTCGGAACCGATACCGGTAGATATCGCGGCCGGCATCAGGCCTATGGCGGCCATCAGCGCGGTCATTACCACGGGGCGGGTACGCGACTTAACGCCCTCGATGATCGAGGAAGCCAGGCTCATTTTCTTTCGCAGGTTGGAGTGGAACTCCGAGACGAGTATCACGCCGTTCTGGATACAGATACCCAGCAGAGCGATGAAGCCCACACCCGCCGAAATACCGAAGTTGATGCCCGTGAGCTGCAGGGCCAGTATACCCCCAATGATGGCAAAAGGGACATTGACAAGCACCAGCAGCGAGTCTTTTATATTACCGAACATGATGAACAGCAGCACGAAGATCAGCACTAACGATACCGGCACCACCTGGGCGAGTTTGGCGCTGGCGCGTATCTGGTTCTCGAACTCACCTGTCCAGCCAATGGTGTAGCCTTCGGGTAGCTTCAGGCCTTTTACGCGGGCCTGCGCATCGGCAATGGTGCTACCAAGGTCGCGGTCGCGCACCGAGAATTTCACCCCGATGAACCTTTTGGTATTGTCACGGTAAATAAAGGCCGGCCCGGTAGCGGTATTCAGCGATGCGATCTCCTTGAGCGGCACTTTGGTACCGCGCAGCGTAGGTACCATAAGGTTCATGATGTCTTCTTCGTCCTTACGGTAATCCTTGCGGTAACGCAGCCTCACATCGAATTTTTTCTCGCCTTCGTATTTCTGTGTTGCGGTCTTACCGCCTATCGCCATTTCAATAATGCTTTGGGCATCGCTTTTCTGCACGCCGTAGAGCGCCATTTTTTCTTCATCAAAACGGATGCTTATCTCGGGCTGCCCCACATTGCGCAGGATACCGATATCCTTAACACCGTCTACATTCTTCATCCGGGCAATGACCTCGTTGGCCAGCTTGTCGAGCGTTTTCAGGTCGTCCCCGTAGATCTTCACGGCGTTGCTGGCATTCATACCCGCCACGGCTTCGGCCACGTTGTCAATGATCGGCTGCGAATAGTTGAAGTTGATCCCCTGGAAGTTCTCCAGCTTTTTGTCCATTTCCTCCACGAGGCCGTCCATAGTGATCTTGCGCTTCCATTCTTCCTTAGGCTTCAGGTTCACCTGCATCTGAACATAATAGAAGCCGCTTGGGTCGGTACCGTCGTTGCTTCGGCCCGTTTGCGAAAGCACGCCATTCACTTCGGGGAAGGTACGCAGCACCTTGCGCAGCTCGGCCACGCGGTCTACGGTTTCGGTAAGAGACTGGCTCATAGGGAATTTTGCCTCCACCCACAGCGCGCCCTCATTCAGCGGTGGCAGGAATTCGGTCCCCATGAACTTGGCGGACACCAGTGTAAGCCCTAAGATCACCAGTGATACAATGAACGATATTTTTTTATGCCTGAAGGTAAAGCTAAGCCCTTTGGAAACCGATTTGTCGAAAAACCGGACGAATACATTGTGCTTTTCCTTTACGTTTTTGTTTAAGAGGATCGAGCACAATACCGGCACGAGCGTAAGGGTAAAAATAAGCGCGCCAAGCAATGCAAAACCAAGCGTCCACGCAAGGGGAGAGAACATTTTGCCTTCCACTTTTTCAAAAGAGAAAATAGGGAGGAGGGCAGAGATGATGATCAGCTTACTGAAGAAGATGGCCACACCCAGCTTGGAACCTGTCTTGCGGATAAGCCCCAGCTTGGCCAGCTTGTTGAAGCGCTTTTCGCCCACGTTGTGCTGCAGCTGGTCGAGTGCGACAAAGAGCCCCTCGACCATGACGACCGCACCGTCTATAATGATACCAAAGTCTACCGCACCCAGCGAAAGCAGGTTGGCGCTCATGCCCTTGAGCCTGAGGCACAGGAAGGCGAACAGCAGCGCCAGTGGTATGATGATCGACACAATGACCGTGGTACGCCAGTCGGCCATAAAGAGGAATACGATCAGGGTAACGAGCACGATACCTTCCACAAGGTTGTGTGTTACCGTGTGGGTACAATATTCCATGAGGTTATCGCGGTCGTAAAAGGTAACCATCTTCACATCCTTCGGCAGTACATTGTCCTGCACATAGGCGATCTTTTCCTTAAGCGCAGCAAGGACTATCGATGGGTTTTCGTTCTTACGCATTACCACGATGCCTTCCACCACGTCGTCATTGTCGTCAAGGCCCACCTGGCCCACACGCGGCACGTTGCTTTCTACCACCTTGCCAATATTCTTGATTAGGATTGGGTTGCCGTTGTATTGCGCCACGATGGTATTTTCTATATCACTGATGCTTTCCAGAAGCCCGACACCGCGTACCACATAAGCCTGGCCGTTCTTCTCGATAACGTCTCCACCCACATTCACATTAGCCTTACTGATGGCATCGTATACCTGAGGCGAAGTGAGCTCGTATTTTTGGAGTAATATAGGGTCTATCTCTATTTCGTAGGTCTTTTCGCGGCCACCAAAGGCAACTACGTCGGCTACACCGGGTACCGAGCGCAGCTGGCGGTCGATTACCCAGTTTTGCAGGGTAAGCAGGTCACGGGTGTTTTTGTCCTTGCTTTGCAATGTATAACGGAATATCTCTCCGGTAGGGCCGTATGGCGGCTGTACATCGGGTTCGATGCCTTCAGGCAGTTCTACGTTGCGCAGCTGGTTATTCACCTGCTGCCGCGCGAAGAAATCATCCACATCATCATCGAATATGATCTTTATTATCGAAAGCCCGAACATCGTAATGCTGCGAACATTGGTTTTCTTCTGCACCGAGTTCATCGAGATCTCAATAGGGGATGTCACGAAACGCTCCACTTCCTCGGCGCTGCGGCCTTCCCACTGCGTTACGATGATTATCTGGGTATTGGTAACATCGGGAAATGCTTCAACCGGTATGTTTTTATAACTGATAACACCTGCTATCACCACAATGGCTACCCAAAAAAAGGTAAATAGCTTATTGTGAAGGGAAAACCCTATTATGTTTCTTATCATTTTTACCATGGCTGCTGCAATTAGTCGTTAATGGCATCATAGATGAGCAGGTTGTTCTTCACGATAACCTTTTCACCCGCCTTCAGGCCCGATGATATGTAGGTTTTGTCATCAAGCGCACGGTATACCGTAACCTCCCTGGTGTCAATATTGTCCTTCCCGTTGAACACCATCACGAAGTTTTTGCTTTTGTCAAACACTACGGCCTCGCTTGGTATGGCTACAAATTTTTTATCGTCCGGAAAATGCACGGTAACGGTAGCGTTCATTTCGGGCTTAAGCGCCACTCCGGTATTCGGTACGCTTATCAGGGCTTTTGCCGCCCTTGTATCGGGATCGATTACATTGAATATCTTGTCAATTTTACCCTTAATGTCTTTATCAGGATATGCTATGGTATGTATGTCTACCTGCTGGTCTGTTTTTATCTTGTCCAGGTCGCTCTCGTTCACATTCGCCAACACCCATACGCGGTCAAGTTTCGCAATGGTAAATACCGCGCTCTCACGGTTGCTGCTCAGCATCTCGTTCGGGCTGATGTCCTTGGCTACAATGTACCCGCTTATAGGCGCGTACATGTTATAAACCGACCCGCTTTTCAGCCTGTATATCTGGTTTACTTCTTTCATCCTTCGTTGCTCGGCCTTTGCTTTGTCAAGCTCTTTCTGGGCCATTACCAGCTCTTTTTCGCTGGCAAGCTTTCCCTCATACATGTCTTTCGCGCTTTGCAGGTTGCGCTCGGCTATGCTCACATTCGCGTCGGCATCGCTGGCCTGGCTTTGGAAACCCGCAATCTCGGTACTGCGCACACTTGCAAGCAGCTGACCCTGCTGTACATAGTCGCCCAGCTCGGCCTTTATTTCGATCACATTCCCCCCTACGGCCGGGAAAACCTGGCTCACGTTGTTATTCTCTGCGCTTACTTTGCCAAAAAGGCGTATTTCGTTTTGCGCATATTCTTCATCAGCGGTAGCAAAAGTGCTCCCCTTATACATCGTTTCGGTCATCACAAATTTTTGTGGTGCCTCTTCGTGTTTCTGTTCATTTTTAGAGCAGCCAGTCGTCATTGCCATCATGGCTGCGCCCATTAATACTATATAGCCCGGTGTTTTCATTTTTTAAAAGTTGTTAGTGCCTGTTACAAAGTTTATCCCTGCAGCGGCGATTGCAAGTTGTTTTTTAACCCTTTCCACTTCGGTCTGCGCTTCGTTATATGCTTCAAAGAAGTCGGCAAACTCTATCATGGATACGTTGCCTTTCTGGAAATTGGAGTTGATGCCGTTGAATACTGCATCAAAATCCTGGTTGATAAGCGAGTTAATGCGTTTGTATTCCTCAACGCTGCGGGTAAAGTTCTGGTAAGCGGCAAGAACCTCGTTGGTAACTTCAAGTTCTTTATAGCTCACATTTTTCCCCGCTTCCAGCTGTCCTGTCTTCGCTTTCTGGATATTGCCCTGGTTACGGTCGAAGAACGGCAGTGATATAGCAAGCCCCATATTGTACTGGTTCCTGAAAGCATCGCCCGCCTGGTTGTAGCCCCCGCGAAGCGTTACATCCGGAATAGCGAGGCTGCGCTGCAGCTTAAGGTTAAGCGCTGCCGATTCTGTCGCGATCCTTGCCTGGTTAAGGTCGGCCCTGTTTTTCAGCGACTGGTTCAGGATTTCATCATAAACAAAATTTTTGGCAGCAAAGCTGTTCGCATCATCGGTGCCGTATCTTGTTTTAATTGTTGCTGAGGTGCCGAGAAGCACATTCAGTTTTTGCTGCTCCTCAATAAGCACCTGGCTTTCTTCCGATTTGTCGTTGTTGATCTTTACATAAACCGATTTTAAGCGCACCAGGTCTTTAAGGGCCACATTGTTCTTGCTTACCTGCACTTCATAACTGCTGATGAGTTCCTGTAGCTTTTGCAGGAGCAGGTCATATTTTTTAATGATCTTTTCCTGGTTGTGCAGGGTGTAGAACGACTGCCATATCTGGTATTGCAGGTTGCGGGTCAGGTCGGCAAGGTCGGCCTGAGCCATTTCCTTGTCTTTTTTTGCCAATTCTATTCCGGCTTTACGCTTGCCTCCAAGCAGGATAAGTTGTTCTATCCCCGCGGCAAAATTGCCTCTGTTACCGGTAGGAAAATAAAGGTTGTCCTGCCCCTGGTAGGCAATCATATCGGCGCTTACCTCAGGGTTTGGGTATACTTTACTTTGTATTATGGCCGCATCGGCTTTGTCAATACCATACTGGCCGACAAGCAGCAAGAAATTGTTCTTGAAAAAAAGCTCTTCTGCCTCTTTTATGGTAAGGTCGAGCGTTTGAGGGTTTTGTGCAGCCATATTGGCCCAGCATAGCACTATTGCCATGCAGGACATTATTTTTTTTAATGTCATGTCGATTATTTTAATACTATTATGTAGACTGGTTTGTATGCAGATACAAGCCGTGCCGGAAACATAGGTAAAACCTACGCGAATAACATTACACTGCCAATAAAGGCAATGTTCCGGATTAAGAAATGTAAATAGTATTAAGCCTCGGGCGGAGGGGAAAATAAAGCCAGGTAAGGCGAATAATAAGGGGAATCCTGATAAAATGTATCGGGAAGCACGACCCTGAAGTTAGGCTGTGCAACAGATTCAAAAACGAGTTCTTCTTCCTGTTGCGGACAGGTCCATGTGGTTTTCTTAATGTTTAATTTGTGGCCAACGGGCGATTTGGTATGGTGCTCGGGGATAGCGTTCTCTATATGGATCACATCTTCCAATACAAGCTCTACCACACTGTCCACCTCTTCGAAATCTTCGTCTACAATATCATTCTCCCTCAGGGTATGTGGGTTATCGATACTAAAATTGAGGATATGGAGTGCCATAAGCAACCATAAAATACGATGACGAATATGTATTTTGTTTATCCTCACAAGGTTTTCAGTTTCGTAACTGCAAATGTATATTTTTCTGCAACATAAACCTTGCCAAATTTAACATTCCTTTATGGTTTAATAATTATATCGTTTGAAAGTTGTAATTCTCTTATTTAACGTAGTTCGATATGAGGTTTATGTCAGGATTGTCACTTCGAGCACAGTCGGGAAGCAAGAATAATGGAATGCCGCATTTTGACTGCGCTCAATGTGACATTTTCGTTCTTCTTTGAGGATATTTTCGATTGTCAGTTTCTGATCAATAAAAAACCCGGCCATCGCTGCACCGGGTTCGTAATTCGTAATTTATATCCGTAATCGATCTTAATCATTCAGCTTCAATACCGCCATGAATGCTTCCTGAGGTATCTCTACATTACCCACCTGACGCATACGTTTCTTACCTTTCTTTTGCTTTTCGAGGAGCTTACGCTTACGTGAAATATCCCCGCCGTAACATTTGGCGGTAACGTCTTTACGGAGTGCCTTAACCGTTTCACGCGAGATTACCTTTACGCCGATAGCGGCCTGGATAGGTATGTCAAACTGCTGGCGCGGAATAAGTTCCTTCAGCTTCTCGCACATTTTTTTACCGATATTATAGGCATTATCTTCGTGTATCAGTGCTGAAAGCGCATCTACACCCTGGCCGTTCAGCAGTACGTCGAGGCGAACCAGCCTGGAGGTACGCATCCCGATAGGGGAATAGTCAAATGAAGCATAGCCCTTAGACACTGTCTTCAGCCTGTCATAGAAGTCGAATACAATTTCTGCCAGCGGCATGTCAAAGTTCAGCTCTACACGTTCCGTGGTCAGGTACGTCTGGTTGGTAATGAGGCCGCGCTTTTCGATACACAGGCTCATTACGTTGCCTACGAAATCCGACTTGGTAATAATAGTCGCTTTTATATACGGTTCCTCCACATGGTCCAGTTTGGACGGTTCCGGAAGGTCGCTCGGGTTGTTTACTATAATGCCTTTTTCAGGTTCTTTTTTGGTGTAGGCAAGGTACGATACGTTGGGAACTGTAGTAATCACCGTCATGTTGAACTCACGCTCCAGCCTTTCCTGTATAATCTCCATGTGAAGCATCCCCAGGAACCCGCATCGGAAACCAAAGCCCAGCGCCGCAGAGCTTTCTGCCGTAAATACCAGCGAGGCATCGTTCAGCTGCAATTTCTCCATCGAGTTGCGCAGTTCTTCATAATCCTCGGTATCTACAGGGTAAATACCCGCGAATACCATTGGCTTTACATCCTCAAAACCGCTTACCATATTGGTTGTTGGGTTTTTGGCATCGGTAATAGTATCCCCAACTTTTACTTCTTTTGCTTCCTTAATACCGGAAATAAGGTAGCCCACATCCCCCGCGCTCACGATCTGTTTCGGAACCTGGTTCAGTTTCAGCGTACCTATCTCATCGGCAAAATATTCATTGCCGGTAGCCATGAATTTAATCTTCTGGCCTTTTTTTATCGATCCGTTCTTTACCCTGAATATAACCTCGATCCCACGGAACGGGTTATACACCGAGTCGAATATCAGCGCCTGCAATGGCTCCTCCGGATCGCCTTTAGGGGCAGGGATGCGCTCAATGATCGCTTCAAGTATTTTATCTACGCCGAGGCCGGTTTTTCCACTGGCCGGGATAATGTCGTCCAGCTTGCAGCCTAACAAGTCCACAATGTCATCACTCACCTCTTCCGGGTTGGCGCTCGGCAGGTCTATCTTGTTAAGTACAGGAATAATTTCAAGGTCGTTTTCCAGTGCCAGGTAAAGGTTGGATATCGTTTGTGCCTGTATGCTCTGTGCGGCATCCACGATAAGCAGCGCGCCTTCGCATGCGGCTATGGAACGGGAAACCTCGTAAGAGAAATCGACGTGCCCGGGAGTATCGATAAGGTTGAGGATATACTGCTCGCCCTTGTAAGTGTACTCCATCTGTATGGCGTGGCTTTTTATGGTAATGCCGCGCTCGCGCTCCAGGTCCATATTGTCAAGCAGCTGCGCCTGCTGTTCGCGGGCGGTAACCGTTTGTGTGGCATCAAGCAGGCGGTCGGCAAGGGTGCTTTTTCCGTGGTCAATGTGTGCAATTATGCAAAAATTCCTTATATGCTTCATCTTCGTCAGTTATCAATTTTTTGTGTATTTCGCCCCAAATAAGGCGGATACCCTCGCTTACCGGTAAAGGTAGCGTTTAATCGGCAAATATAGACAAAGTTAGCGAGTTGCAAACGATAATTGTATAATGCGGAAAACGTGCCGGCCTAAAAAAGAAACAGTGCATAAAGGGGGCTCTATGCACTGCTTTAAATAGCTTTATTTTACGGAATATTATGCGACGATAATGACCTTGGGGGACACGGTTATTACGTCAAATATCTTTAAAACTATAATACAAATGAACAAATTTATTTGAAATGTGATGGTTTCACAAATGTTAAAATTATAAATATTTATTCCTATTTAAAACTATAACGTTGTAGTAATTGTGATATTCTCTGTTATTATGAAATGTAGGTAGGAATTATGTATTTATTAAATGAAAATTATTCAATAAGTAAATAGTGATAAATAAAAAAGCGGAACATTTTGAGTCCCGCTTTTGATATAATTATATGTAGATGTAATCTTTATGAAAGTTTTGTTTCACGTTTTATTAGGATATATCCTAGCGCACATCCCGCAATAAGAGTTACAGTTACGTATCCGTCTATTTGTGCTTCATCGTTAACATCATCGCCATCGCCATCACCATCACCGAAATCCTGTGCTGTTGTTATTATAGGCAGCAACAGCAGAAAAAAACAGATTGCAGGTTTATAAATATTTTGTTTAATCGACTTCATGGCATTTTTTATTTTATAATTAATTTTTTTGTAACGGTCTTCTGCCCATTGCTTATCTTCAGCGTATAAACTCCATTACTGAGCAATGTAACAGGTGTAACTTTAATTGTGTTTCCTGATGCCGCACTTAAAGATGCGCTCACCTGCTGTCCAACCATGTTGTAGATGCCAACCGTTGTTTTCTCTCCTGCTGATGGCATATCGATAAAGAATGCGCTTCCTGCCGAAGGGTTGGGGTATACTTTAAACGAAGCGGAATCAAAATCTTCATTACCCAACACACTTGCCTGAAAAACAATGTCAAAGCGATTTTCGGCAATGCTCATCGGGTTGGTATCGTCTATAGTGAAGTTATACACTGTCTGCCCTTCGTTCTCCAGCTCGGTCAGGGTATCGTTCAGTTTGTCGTGAAGGTAGGCTGTCAATCCATTGGCCATTCCTGTAACATCTACCGCATAAGTGTAGGCGGTTTTCCGGTATTGGTTGTTGAATAACTGTATCACATCTGTAAGTACCGGGTTGGCCCTGCGCTCCACACTGTAACGGTCTGTACCTTTGAGTATAGCTACATTCTCATCCTGGTTGCCCATCTTTGGCGCATCCATAGCATTGATGTCATTCGAATAGTCTGCACCAAACTCGATAATAAGCCCGTCTGATGGTGTGTCGTTCAGCCCAAAAGAAGACTGGTCGTACATTTTCAGCATTATCCTTGAATTATTGTCCTCTGCTGTCCTGTAAACACGCGGCGTAACATTAGTAATCAGCGACTTTTGGCTTTCCTTAAAAGTCAGTGAAGCCGGACCGTTAGTAAGTGTCTGCACGAAGAATGCCTGGTTGGCCTGAATGTACTTTGTAGCTGCTGAACCCGATGTATTCACACCGTTTGGCAAAAGCACGGTTACATAAGCGCCCCTTCCGCCCGGCTGGCCTACTGTGGGCGTACCTCCCAGTGTAGGGTCCCAAAAGTAATAGAATCCGGTATTTAGGTTGGTCGAGCCCGCCAATACAGCGCTCATATCTACAGGCGCCTGGTATGGGTTGCCTATAAAGCTGTATTTCCCTGCTTCCTGGGTAAGGTTGGTCACGCTTACATCGCCGGTTTTTATCGTTCCGGTAGACCTAAGGGTGGTAACTGTTGGTGCCGAAGCGTTCAGTGCCTGGTTGATGGTCCTGTCGCCCCTTATCAGCATGCGCATCGGTTGTCCCGCAACAAGGTTATTAGTAAGTGTGCTTGTCACTGCATTCCACGAGCTGCCGCCGGTATTATCAAATGTGAACAACGAAGGGTTGTTGCTGCCCGATACATCGAATCCGTTTGCGGCAGGATTGGCGCCGGTGATATCGGTGCCCCAGCCAACGATGTCTGTACCGTCTTCCTGCCAGTTGGCATGTATAGAGCCGCCATTTACCGGAGAGCTCAACAGCCTGAAGGCCCTGCGTGCCGGTATGTAGCGCTCAATTGTCATTGTGCCGCTTACGCTTCCCGTTACCTGAGCTACCATGGCTGTAGTAGCAGCATTGCTTTTCAGCGTGAGCTTGTTGCCCGTAACGAACTGGCCTGCTGTTGGGCTCAATATACCGGTAAGGTTCAGCACGTCGGTTAGCGTAACGCCCGAAGCATTATTAATCGTAAGGTTCCTGATGTAATTGTTGAAGAACGAATTCCCTGAAACCGTTTGTGCACCTGTTGTACCAATCAATATTACTGTACCGTCCTGCGCATCGAATTTACCGCTGTTGTTCAGGGCCCCCGCAATGCGGATGGTACCTGCGCCGTCATTGTTCATCGTTACGCTTGCACCGGTGTCAATGGTCAGGTTAAGGCAGTCAGCCAGTCCGTCAGTACCGGCTATGATCGGGTAGCGGTTAGAGGCTACTACAGGTATGCGTGCGTTTAATACCAGGGTAGGAACAATACCGCAGGCCCAGTTGCCCGGCGTGTTCCACATAGTGCTTACAGCGCCAGTCCATACATTCGTAGTAGTAACGGTTATAACTATTGCCGCGCTTGTTGCGGTGCTGCATATTCCATTGGTTACTTTCGCCCTGTAATAGGTTGTCGCCGTTAATGCCGGTGTTGTATATGTAGCTGCAGTAGCCCCGCTTATTTCAGCCCACGCTGTATTATTGGGAGAAGATTCCCATTGTATTGTTCCTGTATATCCGCTTATGCTTATGGTTGCTGTAGTACCGGAACATACAGTCTGATTCTCTGATACCGTACCTGCATTTGAAGATGCTGTAACGGTTACCGGGATCAATGCCGATGTTGCCGGTGCACACGAATATCCGTTAGGGTAGGCCCTCACCAGATAGTTTTTTGTCCCGGCGGCTGTTACCGGCGGCTGATAGGTAACTCCTGTCGCGCCCGAAATGGCGGTAGCGCCCGATGTAGATGTCGAAGTACCGTCATTTGCAGTGAGGTACCATTGGTACTGCGGCACATTTCCTTCGGCAGATGCGGTAAGGGTGGTTGCAACATTCTGGCATGTTGCCGCGCTCGCAGTATAGGTAAGGAATACCGAGTTCAGGTAGGCGCTGTTACTGAAAGCCGCCCCAGCACTGTTGGTTACAACGCAACGGTAGATACCGTAATTCCCGGTAGCTACAGGCGAAACAGTGAGAGTAGCTGTAGTAACGCCGCTGTAATTTCCGGTATTTGTCAGGGCTATACCGTTGCGTTCCCATTGGTAGGTAGGTTGTTCTGTTCCTGATCCTGTAACAGCAACCGAGACTGTAAATGTAGCAGTACCATTGGGGCATACCGCCTGGCTTACCGGCTGTGTAGTGATCTCTGGCGCAGGTATCTGGAAACTGTCCCTGTTATAGGCCATAAATGCCATATCATCGGTGCCGCTTGGCAATACAATAAATTTTGTAACTCCTGCCTTATTATCTTCGGTGATACCAAAATCAGACAGTTTATAAGCTACAAGCCTTATATCACGGGTTGGGCCGCCGGGATTGCCTACACCATTAACAACCGCATTATTAAGTGTAGTAGTATTCAGCGTAAAGAAATCGCTTTTGTAGGTACCTACTTTTGTAACTGCAGATGTTGTTACCCTTACAGGCTTGCCCACAACATTTCCTGCATTGTCAGTAAAATAATAAAGGGCATAGGCTCCTCCGTCCGGGTCTGCTACCTGGGTTACAAGAATGTCCGGTTTTTCATCTCCGGGCGAGCCTTGTATAATATTACTTGCCTGGAAAGAAAGTACATTGGTAGAAGGGAAATTAGTAAAGCCTGTCCCCAGGCCAAGGCCACGTGTGCCGTCAATGAGTACGTCGCGGCAGCCCAGTCCTACTACAGACGGGGCGGTATATACAGAAGTTGTCGCACTCCCGTCTATAAGGGAACCCAATACGATGTATTGTGATGAACCTGCTGTAATATTACCTGTAAGGTTGTTGATAGGCAGCGCCCTCCAGTTTGCCTGGGTATACTGGCCGGCTGTTGAGCCACTACCGCTTGTATAACCGGCTGTAGCCAGGGCGCTCATCAATGTAGTATCTCCGGCAGAGTTATTACCTGTGCTGTACAAAACCCCGCCATACCTGAAGGCTGCAAGTGAGTGCTGCGTGTCCGGCTGCACAGTACTGGTTGCATAGCTGCCACCCGAACCTGTATTCCAGGCACCGTTATAGTTGGTAATGATTTGGTTTACATAAGAGGCACTGTTAGTAGAGGCAGGCGATGCATAGCTGTATGATGCTTCAGGACTGTAAGTTACCGGTGTGCCCGATTTTACAACACGAAGGTATTTTGTCGTAACGCCAAGGTCGGTGCCTACAACGGCCGGTACTACAACAGTAAGGCTTGTAGCGCTCACATATGTAACCGATGTACCAGAAACATATGCAGCAGATCCTGTTGAGTAGTCAGACCCGGTGTAGAACCTGACGGACATTTGGCCGGAGACGAAACCCGTTCCGGTAATGGTAATGGTCATCCTTTCAGTAAAGGAAGAAGGAGCAATCGATGTGACTGTCTGAGCCGATAATCCGGAAACTACAAGTAGTAGCACCATTGTAAGTAACCGGTTTTTTAAAACAAATCTGGTAATCATAAATTGAATATTAATTGGGGTGTATGTTCGGCGGCAAAGATAATTTTAACAAAATGTTATGAATTACTATCCACAATTAAATATTTATGAAATGATTGATTTTATTTATAATAGTTCTAAAATGCTGAATATTAGATTTTTGAAATTTTTGAAATTTTAAAATATTATTTATACAACTGGATTAGACCTTTGTGAAACGTCTTACTTGAAATAATTTTATAAAATTTAACAATTGAATTCTGACTGTCATCATCGACTTTATACTATAAATTAAAAACCCGCACACTTTTCAGTATACGGGTTTATATAGCGATATGTTATATCTACACTGATTGCTGCCTTTTACGGAGTAGCTGGTAGGCTAATATAGAGCCTGCAATAAAACCAACAACAACCAGTTGGTTTATTGGCGCCTGGGGTTCGTCTTCCACATCATCATCAAATCCTGTTTGCGACCATGCAGGCGCTGCAAAACACATAAATAACATTACAGCATAAAGCCACATTTTCACAGATAATATCTTTTTCATAGCAAGTTTATTTTACGATTAATTTTTTCACGGCCGTTTTACCGGCATTTTGTACCTGTACCATATAGATTCCTGTAGCCATTTGAGCTCCCGGAATCACAGTAAGAATATTGCCTTCCATATTCGTTTTGCAGGTTATTTGCTGGCCCATCTGGTTGAATACCGTTACCATAGGATTTTCGGCAGAAGCCAGCTGAACTTTAAATTCATTTCCTGAAGCCGGGTTAGGGTAAACGCTGAATGCTGCATTCACAGATTCATTAGTACCAAGCGTTTCGGCAAATATGATATTGAAACGGTTTTGTGCTATGCTGGCTTCAACCGCCGGGTCAACATTAAAGTTGTAAAGGGTTTCAGCATTATTAGCCAGTTCTGTACTTGTGCCTGTATAAGTATCCTGAAGGTAAGCGGTAACATTATCCAGTTCGCTTACTGATATTTTGTAGGTATAAGATGTTCCCCTGTATGATGTGTTTATAAGTGTCAATACATCGGCAGCTACCGGCATCTGCCTGCTCTCCACACTAAAAGTCTGTCCGTTGTTCAATACGCCAACACCCTCGTCCTGGTTGGTTGGTTTAAGGGCATCTTTATTGTCGGCAGCGTTGCTGTAAGCATCATTGAAACGAACCAACAAGCCATCCATTGCCACGCCATCAGCAGCGTCGCTATTGTACATGGCAAGCCTTATGTGCGCTTCGGCAGCATCGGCAGCTTCGCTATACAGGTTTGGCGTTACGTTTGAAAAAACGAATTTATGCGCTTCGGTAAATGTCAGCGATGTAGGCAGGAACGATGCTTCCGTTTGTACAAATACGGCCTGGTTTGGCTGTAGGTACCTGTTGGCCTGGGATCCCGGTATAGTGTTGGAGTTGGTAGCAATAATTACAGTTGTATAGCCGCCTCGGGCATTCAGGGTTGGATCCCACACGTAGTAAAAATCAGTATTCAGGTTGGTGGCATCGGCCAGTACAGCGCCCATATCTACAGCTGCCTGGTAAGGGTTGCCAACCATGCTGAAATCTCCTGCCATCATGCCGAAATCTGTAACGGTCACATTTCCGGTAACAAGTGTTCCTGTTGTGCGTAAGGTTGTCGCAGTTGCAGGAGAAGTGTTAGAGCCAAGATTTACCGTCCTGTCGCCGCGCACCAAAAGCCTGTAAGGTGTTCCGGCGGTAAGTACGCCAAGGGTTGTGTTTGTTACTGCCGCCCATGTAGCATTGCTGTTGGTATGGGTAAATAATGAAGGATTGTTGGTTGTTGTCGGGTCAAAGCCGTTAGAGCTTCCTCCTGCGCCGGTAATGTCGGTGCCAAAACCTGCCGCCTCAGAGCCGCCTTCCTGCCAGTTGCTGTTTATTGTGCCTCCCGTGGTAGAAGGGGTTATCAGCCTGAAAGCCCTTTTGCCGGGGATGTAGCGTTCTACAGTTACATTTCCGGTAATTGCAGATAACACTCCCGTAACCTCATCTATCACAGCCGTGCTCTCGGCAGTACTTTTCAATGTAAGGAAATCGCCGGTATTCAGTGGCCCGCCGTTAAGTTTAAGTATGCCTGTCAGGTTTAGCGGCCCCTGTATAGTGGTAGATCCTAATACGCCAATATGGTAGATAGTAAGATTGCGTATTGTATTATTCAAAAAAGAATTAGCGGGTATAACTTGCGGGATATTGCCCGCCATAATCAGGGTGCCATCGGTTACATCCAGTGTCCCGTTAATGGTAAGGCTGCCGTAAATGCGAAGTTTTCCGTTTCCATTGTTATCGGCAATTACATTCGCACCTGCATCGATAGTGATATTGGCACAGTCGGCAATCCCGTCAAAGCCCATAATAACAGGGTAATTAGTAAGCCCTGCAGGAATAACCACATCGGTGGTTTGTGTGGGAATAGCCATCGGAAGCCAGTTGCCGGGGGTATTCCATTTAGAATCCACCGCGCCGGTCCAGACATTTTGGGCATTGCCATAAAGGCAGCCCATTAGCAGGGTAAAAAGCAGGAATTGTTTTTTAAAGGTAAAAGTTCTCATCATATAGTAAGTATAAAGTGATTGCTATTATTTAAATAGTAACTGCAAATGAACAGGTTTAGCAACGCCTTTTGTCACTATCATTCGTTAATAAAAAAAGCTGCAATGTTAAATGAGTATTAAATGAGGATTAGTTTTTGGCTGAAATGTGAAAAAAATTATGTTAATAGGGTTTAACAAATAATCAGCCACAGGTTTTAGCCTTTTAGACTGCTAATAATCGTATAGATTATGTTCGCTTAAAAAAATGTAATTTTGCACAAAATGAAGAAGATGGTTAAGATCGGCAACATAGAACTCCCAGATTTCCCTTTATTGCTTGCGCCTATGGAAGACGTAAGCGACCCTCCGTTCCGCAGGCTGTGCAAAACGCATGGCGCGGATCTTATGTTCAGTGAGTTTATCTCGTCGGAAGGACTCATACGCGATGCAATGAAAAGCAGGCAGAAACTGGATATATTCGATTATGAGCGTCCCGTAGGCATCCAGATATTTGGTGGCGATGAAGAAGCGATGGCGTTATCGGCTAAAATAGTGGAGACGGTAAACCCTGATATAGTGGATATCAATTTTGGGTGCCCTGTCAAAAAAGTGGTCTGCAAAGGCGCCGGTGCCGGTGTTCTGAAAGACATCGACCTGATGGTGCGGCTTACCAAAGCTGTGGTAAACAGTACACACCTTCCGGTTACCGTAAAAACACGCCTTGGGTGGGATGAAGATTCCATCAATATCGATGAGGTTGCCGAACGCCTCCAGGATGTAGGCATTAAAGCCCTGAGCATCCATGGCAGGACACGTGCGCAAATGTATAAAGGCGAGGCAGACTGGAGCCACATTGCCCGCGTAAAGAACAACCCGCGCATACAGATCCCTATTTTTGGGAATGGCGATATCGACAGCCCTGAAAAGGCGCTGGAATATAAGAACCGCTATGGTATCGATGGCATCATGATAGGCCGAGCGGCTATTGGCTACCCATGGATATTCAACGAGATAAAGCACTACATGGCTACCGGCGAGCACCTGCCTGCCCCGACATTAGAGGATAGGGTGGAAGCTGCGACCAACCATCTAAAATGGGCCATCGAATGGAAAGGCGAGCGTGTGGGCGTATTTGAGACCCGCCGCCACTATACCAATTACTTTAAAGGCATCCCTAACTTTAAGGAATACCGCCAGCGCATGGTAACCCACGACGATGCTGTTGATGTATATGCCGTGCTGGAAGAAGTGCGGGAGAAGTTCGGCCCCCTAACCCCGAAGGGGGAATTCCAATCAGGATGTAATTAAAATCTATATATGAAAAACGGGGTTGTCCTAAAAGACAACCCCGTTTTTGTTTACAGCTCCAATTCCCCCTTTGGGGGGTTAAGAGGCTTATACCTCCACCTTTTTCCACCTTCCCCTTTTGAAAAGGATAAAGCTGGCAATAGTCATGGCGGTCTCGGCTATAGGCACTGCCCAGAATACTCCCGTTGGCCCCATATCTAATCCTTTGGCAAGCAGGTAGGCAAGTGGTATCTGGCAAAACCAAAACCCAAAAAGGTTGACCCATGTAGGGGTTTTGGTATCGCCTGAGCCGTTGAAAACATTAAGCAGCACCATTCCAAGGCCATAAAATACATAGCCTGCGCTCAGTATCCGGATGGCTTTTACAGCTATTTGATGTACATGCGGGTTTGTGGTAAAGAACGACATCATGGGTTCGGCTGCCAAGAGCGTTATTACCATAATAGCCGCCATATAAGCCATATTGAATTTTGCCGTGACAATAACCGACCGCTCTGCCCGTTCCGGTAGTTTGGCGCCAAGGTTTTGCCCTACCAGTGTAGCCGCTGCACCGCTCATTCCCCATGCCGGAAGCATAAAGAACATCATGATACGGAGCGCGCTCTGGTAGCCCGCCGAACCTTCGTCGCCGCCTGTGGTCGCTACTAAGTTCGCAAGGAACATCCAGCTGCACGAGCCGATAACAAATTGCAGTATACCCGGTGCGGCCACTTTTACAAGCGCCTTTATCTGTTCTATGTCGGGTATGAAATAAGAGGCAACTACTTTCAGCATACCCTTACCGTTGAAGAGATTATACAGCTGGTAAAGCACACCCATGCTGCGGCCTATCGTGGTGGCTATAGCCGCGCCCGTTAGCCCGAAAGCGGGTATCGGCCCCAACCCGTTAATGAATATCGGGCACAGGATAATGTTGGCAATGTTGGCTATCCAAAGGCTTTTCATGGCAATGGCAGCGTTACCTGCCCCACGGAAGATTCCGTTAAAAAGGAACAGCAGCATAATGACAAAGCTGCCGCTCATCATAATGCGAATGAAATCAGTACCAAATTCGGCAGATTCCCGTGACGAACCCATAATAACTAGTATATCAGTAGCATAAATAAACCCAAATACCGCAATAAGTATATTGACCGCTACCGCTACAACTATGGCCTGCATACCGGCTTTGGCTGCGGCTACCGGGTCTTTTTCGCCAATGCGGCGCGCTACCACAGCAGTGGCAGCCATGCTCATCCCGATAGCAATGGAGTAGATAATTGTCAGTACCGATTCTGTAAGCCCGACCGTTTGCATGGCAAAACTGCTGTTCTCGAGGTGGCCTACAAAGTAAAGGTCGACAAGTGCGAATACCGACTCCATAACCATTTCGAGCATCATGGGTATGGCAAGCAGTAATACGGCACGGCGTATGCTGCCTTGTGTAAAGTCTATATTTTCTCCCTTGAGGGATTGTTTCAATAATGAAAAAAAGCGTGACAGGGCACCGGAGGAATTTCCTTTCTGTGTCATGATATTGTATTTGATGTATTAATAATAGGGTAGAGGCATCAGGAATAATGCCTTTTCGATTTGCCGGGAAGAGGTGTCCTTGTTAGCGGGTGCGGACAGCAAATACTATCATATGCTTTGAATAAAGCACAAATATAAACGTAATTTTTTATGAAAAATGCTAAAATTATGAATTTTCAAGCAATTTTTTATTTACCCTGCCTGCCGCTATCCATGAGGCCAGAATGCCTAGGGTAAAAATGGTAGCGAGCACGATAAGTACATTCTGCAGCCTGAAGGCAACAGGGTAGGCCATATCATTAGTAATCATAAACAGTGAAAAATGCTGTTGTAGGAGTATGATTCCCGAAGCGATCAGGAGCCCGAAGAATATGCCAAGCGTAGTAATAAAAATGCCCTGGTATAAAAATATCTTGCGCAGGCTGCTTACCTCAGTGCCAAGGCTGTACAGGGTTTTGATGTTCTCCCTTTTATCGAGAATCAGCATAATGAGCGCTCCTGCAAGGCAAAACAGCGTAAGCACCACGACCAGCGAGCAGAAAAGGTAGGTTACCAGGTTTTCGGCATTGAGCATTTTATAAAGCGAGTCGTTAAGCTGCGCCCTGTTCTTAATGATGACTTTATTATTGAAGATGGTTTGCAATTGCTGCCTCACATCATCTTCGACTGCGCCTGGTGCGAGCTTGAATTCAATTGCGGTAAGTTTGTTCGCAGGGAAATCCAGCAGCTTTTGGGCGGTATCGAGATTGCAGAAAACATATTTTCCGTTCACATCGTCATTGACAGAATATACCCCGACCACATGCAGGCCGCCTTTATTAAAGGCATCTTCGGGGCTTTGTATCGGGCCTTTTCCCGGTTTTGGCACATATACTTCGAGAACGCGGTTGTAGTCAAACAGTCCCAGCGATAATTTCGTGAAAATATCAGCGCCTACAACTACCTGAGAGGTTTCGGTAATGGGCCATTGCCCGCCAACGAGCTTTGCCTTCATTGGGTTTACCTGCGTAAAAAGGCTGTCGGTCCCTTTGAGTACGGCTACCTGCTCTTTTCCATCAAAATAAAAAAGCACGCGTTCTTCGGCTATTTTACTGTACACCGCCACTCCTTTAAGCCCTTTCAGCTGCTGTTCCTGCTGAGGGGAGATAAGGAATGTTTTCCCGCCAATGGACGACAGCTTAAGGTCCGGGTCGGTAGCATCGGTAAACGATAGGCTGAAATCCTTGAGCCCGCTGAAAGCCGACATGATAATGAACAGCGCGGCGGTGCTCGCCAGTATGCCCACAGCGGCAATTGCGGTAATGATGTTTACGGCAGTGCTTTTGCTGCGGCTTATGGTATAACGCCGTGCTATGTAAAACGGGAAGCCCAAATTAAGATTTCTTGCGTTTTTCTAAGAGTTCAGGGTTGGTAAGTGGGTTATTTGCACCGCTAAGTTCGCGGTCGATGATTTCGATCTGGTCAAGGGTGTCGTCTATGTAAAATACAAGGTTCGGCACTTTACGCAACTGCAATTTTACGCGTTGCGAAAGGTCGTGCTTGATAAGCGGCGCATTCGATTTTACGGCATTAAGTATCTCACCGCCCCTTTCTGAAGGGAATACGCTAAGATAAACTTTTGCGATCGACAAGTCGGTCGTTACAACTACTTTCGATATAGAAATAATAAGATTGGAGATGCCGTTCTTACGTATCTCGCCTTGTAAAATATCAACCAGATCGTTTTGAAGGAGCGCCCCGATCTTTTTCTGCCTGTTTGTTTCCATGCTGCAAAGGTAGCAATTATTAATATGTCAAGGTAGCAATTTATAAATGTAGCAATTTTTCTTAATGCGGTCAATAGGGTAATTGTTACATTACTACATCATGGAATTGAATCATTACCCTATCTCCTGGCACAGCTCTACCAAAACACCATTGGTGCCTTTTGGGTGAAGGAAGGCCACCAGCTTATTGTCGGCACCGCGTTTAGGGGTTTCGTTCAGTACTGTAAATCCTTCCGCTTTCAGGCGTGCAATTTCTGCAACGATATCTTCCACGTCAAAAGCGATGTGGTGTATGCCTTCGCCTTTTTTTTCAAGGAATTTGGCAATAGGGCTGTCGGGATTGGTCGCTTCCAAGAGCTCGATCTTGTTCGGGCCGTTCATGAAAAAAGAAGTCTTTACGCCTTCGCTGGCCACCTCTTCTTCTTTATAGGCCGGTGCGCCGAATAGTTTTTCAAAAAGCAGGTTAGATGCTGCAAGGTCTTTTACCGCTATGCCGATGTGCTCTATTTTTCTCATGCCCAAATATATTGAATATCCCAAAGATCATAAACATAGAGGTACCCATTTTTCAAACAGGCTCCTTAAACGCTAAGAAAATCCCCATTGTTAGGTATTTTATGATGCTTCTTCAGAGGTTACATTTGCTTCTAACCCAATAATAATTAAACATCTGCAAAAATGAAACCAACAAAAACACTAAAAAGATTATCTGCACTGGCCTTTATGTGCCTGCTCATAGTAGTAGCGTGCAGCAAAGATGATTCCTCCGGAGGCGGATCGAACAAGCCTTTAACCGAATTCGAATTCTCAGGAATATTTACCGGGACGCTCAATAACAACGGGGCGGTTAGCGACCTGGAAGGGTATGTTACCATCGACGATGATGGCGCTACCAGGCTCAACCTGCTTACCGGCAGCATGAAGGGTTCCTCTGTAAAAACAGGCCCGAATTACAACATCACTGTGACCGAGGCCAATGGGGCATTTGCAGGGATCGAAGACATTACCGGAACGATAGATACGGCTACAAGGACCATTTACCTGAGCGGCACCAACCCTGACGGTTCGCAAATGACAGTAGGAGGAAACGCTGCCAACCCCAACCTTGTTACCGATGGCGGATGGGGAAGCCTGCAAAAGTCGGCAGTAGTGTTTACACACAACGAAACCTGTAAGGCTACCGTAACCATCAACGGGGTGAGCTTTAGCGGCCTCAATGGTTTCTATCAGGAAGGCGGCCTGTGCTCGGACTATTATTTTCAATCGAACCAGATCCGTTTTAATATGGACAGCAAGTCTTCAGAAATATTTTGTCATGACATAACGCTTTTAGGCCTGGACGGGCAGATGCATACCTATACCGATTGCAACACGATACGTTTTGTGCTCAATAAAAACACGCAATATACCTATACCGTTGCCTGGGAGAATGGCGAAACAGGAAGCGGAACGTTCACCACGCCTGATGGTGGTTTCCAGCTGCCGATATGCCTTTCCAATGACGGGGCTGAATGTGATGGAGAAGGCGGCCTGGAGGGACAGAACGGAAATCCAAGGTTCAACCTGCAGTTTAGCAACGCCGGCAACGTAGACCTTGACCTGTATGTGCAGACCCCAAATGGCTCTATAATATACTATGGCAACGAAACAGCCCAGGGCGGTACTATTGATGTGGATTGTGCCTGCGGCAACGCCTGCGATTCCGAGAACATCTTCTTCAACAATGGCCCATCGGGGCAGTACACTTTCTGGGTAGATTATTATGGCGATTGCGGCAGCGGCAGCACATCATCCAACTTCACAGTCAAAGTGATGGATAACAATACGGTAGTCCAGACCAAGACCGGCACGCTGAATAGCGGCGAGTCGACACACTGGACGTATAACCATAATTAAATTCTTGTGTTGGGTTAGTTACGGGAGGTTTTCCTGAAACAGCAGTAGCAAATGTTACTGCTGTTTTTTTTATTGCCCCTGTTTTTGAACGCATTTCAGATGTTTTACAACGAATGATCGCTTATGTCATACGCTTGTCCTGAAAGTTTTTCACGAGGGTCATCTGCATTAAATATAAACAGGTCCGGGCGGGTCATTTTTTAGATTACGATTGGTTTTTTTACCTACATTTAGTCGCCAATTAATAACCAATATGATCAAACACTTACAATACACTGATGATACATCTGACAAATTCTGGCAGATTGAAGTAACCGGAAATTCGCATACTGTAACCTTTGGACGGAGCGGGACTTCGGGACAGGCCAAAACGAAAGATTTTGATACCGATGAGGCCTGCCTTGCCGATGCGGAAAAGCTAATTAAAGAAAAAATAAAAAAAGGATATTCGGAAAATGGGACGGCAGGGGAGATAGCTGTCGCCAAACCCACGTCCGGCGCAAAGGTTTCTGCCAAAGAAATAAAAGAAAATCTTGCACGGGAATTAAAAGCGCTCATTGATGAGACTAATTATGAGGGCATTATACCTTTTCTCGAAAAATATGCAAAGGAGCATAAGGATCTGCTTAAAAAAGAAATAAAGACCTACTCCGGCTGGCTGGGTAGCGACAAAAATGAAATAGCCTCCTGTGTTGCCTTTGCTGTTTTCGATTTTTCGGATACCCGCAACTGGGACAAGCTGGCCGATGCTTTACGCTCTTACCACAAAATCGATAAAATCAAAAAAGCGCTCGATTGGGCAAAACCGTCATGGATAGGTGAATACCTTTTACAGTTTTTCCGGCAATGGCAACGAAACGGCAGGAGTATATACTTTCATTATAACAACCTGAGAAAACTAGAGGAATGGGGGCACGTGAAGCATGATCCCGAATTGTTCGCGCTATATCTCAGCATCTATTCAGACGGGCTGGATTATATATGTAATGATGAATTGGCTTATAAGCGCGACCTTCCGTTGCTGTTTGAATACGAAACAAGCCTTCACACAACCTGGATTTACAAGGGGAGTAAAGCTGCCGCTTCGTGGCCTGAAGACCTTACCGTTTTCTGGGACGTTGCCTTCTGGCGTTTGCTCGAAGAAGGAAAAATAGAGAAAGAATTCCTGCTTACCCATGTGATCGAAGTGCAGACAAAAAACTGGCACAACCACCTGAAGGCTTATTTACGGAAAGTGCTGCTAAGGGCCGGACTGGAAAGAGAGCTGGTGATAAAGCACCAGGCACTGTTCCTGCCGCTGCTGCATTCGGAACAAAGTTCCATCGTTAATTTTGCTATCGACTCCCTGAAGCCTTATTTCGCCGAAAAAGATTTTGACCTGGTGGAATTCCTCAACTGGGCAGAGCCTGTTTTTATGCGTGCCGAAATGAAGGGAGGCGTTAAAGCGCTGCTTATCCAACTGGATATAGCTATTGCAAAGAAACCGGAACTTAAAGACAGGATATGTAGCCTTGTAACCGATATGTTCATGATCCCCGGCCTGCAGCTGCAGGAAAGGGCGGCAGCCTTTTTGCTAAAGCATGGCAAAGATGCTGAAGTGGGCGAAAAACTGGCTATGTATGCGTCGCAGATGTTAGGAAAGGTAGCGAACGACCTGAAACCCTTAATGAGCCCGGATGCGTCAGGTGAAACATCAGCTGTTACTGCAGATGCTGACGAAGACTATATTTTCGATCCCATTGCAGTAAAAAGGCTGGATGACAAGATTGCCTACCCTGAAACGTGGAATGACATTCTTTTCCATATCGGGAAAACGGTAAAGTCAGACGACACCGTTGACCTTGAAATCATGCTCCAAAGCTGGGTGTGCAAAAGGGATCTTTTCCCGCCCGACTACAAAGAACAATTGGAGCCTTACATCAAGCAGCTGGATAAATACAGGCAGGAATCCTGGCATCGTAATTTTTCCAGAGAGTTTATTCCCTTCCTCGAAAATGAAGACAGGGTGTATCGATACGAACGGTATAATGACAGCGCTACCTACAACATTCACACATTATCAGACCTGGTAATCCTGGCGCAGCAAAGGATATGCGATAAAGTATCCCTGCCTTTCCTCAGCGCGCCGACACACACGCCTCTTTGGGTAGATCCTGCGGTACTGGCCGAAAGGATTGTTGCCTACGAAAAAGCAAACCAAAAGATTAACCTTACTGACCTTGCCGTTGCAATCAGCAGGATGCCACGGGAAAATACAGAAGAAGCCACAAAAAAGCTCCCGGAAATACAGGATGCCGATGTGAGGGCGCTACTGGATTTCGCTTTAGGGAACACGACAGCTATTCCGGAAGTAAAAGATCGCGAGTGGGCCGGCCTTTGGGCTTTGGCGGCGCGTACCTACCAGCCGGATGCTGTTTTCAGTGAATTTTCAAAGTCGTTTGGCGATGTCCCTTTTATGGTAGAACCTTACAGGCCGGGACTTCAGACGAAAGCGAAATATTGGGGTGCTTATAGTGTTGCATTAGGCGATTGGGAAAAAACGAAATACGTGGCCGATGTCCTCGATATTCCCTTCCCGAAACGCCCTGATGTGCCTTATACATTCTTTTACGGTAAAGATGTTTATACAAGAGAAGAAAAGAAAGCCTGGTATTTCGATGGTTCCGATGTAACCTTTATGTACAGTATTATGCCCCAAAACACAGAGGCTTTAGCGTTGTTTCTCGCCTCGATCTTCAATAAGGAAGAAGAGTTTGATTACAGGCAAACCCCCATCCTGCTCAGGCACATGCTGAACAGCTTTTACAGGCTGGACCCGGGTTCGGTCATTTACCTTGCCACCTCGGTTTTCAACAAGAACAAAAATGCAAGGGCAATGGCCGGCGAAGTGTTAGTGCGGAGCATAGAGGAAAACCGCCTTCCGCTGAAGGATATGGGTTCAAAACTTGGAATCCTTGTCAACAGGCAGTATGCCCCGGCTAACAGGATGCTGGGCCTTCTGGAACCGCTCAGGGATATTTCGCACAAGCACAATGACGCACTGTTCAAATTGCTGGAATACATACTGCCGGAAATAAAGCTTTCGGACAACATGCCGGGCAATGTCAAAAAGATACTGGAACTGTATTACGACATGAAGCACAAGCTGGGCCGCCAGGTATCCCCATCGGTGGAAATAGCTTTAAACGAACTGGAAGGGCTGAAGCTATTGCAGCCCATCATCAACAAGATAAAAAAATAATATGGACCTGGCTGATCTGGACATCGAATACCGGGGGATATCCTCGCTGACTCACACAAGCGGCATCAATCAACTGGTATTGTCGCACCAGTCGGAAATTGAAGAGGATAACCACGTTCCTTGCTTTTTCTGGGGAAATATTACAGAGCCTTTTTTAACGGCGCGGTGCTTGCTCACGCTGTCAAAAGTGGTTCGTTCCTCATTTACCCCAATTCCGCCGAGGCTGCTCGACCCTATCGTTTCGGCAGGTACAGGCCAGCTGCGGTTTGAGGGGTTTTCGTCCTGCAATGGCGTTTATGCCCGGTTGGACCTGCTGGAGGAAGCCATTGACGGCGAATTCATTGCCAGCGGTACAACCAATGTGGATTTTAATGAGCCGATGCTGAATGCGTTGAATGCCGTTAAAAAAGAAGAAAAAATGATACTGGGCGTGGGGAGTAAAAATGTGTCGGTAAGCACCGAAAAAGGTACGGTGACCGAAAAAAAGGTAACCCTCCCTGCACGATGGATCAAGGGGCTCACGAGCGTACAGCTCTACCTCGCCGGTATGGAAGAAAAATTCAGCCTGAACAGGATACAGATCGTGCAACTGTTTCAGAGCATCCCAAAGGGTACTACAAAAGGTGAATTTTATCTGTCGCAGCGAGCCAGCAAGTTTATGTGGTCGCCGGTCGAAAGTAAGGATGCCGTGCGTTTTGGAGGTATTGCCCGGTTGCGCCTGTTGGACGGCATTGCCACCTACTTTCAAAACATGACCATTTACCAGTCAGGTGGAGGGGAAAGTGTTGCGATCGTGGGGGACCTGGGGAAGATGAGGTTTACCCTTGCCCTGTCACCCGACAATTACAGGGGTTTTTCCGGGGAAGGCAACGTACTTGAAAACATGGCCGTTGAAGTGCCCGAAGCATGGGTGCATGCCATGAACAGCCTGCTGAAATCCAATGAGCAGTTTGATCCAACAATGCTGTCTGTTGAGCACGATGTCGCCTTTGACACGATGGATGCCCTGACGGCCTCCTTGTCTTCCATGGGCCTCCTGGGCTATGACCTGCACAGCCGCCAACATTATTACCGCCGCCTTCCTTTCAGGGCAGAACGTATCCTCTCGCTCAACCCAAGGTTAAAGAATGCGAAAAAGCTAATTGATGAAAATGGTGTTGTCTTTATTACAAAAGAACCCGGCACTATTGAAGCAAGGGTTGAAGGGACAGGCGTAAAGCATACGGTGGTCATTAAGGGCGGGCTGTCAAAATGTACCTGCGACTGGTTTACCAACCATCAGGACAAGCGCGGGTTGTGCAAGCATATCCTGGCTGTGAAGATGATGAGAGCTTAGGTTTAATATTCGATTTTAAAACAAAAAGCCCTCACATTACTGTGAAGGCTTTTATAAAACCAGTGGTCCCACCTGGGCTCGAACCAGGGACCACCTGATTATGAGTCAGGTGCTCTAACCAACTGAGCTATAGGACCGGTTTTGAGGTTGCAATATTACTACTATTTTTCATTGCATCCAAATTATTTTTGGGTATTATTTTGCACTGCCGTTCACTGTCTTGTCTATCAGCGCGAAATGTTTTTTTAGGTAGGGCACAAAATCTTTTTTAATTTTATAATCCAGCTCTTTCTCGGTGGTGATGACTTTTATCTCAGTAATGCCCGTATTGATGAGCTTTTCAAAGTTTTGCTTCATTGTTTCGGTAGTGCCGCCTTTTGGCATAAGCGCAAAAACTGCGTGGAAGGCAGCCTTGTCACAGTCGGAATCGGATATCTGGATGCATTCCATTTTTGTCCCGTCCTCCAGCGTCAGGATGATGCGGCTTTCCAATTGCCTCAGGCACCCCAGCCTGTTGTCGTTATGAATGATGTTAAGGTCGATATAATAAGTTGCCACAAGTTTTCCGGCAGTAGTGGCCGACTGGTAGCCTGCCGCAAAGAACAGCGCACCGTGCTTGCTGATGCTGTCATCCATATCAAGCTGAGGGCCTATCTGGTTATTGGTTTGCACTACGCGGCTTCCGGTAGCAGGGTCAGCATGGTTTACGAAAATAGTTTGCGCGGATGCAGCAGTGCTGATAAGCAAGAGTAAGATAATGGCTTTTAGGTTTAGTTTCATTGTATTTGGTTTTATGTGGCAGGGGGATAAAAATACAAATTTTCTTTTCGCACCTGTGATCTTTTGGTATACATTCTTTATCCCAGCTTTACCTCGCTCACCGGCGAGAAATGCCCTGTGCTTCCTGCTACGCGGCGTAAAATTGTAATGCGGTCGCACAGCCATTCGGCAGTATAATCAAAAGCAGTGAGGTCTTCTATACGGCTAAAGTCGGCCACCGGAATGTTGCGTGCAATGGTAACGTGGGGATAAACAGGTTTTTTAGGGCGTTTGGGCTTGTCCAGAATAGTCGTTTGCAGGTAGCTGCGCTTGGGCTCGGGAACAGGGTTAAGCTGTGCTGCCAGGGCAGTTACCGGCTCAGGGTTTTCTATTTTCAGGCACAATGTGCGCGAAACGCTGCCATGCTTCAGCACCTCATGCCCGGCAAGCGTGATGGTAAACGGCTCCATACCTGCAACAGCTTTCTTTACCAGTTTTATTATAGGAGCGTTGTCGGCAGCTTCCTTTTTAAAAAGCGACACATGTGCTACCGAATTGCGGTTGTAGGCTTCCAGCCCTATCATCCCGTGAAGCAGTTCCTTCATGCGGTCTACTTCCTCCTTTATGGCATCGGACGGCGAGAGCAGTATGAGGTACTCATAAACAGTCTCTTCGAAAAAGCTTAATTGTCCGGTATTCTTCCTGGCCATTTTGGGGTTTTGTGGTGCAAAAATAACGTTTTTCGCGAGAAGTTTATTTCTTTATATTGATATGGTTGTTCAGAATAAACGACACATAAGAGTGAGCACGTTTCGCTCCCCTCTCCTTGGTAGAGGGGCCGGGGGAGAGGACCTATCAGGCAAGAGTAAGCAACCCGAAACTCCAAACCCGAAACCCATCAACCCAAAAGATGCTCGGCCACCACGTTCCATTTTTGCCCGTTGTGCTGTAGCAGGTAAAAACGGTCGGCGCTGAAGGAAGCGCTGTATTTTTTATGCTGGTAAATATCCATGGCCCGGGCGTGTTGTTCCGGCGTAAGGTCGCGGTAGGCTATCGTCATGTGCGGGTGAAAGTTTCTTTCGGTATAAGGGATCGAAATATGCGGATACGCAAACTCAAATCCCTTCAGGATTGCTTTTTGCAGGCCTTCCAACTTAGGGGTCATAACGGGCTTTACATAGATCACAGGGTTGTTCTTATTGTCAAAGCTGCCGAAATCTTCCAGCTCTACAGTAAAAGGCTCCTTCTCAGGGCGAAGGTTTTCGAACCATTCCAAAAGGCTGTCGTGTTCTCGGGCTTCCAGTTTAAAAGGCGCTTTAAGGGTAATGTGCGGCATGCTTTTAAGCGCACGGCTGCTACTGTAATTTTGTGCAAAATCATTCTTGAAAGCGGTCACCTCGTCTGAAACGGTATCATGGGGAATGAGGGCTATGAAGTATAGATTTTCGCGTGACATATACAAATATAGTTTTTTATTTCTTTCAACAGGCTTCAAACGTTTTAGTTACGTAAAAGTGAAATTTTTCGAAAAAAAACCACATTTTGCCTGTCACTTTTTTAAATTTTTTGCGTCTACAAGAAAAGTAGTGATAAAAAATAATCCTGCTTGTTATATAGAATTTTATCTGATGACAATTACGTACGAAGAATTTAAGCCCACTGCCGGACTCGCGCCTTATGTAGAGTGTTATTGGGTGCAGTCATTCAGTGGGGCACCGGGAGAGGTCTCGCCGGTACAGCGATGCCTGCCGCTGGGCATGCTGGAAGTGATCATCCATGTTGATGAAAACATTGCAGATATCCTTGAAAACGGACAGGCCGGGCAGCTGCCCCGCGCTTTCTTTCATGGCATATACAACAACCCCGTTTATTGGAAAATAAAAAGTAATGCCCGCCTTTTTGGCATCCGTTTCAGGCCGGAGACATTTTCTTTACTGTTCAATGTGCCCGCCGCGTCGCTGTATTCAAGATTCGTGTGCCTCGAGCAATTTTTAGGGAAAGAGGTCATCGGGCTGCACCGGCCCCTGTATGGTGCTAAAGATTCCGCATCTATGGTTGCCCATTGCGATAGCTTCCTTTCCAAACGCTTGTCTGATCCCGAATTGCAGTATAATTATTTTACCGCAGCTGCCGACATTATCCGCAATACAAAAGGTAACATCTCTATTGAAGAAGTAAGCAATTCGATATCTGTGAGTATGCGGCAGTTGCAGCGAAGCTTCAAGGAAAACCTTGGCACCACCCCCAAAGGCTACCTGCGCATCATCCGTTTCCGCAACGCATTCTCAGCATTGCAAAGCGAGCATGAATGGGCCGACATTGCCTATGACCTTGGGTATGCAGACCAGGCACACTTCATACGGGAGTTCAGGGAGTTTGCCGGCGACGCACCTAAGAGTGTAGTGCGGAATGCGGAGCACTTCCTGAAAAGGCCGGTTGCTTTTACCGACAGCATTTTTTTGTAAGATGTCGCTTTTCTTCAATGGAGGGAAAATTCGATACAGCATCTTTGCATCACAATAATACAAACAAAGATGAAAAAGTTTTTAAAGATCGCAGGTTATATCCTGTTGGCAATTATAGTGCTGCTTGTTAGCGCGATAGCCTATATTAAGATAGCGCTGCCTAATACTGGTGAAGCGGAATATGTAACGATAGAAAGGACGCCGGAACGTATTGAACGGGGGAAATACCTCGCGAACAACGTGGCGGTGTGCATGGATTGCCACAGTACCCGCAACTGGAATCTGTACGCCGGGCCGATGGATCCGAAAGGCGTTGGAGCAGGCGGTGAGGTATTCAACCAGCAGATGGGTTTCCCGGGTGTGTTTTACGCTCCGAACATTACGCCTTATGCTTTAAAGGACTGGACCGATGGCGAACTGCTCAGGGCAATTACTACGGGTGTGGATAAAGACCGCAAGGCGCTGTTTCCGGTTATGGGCTACCACCGCTTCGGGAAGATGGATAAGGAAGATGTGTACAGCATGATCGCTTACATCCGTACATTGCCATCGGTAGAAAAAAATATACCGGAGTCAGTGCCTGATTTTCCGGTGAATATACTCATCAACACCATGCCTGCAAAGGCCGACTTCCAAAAGCGGCCTGCCGAAACGGATATCGTGAAGTATGGTGCTTATATGGTAAATGCTACAGGTTGTGTAGACTGCCACAGCAAGATGGATAAGGGCGCTATTGTTCCCGGAACCGAATTTGGCGGAGGGATGGAATTCCTGCAGCCGGGCGGCATCATACGCTCACCAAACATTACATTTGACGATGCGACAGGGATAGGCAGCTGGAGTGAAGAAGCGTTTACCGCACGTTTCAAAATGTACACGCATGCAGATTATAAGCCGGCACAAATGAAAAAGAGTGACCTCAATACGCCGATGCCATGGAACATGTATTCAGGTATGAAGGAATCCGACCTTAAGGCCATTTATGCTTACCTGAAGTCATTGAAGCCAATCAAAAATAATGTGGTGCGGTACGAAAAGAAATAGGAATTAAAGTGGCCTTGATGTAAACATTTATTTCGTTTAACAGCCGGAAATATTCTAAAGGAGAATGAAAATGCCATATTGAGCGCAGTCGAAATGCGGCATTTTTCGTTCTTATATCAACGCACGGTTATTATAAATATAGGTTTAGGTTTATTTTTTTATCAGCAAGATGCAGGTGCCCGGCGCCTGCATTTTCATTTAATCGCCTATAAGCTTCGTGATATAAACATCATTAGGCATAGCCGTTATTGCATACTTGCTTTTTCTCATAAAGCCGTGTACGGTCAGCAGCAGCTTTCTTTCAGAATCGGGGCGCATAATTACGTGGCGCGTTTCAAAGGTATCTTTGCCGTCGAGGGTATAATATATGGCATTGGTAAACCTGTACCTGATGATAATCGTGTCGTTGCTGTCAGCATCAGGCACATGGTTAAAGTACAGGAGTTTTATCTTCTTCTTCTTTTTGGGCAGTATTTCAAATGCGCGCTTTATAATTTGCACGCGTCGGGACAACCCGTTTAGTAAAGCGGTCATTTTTGTAAGGTGTATTTTAGTGGATGATGCGTTTGGGAGCCGCATTTTGTTGCATTGCGAATTTAAAAGAAGTAACCTGAAATAAGTTCTGAAAAAGCGGTTGTCTATACTTTATCTATATTTTAGGGGATGTTGTATGCTGTAAGTCAGTCTGTTTTCCATTCGGGCTGCAATGCTAATTTTAACAAAAGTTAGGGTCTTTTGCACCCGCAGATGCGTAATTTTAATTGCTTATCTCAATAAGAGCCTCCCAAAGCATGAAAGAAAAATACGACCGGTTTAAAGAATTTATAAAAGCGATAGCCATGCCGCGATGGGCCCGATGGGTCTTTCGCGGTGTATTGGTAGTTTTTTTATTTATGATTGTGGCCTATGTTTCGCTGGCCTGGTACATCAACACTCACAAGGAAGAAGTGCTCGTATCGGTTACTTCAGAATTGAATGAAGGCATAACCGGCACTATCGAGATAGGGGATATGAACCCGACCTTTCTTACCGGTTTTCCGCGCGTGTCGTTACGGCTCGAAAAGGTGGTAGTGAAGGACAGCCTTTATGCTAACCACGGCAAAATATTGCTCAAAGCCGAAAGCCTCGATATCGCGGTGAATGCAATGGCGCTGATGCGCGGCACTATTGAGATCAAAAAAATAGCTATTGCAGATGCAGCCATAACAATGTATACTGATTCTTTAGGGTATAGCAATGCATCGGTCTTTAAAAAAGGGAAGAAGTCAAAAGGGGGTGGCGGGGGCAGCTTCCCGGAACTGCGGAAGCTGGACCTGGAAAACGTAACTTTTGTTATTGATAATCAAAAATCGGGCAAGCTGTACAATTTTGCTATTGACGGGCTTAAAGGAAGCATCGACTATACTTCTGATGGATGGGATGCGGATATAAAACTAAATACCCTGGTGCACAGTATGGCTTTCAATACCCGCAAGGGCAGCTTTATAAAGGATCAAAGGGTAGCAGGAAAGTTTGATATTAGCTATAAAGATACAGACAGCCTTATTGTTATCAAAAAGAACCCGCTTGAAATCGGCGGGGAGGATTTTTCAGTAGGGGGGCGTTTTAAGACCGGTAGCCCGCAGGCAAAATTTGCCATCAACATAGAAAACAAAAGCATTCTTTGGCGTAATGCGGCCAACCTGCTTTCGCCGAATATTACCGGTAAGTTGCTGATGTTCGATATCAAAAAGCCTATTGCTGTGAAATGCGACCTCATTGGCGACTTTAACGAAAAAGGCGACCCGCTTATCCGTGTGAACGCTGATGTCAGTGATAATATCCTCGATACCCCCGGCGGCGCAGTAGATAATTGTAGTTTTTTCGGGATATTCACCAATAATCATGTAAAGGATAATGGCTTTAACGATGCCAACTCTGCCATAAAGCTTTTTGGCTTTAAAGGTGATTATTCAGGTATTCCCATTGCAATGAAAAAAGTGTATATACTCAACCTCGAAAAACCGGTTGCAGTAGGCGATTTTGCTTCAACTTTTAAAATGGAAAAACTCGGCAGTATCATCGATACCGACCTGCTAAAATTCTCAAAAGGAACTGCCGATGTTAAGCTGGATTTCAGTGCCGATATTGTGGATTTCAGGTTGTCGAAGCCATTGGTCAATGGCGTTGTTGCTATAAAGGATGCCGATGTAGGCTATGTGCCCCGAAAACTGGACTTTAAGGATATCTCGGTAGCGCTTAATTTCACGAAAGACGACCTTTTTATCAGTAAAATCATCCTCAAAAGTGGCAAAAGCACGGTAAACATGGACGGTAGCATAAAGAATTTCCTGAACCTGTATTATAGCGACCCTGCAAAAATCGTCCTGACATGGAACATCCACAGCCCGCAGCTGCATCTTGGGGAATTCATGGGTTTTTTAGGCAGCAGGCAACGGAAAGCCGTGCCGGTAAAAAAGGCCCGCAAAGGCAACATGACCGAAGACCTGAACCTGCTGTTTGAAAAGAGCAACGTCGATATGAAGCTGCGGGTAGATAAATTGTACTACAACCGCTTTTTTGCAACCGATGCCAAAGCCGACATACTGCTTACCGATAATGGTGTAGTAGTAAAAAATGCCGGGCTGAAGCACGCAGGCGGAAGCCTTATGATCAACGGTATGATGCTGCAGCAGGGAAAAGTCAACAAGTACAGCCTGGATGCCGTGATCAGCGATGTTGACATCAATAAATTCTTTTATGCCTTTAATAATTTTGGGATGGAAACCCTGAAGGCAGAGCACCTCAAAGGCCTGGTCAGTTCAAAAGCCAGCGTTACCGGAAGTATTACCGATGCCGGTGCAATGGTGCCGAAGTCCATGTATGGTACAGTGACTTTCGGGTTGAGAAAAGGTAAGCTGATTGATTTTGACCCGGTAAAGAATGTTGGCAAATTTGCCTTCCCCTTCCGCGATATGAAAAACATAGACTTTTATAACCTGAACGGGAAGTTCGACATAAAGGGCGAAAAGGTCACCATCCACCCGATGAAGATAAATTCGAGCGTACTGAACATGGATGTCGAAGGGGTTTATTCTTTTGGCAAAGGCACCGAGATCTATGTGGATGTACCGCTACGCAATCCTAAAAAAGACAAAGATATCACCGATAAGGAAGAGCTTGCCAAACGCCGGAACCGTGGTATTGTCCTCCATCTGAAGGCAGTAGACGATGAAGACGGCAAAGTAAAAGTAAAGCTGGGCGGGAAGAAGGAGTGAGAAGAGTCGGAGGTCGGAGGTCCGATACCTGAACATCCGACTTCGGACCTCCGACTTAAAGCCTCTTTACCCGTGTATCGCTTCCGAATTGCCATAGCTCTGGATCAGCTGGCCTTCATATTCCAGCCATTCGGCCCAGCGTTTATCCACGTCCACATCTTCGGCATATTTTCGGGCAAAGCCTAAAAACGTAGTATAGTGTGTAGCCTCCGAAACCATGAGGTCGTAATAGAATTTTGCCAGCTCCTTATCTTGTATGTTTTGCGACAGCACACGGAAGCGCTCGCAGCTCCTCGCTTCTATCATGGCGGCAAATAGCAGCCTGTCAATAAAAGATGTATTGCGGCTGCCATCTTTACGGGCGAATTTCATCAGTTGGTTTACATAGTCGTCACGCCTTTCACGGCCTAGGGTGTAGCCGCGCTGTTTTATAATTTCGACCACCTGCCGGAAGTGCTCCATTTCTTCCATGGCAATCTCAGCCATTTTTATTACCAGGTCGGCATGCTCCGAGTTGTTCGTGATCAGGAATATGGCGTTGGAAGCCGCTTTCTGCTCACACCAGGCATGGTCGGTAAGTATTTCTTCCAGGTTCGATTCGGCAATATTGGCCCAACGCGGGTCGGTAAGGAGTTTAAGTCCAAGCATGGTATTGAAATTATGGCGCCAAAAATACGAATTTCGGTTTAAGTTGTTACTGCGGTTATTTAGTTATACGGTTATTTGTTCAGAATAGTAAGACTCGTTATTTTCCAAATAACCGAATCAACGAATAACCAAATCCACCTGGCTCAATTCTTCCCTTCCTTCTCATTCAGATATTTCCAATACCGCTTCGGTACATGCTGAATGTGTAGCTTCATGTTCTTCCGGGCAGGTATATTCGTGCTGTTGAAATAATCCTTCCATAAAATTGAGGCAAGCTCTTCTTTCTCGTCAATAAGCTCGGCGGGGAGCAGGACTTTTTTGGTATCGATGTTGGCGACAAATTCATAAGTGATCTCGGTAACGGTGTGCAGGTCGTAGTACAGGCCGTATTTCCGTTTGATGTCGTAAATGATCCATTGCTGGTCGGCATAGCGGTCTTTAAAAAACTTCGAGACCAATGGCAGCACGTTGAAATCCGGTTCTATCGGACAGTAATAAATACCGTCGGCTGTCTTCTGGAAACGGATGAAAGCCTTCATGCGGTGCCTCTCGCGGCTTACGCTCCGTTCCATTTTTGATACGGCCATCACGTGCGGGTTGCCAAAATTACTTTCGGCACCTGCCGGATTATCAAAAATATAACGGGCAAAGTCAAATAAGTGCTGGAACGTTGAGGGATCTTCCGAAAGATGGGTTTTGTAAAATTTCATGGCCCATTCCGGTGCCAGCTTTTTCCGTAAGCCATCCCACACCCGCTTTGCCTTTGCTTCATCGTTAATGATATCAAGGGTTTCCTCCAGCATGGCAGGCTGGTAATATTTGTTCCATACTAACCGGACCGCCTTTTCCCTACGGTCATAAAATTCGAATATCGCGGTAAGCAGCCCTTCAAAAGAGCCGTCAAAAATATATGTGGTCATTTCCGGCAAAATTTAAAATTTAAAAAAGGCTCAACTGCGATTGCGGTACTTTCAGGTATTTGCTGGTGCTTTCGGCGAGGATGAGGTTCTTCAGGTGCGGCGCATCCGGCTCGTTCAGCATGAAGGCGCTATCCGCACAACGGATAAAATGCTTTGCCCGGCTGTAGGCAATGCCTATTTTTTGCAGCTGGCCGCTACGCAGTTTCCCGAATTTGCGTGCCTGGACTATCTTTTGCGCCGACCGGACGCCAATGCCCGGTACACGCAATATCATACGGTAATCTGCCGTATTGATGTCCACCGGAAACTGCTCCAGGTTGCGCAGTGCCCAACTCAGCTTAGGGTCGATGTCGGTATCCAGGTGCGGATTTTTGGGGTTTAACAATTCCTGCACGCCAAAACCGTAAAACCGCATTAGCCAGTCGGTTTGGTACAGCCGGTTTTCCCGGAGCAGGGGAGGCTGGCTGCCAATAACAGGCATGCGCGTATCATAGCTTATAGGGATATAGCCTGAATAATAAACTCTTTTGAGGCTGTAATTTTTATAATACTGGTCGGCGCTGTACATGATCTCCATATCCGTTTCGGGCGTTGCGCCTATTACCATCTGGGTACTTTGCCCGGCAGGAACGAATTTCGGGATACTTTTTATCAGGCCGGTCTTTTTTTCATCTTTGAATTGTGTGATGGTGTCTTTTATAAAACCCAACGGCTTTTTCACTTCTTCATGCGATTTATCAGGAGCGAGGAGCTTAAGCCCGGTCTCGGTTGGCATCTCAAGGTTGATGCTCATCCTGTCGGCATACAGCCCTGCTTCGGTAAGCAGCTCCGGACTTGCCCCGGGTATAGTTTTAAGATGAATGTAGCCGTTGAAACGCTCTTCGAGGCGCAGTTTTTTTACAATGCGCACAAGGCGTTCCATAGTGAAGTCGGCATTCTTGAAAATACCTGAGCTAAGGAACAGTCCCTCAATATAGTTACGACGGTAAAAGCTCATGGTAAGCTCTACGACTTCATCAACGGTAAAGGCCGCACGTTTTACATCATTGCTTTTACGGGAAACGCAAAAAGCACAGTCAAAAATACAGTGGTTGGTAAGTAATATTTTCAGCAGCGAAACACATCGCCCGTCTTCGGTATAGGTATGGCAAATTCCATTGCTGCTGTCACCAATTCCCTTGTTGTCATTCTTACGGTTCCCGCCGCTGGAAGAGCACGAGACATCGTACTTTGCTGCATCCGCTAATATTCCCAATTTCTTCCTAATTCTGTCATGCATAGTAGAATATTTTCTTCAAAAATAATCGAAAAAAATATAATACTTAAATTATCAAGTGATTTTTTTAGGGTTTTTTACGGTTAAACTGTTACTAATGTAACAAAAGTGATTTAAAAATAGGTTTGGTATACAAATTTTTATAATATTTGAACCCTAAAAAAATATTTTTAACATGGATTTAGCATATGAATTTTGAAAATTAACAAATAAAATATAAATTTCATTTGAATTGAAACGATTGAGTAAGGTATTTTGAACAAAATTTAAAAGTAAGAAACACTACCGAAATTCTTAAGGGAATATATTATTTGATTAACATTTAATTTTATATTTGCCCGCGGAATTAAGGTACTGTAAACGAAGTCCTTAAAACTAAAATAGAAGCCCCTAAAAAAAATGCACGATTAAGCTGGAAGTTATGAAAAAAATTCTATTCTTTGCTGTCCTACTATCCTCACTAGCAGGGTTTAGTCAGGTAATTACGGTTAACACCACCCAGACCCCCAACCAACTCGTAAACAACGTTTTGGTTGACAACTCCTGTCTGGTACAAATTTCGAATATCGTTACAAGCACAGGGTCCAATTTTGGGTCTTCCAACGGTATTGGCTCTTATCAAAATACTAACCCGGCTTTTCCTGTAACCTCGTCAGGCTTACTATTGACGACAGGCCAGGCATCGCTTTCTCCGGGTCCGAACAATACGATTTTGAGCAATGGCGGCTCCTCAGCAACTTGGATCGGTAATCCGCAGCTGGAAGCAACACTTGCGGCATCAGGAATAAACATCCTGTCTAAAAATGCCACATTATTCCAGTTCGACTTTATTCCTAACTCTGCCAACTTCGGCTTCGATTTCCTTTTTGCTTCAGAAGAATACGGCGCGTTCCAGTGTACGTCTAACGATGCTTTCGTGGTGCTTCTTGATAATCTTGACGATGCAGCGGGCCCGTTCAACGTAGCGCTTGTGCCTTCTACAAACCAGCCGGTTACTGTTGGCAACATCAGGAATTTCCAGTTCCTTTCTACATGCCCGTCTCAAAATGACGCATGGTTTGGCGTATTTAACGGCGGTGCTAACGCGGCCGGCGCTGCGATAAACTATAATGGGCAAACCAAGCTGATGCATGCGGGCGGTACACTTGTGCCAAATGCGCATTACCGTATCAAATTCATCATTGCGGATGATGGCCGGGAATTTGGTACCGATGGTGACTATGACTCTGCGGTGTTCATCCCGGCGGGAAGCCTTAACCTTGGGCAAAAAGTCTTTGCACAGGATTTTACCGGTAGCAATGCACTATGTGCCGGGCAGTCGTATGTATTGAATACAAACCTTGACCCTTCAATTTATACTTTCCAGTGGAAACAGAATACCACAGTACTTCCCGAAACGGGGCCGGCGCTTGCGGTAGATGAGCCGGGTACTTATACAGTTACCATAAGCCGCCCGGGACTTGGGTGTGTAACATCGCAATCTATAGTAATAGAATACAGGCCGGATATACCGGCGGCCCAGCCGGTAAACCTGTACAGGTGTGAAACGACTTCGCCTACCTACACGTATGACCTTTCGGCGAATACTCCTATACTAACACAGGGCCTTCCCAGCAATACCGTGGTAACCTACCATGATACGCAGGATAATGCTAATGGCGATGCCGGTGCACTGCCAACTAACTATACTAGTGCGCCCGGCGTTACAATATGGGCCAGGGTTGAAAATCCGGATACAGGATGTTTCACGCTAAGGTCATTCCAGCTGCTTACATCCCCGCCGCCTGTGGCCAACGCAGTGCCTAACATTACTTTGTGTGAAACTACACAGGGCTCAAACAGCGCGGTATTCAATCTGAACCAGCAGGATGCGACTATATTGGGAGCGCAGCCGTTGAATGAGAATACCATCAGCTACTATACCTCTATGGCAGCGGCTAACCTTGGCACACCGGCAATTGATACACCGGCCAGCTTTACAGGTACAAACCAGACCATATATGCCAGGATACAAAAAACATTCGACCCGCAGTGTTACTCAATAACAACGTTTAATCTTGTTGTTACGCCGCTTCCTGTGCTTCCTGCCCCGGCTACCATCAATGCTTGTAACAGCTATACGCTTCCTGCATTGACTACAGGTAATTACTATACCGGTAATGGTGGTACGGGAGCAATGATCGCTGCCGGAACAGTGCTTACTTCGTCGCAGACTGTTTATGCATATGCCCAGTCAGGTGGTACGCCGAACTGTGCCAACCAGTCGGTGCTTACCATTAATATTATTACTGCCTCTACTGCACCGCAAAACGTAACGGCTTGCCAAAGCTATACGCTGCCTGCCCTGGGCCCTGGTGAAGAATACCATACTGCTGCAAACGGCGGAGGTACAATTTTAGCTCCCGGCACGGTTATTACTTCAACACAAACAATATATTTCTTTATACCTGCAGCAGCTTCGTGTACGGCAAATAACAGCTTTGTTGTAACGATCACTACTACGCCGGTTGTGACGACCTTGCCTAACGTGACGCAGTGCGGCCAGTATGTGCTCCCTACATTGCCTAATGGCCAGCGCTATTACACCGGCCCGAACGGTACTGGTACACAGCTTGCCAACGGTGCGATCATCACGACATCGCAAACAATCTATATTTATACATCGAACCCTGCCAACCCTGCATGTACTGCGCAAAGCAGCTTTGTGGCGAACATCAGTGTGGTTGAAGTAGATGAAAGAGACGACCAGGTAAGGTGTGGAAACTACCAGCTTACCAATCTAAGTTCAGGAAATTATTTTACAGGCCCGGGCGGGACAGGAACACAATTGTTTGCCGGACAAAATATAAATACTTCACAGACTATTTATATCTATGCGGTAAGCCCTACGAATCCGGCTTGTTTTGATGAAGATAGTTTTGTTGTAACGATTCATCCTGTACCGGTATTGTTAACCATTCCGGACAAAACAGCATGTACAAGCTATACGCTGCCTCCATTGCCTGCTAACGTATCCTATTATTCAGGCCCGCTTGGTACCGGAACTGTAATTCCTGCCGGTACTGTACTTACAGCATCACAGCATATTTATGCTTATACCGACCCGAACGAATTTGGGTGCAGGAGGCAAAGGGACTTTATGGTGACCATCATCGATGTTTCTACGGTTTTACCGGATGATGTTATTTCATGTAATTCCTATACATTGCCGGCATTGTCTATGGGGCAGTACTTTACAGGTCCATACCCAACAGGGACGCAGCTGGCTCCGGGCACGAACATAACGAGCACTCAGGATATATGGGTTCGTATAACTTCGAACACCACTCCGGTGTGCGTGTCTGAGGACAAGTTTACAGTTACGATAAAGCCAAACCCTCTTATGCCTGCCGTGCCTGATGTTATTGCTTGTGGCAGCTATACCCTGCCTCCGATAAACGTTACCAACGGTACTGCCAACTATTATACAGGAAACCAGGGTACAGGTACCATCCTTCCTCCCGGAACGGTGATAACATCTACCCAGCTCATATATATGTATGCGCAAAGCGGAGGTACGCCAAACTGTACGCGCCAGAGGACCTTCACGGTTAATATAATCCAAAACGGCACTATTGCGCCCCAAAATATTACATCATGCGGCCCTTATACGCTGCCTGCCCTTGAAGTTGGTGATTATTTTACGGCTGCCAATGGTGGCGGTACGCTCATACCGGCAGGTACAGCGGTGGGAACATCACAAACCATCTACACTTACGCGAACGTAAACTCGGGTGCCAACTGTACAACAAATAACAGCTTCCAGCTTACAATAAACCCTGTGCTGGTAGCCGATGACCCTGCAGATGTGGTGACGTGCGTGCCTTATGCATTGCCGGCGCTTACCAACGGAAATTATTTTACAGGCCCTGGCGGGACCGGCACACAGCTGGCAGCCGGTACTGTAATTACAGATACCCAGACATTATACGTATACAATTCGGTGCCTAATACAGAGAACTGTGTGGCAGAGCATGACTTTACGATCACTGTTGAGGAAATCGACGTCCAGGATTTTCCGGATGTATTGGTGTGCGATGGATATGTGTTACCAGCACTTCCGTTAGGAAACTATTATACAGGGCCGGGCGGAACCGGTACGCAGCTGAATGCCGGCGACCTTATCAGTACCGACCAGACCATATATATGTATGCTACCACTACCACTACGCCACCGTGTAGCGATGAGGAAAGTTTTACAGTAACTATCAAGCCGGCACCGGTTATTGATAATCCGGGTAATGCCGCTTCATGCGGTCCTTATACGCTGCCTGCGCTGACAAACGGTAATTATTATACAGGCCCTGGTGGTACAGGAAGTATGTATCCTGCCGGACAGGTGATAACCGAAACTACACAATTATACATATACGATCATACAGGAGGCACGCCAGACTGTAGCGCCGAGAACCCGTTCCTGGTTGTTATCAACCCTGGACCGCCTGCAGACGTATCTAAATGTGGCCAATATATACTTCCGACACTTGATGTAGGTAACTACTTCACAGGCCCTGCCGGTACCGGTACGCCGAAGTTTGCCGGAGACATAATTACAACTACACAGGATATGTATGTGTACGTAAACCTTGGCCCAGGTGTGAACTGTACGGACAACAACAAGTTTACGATAACCATTACGCCATACCCTGTACTCGATCCTGTTGCCGATGTGGCGATATGTGATAACTATGAGCTTCCTGCACTATCTGTAGGTAACTACTATACAGGCCCTAACGGAACCGGCAACATGCTTGCGGCGGGAGACTTTATTACATCGACACAAACAGTTTATGTTTATGCGGTAAACGGCGCTACACCTGCGTGTCCAACGGAGACAAGCTTCCTGGTGACTATATACAACACGCCACTGGTAGACGCACGTTCGGATGTATTGGCTTGCGGAAGCTATGTTCTTGATGAGCTTATCGTAGGTAACTACTTTACAGGCCCGGGCGGTACAGGCACACCTAAATTTGCAGGGGATGTGATCGATACAACCCAGACACTCTATATCTACGGCGCATCGGGTACCAACCCTAACTGTGCAGGCGAGAACAGCTTCCTTATTGAGGTATTCCAGGTGAACCCTGACGATCCGGCTGATGTAGAAGTATGTGACAGCTATACGCTTCCGGCGCTTACCGAGGGTGCATATTACGCAAACCCTGGCGGGCCGGATCCGCTTGATCCAACGGCTAACCCTGAGATACCGGCAGGTACAGTACTGACTGCTCCTTATGATGCCGATATGTATGTATACTCGCAAACCGGCGGTACAAGGATCAACTGTAACTCGGAGAATGCGTTCCATATCAAGATCAATGAAACGCCTGTGGTTGACGATACTCAGGGTGACGTGGCCCAGTGTACACCATTTGTGTTGCCAGCACTGACTGTAGGTACCTATTATACCGGCCCTGGCGGAACAGGTAGTGTGATTGCCGAGGGGACATCAATTACAACACCTACTGATATATACATTTACGCGGCTACGGGAACTAACAATATGTGTTTTGACGAGCACCACTACTTTGTGGATGTGAATATTGTAACTGTACCGGAAAGACAAGATGTTGTAGCCTGCGGACAGTATATACTTCCTGCGCTTCCTGCAAGTGACGGTAATTATTATACTGCAACCAATGGTGGAGGCACAATGCTTAACCCTGGTGATGTAATAAACACTACCGGCCCGAATACGATATATATATACAAACAGGCCGGCACAACAGTGATCTGTAGCGACGAATCTGACTTTGTGGTAACTATTATCCAGGCTCCGGTGCCTCAGCCTACCGATCCGTTGGTAGAGTGTGGTATTGACGACCTTGGCCATGCAATATTTAACCTTGTTCCTGCTGTTACACAGATGCTTGGCGGACAGCCGAATGCGGTTGCAACAGTACACGAAACGCTTATAGATGCACAATTTGGCAACCTCCCGATCTCGGACGACCCTAACGCAGAAATAAACACAGGTGAATACCGCAATGTCTTTGCGAACAACCAGACGCTTTATGTAAGGCTGGAGTCGACATTGACAGATTGCTACACGGTAGGCCAGATACAGCTTATCGTTAACCCACGCCCAGTTGCTACAGAGCCTGAGCCATACGAACTGTGCGACAATGGTGCTAACGATACGGATGGTATAGCAATATTTGACCTTACAACAAAAGATACTGAGATATTAGGTACGCTTAACCCGACACAGTTTGTAGTAAGCTACTTTAATAATGTTGATGGGGATATCGCCACACCGGCAAGCTATCCAAGCGCAACTGATCTTATCTCGGCAAAGGTGACAAACCTGGCTACAGGATGCTTTGATATCGTGCCATTGCAGCTTACAGTGAACCCGCTTCCGGTAGCTAACAACCCGGCTCCATATTCACTATGCGACATCAATGCATCTGGTGATGAGATCGAGGTATTTGACCTTACTACGAAAATTGAAGAGATCATCGGCCTTCAGGATGGTATTAATGTAACCTTCTTCCATAACAATGCAGATGCGGTTGCAGGAACAGGCCCAAGCCAGATACTAAACCCTGATGCCTATACGAACACTGCAGCTGTTGAGGCTATCTTTGTGAGGGTAGAAACAGAAGCTACAGGATGTTACAGGATTGTACTTCTTGACGTGAGGGTAGAACCGGTACCGGTACTGACACCGCCGACAGATGAAGACCTTACTGTTTGTGATACTGATGGAAATGGTATTGGGGTATTCGACCTTAATGCGCTTGTAGCAGATATGGTAAATGGCGGCCCGAACCTCCAGGTGACTTTCCACCTGACATGGCAGGACGCTATGGATGGCAACAACCCGATAACCGGCGACCTTGCCAACTATCATAACGTAAATCCGTACTTACAGTTTATATATGTAAGGGTAGTGAATACTGTTACGGGCTGTACAAGGCTGGAGCCGTACACCTTTACATTAAGGGTGGAGCCGGCACCACAGGCGCCGGAGGATCTTGAAGACCTCGTGCAGTGTGACGACCAGGATGCTAACGGCCAGGATGGCAAAGCGTTCTTTGACCTTACGGTACAGGATGCTGTAATCCATGCGGCTTTAGATCCGACTACTCCTGTGTTCACAATACATTATTTTGTGAGCGAGGCTAATGCCAATAACGGTGCGCCAAGGATAACCAACCCTGCACATTATAACGGTACAGACGGCCAGACGATATGGGTAAGGGTAGAAACTCCGGATAATGAATGTTACAGCCTGACCTCATTCCAGCTGGAGCTGAACAAGCCCCTGCTGATCACAACACCAACCATTATGGCTGTATGTAATGAGAGCCTTGCACCGACAGGTACCAATAACGATGGTATAACACAATTTGATCTTACATCAAAAGATGACGAGATACTGGGAATATTTGGCATAGGCCATGGCAACATTGTAAGCTACTTTGTTACCGACCCTCGTGTTGACCTTACCGCAACGCCTATTGCGAACCCTGAAGCGTATACAAATCTTGGGCCTCCGATGAACAACCCGCAAACATTGTTTGTAATGGTAACAACTCCGGACGGATGTAAGAGCTATACCACGCTGACGATAAAAGTGCTTCCGTTGCCGGTACCTGATACTACCCCGGACCCACTTGTACAGTGTGACGTTAACGGCTCGCCTGACGGAATGGAGATATTCGACCTTACCGCTGCGGCTGCCGATATCAGGAATGGTGATGCATCGATGGTGCTTACCTACTATGAGACTGAAGCAGATGCTAACAACAGGGTGAACCAGATACCGAACATTACTGCCTACAACAGCGGCAGCAGGACAATATGGGTGAGGGCAGAAGCCAACACCGGTAATGCGTCAGACCCTGTGTGCTTCCAGGTCGTGTCTTTCGAGCTTATCGTAAACATGCTTCCTGAACTTGGTAATGCAGGTGTGATAGAGCCGTATGCGATATGTGAAGTGAATACCGATGGTATAGCTACTTTCGACTTCAATACTCACATGGACGAAATACTTGGTGCAGGTGCAGACCCTGCGGATTACACCGTAAGGTTCTACAGGAATGCGGCGGATATGGCTAACAATATTGCAATGCCGTACATCTATACCAACACAAGTTCGCCAAACGTGCAGAATATCATTGTACGTGTTAAGAATAATGATACCGGATGTATAAACACGGCGCCGCTTACACTTCTTGTGGAAGAAGCAGCTATTGCAAATCCTATAACGACGACGTTCTTTGAATGTGACTATGACGGAACCAATGATGGAAGGTTTACTTTTGACCTTACTGTTGTTGAGCCTGAAGTGTTGGGTACGCAAAGCCCTGCGACGTACAGTGTGAAATACTATACTTCACTTGAAGATGCACAGGATGATGTAAATGCGATAGCAACTCCTACGGCTTACCTTAGCACACCGGATTACCAGATGATCTGGGTAAGGGTAACCAACGAATCTACGGTAAGCGGATGTAACGACATTACTACACTTGAATTATTCGTAGAGCGCATCCCTGAACCGGAATTAACGACCGACCATACTACGGTTTGTATCGACTTTGTAACGAATCAACCGGTACGTAAAGCGACTATCAATTCAGGCCTTGATGCAACACATATATTTGTGTGGACTCATGATGGCGCTGTAATGACAGGCGAAAACGGACCTACCATCACAGTTGGAGAACCGGGAAGCTATAATGTGGTAGCTACCAGCGCTACAGGATGTGTATCTGACCCTATTGCTCCTATCGTAATTGAGAAGAGCGGGCCGGCAAGTCCGATAACATCTACCGGTTATGTTGTAGGCAATCCGTTTAGCGACGACCAGGTGATAACAGTGCTTGTGGATGGTTATGGTGAATACCAGTACAGCCTTGACAACGGCCCTTGGCAGAACTCGAACGTGTTTGAGAATGTGTCTCCTTACCCTGTAAGCGACGATCAGTTAGGCCACATCATCCATGTGAGGGATATCGCTACAGCTGACCCATGTGACGACCTTAACCTGATACTTGACCTTGAAAATGTAAGCCCGATAGACTTCCCTAACTTCTTTACACCGAACGGGGATGGTTATCACGATTACTGGCAGCCATTCGGACTGTGGGATCAGCCGGCTGTGGTTTACATCTTCGACCGTTACGGCAAGCTGCTGAAACAGATCAGCACAAGCCCTGACTCAAACGGATGGGATGGTACGTTCAACGGCCAGCCAATGCCGGGCGACGACTACTGGTTCACGATACAGTACACAGTAGGCACCGAGACAAGAGAATTCAAGTCGCACTTCGCGCTTAAGCGTTAAGCGATAAAGAATAGATAATTAAAAGGGCTTCCGGTTTTTCGGAAGCCCTTTTTGGTTTTTTGTGGTTTAATTATGATTCTACAACGAGGCAAAGACGTTGCATTGCAATGTCTAAGGCAAAAATATAAGGCTCCAGGAATTTTGAAACACCGCATGTCGTGCTAAACATGAAAAAGGATGTTAACGGTAGAGACGCATTGAATGCGTCTAACATATTAATTGGAACATTGGCGAGACACAGGCACTGTGTCTTTACCGTCAACGTTTATATCATATTTACAATCCCCTCCGACATCGGACAATTATCCCCTCAATGCCTGCAGCCTCGCTACATACTTCCCGATAACATCAAATTCAAGGTTTACAATTGTGCCAGGCTGTATGTTCTTAAAATTGGTATGCTCATAGGTGTACGGGATAATAGCCACGCTGAATTCATGTTCCTTCGAGTTGACTACCGTAAGGCTCACGCCATTTACCGTTATAGAGCCTTTTTCGATGGTGATATTGTTCTGGAGCTTATCATAGCCAAAGGTAAAATACCAGCTTCCGCCAACTTCCTCCACCGAGCTGCAGATGCCGGTCTGGTCCACGTGCCCTTGTACGATGTGCCCGTCCAGGCGGTCGCCCAGCTTCATGGCGCGCTCCAGGTTTACAATGCCGCCTTCATGCCACCCTTTAAGGTTGGTCTTGTCTAATGTTTCTTTAATTGCCGTAACCGTATAACTGTCGCCGTCGATGGATACTACTGTAAGGCATACGCCGTCATGGGCTACGCTTTGGTCTATTTTCAGTTCGTGTGTTATGTTCGAAGTGATTGTTATGTTATAATTGCTGTTATCGTGTACTATTTGCTTTATAGTACCCGCAGCTTCAATAATTCCTGTAAACATGCTGATTAATTTTACTAAATTTGTAACTCCAAAATTAAGCAATAATCAGCATCATGACAAAAAAGGCAGAAAATGTAATAGTGGGTATCTCTGTGGGCGACCTTAACGGTATCGGGAGCGAAGTGATCCTGAAAACTTTTGAGGATACCCGTATGCTGGAATTTTGCACGCCGGTGATCTTTGGCAATGTAAAAGCGCTGTCTTTTGTAAAAAAAACCATGGAGCTAAGCTGCAACCTGCACGGCATTGATAACTTAAGCCAGGTAGTGATAGGTAAGATCAATGTGCTGAACGTTTGGAAAGAAGGCTTCAATGTTGAGTTTGGCAAAGAAGATAAAATGGCCGGGGCGCTGGCGGTAAAGTCCTTTACTGAGGCAGTGGCGGCTTTAAAGGAAGGAACTATTGATGTATTGGTTACGGCGCCAATAAACAAGCACAACATACAGTCGGACGAATTTAAATTCCCGGGGCATACGGATTACCTGAACGAACAGTTGGAAGGCGATGCGCTTATGCTGATGGTGCAGGATAACCTGCGCGTAGGCCTGCTGACCGATCATATCCCGGTAAATGAAGTTTCCGCACATCTTACGGAGGCACTCATACGCAAAAAACTTACCACTATCAACAAAACGCTGAAGCAGGATTTTGGTATCGGCAAACCTAAGATCGCTGTGCTTGGGGTAAATCCGCACAGTGGCGATAATGGGGTTATCGGGAAAGAGGATGACGAAGTGGTGAAGCCCGCGCTCAAAAAGCTTTTTGAAGAAGGAGTATTGGTTTTCGGGCCATTTTCGGCAGACAGTTTTTTTGGCAGCGGCCAATATGAAAAATACGATGCCGTTATTGCGGCCTACCACGACCAGGGGCTCATACCGTTCAAAACGCTGTCTTTTGGCAATGGAGTGAACTACACGGCAGGCCTTGAGGCGGTACGCACCTCGCCTGATCATGGCACCGCCTATGAGATAGCCGGGAAGGGAGTTGCTGATTTTAACTCGTTTAAAGAAGCGGTTTACCTGGCGCTTGATGTTTACCAAAACAGGGGTGTTTATAAAGAACTTGTTAAAAACCCTTTGAAAATCAGGGAAAAACAAGAAGAAAAAAAATATGGATAACAGTTTTGGGTTTGCAATAATTTTCTATCTTTGCACGCTCGAAATATGTTGTAATGAATGAGTTGCGGCCTTTTTCGGTGAAAAAATTAAAAAAAACTGGCGAGATGAAAGCGAACAAAGATTTTTTAATCCCGTTCGTGGGGTTGAAGCAGGGGAAGCACCAGTTTGAGTTTGAAATTAATAAAACGTTCTTTGATGACTTTGGTTTTGACGAATATAACGACGTCAACATTAAAGTGAACTTAGTTTTGGAGAAGAAGAGCACCATGCTGGAGCTCAGCTTTAAGCATAAAGGTACAGTTAACGTACCCTGCGACCTGTCGAATGAGGATTTTGACCTGCCCGTAAAAGGCAAGCTGAATCTCATTGTGAAATTTGGGGACGAATACAACGACGACAACGATGAAATGCTTATTTTGCCGCATGGCGAATACCAGGTGAACGTGGCACAATACATTTATGAAATGATAGTGCTCTCGGTCCCTTCAAAACGGGTACATCCCGGAATTAAGGACGGTACTATAGATGCCGCGATATTAGACAAACTGAACGAGCTTGCTCCGAAAGAGAAAAAGAGTAAAAAAGAAGAAGAACAAAAAGAGAATACCGATCCCCGTTGGGACGAATTGAAAAAACTGTTAAACGGATAAAATAATATAGAAAATGGCACATCCTAAGAGAAAGACCTCGAAAACAAGAAGAGATAAAAGAAGGACACATTATAAAGCATCTGTTCCTCAAATTGCTACATGTCCTGTAACAGGCGAAGCGCATTTGTACCACAGGGCTTACTGGCATGAGGGCAAAATGTACTACAGGGGCCAGGTAGTTATAGACAAACAGGAAGCTGTTGCTTAATTATTTAAGATACATGGGTAAAACTCTCACGATGTGGGAGTTTTTTTGTTAAAGCCCATTTATTTTTAATTTAAGCTAACTTATTACAATTCAATATATATTTTTTTTGTAATTTCCACCACTTTTCAAATTCCTCACCTGAATTGAAAAATTTATCCTATGAGTAAAATAACAGCCGCCATTACAGCCGTAGGTGCTTATGTCCCGGATTTTGTGCTTTCCAACAAGTTGCTTGAAACGATGGTAGACACTAATGATGAATGGATTACTACACGCACCGGGATTAAAGAAAGGCGCATTCTGAAAGATAAAGATAAAGGGACATCCTTTTTAGCTATAAAAGCAGCCGAAGACCTGCTTAAAAAAAGCGGTACAAACCCGGAAGACATCGATATGGTGCTCCTGGCTACCACAACCCCTGATATGCCTGTTGCCGCAACTGCGGTATATGTTGCTACCCAGATAGGCGCGGTGAACGCATTTGCCTACGACCTTCAGGCAGCCTGCTCCAGCTTTCTTTACGGAATGAGCACGGCGGCAGCCTATATCCAGGCCGGGCGCTACAAGAAAATACTCCTGATAGGCGCTGATAAAATGTCATCCATCATAGATTATACCGACAGGGCTACCTGCATCATCTTTGGCGACGGTGCCGGCGCGGCATTGTTCGAGCCTAACGAAGAAGGGCTTGGCCTGCAGGATGAGATACTAAGGAGCGATGGCATTGGCCGCGAATACCTTAAGATCGATGCGGGCGGGTCGCTATTGCCGCCTTCACAGGAAACCATCGACAAAAAGCAGCACTATGTGTTCCAGGATGGAAAGACCGTATTTAAATATGCGGTTTCCAATATGGCCGATATCAGCGAAAGGATCATGCAGAAGAACAATCTTAGCAATGAGGATGTAGACTGGCTGATCTCGCACCAGGCGAACAAAAGAATTATTGATGCCACATCATCGCGCATGGGCCTTGACGAATCTAAAGTGCTTGTGAATATCGAGAAATACGGTAACACCACATCGGCAACGCTGCCTTTGCTGCTGAACGATTTTGAACACCTTTTCAAAAAAGGGGATAACCTTATATTTGCTTCTTTCGGGGGCGGGTTCACATGGGGATCTATCTACCTTAAATGGGCATACGACAAAAAATAAACAACCTAAACAAAATTCGGAAATTATGGATATTAGAGAAATTCAAAACCTGATCAAGTTTGTGGCAAAATCCGGTGCTACTGAAGTTAAGCTCGAGATGGATGATTTTAAGATCACCATTAAAACTACTGATGCCGCAGCTTCTGAAGCTACTGCTTACATACAGCACATACCGGTAGGCCAGCCGATGGCACAGGCACCACAGGCTCCGGCTGCACCAGCTGCCCCTGCCGCAACACAGGCACCGGCTGCCCCTGCTGCTGATGACAATTCGAAATATGTAACGATAAAATCGCCGATCATAGGAACGCTATACAGGAAGCCGGCACCGGATAAACCTGTTTTTGTAGAGGTGGGCAGTACGATATCTAAAGGAGATGTGGTTTGCGTTATCGAAGCTATGAAGCTGTTCAACGAGATCGAATCGGAAGTATCGGGCAAGATCGTTAAGGTTTTGGTAGATGACTCATCGCCGGTTGAATTCGACCAGCCATTATTCCTGGTTGATCCATCATAACTTATTTTAAATATTGAATTTTAAATGCTGAATATAAAGGCGTTTAAAAAAATTTAAAATTTACCATTCAAAATTTAAAATAGTAAAAAGATGTTTAAAAAAATACTTATTGCCAACAGGGGAGAGATTGCACTTCGTGTGATCAGGACCTGCAGGGAAATGGGGATAAAAACGGTAGCGGTATATTCTACTGCAGATGCCGAAAGCCTTCACGTAAAGTTTGCTGACGAAGCCGTATGCATCGGCCCGCCGCCAAGCAACCTTTCGTACCTGAAAATATCGAATATAATCGCTGCTGCGGAAATTACCAATGCAGACGCCATACACCCGGGCTACGGATTTCTTTCTGAGAACGCTAAGTTCTCCAAGATATGTTCTGAGCATGGAATCAAATTCATCGGTGCATCGCCGGACATGATCGACAAGATGGGCGACAAGGCTACTGCCAAAGCGACCATGAAGGCTGCAGGCGTACCTTGCGTGCCGGGCTCTGACGGGCTTCTTGACTCGTATGAGCATGCCGAAAAGCTTGCGAAAGAGTTTGGCTACCCTGTAATGCTTAAGGCTACTGCCGGTGGTGGTGGTAAAGGTATGCGCGCCGTGTGGAAGCAGGAAGACCTGCTGAAAGCATGGGAAAGCGCCAAGCAGGAAGCCGCGGCTTCTTTTGGTAACGACGGTATGTACATGGAAAAGCTGATCGAAGAGCCACGCCACATCGAGATACAGGTGGTGGGCGACTCTTTCGGGAAAGCATGCCACCTTTCTGAAAGGGACTGCTCTGTACAGCGCCGCCACCAGAAACTTACGGAAGAGACCCCTTCGCCATTTATGACCGATGAGCTTCGTGAAAAAATGGGAGCTGCTGCTGTAAAAGCTGCTGAGTACATCAAATACGAAGGCGCCGGTACCGTAGAATTCCTTGTAGACAAGCACAGGAATTTCTATTTCATGGAAATGAACACCCGTATCCAGGTAGAGCACCCTATTACTGAGCAGGTAATTGACTACGACCTGATACGCGAACAGATACTGGTAGCCGCCGGAGTGCCTATCTCGGGCAAGAACTACCTGCCGCAGCTACATTCTATAGAGTGCCGTATCAATGCGGAAGACCCTTATAACGACTTCAGGCCGTCGCCGGGCAAGATCACTACCCTGCACATGCCGGGAGGCCATGGCGTAAGGCTGGATACCCACGTATATTCAGGCTATACCATCCCGCCAAACTACGACTCCATGATTGCGAAGCTGATCACTACGGCACAGACAAGGCAGGAAGCTATCAACAAAATGAAGCGTGCACTGGATGAATTTGTGATTGAAGGCATCAAGACAACGATACCATTCCACCGACAGCTGATGGATGAGCCGGATTATGTAGCCGGTAACTACACCACTAAATTTATGGAAACCTTTCATATGAAAGACCCACAATAAAAAGGATCCCGCTTCGGCGGGATTTTTTATTCAGGAACTTTTATATATAAGCCTTTTACATTTTTGGCCTTATAGATAGAAGGCATCTCACCATCTTTTTTGACATCCCATCTTTTTTCAGTCTTTCCCGACTCATCGATTATCATATAGCCACTTGTTTCGCCGCGAAATTTTCTTTCGTTAAGGATAAACAGATATTTAGTACCTATTGTAATTTTACTGAATGATGCATCTACCTCCAAAGTGTCATTGGTACTTACAATAAGGCCTGTGTTTCTTTCGTTCTTAATTAAGAATATTGGTTCCGCTTCAGTTTCATAAATTTTAATGACAGTGTACAGATCCCGTATTTCCCCACTTCGGGAAAAATTGATCAAAGCGAAAATTAGCAGGGAGCAAAAAAATTTCATAGTACTGATCCGTTTAGGTAAATGTAGCAATTTGAAATATGCCTTCAGATTTTTTATGTCCATATTCTTATTTTTTATCTATCTTGCGGTCAAACAATCATTAATCGATAAACAAATAATTATGATCAAAAGAATGAATTCGGCCATGAAAGTAGTTGCAGCCTTTATGATGGTTGTATTTTTTACAACCGCTGTTACAGCACAGGAAAAAGAGAAAGCTACCGAAGGCGCAAAGGTCGTTACCACGCAAATGAAGGCGCAGCTCGCGCTTAATGACAGCCAGTACACCAAGGTGATGGATGTGAACAAAACATTCCTGCAAAAGGCCGCGGAAGCCGAAAAAGGAACAACCAACCCTACCGAGAAAGCTAAAAAAATAAAAGCAGTTACTGACGAAAGGGATACCAAGCTAAAATCGGTGCTTACCGAAACCCAGTACAAAACGTACACGGCCAATAAAGCAAACTACGGTAAGAAATTCAGGGAATATTACCAGTAAAGAAAAAGAAAACCAACCAAACTAAGCATGAATAAATTTATTAAAGCAATTGCGGCCACAGCCCTGCTTTCGGCTGCCGCATGTTCGGATGTGCCGATGGCGATAAAAGCATCGGATATCTGCAACAAAGAAAATAAGGATGTCCTGGTAACAACAGAAGGCGTTATACAGCTGCCGGACAGTTTTTATACCACAGGGGGTTCTATAACCATGGCGTTCGAGGCCCCGGCCGGAAAGTACAGGATACCTGCGCTGCATATTTATACAGCTAATAAAAGCGGTGAAAAAAAGAATATGATGGAGCCGCTTAACGAAGGGTTTACCGAAGCCGATGTAAAAATCTATGATGATAAAGGCGGCATGATAAAGCTGGGTGACAAGATACGGGTAACCGGTGAAGTATGGGGCGGCAGCAAGGAGTGGTGTGAGATCAGCGTTGAAAAGATCGAGAAAATAAACTGACATCACCATAAGGAGATGCAGGGTATTTTTGTCCCGATAATGTTATATTTATATCCCGCTAAGGCGGGCTTTTTTATGTGTAGCTATAACCAATCCATTTGTATGAATAAGCTTTTTATAATTGTCCTTGCGTTTGCCTGTGTGTCCTGCCGCAACAACCATCCGGAAACTGCTAAAGTTCCCGCTAACCCTGCGGCCGACTCGCTTACCGGTAAGCTGCACACATTATCCGCACAGGGATATTTTGCAGGTTTTTCGGTGGCTGTGGTAAATAAGGACAGCGTGCTTTATGAAAACGGCGTTGGCACCTCCAACCTTAGTTCCGGGGAAAAATATACTGCCCAAACCACCCAGCCGGTCGCTTCAGTTTCAAAAACACTGATAGGCTTAGCGCTGCTCAAGGCACAGGAGATGGGAAAACTAAAGCTATCCGACCCAATCAACAAGTACCTGCCGTTTAAAGTGCGCCCTGCTTTATTTCCGGATAAAGAGATCACAATACAGCAGCTGGCCACGCATACTTCGTCCATCCACGACAATTACCAGTATATGGACAGGTCGTATATACTTGATGATGCTTCAGGTGTTGCTCCCACAGGGTATCTCCAAAAGTTCAACCCGCCTTCTGCCGGTATTGGTATGGAAGAATTCCTGCGTGGATTATTTTCAGAGGATGGCAAATACTATGCAGAAGACAACTTTACGGGGATGATGCCGGGACAATATTATGAATACAGCAACCTTGGCGCTGCAATAGCAGCTTTAGTTGTAGAAAAAGCCACAGGGATGCCTTATGATGCGTTTGTCGCAAAACACATCCTGGATCCGTTAGGAATGAAAGACTCCGGGTTCTATGGCCGGGGGAAAGAATTCAGTAACAGGTCGTACCTTTATACGGGCAAAAAAGAGCCGCTGCCGTTTTATAATTGCATCACGTATCCTGATGGCGGCCTGGTGACTTCTGCCGCAGATATGGCCAAATACCTTCAGGAGCTAATTAGGGGCTATCAGGGCAGAGGAAAGCTTCTTAATAAGGAAAGCTACAAACAATATTATACAACCTATCTTGGCCCAAGAAACTTCCTGGATGGACAGGAAACCCAAAACCCATTTAGCGACGAATACAATTCCGGCCTGTTTATCGGCTTTAGCCCTAAAGGCTATATAGGCCATACCGGCGGCGATCCGGGCGTATCATCCCTGATGTTCTTTGACCCTGAAACCGGTACCGGGCGTTTTCTTATGGTTAATACCGATATTGACGATAAGCAGGGCAATGATGCTTTTTATGGGATATGGGATGCGCTGGAGCTAATGGTCAAAACCAGCAAATAAAATCTGGCCTATTATATTGGCATGGTTTTTATATCTTTATAATCCATTAACCTTTTAAATATCAGAAAATGAAAAAACTAATGCATGGAGCAGGCCTTATCGTGGCGTTGTTCTTATTTACCGTTTCAATGTCAGCCCAGGACCGTAAAGCTGAAGGGCGCAAAGCCGAGGGCCGTAATCCGGAGGCCATGGCCAAACTCCTTACAGACAATATGAAAAATAAGCTTTCCCTTAACGATGAGCAATATAAAAAAGCATATGATGCGAACCTTGAATTTCTTAATGGCGCAAAAGAACTAAAAACTTCTGAAGGGCATACTGTTGAGAAAGGCAAGGGGCTAAAAGAGCTTGATTCAGCCAGGGATGAAAAAATGAAAGCTATTTTGACGGATGAACAGTTTGGGCAATTTCTTGTAATGAAAAAAGAGAACCGGGAAAAAATGAGGGAACGCAGGAAGCCAAGAGAATAAAAAAAGAGAATCCCGATAGTGTTAAGCTATCGGGATCCTTTTTTTATAATACCTGGATTATTTTATATCCATTTTTTTAGCAAGGTCTTTCGGTATGCCGCCTTTGTTCAGGAGGATAGCCGTAGTTTTATACTTCACAAAGTTTTTGCTCATATAAAGGTAGCCTTTGTAATCGTTGGTCGCACCCCATGAGTTCTTAACGATGTAGTATTCTTTGCCGTTCTGGTCTTTGCTAAGGCCTACAATGTGCATACCGTGGTCGTCGGTAGTCTGGTAGTTGTCAAAAGCTTTCTGGCGCATATCTTCAGTGATCTCCATCTCAGCCTGAGGGCCTTTAAAGATACTCTCTTTCTCTTCTGCGGTCATGTCGGCAAAATTCTTTGAAGGGATGTAAGCCACGCCGTTTTTCCAGCTAAAGCCTTTTTCGCTTACATCGCCTGCCCAACCTACAGTGTAGCCATTTTTAAGCGCGTTGTCGATTATAGCAGTAAGGTCGTCCATCTTTACATTATATACCATATCAAGCGACCAGTTGTCCGGCACCATAAGCACAAATTTCGAATAATATGGGTGCTCTTTGAATGAAGACAGCTCCACATAATCATCAGGGTTGATGCCTACCACTTCTTTGGCAAAAGTCTGTGGCGTATATTTTTTTCCTTTGTAGTCAAAGCTCTGCGGCACATCGCCAAGGTAAGAGTCAAGTACTGCGGTATAGGCTTTTATCCAGTTAGGGGAAAGTTCGCCGTTAGGGTTCTTTACAGCAGCTTCCAGCACGCCCTGTGCCATTGTTTGCATCTCTTCGAACTTGTTTACGGTAGTGCCGTAATTAAGCCCGGTGTAAACATTTTGCGGCAGCGCGCCATATTTGCGGTACATGTTGATAACATCGTGCAGTGCACCACCGTCGCCAAGGGTAATGGCGCCGTGCATCCTTACATAGTTCTTGCCTTTTTCAACATAGGCGTTGCGTGCTGTGTACACCTGCGAAATCTCTACAGGCTGCTTGCCCATACGGATCATTTCCGACTCCAGGAATGAGTTGGCCGAGTAGCTCCAGCAGGTTCCCGATGATCCCTGGTTTTTTACCGGGGTGTTCTCAATATTTATCACGTCGGTGAATTGGAAAGAATCTTTACTGTTGGCGCTTTGGTTGTTTTTAAGTGAGTTTACGAGGTAATCCTGAGCAAAGCCCACCTGCATTCCCGCTACAAGCAGCGATGCTGCCAGGAACGGTTTTACTGAAAAATTATACATAGTCTATTGTTTAGTTTAGTTACAATCAAGGACGCTAAAATACAGAAAATTTACAAATTCTTAACTTTTAGCTTTATTTCTACAATGTTTCCTTCAGCCATTTGAAAAATTCACCTTGCCATACCAATGCATTCTGCGGCTTTAACACCCAGTGGTTCTCATCCGGGAAATACACAAAACGGCTCTTGATGCCCCTTAACTGTGCCGCCTGGAACGCCTCCTGTCCCTGCCCGATAGGCACACGGTAGTCGGTGCCTCCCTGGTAGATCAGGATCGGTGTATCCCATTTGGCAACGTTATCGATTGGGTTGAATTTTGAATAGGTCTTTTGGGCTGCAGCATTGTTCTTGTCCCAGTACGGTCCGCCGCTGTCCCAGTTCGTGAAGAAAACTTCTTCGGTAGTGCCATACATGCTCTGCAGGTTGAACACACCGTCGTGGGCAATAAAGGTCTTAAAGCGCTTGTTGTGTATCCCCGCAAGGTAAAACACCGAATACCCACCGTAGCTCGCGCCCACAGCCCCAAGGCGTGCTTTGTCTACATATGGCTCTTTGGCAACATCATCTATAGCAGAAAGGTAATCATCCATTACCTGGCCGCCCCAGTCCTTGCTGATGGCCTCGTTCCACTCCACGCCATGCCCCGGCATACCGCGGCGGTTAGGGGCCACCACAATGTAGCCCTGTGCCGCCATTACCTGGAAGTTCCAGCGGTAGGAATAAAACTGCGTCAAAGCCGATTGCGGCCCGCCCTGGCAGTACAGCAGGGTAGGGTATTTCTTTTTCGCGTCAAAATCAGGAGGCAAAATTACCCACACCAGCATCTTTTTGCCATCGGTAGTGGTAACATATCTTTTCTCGGTTTTGCTTAGTTTGATGCCAGCATAAAATGCATCATTCACTTTGCTAAGCTGCGTCCACGTTTTCTTTTTCAGGTCGTAGCTAAAGATTTCAGTGGCATGGTTCATATCGGCCCTTTCAAGGATTACCTTATCAGCTGCAAAGTCCACAATGCTATTTACATCAAAATATCCATCAGTAAGTTGCTTTACGGTAATGGCGATCTTCGTGAGCCCCGGGAAGTTTACTTCGAAAAGCTGTTTAGTACCGTCAACAGCTGCAACAAAATATACTTTCTTACCGTCAGGGCTCCAGGTAAAGTTGTCCACTGTACCATCCCATCCCGCAGTAAGGTTGATATCATTACCTTTAAACCGGACAATGATATCATTCTTATCCGCCTCATAACCATCGCGCTTCATCTGTAGCCATGTCAGGTCGCCCTGAGGGGAGTAGGCAGGATTGGTATCATATCCCGGATTGTTTGGCGTAAGGTTTTTGGTCTGCTTGGTAGCAAGGTCATATTGGTAGAGGTCGGTATTGGTGCTGATTGCGTATTCCGTCCCGGCTTTCTTTTTGGAAACATAAATGATGCTTTTCCCGTCGGGCGACCAGCAATAATCTTCCTCCCCGCCAAAAGGCTTTTGTGGCGAATCATACGGCTCATTGGACATGATGTCGATAAATCCGTCTTTCTTATCCACAGGTGCATAGCCCACGTGGTTGTGCGTACCGTCGTTCCAGGTATCCCAATGGCGGTAATCAAGGCCATCGTATACCTGCGCGGTCGATTTATCCAGTTCCGGGTAGTGGTCTTTGCCCAGCACTTTTTCCACTTTAATTTCTTTGTGCGAAAGCAGCCATTTGCCATCGGGAGAAACGTACTTGTCTTTCAGCAGTGCTTTGTAATCTTTTGTTTCAACGGGTGTCCCGCCGCCCACAGGGATGGTATAGAATTTTGAATCCGATTTGTTTTCCGCCACATTAGGGATCGAAACTTTATAAACAATGCTTTTCCCGTCTTTGGTAATGCCCAGTGTGCTCACCCTGCCCACTTTCCAAAGGAGTTCGGGCGTCATGTGCTGTTGTGCCGAAGCCGATAATCCCATGATGCTTAAGGTTAATAGAAGAATTTTTTTCATAATATCATTTGGTTATAAAAACTTTACCAAAAATAAAACTATTGGACGGTATTTGGCGCGTTGTGTTACAGATTTAATATAAAAAAGGGCTTGCATACTTCGTAAATTTAATAATGCGATTATTGTTGAATGATTAGCACATAAGAGTAAGCACGTCTCGCTCCCCTCTCCTTGGGAGAGGGGGCCGAGGGAGAGGACTTTTTTCATGAGCAAAAAGCTTGGGCATTTCCAGTAGTGGCAATTCCTGCTATCCGCTCTATCCCTCCTTCGTCGGGGATGCCGCTTATATCAGGGCTAATCACGAAACTTTGTATGTGTTTGTAACGTCCGGGTAAGCAGGTTTGAGTGAAGTTCGGCATAAAATATTTCGCGTAAAAATCAAGGGAAGATTCAGCGTTGGGAGAAGGAGAGCGACCCACGAGCGAAGAACTCTGTTCGAGCGGCTTGGGTCGCGATGGGAGAAGCTTGCCGTAGATTTTAAGTGAAATATTTGGAGCCTTGAATTTTTGCTTCTTTTGTTTCAAGACAAAAGAAGAAGTAGGTCTATACCAAATCCGCCAACTCCATCCCCACAATACTCCCTATCGCCACACCCATGCCACCCAGCCTTACGCCGCAGTACACATGGTCGGATAGTTGCTGTACAATAGGGTTCTTCTGGCTGCCTAGTCCCATTATGCCGCTCCAGCGATGGGCAACTGTAAAGTCGGTACCCGGAAGGATCACTTCGCGAAGGATTTTTTCCAGTTGGTTCTGGATGATTTCAGATTGCCCGAATCGCGTGGTAGTCTCGCCTTCAAAGTCAAGGTTGCGGCCGCCGCCAAAAAGGATGCGATTGTTGATATTGCGGAAGTAATAATACCCGCGGTCGATATGGAAGGTACCGCGTATGTCAAGATTGGGTATCGGTTCGGTAATGAGCACCTGGGCACGTGCGGGGGTAACGGCGCCATTTGTAATGCTGCTCGCAAACCCGTTCGTAGTGAATATTAATTTCTTTGTAGTAAAGCTGAAATCGCCCAGGCTTACCGTTACGCCATCCTGCTTTTCATGGTAAGCGGTAACGGTTTGGTTATTCAGTATAAGTATGTTTTGTGCAGCAGCTTCTTTCAAAAGCGCCTGCATCATCAGGCCGGTATCTATCTGCCCTTCAAACGGATTGAAGACAAGATACTCCTGTATTCCCTTAAAATCAAAGCGATCCACTTCTTTGGCGAATACATCGGCTTTAAATAGCGGTCGCAATACCTCATTTACAAAAGGCATTTTGCGCAGACATTCCTCATACCCGGCAGTATCATCCTTGAGGAAAAGCTCATAACCGCCATAGGGCTTAAAGTCGATGGCAGCATCGCCCAGCCTTTTGCGGAGTAACTGTAATCCCTGCCAGCGTTTTTGAATGAGGGAAATAACTTCTTCTTCGGTATGGTTGTTCAGGTCGCTTATGATTTCCGAAAGGCTGCCGAAGCAGGCGAACCCTGCATTCTTGGTACTCGCCCCCTGTGGTAGCGGGCCTTTTTCCAGAACCAGTATTTTGCTTTCAGGAAAGCGCTCACGTAGCCGTAGTGCCGTATGCAGGCCCACAATGCCGCTGCCCACAATAGTGTAATCAATATCCGTAAACCAGTGCTGAATTTCCCAATAGCTAAGGTTCATGGCATTGCGGAATTAAGTTTGTTTATTCTTTGTCGGCTATTTTCTCAGCAGCTTCCTCCTCGGTAACTTTATTGCCTTTAATAGCGTTCACGATTACCGGAACGGTAGTCACAAGCACGATGCCGATGATGATGATCTCAATATGCGATTTAAGGTCAATGCCCCAGCCAAGGAACAACTCCTGGAGGTAGTGCCCGGCAAATATGAGCGTAAACGACCAAAGCACAGAGCTTATGATATTGAAAAGCATGAATTTTTTCTTCTCCATCCCCACTACACCGGCTATGATAGGTGCAAAAGTCCGTATCACAGGAAGGAAACGTGCAAAAATGATGGCCCTTCCGCCGTGCTTTTCAAAAAAGTCATGCGATTGGATGAGGTATTTCTTTTTGAACCAGAAAGAGTCTTCTTTCTTATAAAGATAGGTCCCGCTTTTGGCTCCGAACCAGTACCCGAAGGTGTTACCCACAATCCCTGCTAAAGCAACAAATACAGATAGTACTGTTACGTTTAGGAAATCGCTGTCCATAGGCATCACGGTTGCCATGAGCTCATTGCTGTAAATTCCGGCAAGGAACAACAGGCTGTCTCCCGGCAGGAAAAATCCGGCGAAAAGCCCTGTCTCGGCAAAAACGATAAAAAGCACTACGTAGATGCCTACGGCTACCCCGCCTATTTCGAGGTTGATATAAAATTCAGGATTTAATAATTGTGTCCAGTGAAAACTGTCCATATAAGTTATGTTTGATGATTGATTGTATTTTTAGCTTCCCATTTATCCACAGCGCTGGTAGCAAGCGCATTGCCAAGTACATTGGTCATGCTGCGTGCCATATCGCAAAAATGGTCGATAGGCAATATCAGGGCTATCCCTTCCGGCGGTATGCCAAACATGGCACACGTGGCGACCACTACTATAAGCGAAGCCCTCGGCACCCCGGCAACGCCTTTGCTGGTAAGCATAAGCACCAGCAGCATTACCAATTGTTTTTCGATAGACATATCGATACCGTATACCTGCGCGATGAAAAGGCTGGCAAAAGTCATGTACATCATGCTGCCGTCAAGGTTGAACGAATAGCCCAACGGTAAGGTAAACGAAACGATTTTAGGGTCGCAACCAAAACGCTCCAGCTCTTCGGTAAGTTTCGGGAAAACGGCCTCGCTGCTCGTGGTTGAAAAAGCGATGAGCAAAGGGCTCGCAAGCCTTTTAAGCAGTGTCCAGAGCCTGTTGCCCAAAATCAGGTAGCCTACGGCAAGCAGCAATACCCATAATAATAAGATGCCTAATGCAAAGGATGCAAGGTAGTTGGCATATAGTTCCCAGATGTCGAAGCCGTAAACGGCAACCGCACCGGCAACCGCGCCAAATACGCCAAATGGCGCTACCCACATGATGTAGCCCACCATCTTCAAAATGGCATGCGAAATAATATCGAGCACTTTTATGACCGGCTTGCCTAATTCGCCAATAGCGGCTAAAGCAATACCGAACATTATAGAAAAAATTACAATTTGTAATATCTCATTTGTGGCCATGGCCTCCACGATGCTTTTAGGCACGACGTGGGTTACAAATTTTTCAAGGGAAAACGAATCAACATTCTTCACAAGCTCGTCTGCCGATGCAACCGATTCCATAGTGACATCGGTATTCCTGCCCGGCTGCAGCCAGTTGACTAAAACCATTCCCAGCAGCAGCGACACCAGCGAAGCTGAGATGAACCAACCCATTGCTTTGCCGCCTACGCGTCCTACAAGCTTCATGTCGCCCATTTTGGCAATGCCCACTACAAGGGTAGAGAACACCAGGGGCGCAATGATCATCTGCACCATACGGATGAAAATAGTACCCAGAAGCTTGATGCTTACAGCAAATTCCTTTGCTTCATCTTTAGTATAGCCCTTGTACACAAAATAGCCGAGACCGATCCCGAGTACGAGGCCGGCCAGTATGGCTATGAACAGTTTAGTATTGCTTTTCATCCATCAGGGCATTTAAAGAGCGTGAAATTACTCATATTTTTTTAAACCGTCTTTAGGCGCGGGATATTTAAGTGCCTGTTTTCTGCTTTTCGCACCTATTTAACAATTTTTCTGACAATATTTTATTTTTAAATATTTATATATTTTGTGAATATTTTACTTATAAAACGCATAATTGTTACAATTTTCACATATATTTTGTTTTTTGTTCAAATAATATTCTACTTTTATAGAAACTTGAATTTATAAAATATGAAAAAAACATTACTTGCCATTGCATTGGTGGTTTCCGGTTTTGCATTTGCACAGGAGGGCAAATTGTTCTGGAAAGCCACACCGGAGAAAAGCGGTATCCTTACCTTTAAAGACAGGGAAACGCTTCCTTCGAAACATTTGTACAACCTCGACATCCCGTCGCTGAAAGCTGAACTGGCAAAGGCGCCGCTGCGGGGTACTGTAAAATCTTCCGTTATCGTTTACTTCCCGAATGCTGAGGGTACGCTGGAGCGTTTCCGTATCGTGGAAGCGCCCGTGATGGATCCCGAGCTCACTGCGCGCTACCCTGAGATCAGGTCCTATGCCGGCCAGGGCATCGACGATCCAACCGCGATCATCCGTTTCAGCGTTTCACCTTTAGGCCTGCAAACCATGATGACCGCTGCCGACAGGCCAAGCGTATTTATCGAGCCGTATTCGACCGACCTGAAAACTTATTCTGTTTATAAGAGGACACAGAAATCGCCTCCTTTCACCAAATTTGAATGTGAAGTAGCCGACCACGCCCGCCGCCAGATCGCCGCAACCGACCTGGAGCAAAGGCCGAACGCCGACGACGGAAAGCTGCGCACCTACCGCCTGGCCATGAGCGTGACCGGAGAATATACTGCTTACTATGGCGGTACCAAAGCCCTTGCGCTTGCCGCTATCAACACCACCATGACCCGCGTGAATGGTGTGTTCGAAAAGGATTTTGGCGTAAATATGGTCCTTATCTCCAATACGGATGCGGTTATTTACACAAGCGCGGCTTCCGATCCGTATGGCAGTACCGATGCTAACTATAACAGCGAACTGCAGTCAACCCTTACAAGTGTTATCGGCAATGCCAACTATGATGTGGGCCACCTCATGTCGGCTATCGGCAATAACGGTAATGCCGGCTGTATCGGGTGCGTTTGCGCGAGCGGCAAGGGAAGCGGCTTTACAACCAGTACCGCTCCTGTAGGCGATAATTTTGATATCGACTTCGTAGCCCACGAAATGGGCCACCAGTTTGGCGCGAACCATACTTTTACCTTTAGCAACGAGGGTTCAGGCGTACAGAACGAGCCGGGCAGTGGTACTACCATTATGGGCTATGCAGGCATCACCGGCGCTACCGATGTCCAGCCGCACAGCGACCCGTTCTTCCATGCCGTAAGCATCCAGCAGGTAACCAACTATGTAAAAACAACCACCTGCCAGACCAATACCACGACCGGCAATGCGATACCAACCGCCAATGCCGGACTGGATTATACCATACCAAAAGGAACGCCATTCATGCTGACAGGCTCGGGTACCGATGCCAACGACAGCGGGCTTACCTACTGCTGGGAGCAGATGAACTCGGGGACAACATCCACAACCTACCCGAGCGTAACAGCGACATCGGGCCCGGCATTTCGTTCCTATGTGCCAACGACCGGCGGGTCAAGAGTGTTCCCAAGGATGGCGACCATTAAGACCGGCGCTACCTCATGGCAATGGGAAGCGGTGCCGAACGTAGCAAGGACACTTAACTTCAGGCTTACCGTACGCGATAACCACGCAGGCGGCCCGGCCAACAATAGTGACGATATGGTAGTAACCGTAAATGCAACAGCTGGGCCATTTACCGTAAGTGCGCCAAATACCGCAGTTTCATGGGCGGCAGGCTCTACGCAAACCGTAACGTGGAATGTAGCAGGCACTACGGCCAATGGCGTTAATGCTGCCAATGTGGATATCCTCCTTTCTACCGACGGAGGCGACACGTATCCGATAACCATATTAAGCGGTACACCGAATGATGGCACGCAAACCATCACGGTACCGAACAATCCGGGCACAACCAACAGGATCATGGTTAAAGGCTCGAACCACATCTTCTTTGATATTTCGAATGCCAACTTTACCATTACCGCAAGCGGAGGAGGCGATGCAACCCCGCCAAGCACACCACTCAATCTTGTTGCATCGGGCACTACGCAAACTACAACCAATCTTTCATGGTCGGCCTCAACGGATAACATTGCTGTAACAGGTTATGATGTGTACCAGGGAGCTACGCTGAAAGCCAATGTAACCGGCACTACTTATACTGTAACAGAGCTTACGGCTGCAACGGCTTATACTTTCTCGGTAAAAGCAAAAGATGCGGCGGGCAATTCTTCAGCGGCAAGCAACACGGTAAGTGTAACGACACTTGCAGCTACCGGAACCTATTGCGCATCGGCAGGCACTACAGTATCCGATGAGTATATCGGCAGGGTACAATTAGGTACGATCAACAATGCTTCTGCAGGAGGCGCAGGCGGTTATACCGATTTTACATCTTTATCAACCAACCTGAATAAAAGCACGGCGTATACCATAATGGTAACCCCAACCTGGACTGGTACGGCCTACGCCGAAGGTTATGCCGTATGGATAGACTATAACGGCGACAAGGACTTTGACGATTCCGGTGAATTGGTTTGGAGCAAAGCTGCCGCGACAACAGCCCCGGCGACAGGAAGCTTTACGGTTCCGGCCACGGCGGCAACAGGCGCTACCCGTATGCGCGTGTCGATGAAATACAATGGCGTACCGACAGCCTGCGAAACCTTCTCGTATGGCGAAGTGGAAGATTATACTGTCAACATACAGGCGGGTTCTGCAGATACAACCGCACCTACAGCGCCAACACTTACCGCTTCTGGCACGACCCAGACTACTACCAATCTTTCCTGGACAGGCGCTACCGATAATGTTGCCGTAACAGGATATGATGTGTACCAGGGGGCAACCATTATCACCAGCGTGACCGGGACAACTTACACAGTAACCGGCCTTACGGCAGCCACGGCCTACAGTTTCTCAGTGAAAGCCAAAGATGCGGCAGGCAATATTTCTGTGGCCAGCAATATGGTGAATGTGACTACCCTCAGCAACACGCTAACCTATTGTACTTCCAAAGGCAACAGCGTGAGCGACGAGTACATCAACAGGGTGCAGTTTGGCACTATCAACAACCTGTCGGGTGCCAATGCAGGGTATGGCAACTTTACTTCGCTTTCAACTTCGGTAAGCAAAGGCAGCGCGTATACCATTACGATCACCCCGGCATGGACAGGCAGCACCTACAATGAAGGCTACGCGGTGTGGATCGATTATAATGCCGATGGCGATTTTTCCGATTCGGGTGAATTGGTGTGGAGCAAAGCAGCTTCGACAACCACCCCGGTGAGCGGCTCGATCACCATACCTTCAACAGCATCAACAGGCGCTACACGTATGCGGGTTTCAATGAAATATAATGCCATACCTACTGCCTGCGAGGCGTTCTCTTATGGTGAAGTGGAAGATTATACGGTAGTTATAGGCAGTTCGGCAAGGGCAGCAGAGTCTTCCACCGTAGCGATTACATTGTATCCTAACCCGTCGGAAAATGTACTGAACATTACGAACATCTCCGAAAAAGCAGCCTATACGATATATACCATAGCAGGCCAGGAAGCCGGTAAAGGTATTCCTGTAAATGGCGTCGTAGATGTATCGCGCCTGGCAGCAGGAAGCTATCTTATCGAAATAAACGATAACGGAACGCGATCCATGCTGAGGTTCATCAAAAAATAATTGTTGCTAACTCCAAATTGAAAAGGACTGTCTCGAAAGGGGCAGTCTTTTTTGTTATCATTTTTTATCATGTATAAGCTTCCTCGCAAACTCCATTTCCGCATCATAGCCTTTTAAAAATTGACTAATGTCCGGCTGTATGTTGTAGTCCGGCAATACGCCTCTCCCAAAAGGCACCTTAGGGCTTACATCCAGTACGAATTTTAGCAGTGGCAAGTCGGTTGTAATGCCCGTATTGGGCAGTGTAAGTTCCAGGCTGTAGCCGCTTGTATTGCCGTAATAGCCGCCGCCCACTTCTTCACCGATAAATAGTGCATTCGTATGCTCCCGCATCAGGCAGGCAAACTCCGCGCCGCCCGAATACGTCCACCCGCTGGTAAGCACATATACATCTCCTTTATACGGTTGCGGCTGTAAAGGCGCTGCCGATTCAATGCCCGGCTTGCGCAGTATCCTGCCATCTTCAGAAAGATAGTGTTCTTCCTTCAGGTCGGCTTCCAGTTCCGCACGGTCTTCCGGCTTGCTGTAGTCGGTGTATTGAAGGAAAGAATAGGTAAATCCCGAAGCCTGCACATACCTGTACTTGTTATATGGCTTACCGGTAAGGAATGAGAACAGGAAATCCTCGTTTCCCTCCGACCCGCCGCCATTCTCACGAATATCGATGATTAGCGCTTTTGGCTTTACTGCCTTAATCGAATCAAAAGCCGACCTGATAAAATCCTTAAAGTCCATGCCGGCGGTTTTATACTGCTTATTGCTGAAGGTATTAACGGCAAGAATGGCTATCCCGGGCTCAAATGTCAGGGAGGCGGGAGGAAGGTGGCCCTTCATGATGCCTTTTTGCTTTAATGTCCCGGTTATAGATTTGAATAAGGCAAAGCTGCACGCTCTAACTGTATGATGTTGCTTGTGGCCCCCGGGATCTCGGGTATCGAGCTCAAAACTTTCCGGCTGCCCTACGGTTTTTGCATATTCCCTTGCGAGCCCGGAAAAGTCGAGATACCTGAATTTGGAGGATCGCACAAAACCATCGGCGGCAAAGGTGTTAAAGATGTGACGGTAGATATCGGTAATAGCAACACTATTCACCGCCAGCAGTTCATGGCCTGTTATCCTGGCTTTTTCATCGGGGTCATTGAGGATATATACCTTTTCATTAAGGCTTACCACCTCAACCGGGAGGAATTTTCCATGCACGGAGAGATAGTCATTTGCCATTTCCGGAAGTGCGATATCGCAATGGTCTTCTTTGGCAAATGCCACAATTGGCGCAACGATATTGTAGAATTCGAATACGTTAAGACTGTCGGCAATTTTATTGCGCTGGCTTTTCACTATCGAGTCAAATTGCTCCTTCGATGCATACCGGTATAAACCTGTATGTGCTTCTTTTAAGGCTTTTACTTCGAGGTCAAAGTCTTCTTCTGCCTGTTGGCGGGTAAATTTTGGCATCGGCAACGCGGAAAAGTCCTGCACCACCTTTTTCGTTCCGGCACAGGACGCGAAAATTATAAGGAGCAGGATGAAGGGTGTCTTTTTCAAAATAAGGCAATATCAGGTTATTTAGTAATGCGGTAAACTATTCCGTTTTGGCCGCAAAAGTCGATAGTATGGCAATACTCCATACCGAGTTTCTCAAGCACTCTTACCGATGCTATATTGGCTTCCATTGCCCGCCCGACAATAGTGGTTAGCCCCAATTGGTGAAAGCCATAGTAGATGCATGCCTTTGACGCTTCGGTCGCATAGCCTTTGTTCCAGTAGCGCTTAAAGAAACGGAAACCGATATCATGCTCATCGCTTTCTGTTGAATATTTCAATCCGCACCAACCTAAAAAAACATCATCTTCTTTTCGGATCACTGCCCACCGGCCAAAACCATATTCTTTGTAATGGCTGTAATTTTCAAGGAACCTGTGGGCTTCTTCAATAGTTACAAATGGTGCATCACCGGTAAACTGCATTACCTCCGGGTCGGCATTGAGCAGGTAAAAGCTTTCGGCGTCTGCTGGGGGTAAGTTCGCGGAGGTAAAGGCGTTTCGTTTGAAGGACCGGCATACAATAGCTATTTATCAAATATAAGCAATGTGTCTGATAAAAAAGGTGCCTTTTACTTTGTGCAGAAAATCATATCCAACTAATTCGTAATTTCGCAGCCATAAAACCCTCACTATGCTTCGAAAGTTTTTCCGCTTCCTTTTTAAAGTATGCCTTTGGTTTATCGTCTTGTCTGTTGGCTCGGTCGTGCTGTTCCGGTTCATCCCGGTGCCGTTCACGCCGCTGATGGTAACCCGCGCGCTGGAACAGAAATTCGATGGTAAAGAAATGACGGCGAGCCATGACTGGGTTCCGCTTTCGGAAATTTCGCCCAACCTGCAAAAAGCGGTCATTGCCAGTGAGGACGACACCTTCCTGACACACCACGGCTTTAATTTAAAGGCAATTCAAAAAGCGTATGCCGGTAATGAGAAAGGCAAAAGGCTGAAGGGTGGCAGCACCATATCGCAGCAAACCGCCAAAAATGTTTTCCTGTGGCAGGGCAGGAGCTATATCCGTAAAGCGTTCGAAGCCTATTTTACCGTGCTCATAGAACTGCTTTGGAGCAAGGAGCGCATTATGGAGGTATACCTTAACAGCATCGAAATGGGTCCGTATGTTTATGGTGCACAGGCAGCCGCGCAGCATTGGTATCATAAAGATGCCGCGAACCTTACCAAAAACGAAGCAGCCGGTATTGCGGCCATATTACCGAACCCTTATATTTACCGGGCTATACGCTCTTCGGGCTATACCGAAAGACGTAAGGGCAGGATTATAAAGCTAATGCGCTACGTTAAACTCGACTATTAATGCATAAGAAGTGTCTTGCCATCGCAGCCTTATTATGCTCTGCTATTTTATGGGCACAGAAGCCTGCTGAAATTGGCCTGGTATCCGATAACGACCTGTACACTTCTCCCATAAACGACCAGTATTATACCAACGGCATCGAATTGTTTTACCGCTATCTGGGGAAAAGGAACGATGAGAAATTAGCTAAGAAAATTACCGAATTCCGTGCAGGGCAGTATATTTTTAATCCACAGTCGGTGCGGGCAGGAGACATCAATGTAAATGACAGGCCTTTTGCCGGCTACCTTTTTGCGCAGGCGGGCATCAATACCTTTTACAAAAGTGAAAGTGTATTGATGCTCAATCTCCAGGCAGGTGTAGTGGGGCCGGAGTCGTATGCCGAAGAAGTCCAAAGAGGGCTCCACAAGGTTTTTCATTATCCGAGGGTGCAGGGATGGCAATACCAGATAACTACTATCCCCGCGATACAGGCCAATGTGCTTTATTCCAAAAAGATATTCACGGACACCTATAAAGATAAAGTAGACTTCCACCTACAGGGCGAAGCCAGCATAGGCACGATATGGACAAGCGTTTCCGTTGGCCCGATGGCGCGGATAAGCCTTCGAGGGTTGCTGTTACCGATGTACGAATCGGCACTGCATGGCGCAACACTCAGCCACGACCGGGATTATAAGAACAAGCGCGACCTGTTTTTGTACCTGAACCCCGTGATCCAGTACATGCACCATGATGCTACCATTGAGGGCAGCCCTTTTAACAACGACAGTCCTGTTACTTTCCCGTTAATCCCTTTCCGGTTCAATGCCGAGGCAGGCATAAAATACCGCCGCGACCAATGGAACTTTACCTATGCTTTCCATTACCGCGGCAAAGAGCTCTCCAATAATGTCATCACCGGGTTTTATTACGGGTCGATACAGGTAGGGTATTTATTGCACTAATCAGCCCCCTAACCCCCGAAGGGGGAACTCTATTCATGCTCTAAAAACCTGAATGATTGTCTGTGCTTTATCACGTACTGTCGGCACGTCCCGACTCCCTCTCCTTTGGAGAGGGCTGGGGAGAGGACTTTTTACCATGTGTGATATCTGAAAACTGCGACTGAATACTATTTACGGTCTCGGCGTTTTCCCCATATTATACAGCGTAAACGCCTGTATATCGCTCAGCTCGGCAATGGTTTGCGCTACCGATTTCCCTGCGCCATGCCCGGCATTCACATCGATTCGGATTAAAATAGGGGCATTGCCTGCCTGGGCTGCCTGCAATGCTGCTGCAAACTTAAAGCTGTGCGCCGGTACTACGCGGTCGTCATGATCGCCGGTGGTTACCAGCGTTGCCGGATATTTAGTCCCCGGTTTTATATTGTGCAACGGAGAATAGCCTTTCAGGTAGTTAAACATTTTGGCATCATCGGCTGAGGTGCCATAATCGTAAGCCCATCCGGCACCTGATGTAAATGTGTGGTAGCGTAGCATATCGAGCACACCAACCGCAGGCAAAGCCACTTTAAATAATTCCGGGCGCTGTGTCATGGCAGCGCCTACCAGCAATCCGCCGTTGGAGCCGCCCCTGATAGCAAGATAATCGGATGAGGTGTATTTATTGGAAATAAGGTATTCGGCAGCGGCAATAAAGTCGTCAAATACATTCTGTTTCTGCATTTTAGTACCGGCATCATGCCACTTCCGGCCATATTCGCCACCGCCGCGCAGGTTGGCTACCGCATAGATACCACCGTTTTCAAGCCAAACCGCATTGGCAATGCTGAAGGTTGGCGCCAGGCTGATGTTAAACCCGCCGTAACCATAAAGGATCGCCGGGTTGGTGCCGTCCAGTTTCAGGTCTTTCCGGTAGGTGATGATCATTGGTATCTTGGTCCCGTCTTTAGAAGTATAGAATACCTGTTTCGAAGCATAATTATCACTGTTGAAATCCACCTTTGGTTTTTGGTACACTTTCGATTCGCCGGAATTTACATCATACGAATAAATAGTTCCCGGAACTACATAATTGGAAAACGAATAATACAGCACCGGCTCGTCCGTTTTACCGCTAAAGCCTGCTACAGCGCCTAATCCCGGGAGCGCCACTTCGCGTATCATTTCGCCATTAAAGTCATACTGCTTAACGATAGAAACCGCATCCTTCATATATACGGCAAAAATATAATTGCCGCCAACAGCAGGCGATAGCACGTTTTCAGTTTCGGCAATCACATCTTTCCAGTTGGCCTGTTGCGGGTTGGCAGCATCCACGACTACAATTTTGCCATTGGGTGCATTGTAATTCGTATAAATATAGAGCCTGCCATTGCGACTGTCAATCACCTGGCTGTCGTTGTCAAAGTTGTCCGTAAGCGCAATGATCTCATTATCTTCACTGCGTAAGTCTTTTACAAAAAGCTTTTTGCCCGATGTAGAGTTCGCCGCAGTAATCACAAGGTAGCGCTGGTCTTCGGTCACGTAGCCGCCTACATAGCGTATTTTCTGGCCTTCGCCAAAGATCACCCGGTCTTCTTTTTGGGTAGTGCCAAGCTTGTGGTAATACAGCTTATGGGTATCGGTCTTCGCCGAAAGCAGGCTGCCTTCCGGCTTCTCATAGGTAGAATAATAAAAACCGTTGCTGCCATTCCAGGCAATGCCGCTGAACTTTACATTCTCAATGATCTCTCCTGTAGGCTTTTTATCAACGGAGTTCATTATAATGATCTTTCCCCAGTCGCTGCCACCTTCGGATATCATGTAGGCCGTCATATCACCTGCTTTGGAAAACTGTATCTGTGCGAGTGAGGTAGTCCCGTCTTTAGAGAATGTATTCGGGTCCAGGAACAGCTCTTCGTTGCCGTTCTTGTCCTTACGGTACAGCACCGACTGGTTTTGCAGGCCGTTGTTTTTATAATAATAGTAGTAATCCCCTTCTTTGAACGGCGCCGAAACCTTCTCATAATTCCATAGCTTTTCCATGCGGGCCTTTATGGCATCACGAAAAGGGATCTTCGCAAGATAATCAAACGTTACCTTGTTTTGTGCCGTGACCCATTTGGCGGTTTCGGGAGAGCGGTCGTCTTCCAGCCAGCGGTAGGGATCGGGTACTTTCGTTCCAAAATACGTGTCGGTGGTTTTGCCTTTTTCGGTAATCGGATATTTTATCTGCTGCGGTGTCTTGGGTGTCTGTGCGTTCATGGTAAAGCCGAAGGCCAAAGCCAGGGCCAATACGGTGTTTTTCATTGTTAGTATGTTAGATACACAAAAATAACAATAAGTTGAGTAACTGTCTAAATTAAAAAAAATCAATTTAACCACATAGGCACATAGCTTTTAGAAAGGAGTCATAAACCCAATTAAGTGGCACAGAGCATGAAGCTTCGCTTCTCTATGTGTAAATATGCTTCCTTTAATAACGCTATGAAACCTATGTTTCTATGTGGTTAATTAAAAATTTAGGCATTTACTTAAGCTAACTATGTAAACAGCGGTTTGTATTTCTGTCTGTGTTTGTACAGCAAAATACCATTCATTATAACCACAAGCAATGCCGTTGCGATGGCAGGCACATCGAGGAAGATGTGGAACAGCAAAATATTCAGCGATAGCGGCACGAGCAGCAGTAGTACGAACGGTACCCATTTTTTGATGAGGAGCATCAGCCCGATCAGGATCTCAAAAATGGCAACAATAGTGAGTATGTACCCGGTATCTGCAAGCGATTCCATAAAACTCGCCGCTTCGGGAGATGGCTGCGGCAAAGGGATGAAGGCGTATAATTTATTAATGCCGAATGCAACAAGGATAAGCCCGAGCAGTATCCTGACGATTTTGGTAAATTGTGAATTCATAGACGTAAAGTTTTAGCATGTATGAAATTTTAAAATTTTAATAAAGTTAATAAAATATTTCTCAGTATTTTAAGAAAACATTTGTAAATAAAAAATCCCTACCGGATGATAGGGATCGAATTACTAAATTATAGGTATTATTCCACTACCACAGAAAAATTCACCTGTGCATCGGTACTCCCGCCTGCATTGGCGATATTGCCCTCCGGTACATTCTCTCCCGATTTGTTCGGCTGGTGTCTCAGTGTTATAGTCAGGCTGCCTGCGCCTGGTGTAGTGGTGGCTGTGTAGAGGAACGACAATCCTATCGGGTGGCCGTTTGCATCTTCATCGGTATAGGTAAAAGTGCCGATGCCGCTGTGTTGGAAAAAGATCTGGTGTTGCGTTCCCTCTTCCTGTATCTCCCCGGTAATTTCCTCAACCGGATTAGCAAGCTCATTTAAAAAATTGACAGCCCCTTCATAGGCTCTCCCTGCCGTAAAATTACCCGAAACGCTTACTACAGGTGCATCGGGGCCATCGCCGTCAAGGTCGCGGGACATGAGTACAACCGGTGTGCCGCCGCCTACAGGCGTAAAAGTTGCTGCTACTGTTGTAATAACCTCTTCCTCGTTCACGGGGCCGCTGTCGTTGTCGCTGCTGCACGAAGAGAAAGTAGTTATTGTAATTAATGCTAAAGCTAAAATCCTGAAATTTTTCATGATAAATGTATTGATGATTAATAATTGAGTTTTACTTGTAATTGAAAGTTGCGGCCTATGTCGTCCGTATACAATCGCTGCCGGTTGAGGTAATCGCGATAGGCCGTGTTGAAAATATTATTGATCGAAAAATTGACCGATGCCAGTGTTTTTCCCAATGAGAACTGCATGCCCGATATAAAATGAAGCAGATGATAACCGGGAGGTGGCGTACTGATATTTACCAATGTCGGGGTCAACACACCATTTACAGGCACATCGGCATAAAAATCATTGTTGGGATAACGTGTTTGCCTGAATATCGCTTCGCTTCGCAGTTCCAAAAACAGGCTTTGCCAATCGGTAGTATAGCGAATGGTATTGCTGATATTGAGTGGCGGCATGTCAATAAGCGGCTCATCTTTGGTGGTGTTATCAGCATGCACATACGCGAAATTGAAGCTGTGGCGAAACCGTTTGGTAATATCCCAGTCGGTATGCAGGTCGAGCCCCGCCATGAGCACATTATCCTGCCTGTAATTGTACACCGGGAAGGTGCCGCGTATAGTATATTCCACAGCAGTTGGGCTCAGGTAAATGAAATCATGGATCGCGTTGAGGTAAGGCGTAGCCTCAAAACGGAAAGCGCCGCCTGTTTTAAGCAATGTGCCCGAAAGCTTTAATGCCCTTTCTTTTTTGATGCCCAGGTTACCCAACTCAATAGTTCCGTTGCTGTGGTGCAGCCCGTCGCTGAAAAGCTCGGACGGGTTAGGGTTGCGCATCGCCAGCCCGGCATTCGCCAAAAGGTCAATATCGGCAGAAAATTTTTTCCGTATCCCGAGGCTGGCAGAGATGTTATGGTAGGTAAACTCAGGGTTTGTAAGCCATTGCGAACCGTAATCTGCCGTAATGAAACGGTCAAAAACACCATTATAACCCAGGCTGTTCCAACGGGTTTTCTGGTAATACTTCGTGGCGCTCATGTGCGAAAAATCATAACGTAGCCCGGCCTCACCGCTCAGGGTTTCCGAAAAGGAATGGGATGCAATGCCATAAACCCCGGCATCGTATTTATCATATGTAGGTATCAGGGGGCGAATCCCTGTATCCGGACTCGCATCATTGAATTGTGCCGATCCGCTCAAGCCGGCTTTCAATGTCGTGTTATCCTTCTCCTGTTTCCAGTCGGCATTCACCGAATGGGTCGCCAGCGTAAGGTCGAGTGCCGGGATGTTGGCAAAATCACCGCGGCGCAGGTCATATTCTTTCCGGTTATTGAGCTGGAAGGCATATTGCAGCGACAGCGAACTATCGTTATCCAGTTGCTTGTTAAAATTGGCCTTCGCCAAATGATGCAGCACTTCCTGCCGTGGCGCGCCTATGGTATAAGTGAAAGGCTCCACCACATCCGGCTGACCGTTGTTGATGGCCCGTACGAGGTCGGCTACATTCCCAATATGTGTTTCCTTTGCGATACCGATAGTGGCGTTGTAAAAGCTGTAGGAAACCGAGGCATCATAAGTATTGCCAATGTATTTCACATCGCCTGCAAAGTTGGTCTCGCGGTTGCCGGTATTGGAGAGTACGTAATCAGGGGTCTGGCGGTCACCCATGTATTTGAAGGTGCCGTTCGCATTCCACGCCCAGCCTTTATCATTCCCCTGGTGCAATGCAGAAGACAATGTCCCACCGCGGCCATTGTAGTCGGCAGTCATAATCGTGCGGCCAAACAGCGTGTCCTTCAGCACGGATACCGGCTCCACCAGCACCAGCCCACCAATCGCATCGCCGCCATATTGCAGTGCCGAAGCACCTTTAATCACAGCAACCTTTCCCGCCGTATTGATGTCGAGATTAGGCGCATGCTCGGTTCCCCATTGCTGGTCTTCAAGCCGAACATTGTTCGAAATAATAGGAACTCTGTTGCTGTGCAACCCGTTGATCACCGGTTTTACAATAGTGCTCCCCGTCTTTAGGGAATACACGCCGGCTATCTCCTTCAGGGCATCGCCAAGGCTGGCATTGCTGTACTTTTCAATGGTTTCGGTTTTTAGGCGCTGCTCGTGTACCGTGTTTTTGGGTACGGCGTTATTTTCTGATAAAACCACTTCTTCAAGCTGTGTGCTTTCGGGTTTCAACACAGCATCCAGTACCACATCGGCAATCACATCCACAAGAGTGTCCATTGTTTTGTACCCGATATAGGAAATGACGACGCGCTGGTGCCCGGAAGGCACGTTATCTAGTTCGTAATGCCCATCGGGAGCGCTCACGCCGTGCAACTTTTCAATATGGATGTGCGCCCCATCGAGCGGTTTGTTTTGCGGTGCCGCCACATTCCCGCTAATGATATGCTGGGAATACGCGCACCCGTTTCCTGCCAGCAAGGCGAGGAGGAGAATATAAATTCGCATGATTGTCTGGATAAAGGGGAATATGAATTCTTTATCCTGCAATGGCCTCACCCCCGGCCCCTCTCCAAAGGAGAGGGGTGCAGGACGGTATTATTCATAATCTAATGGCCGACAAATTGTGTGGAAACATTTAGTGTATGAGTAAGCAGGTTTGAGTGCCCTCTCCTTTGCTTCGCCAGTTCGGCTTTCAGCCTCGTGTGGAGAGGGGTCGGGTGAGGCCTATACGGTAGGAGGCCCCCTGTGCGAGAACAGGCTTCCGGCGAATGCCGTATTGCCTTCTATGCTGCTAAAAGAGTAGGGAATGGGTTTAAAAGGGAAGTCGAGCCTGAGGCAGAATTCCTGCGGCGCTACAAAGTAGTCGAAATGGAAATCGCAGACAGAGCAATCGTCTTCATGCTCATGATCGGCGGCACTAAATTGTTTAGTCTCTTTCTTAAAGCTGTGGCGATGGGTTTCTGCGAAATGCTTGTGGCTAAACGCGTGAAAAGACTGGTAAGCCGTCGTGAGGAGCACAACAGCCATCAGGGCCAGGTTGAATATGGCGAACTTTCTTTTCATTATTGCAAAGTTAAATGAAAAAGCGATACAAAATGCAATCAAGTTGCATTAGTTGAGAATGGAACGAGGATGACGCGGATATACGCAGATTTTTTCAGGGAACGGAGGTACGTGTCATTTCGACCGGAGCGCAGCGTATTGGAGAAATCTCAATAAATCCTGAGATTTCTCCTGCGTCGAAATGGAAGAAACAACACGTTAACTCTTCAAAAAGTCCCCGTCAATGATCAGCAGCTTTGCGCCAGTAACCGATGTTGAGCGATGCGAGCTGAGGCTGTCCGAAACGATGTAGCTCATACCGGCACTAAGTTTTGTAGAGCCGCCGCTTTCTTCCTCGCTTACAAATGATCCTTCCAGGCAATAAACGATATGGCCTTTCTGGCACCAATGGTCGGCGAGGTAGTTGGCAGAGTATTCCACGATACGTACCCGGAGGCCGTCAAATTCCAGCGTTTGCCAAAAGGAGGTGCCTGTTGTACCGGGATGCTCTTCTTTTGGGATGGTGGTCCAGTCGATGTGGAGGAAGGGAATGGAGGTCATAAAGCGTTAATAAGTGTTATTACATTTTATAAGGCCAGTTTGCTTCGGTTGTGGTTTGTTTTTTTACTAGATATGATATGTTTTTAATAAAATAGGGATTTCCACTACGATCTTTATTTTGTGAAAAAATACCGTTTTCGTTAAACTCATAAAGCGTTTTCATATAACTTATGGTCATATCGTCAGCAGGCCCATCAAACCCCTCATGGTATGTATTTCCGGCATATTGCAATTTGCCATCGCCAAAATTGTATAAGTCTGCGGCATTGGTTCCCCTGAAGCATCCAAAGAAATTTTTTGTTTTTGTCCTGAGATCGTAAACCAAAATGAATTTAATGCCACAGCCCCTGCCAACACATGGGTGGTATATCATTGATATGACAATAAGTTCCCGTCCGTTATAATTGTAAAGCCTTGCCTGCTCCCAGTTGTTAGCAAAATCAACTTCACCTTTTTCCGTATCTTCCGTATCATTAAGTGTTTTCTGCCCTTTCAGGCTGAAAAGGTCTTCACCTATCTTTATTTTGACTTCCTCTTCCTCCGTATTGATCCATTTGATAGTGTAATCGCCCAGGTGGATTATCTGTTCCGCTTCGCCATCTATGGGTTCCGAAAGATGAATATTGTTGATGAGAATATAAGGATCTACGGCATTCCGGGAGAAGTGGTCAGCAATCCTGCAGTCATCTATGGTCTGTATCTGGGCAGTGGCGGCGCCCGAAAGAAGGTACAGAAATGCAAATAAAGAGAATACTTTCATAGACGGGTTTTTAATGTGAACGACAAAGCAAAGTGTGTAGTATTGAGAATTAAAAAACCCGCAACACCTTCCGGCATCACAGGTCATAAATATACTTTAATTTCTTTTATACTAAACCGTTAGCAACAAGATACTCCGCTATCTGCACCGCATTCGTAGCAGCGCCTTTGCGGAGGTTATCAGCCACAATCCACATGTTCAATGTATTGTCCCGGCTCTCGTCGCGGCGGATACGGCCCACGAACACATCGTCTTTACCCTCTGCATAAAGCGGCATCGGATAGGTGAACGTGTCGAGGTTATCCTGTAAGGTAATGCCCGCCGTATTGTGCAGGATGCTGCGCACCTCGTTCACATCAAAGTCGTTGCTGAACTCCACGTTAACCGATTCGCTGTGCCCACCCACGGTTGGGATGCGCACGGTGGTTGCCGTCACTTTTATCGAATCATCACCCAGGATCTTCTTGGTCTCGCGGGTCATTTTCATTTCTTCCTTGGTGTAGCCATTGTCCTCGAACACGTCGATCTGCGGGATAGCGTTGCGGTGTATCGGGTACTTGTAGGCCATTTCGCCCTGTATGCCGGCATATTCGTTCTCCAACTGCTTCACTGCCTTAACGCCAGTGCCGGTAACCGACTGGTAGGTAGATACCACCACGCGCTCGATATTGTATTTTTTATGCAGCGGCGCCAGTGCCAGCACCATCTGTATCGTAGAGCAGTTCGGGTTGGCAATGATCTTGTCGTCTTCGGTCAGCTCACCAGCATTGATCTCCGGCACAACCAGCTTTTTCGTCGGGTCCATCCTCCATGCAGAGGAGTTATCGATCACGGTCGTTCCTGCTTCGGCAAATTTCGGGGCCCATTCTTTCGATGTATCACCGCCTGCCGAGAAAAGCGCTATCTGCGGCTTCATGCTTACCGCCGTATCAAGGCTCACCACCTTGTATTTATTTCCCTTAAATTCGATCTCTTTGCCCACCGACTTCTCCGAAGCCACGGGTATCAGTTCGGTTATCGGGAAATTCCTTTCAGCCAGTACTTTCAGCATTACTTCGCCTACCATTCCGGTAGCGCCTACAACAGCAACTTTCATATTTAAAAATGATTTAAGTGAATGTCAAAAGTAGTGAATGAAATTGTTTTTTTGCCACGAATTGCACGAATTCCACAAATTATGAAAAGGAGGATTGCTATTTCCCAAAGATGCGCAAAGAAGCCGCGAAGATTCACAAAGGTTATAGTCGAATCAATTTTATTTGGCATAGCCTTCTATCCGCACGCAGATTAAATTGTTTCACGCAAAGGCGCTAAGACGCAAAGTTGAGCACCCTAAACATTGCTTTGCAATGACTTTGCGGCATAAAATATAGTCTCATAAGTCTTAGCGGCTTTGCGCCTTTGCGTGAAATAAAAAATGATACATTCCGGAAGCAAATTTGTGCAATTCGTGGTAAAAAATAACCGCCCTCATGGAGCGGTTTAGTTAGACATCAGAATATGTAGTGTAACGGAAACGTCTTTTGTGGCCTATACATTCAGCGCGACAAAAACAGCTTTTGTGCCCTCTTTATCCTGCGCCGTTTCAAAGGCTTTGTTAATGTCGTCCAGCGCAAAGCGATGGGTAATCATTTTTTTAGCGTTCAGCTTACCGTTGGCCAGCAGGTCGAGGCACATTTGCATTTCGGGATAAATCCCCCAAAAGGCATAGCTCGCGCTTAGTATAAGCTGAATTTCGCCCATCTGCATGCGCTGCCACTCCAGGCCAATGTCGGTTATCCCGGCATCAAAGCCGCCGACAATAACGATCTTGCCGCCTATCCTTGCCAATTTGGTAGCTAAAGGAAGTGTCTCAGGCATGGAAGATCCTCCCGCGCATTCAAAAACGATGTCTGCGCCCCTGTATCCGGTGAACTCCATAACTTTCGCATAGGCATCTTCATTTTTCGTATTTACAATGCTGTCGGCGCCAAGTTCTTTGGCTACCTCAAGTGAATGGTCTACCACATCGATCACCAGCACATCGGCACCGGAGTTTTTTGCGAGCTGAAGCTGCCCCAGCCCAATGCAGCCGCTGCCGATAACCACCACTTTGTCATTTATCTTAATACTGCTGAGCTGTATCGCATGCATGCAAACCGAAAACGTGTCGAGCAGTGCCGCTTCTTCAAAACTCACATGCTCCGGCAGCTTATACAATTTTTTTGCCGGCGCGATCACATAGTTGGCAAATGTGCGTGAAACGGTTTCCATTCTTACCTGGTACAGGTGCGGGCAAATGTTGTATTGCTGCGCCTTGCACCATTCGCAGGTCCCGTCGCCCACAAGGGTTTCTACCACAACGCGGTCGCCGGGCTTTATTGTTTTTACAGCGGTGCCCACTTCAACCACTTCACCGGCCATTTCGTGACCCACAATCCTGCATTCAAGTTCCGGTTCCTCTTTTTTCCAGTGCCGCAGGTCGGTACCGCAAATTCCGGATACCTTTACTTTTACCAAAACCCAATCGGGTTCAGGGATTTTCGGCATTTCCACCTGGCTGATCTCGAATTCGCCGCCACGCGTTTTCAACGCTGCTTTCATCATGTGTTCCATATTCAGTCTTTACAGTTTTACCAAAAATAAAAACTTACCTACGTGGAATTTTACATGATTTGCCTTTACGTTTGCATATACGGTATGCCTGTAATGGTTTGAATACGAAACATTAAAGCCTCGGGTTGCTTTTCAGCGCGTCCCGTATCTCCATAAGGAGCTTTTCCTCGTTGGTAGGCGCAGGTGGCGCAGCCGGTGTCTCTTCGTGCTTCCTTCGCATGGCATTGATAAGCTTTACAATAAGGAACAGCGCGAATGCCACGATAAAGAATGAAATAACGTTCGACAGGAAGTTACCGTATTTTACCCCGGCGCCCCAGGTGAGTTCCTGTATGTTCTTGAGGCCGGCGCGTTCGAGCAGGGGTGTCAGTATCAAAGGCGTGATAATATCTTCTACCAATGATTTTACAATAGCGCTGAAGGCGGCACCGATCACTACACCGACAGCAAGGTCCACCACATTCCCTTTGAGGGCAAACTCTTTAAATTCCTTGAAAAATGCCATAAGCTATATTTTTTGGTTTGATGTATCGCTAAGGTACGAAAGAAAATTGCACAGTTTCTTCAAAAAGGCTTAAAGGGATGTGAAATATGGTTAAAGATTATAATACATTTGACTATTTCAAGTAAATGACAACATATGAAGTTTCTTAGGATATTGATTCTTGCATTTATAAGTATAAATGATTTGTATGCGCAAGGAACAGAAAGATTTGAATTATATTTCAGTACCTATAATCATGTTGAAGGGATAGATAGCTATAAAATTACAAATGAAGAAATTGTAGTAAGTGTAAAAGGACTTGTAGATGAGAAAGATAATGTAGTTTATATTTCTAAAATGAGACAGGATATATTTGAAAAAACCAAATCTATAAAGTTCCAGTCATTAGAGGATTCTTATTTTAATAATTGCATTATGGCCACGAGCGGGAGCGAGTATTTTATAGGCTTTAGATATGGTGCAATATCAAAACAAATTAGTCTTCATCATTATTACCAAAAGAATATAGCAAATTTGGTTGAGTTAATAAACCTTTCCGTTCCTGAAGAATATCATATTGATTATGTCGGTGAAGATACACAGCAGTATTGTCCGTAGTTACTCCTTATAAAACACCCGTTTAACCCTTTGCGAGATACTCGTCAGTATCTCATACGGTATAGTGCCTAATGCTTCCGCCATTTCAACCACGGTAGGCGATGCGCCAAAAATAACTGCCCTGTCGCCCTCTTTACAGTCGATGTCGGTTACATCCACCATCATCATATCCATGGAGATAGTCCCGGTGATCACCGCCCTTTTATTATTGATGGTAACATAGCCCTTTTCATTGCCCCAGCCCCTGCGAATGCCGTCCGCGTATCCTATCGGCAATGTTGCGATACGCATTTTTCCGGGCGCGATGAACCGTCGGCTGTAGCCAATGCTCTCGCCGGGCTCAATGTCTTTTATCTGGAGGATAACGGTCTTCAGGGTGCCGACGGTCTCCAGGCTTTTGCGCTCGGTCTCGTCATTGCCTACGCCGTAAAGGCCAATGCCCAGGCGTACCATATCGAACTGTGCCTGAGGGAAATTATAGATGCCCGAGGTATTCAGTATATGGCGTATTGGGTTGGTCTCTAATGCTTCCATCAGCTGCTCCGACCAGCTTTCGAACTTTCCGATCTGGTCAAGCGTAAAGTCCCTGTAATCCGGCATATCGCTGGACGACAGGTGTGAAAAAATGCTTTTTACCGAGACAAGGTTGTTGTTTTTCAACAGCTCGATAAGCTCTTCCAGCTGGTTTTCCTGGAACCCGAGGCGGTGCATCCCGGTGTCGAGTTTTATATGAATAGGGTAGTTAGAAAGGTTCTTCTGCTGTGCCACGGCAATAAAAGCTTTCAATTCCCTTGCCGAATAGATCTCCGGCTCGAGGTTATAAGCTGCCATAGCCGCAAACGCGCTGCTCTCGGGGTTCATCACAATCACAGGCGTATTGATGCCCGCATTGCGCAATGCGATACCCTCGTCGGCGAAGGCCACACCCAGGTAATCCACTTTTTGATGGGAAAGTGCTTTGGCGATCTCATAGCTGCCGCTGCCGTAGCCAAAAGCTTTTACCATCACCATTACTTTGGTTTCAGGCTTCAGCCTGCTTTTATAAAAGTTCAGGTTGTGCGTAATGGCGTTGAGGTTGATTTCCAGTACGGTCTCGTGCGTTTTCTCTTCAAGGAACACCACGATCTCATCAAACCGGAAGCTCCGTGCGCCTTTTACCAGTATCGTTTCGTTCTCAAAAGAGCCTGCCTTATAATGCGACAGGAATTCCTGCGTGGTTTTGTAAGGGAAGAAATTCGGGAAGTCGGCCAACTGTTTACTGATGGTCTCCCCAATGCCTATAACCTGGCTGATATTGTGCCCCGAAAGCAGTTTGGCGACCTTAGCATAAAGCTCTTCGGTTTCAAAGCCGCTCTGGAAAACATCGGATAATATGATTGCTTTTTACTGTGTGTTTTGTGCTGCTCAAGGAAGTCGAGCGCTATTTTAAGCGACTGGTAATCGCTGCTGTAGCTGTCGTCGATAAGCGTACACCCGTTGATGCCGTTCTTTACCTGTAGTCGTAATTCAACGGGGTAGAGGCCTGCCATGCGCTCCTTTATGATCTCGTGACTGTAGCCGAAATGCAACAGCACCATGAGGCAGCTGATGGCATTTTCTATCGAAGGCGCATCCGTAAACGGGATGCTGATATCAAAGCTTTGGTCATGGTATACTACCGACAGTATAGTGTTCCCACCGTCGTGCTGCGTTACGATCTGGACATCGGAATTTTCGCCAAAGCTCCATGTGAATGTTTTTACAGCTGCGTCAAGCTCCTTTTCGACATCGATGTTTTTTTGAAGGATGAGTAGCTTTACACCGGTAAACAGCTTCAGTTTCTCGCGTATTTTTTCCTGCCTGTCGGCGAATCCTTCATCGTGCGCCGGGCCTATGTTAGTGAGTATCCCGATCTCAGGACGGATAATGGGCTGCAGCTTTTCCATTTCGCCTGTAGTAGAAATACCTGCCTCGAATATCCCCAGGTTGTGCTTTTCATTAATACCTATGACGGATAACGGCACACCCACCTGCGAGTTGTAGCTCTTAGGGCTCCGGATGATGTTGTAGTCAGGGCCTAAAAGGTAGTTAAGCCATTCCTTTACAATGGTCTTCCCGCTGCTGCCGGTTATGGCGATCACTGGTAAATCGAATAGCTGCCTGTAATATATGGAAAAATCCTGCAATGCCTTCAGGGTGTTGTTCACCACAAAGAAATTGGCTTTGCCGCGCACTTCAAACGGAATGTAGCTCACCACAAAGTTAAGCACACCTTTATCGATCAGCTCTTTTATGTACATATGCCCGTCGCGGTTCTGCCCACTAAGCGCAAAGAATAATGTCCCGGAGTTGTTTTGAAGCGACCGGCTGTCTATAGAAACGTTGTCGATGGCCACGCCGGGGTGCATTCCTTCAAAACCGGAATGTATGGCGGGAATTATGTTTTTTATTGGGATGCTCAAGGCTTTAGTTTTTTAGGATTTCGCCTTGTGTCAAATACACGTAATATCGCAATGGATTTTTTGTCAAAAGTGTAGATGATCTTGTAATTCCAAATTACCAAAAAGCGTATATCAGGATCGTCGAATACAGGTTCTACAGGGTGTTTTTCCGGAAAAATAACTAACGTCTCTGCAAGATCATGAATTTTATTGAAAACCATAACGGCGTTTTGCGGGCTGTCTTTAAAAATATATTCGTAAATGACTTCTAAATCATCTGAAGCCTCTTTTCTCCATACAACTTTCATTTGCCTAAAATGCGTTGCCTTACTTCGTCACTGGTGTAAGTTTCTAAAGTGCCTTCTTTAAACTGTTTCAAAGCTGATTTTATATCAGAGATATATTCTTCATGAGAGACAGGATTGCCTTCTCCATCATAACCGATAATATTTTCCTCATCCAAAATATCGGAAATCTTTTTCAAAAGCTTATCATTAGAAAGATTTAGTATGCGTTGGGCAACATTAATCTTAAGTTTCTCTGACTTCATAATCTGCAAGTTTTATCAAAGATAACGAATATGGATGAAATTATTATTTATGTTTCTCGATTAGACGCTTGGTAATTTCTTCACGGTAATCAAAGTCCGCGGATATTTCTGACCCAACAGACAAGCTTTTTACGAAATCTGTGATTATAATTTCGTCGAATTCCTCTGATTTTTTCTTTTCCATAAATAAGAAATTTAAATTCACAACTTTTCCGTATTCTCTGTAGCTCCCCCTTCAGGGGCCGAGGAACTTGGAGTCAAGTGACTGTGCTGTTTCATCGCCTCAAAATACGCAGCCCTGCTTAATGGCTCATATTCTTCCGTCTCACCCAAAAGCACCAGGTTGTCATTATTGGCTTTGCGAAAGCTGTAGTTGGCCAGATTGCCGGTGCGGGTGCATACAGCGTGGACTTTCGTCACATATTCTGCCGTAGCCATAAGTGCCGGCATGGGTCCGAAAGGATTGCCTTTAAAGTCCATATCCAGACCTGCCACGATAACGCGGATGCCGTTATTCGCAAGGTCGTTGCATACCGCTACAATTTCCTCGTCAAAGAACTGGGCTTCGTCGATGCCCACCACGTCACAGCCCTGCGCCAGTATACGCAGCATGGACGATGAGGTTACAGGCGTAGAGCGTATCTCGTTGGAATCGTGCGACACCACCATCTCTTCGTGGTAGCGGGTATCGATGGCCGGCTTGAAGATTTCGATCTTTTGCTTGGCAAATTGTGCGCGCTTCAGCCTGCGTATCAGTTCTTCGGTCTTGCCCGAGAACATCGACCCGCAGATGACCTCGATCCACCCGAATTGTTCTTTATGGTTTACTGTATTTTCGAGAAACATTTTGTATTTTTCAGGCTGTAAAACAGAAACATTTTCTGTTACTTTGTATAAAACAAATTTATTAAAAAAGTATTGCGCCACTTCCTGTAATCCTAAAAGTTATGAAGAAAAAGTTAGAAGCCGAGCTCATCAGCATTGCACACCGCATATTAAAATTGAAGAACAGGGCCGAGCTGGATCAACTCCGGGACGAGACGCTCAAACTATATGAAAAGCTGTCGGTGCTGCGTTTTGTGGAAGACAATTTTGCTGATGTGAAGCCTACTATAGGGTATGCTTCGGCAGAAGGAAAACTGGAAGAAGTATACGGTATGGAAGAGCTGCCTCATGTGCATGCGAATGAAGTAGAGGCTGCTGAGGCAAAAGCCAGGGAAGAGAAGAAGAAAAGCCCCCCAACCCCCGAAGGGGGAGAGTTGGAGAAAAACGATAAAAAAGAAGATAAGGAAAATGAAAGTGGCGAAGGCGTAACGGCGGGTAAGGAAGAAGCCCCGGCAGCCGAAAAAGAGAAGGAAGAAACGGAAAAACCGGAACAGGGAATCCCTGTAGCTGCTAAAGAAGAAGCTCCTGCTCTTGAAGCCAAACAGGAAGAGAAGAAAGAAGAAGCACCGGAACCGGAACAGGAAGTTGAGGTAGTAAAGCCCGAAGCCGAGATAAAAGCTATGGAAGAAGGTGCTGTTGCCGTTTTTGAAAAAGAAGATAAGAGCACCGAAAAAGAGGAAGAGGAAGCTGCCGATGCTGAAGTAATAACGATAGCGCCTGATACTTCGGCAAAAACGGAAGATACAGGGACAAATATTGAATTTGCCTTCGAAAGGAAACCTGCGCCGGAAACACCGCAAAAGCAGAAAGAGATCACATTCGAGGATTACCACGATTATAAAGAGCCTGAATTTGTAAAGAAAGGTGACGAAAAGAAAGAAGAGCCAAAACCTGTAGCCGAAGAAGCGAAAAAGGAAGAGCAAAAAGCCGATGACTGGCGCAATTGGGAACCTTCAAAACCGGCGGAAGAAGAAAAGCCGAAACAGGAAGAGCCAAAACAGCCTGAACCCGCAGCGGAAGAAAAACCTGCCGACGACTGGCGCACCTGGGAACCTAAGAAAGACCCGCAGCCGGAAACACCTGCACCAACTCCAATTGCCACACCTGTCGCTCCAAGGCCGGTAAACGATGCCTTCGGGAAGACGATCAACCTGGCGCTTAATGACCGCATTGCTTTTGAAAAGAACCTTTTCGGGGGCAGCAGCGAAGACCTGAACCGCGTGGTGTCGCAGATCAATACACAAAACTCGTTCGATGAGGCCAAAGCGTTCATCGAGGACCTTGTGAAGCCCGATTATAACAACTGGAGCGGCAAGGAAGAATATGAGGCCCGCTTTATGGAGCTGGTAGAGAAAAGGTTCAGCTAATGTCAAAACTCTACATCGTCCCAACGCCCATCGGCAACCTGGAGGACATGACCTTCCGCGCCATAAAAGTGCTGAAGGAAGCCGACCTCATACTTGCCGAGGATACCCGTACCAGCGCCAAGCTGCTGAAGCATTTTGATATCGGCACGCACATGCACAGCCACCACATGCACAACGAGCACAAAACGGTGGAAGGCATCATACAGCGCATCCAGAATGGCGAGACCATTGCCCTAATATCCGATGCAGGCACACCGGCCATCTCCGATCCCGGATTCCTGCTTACCCGTGCCTGTGTGGAGAACAACATCCCCGTTGAATGCCTGCCCGGCGCTACAGCATTCGTACCTGCCTTGGTGAACAGCGGCCTGCCCAATGAAAAATTCGTATTCGAAGGCTTCCTGCCCGACAAGAAAGGCCGCCAGACCCGCTTTTTGGCATTAGCCGAAGAACCCCGCACCATGATATTCTACGTGTCGCCACACAAGCTGGTAAAGACACTTGCCGAATTTGTACAGTACTTTGGCGAAAGCCGCCCTGTCTCCGTTTCCCGCGAGCTGAGCAAACTGCACGAGGAAACCGTTCGCGGTACCGCTGCCGAAGTGCTGGCGCATTTTACTAAGAAAGAGCCGAAAGGGGAGATAGTGGTTGTAGTGGGGGGATTTATAGGGCAGCGGAAAGAAAAGAATTAAGTACAAATTATTCAATGCTCATTTCACTAATATTAAATACTAAAATCCTTGAAGACAGAAATAAAAATAATATTAGAAGAAGGTTCGTCAAATAAGGCACAAGGTAATTGTTTCGAGGATCTTATTCGGAACTTGCTTTCCACTCACCAATATAAAATCAAGCAAAATATTAGGTTTACTGGTATGGAGTTAGATTTACTTGCGGAGCATAGACAAAGAAAAGATGAAATTTTATACGTTGAATGTAAAGCTAAAGAGAAAGTTTCATCAATTGAGTTAAGAACATTTTTCGCAAATGTTTTCCATCATAAGGCAGATTTTGGATATTTTTTTAGGACAAATGAGTTAGAGTATGACGCAGGCGGATTATTAGTCGAGTATCGAAATGATGAGCGATATAAAAATCTTTCTTTTTTTGAACCGGAAGATATAATAGAAATGCTGCTGAATTCTAAAATGATTTTTGAGCCATTGCAAAGCCTAAAACCGTACACCATTTCAAAAAAGGTTTTGGTTGTCACTTATATGGGAGATTTTTTAATTTATCTAATAAATGAATCCAATTTGCTGCCTACTAAATTCATTGTTATAAATGCGATTAATAATGAAGCCGAGGTAACCAAAAATGTTATAGACTTGATTTCGTCTAAAGTAAGCGAGATAAATAAACTCGAACAAATTTTTATTACTAAAGGTTATTCTGAACCAAGACATAATCTAATTGAGAGTGAAAATTTAATCGAAACTATCTCAGAAGTCCAAGAAAGTGAAAATTGGTATGATTACTTACCTGCCTCATCTAAAAATAAACATTTCGTCGGAAGAGACACTATAAGAACACAAATCTTAGAATATTTCAAAGAAATACACACTAATAAGTCACATAAAAGAATTTTTTATCTGAATGGTAAATCTGGATGGGGTAAAAGTTCTTTATTACTTGAAATAAAGGGAAGATGTAGGAATAAGCATTATAAAAATAAATTTTTCACAGTTGCTATAGATACTAGGAGTGCACTATCGGATAACTTTGTTGCTCTTTCATTTAATAAAATTATTAATTCCGCTTTTGAGCAAGGTTTTATAAGTCAAAATTTTTTTAATCAAACTATTGAGTTCACGTCCACTACCGATTTACTTACTTCAGATAGCATTAATGAATATCTAAAGGTATTGAAATCGGAAAATAAATATTTAGTTCTAATCTTCGATCAATTTGAGGATGTATTCAGGAAGAAGGACTTATTCAAATCTTTTTATAAGTTCTTAAGTGATGTGTCAGATAAAAAACCAAATATTATAGTTGGGTTTTCTTGGAAGTCAGAATTTTTTATTCCAAACGATGATCCTGCATATTTTTATTGGCAACAAGCCAAAGAGCAGTCAAGAGAGTTTATTATTAAAGAATTTGGAGAAAAAGAGATAGATGGAATTATTAAACAACTTGAGCAATCGATTGGAAAATTAGATAGAGAAATTAAAAATAGAATTAAAGAGAGTTCTCAAGGTTTGCCGTGGTTAACTAAAAAATTATGTATTCATATCTATGAACAGATTCAGCAAGGATTAAAAAAGGATAAACTAATTGAGTCGAATTTAAATATTAAAGATTTATTTGAAAAGGATAAAGAACGAATTGAACCTGATGAATTAAAAGGCTTAAAACTAATAGCACAAAAGGCATATGATGGCGAGTTTTTCGAAATCTCCGAAGTGGGTGAGTCTATCGATAGTAAAGTCGTGGATTCTTTACTCCATAAACGTTTAATAATTAAGTCTGGGATTAATTATAATATTTATTGGGATATTTTCCGCGATTACTTAGTCACAAATATTATACCTCCCATTGGTGAGAGTTTTCTATTGAGACAAGGAGTGAATTTGTGTTTAGAGGTTTTTCTTCTTTTTGATAAAAATGAGAAAGTCACCATTGAATCATTGCATAAAAGACATCCAAAAAAAATTGGTAAAACTACGCTCGAGAATATATTAATTGAATTACGAAATCTGGGATTAGTTCAAAAAAACGATGAATATTATAGCATATCTAAAGGTAATGTTGCAATAACTAATGATGGTTTTATTTTATTTATAACACAAAAATTTCAAAATTATACACCGTATTTAAATTTAAAGAGAAGAAATTTAGTTTTTATAACCAAAGATGATATTGTAAATGTCTTGAAGGAAACTTTTAAACAAGAGTATCAAGATAAAACTTGGGAAACCTATGCATTATATTTGATTAGTTGGTTTTTGCTTTCAGAAATAGACATAAAAACTAAAATTGTAGAACCACGAAAAGGGAGAGGTAGGTCTCGAATATCTATTTCTACAAATAATGCATTACCACGAATGACCTTCAATGAAATATTAAAATCGGTAGATAAAATTCCAACCGGAATCGAGAGCAAGGCCGCGGCGGATTTAATTTTACTAGGTATAATTGATGATGAAAAAGTACTCACACCCATTGGAGAGGAATTAAAAAAATTAAATATTCTTGAACGAGCTGCATTATTGAGAAAGTTAGCTAAGGTCATACCTAAAATGGAGAAAATAGATAAAATATTACAAATTCATCCAAAAATTACTGCAAAACAATTAATCGAGATGGTTGGAGTTGATTTTTTTGGTGGCAAAGCTAAAAGTTCAAAAATTTTATATGCATCGAGTGTCATGTCTTGGTTAAAAAGTAAGTGATTTTGTAATATTCATTTGCTGTAACCTCAGAATCAATCCCTTTCTGAAAATTGCCACTCACGTTTGAAGCGCTAATGGTGGATTCATTTTTGTATATCCATTATATTAAAACTTGTTGAAGCATATAATACGAAAATAAATTCAATCTAATTACAACAAAATGCACCCCCTCAACCATTCCCACCTCCCGTTCCTAAACTTATTCTTTGAAAACTCCAAAGAGCGCCAACCCGAATACATCACACCGTTCGGCTATATCATTTACAGCGAACTTAATCCGGCAAAGGAGCGCGTGTATCTTATTATTGATATTAGCACTTTTGAATACGGGAAAGACTTCCGTGTGGAAATAAAGATGCTTGCGGCCAGTGAGGAAAAATTCAAAAAATACAGGGATGATGAAAATGCCATCTACCAATACCACCATAATTACCTGGGAGGGGACACCGTGCAGATGCTGCAGGACAAGCTGGGCCCTTTAGCAGAAGACGAGACTTATTTTGTGGAAAGTAACTACCACAGCCACCCCAACCCGATGGAGCACGTGTATAAGCTAAAAGCCCAAGACTACATTGCCACGCTCACGGAGTGGTTCACTGCCAATCCGTTGAACAAGGAATACATCCACAGGCTGGGTAATTCCGAAGAAGATAAAGAGAAAGTGCTGGCACTATACAATGGCGGGATATCCGGTGTGCTGCAATGCATTAACCTGCGCGATTTCCGCAGCTACGGCTATGGCGAGCCGCGGACGAGCTGGTCGGAAAACCAATGGTTCAACAAAGACTTTGCAGCGCTGAAGGACATTGTGATACTATCGGTGACCAATAATAAGTCGCTGCTCCCGGAAGCGCTCGATATGATACAGGGCTACCCGTACCTTGTCGAGCTTAACCTGAGTGACAACAACCTCGACACAGTGCCTCCGGGGCTTGATAAGCTTGCCGACCTGAAGCGGGTTACCTTTAAGCATAATAATTTTACCGATATGGAAGCGTTTGCCAAACTTACGCAGGTGCACAAACTCGACCTTACAGGCAATTTTATTACCGCCATACCCGATGATATTGCTAAAATGGAATTGCTCGAGGTGCTTGACCTTTCGGGCAACAAAATAACCGAGCTGCCGGAAGCACTCCTGCAAATGAAGCGCCTGAAAGTGCTCAACCTTTCCAATAACCCACTAAAGCAGCTGCCCGACTGGATCGGCCAGATGACAGGGCTCGAAGAGCTGAACCTGCAGCAAACGCAGTTGGAAAGCCTGCCGGAATCTTTTGCAAACCTGAAAGTCAGCGGCAGGATCTATTTAAAGAAAAACCCGTTCAAAGAACTGCCTGCCGGATTGCTGGATATGGGCAAAGTAATCGACCTTGAGGAGCGCAACATTGCCCTCTATAATCCGAAAGTAAAGAAAAAACTTGCTTCGCTGCCAACCGGAAATATAAAGATGAATGCCGACCTTAACTTCAAGCTTATGGTGGTACAGCGCCTGATGTATGAAGATGAGTTGCTGCTCCCGAAATTTGACGTGTATGAATTCGTGAAGAACCATAAAGGCCGTGAGATCGACCTTGAAGAGATCAGCTATGAAATGATCCCCGAGGTAAAAGCGTGGTTTGAAAACCTGGATATTCCGTTGGAGCTGCTTTGGGACATTAAGGAGCTGAGGGCCGATGGTGGCGATGAGATCTACCATGAGCTGATACCGCACTGGGATGGCGAGGACGATGTGTTCGACGTGGTGTCGGCTGAGGATGTAAAATACTTCCCCAACCTGAAGAAGGTTACCCTGATGGGTAATAATAAAGAGGTTGTGAAGTTTTTGCGTGAAAATAAGATTAAGGTATCGTTTTTATAGAAGTGAATTATAACACCCCTTTATGTCAATCTATAAAAAATGATATTAGTCAATATACCTGTTTTTATTTTCACGCAAAGTCGCAAAGCCGCCAGGACTCATGCCGAATTTAGCACGTAAAAAGCCGCAAAGCATTGTAATGCAATGTTTAGGGCGCCCAACTTTGCGTCTTAGCGGCTTTGCGTGAAATAAACTTTTATCTGTGTGCATAAAAGGTATGCTAAATGGAGTTGATTAAATATACTTAAAATTAAACAGAAGAAAAAATGAAGGATGCGTGGGTTGAAAGATGGGATGAAAGATATAACGCCGAGGAATTTGCTTATGGCGAAACCCCAAATAATTATTTTAAAGAGCAACTGGAAAAGCTGCAGCCGGGAAGAATACTATTCCCTGCGGAAGGAGAAGGGCGCAATGCCGTTTTTGCGGCTCGGAATGGCTGGAAGGTTTCAGCATTCGATATAAGCGCGATAGGGAAAGATAAAGCCCGGCATCTTGCGGCAAAGCATCATGTGGAAATAGACTACAAGGTGGGGGAGCTGCCCAATCTCCAATATGCTCCGGCTGAATTTGACGCCATTGCGCTGATCTATGCGCATTTTCCTGCGGAGATCAAATCTTCCTATCATAAGGCTCTTGACACCCTTTTGCGCAGCGGCGGTATCATTATATTCGAAGCCTTCAGCAAGAAACACCTTGAATATCTCGCCATAGACGAGAAAGTTGGCGGGCCAAAAGACATTGCAATGCTGTTCTCGATAGAAGAGATACAATCAGACTTTCCAAACTATGATTTTATTGAGCTTACCGAAACAGAAATTGAGTTAAGCGAAGGTATTTACCATAATGGCAAAGGATCAGTACTACGGTTTGTGGCGAGGAAAAAATAGATCTTTAAAACACTGCGGAGCAATATTTTGCGGTTTAAAAAAATATTGTTTTGGTATGAGTCATGGCGGCTTTGCGACTTTGCGTGAAATTAAAATCGTTGTGCCTGTATATGCACATCTCTCATGTAGATATAAAATAAGAAGGCCGGATACAATTGCTGTATCCGGCCTTTGTTTATAATTTACATATTTCTAATAACGGTCGATCTCCATCATGTCAAGCAGGTCATCCACATCGAAGCCCTGGTCTTCTGCGGTTTCAAAATATTCTTCCGCCTTTGCATCATCCTGAGGGGCGCCATCGCCGGTTTTGTGCATGATACCAATCGTAGCGCTGGCTCTGCCGTTGCCTCCTTCAGAAGCCTTCTTATACCATTCTAATGATTTCTCCGGGTTCATTTCTACACCATTACCTGTAGCATAGAAAGCGCCAAGGTTATAGCACGCCCTGCTCTGCCCGGCTTCGGCAGCTTTAACGCAATAGTCGTATGCCTTTTGGGTGTCTTTGTCTACACCAATGCCGTTATTGTAATAAATATACAGTTCAAGCATGGCATCCATATCGCCAAGTTCAGCGGCTTTTAGATGATAGTTGGCCGACTTTCATAATCTTTTTCAAGCCACCATTCGCCATTATAATACAGCAGGCCTAGTTCGTACAAAGCGGGCGCATAGCCTTTTTCGGCCAGTTTCTCATAAATCTTCGGGTATAGCCCTAATGTTTCTTCGCCAAAGAACGGAGCCGACTTTAAGGAATTGAAATTATATTTCGCATCATAAAGCAGTACGTTCGGCGGATAGGCATCGAAATTATTGGTATTGTAAATTTCTTTTAGTTCGTCTGGGGTCAGTCTTTCGGCCATAAGATTATTGTTAAATTGGTTGGTATCAAATATATCAAATTTTGCATGCCGGCATTTTTTGAATAGTAAATAATTACAGAATAACAATAATTTAATAGTAGTGCCAGGAAATTCCGGTCAGTTGATAATTGGATTTAATATAGTAATTTTGAGGTTCAATTTTCACCAATGCGCTGGAACCTCAAACCTCAACCGTCTCCCGAAAAAATAAACCACCTTACCGATGCCCTGGGTATCGATAAAGTAGTTGCATCGCTGCTTGTACAACGCGGGGTGGAGACCTATGAGCAGGCGCGGAGCTTTTTCCGGCCTTCATTGAACGACCTGCACGACCCGTATCTTATGAAAGATATGGACAAGGCCGTAGCGCGTATTGAGTCGGCAATCATTAATAATGAAAATATACTTGTCTTTGGCGATTATGATGTAGATGGCACTACGGCGGTTTCCTTGGTCTCATCGTATCTAAAGTCGTTTTATCCCAATGTGGATACTTATATACCCGACCGTTATAAAGAAGGCTACGGCGTTTCGTTCGCAGGCATCGACTATGCAGATGACAATGGCTGTACGCTTATCATCGCGCTCGACTGCGGCATTAAGTCCATTGACAAAGTCGCCTACGCCAATGAAAAAGGTATCGACTTCATCATCTGCGACCACCACCGCCCGGGAGATGAGCTGCCTGCTGCCATTGCGGTGCTCGACCCCAAGCGGGAAGACTGCTATTATCCTTACGACGAACTGTGCGGGTGTGGCGTAGGCTTTAAACTCATCCAGGCCCTGGGAAAAAGGAGAGGGCAGACAATAAACGACCTTATTCCGTATCTCGACCTGGTAGCCACAGCCATCGCCGCCGACATCGTGCCCATAACAGGGGAGAACCGTGTGCTGGCAAAATTCGGGCTGGATGTTATTAACAGTAACCCAAGGCCGGGCATAAAGGCGCTCATACAGAATTTAAAAAGGCAGGTGCTCACCATCAGCGATGTGGTGTTTGTGATTGCACCCCGCATCAATGCCGCAGGGAGGATTAAGCACGGAAATTATGCAGTAGAGCTGCTGACGGAATTCAATCTGGAGCAGGCGGAGGGATTTGCCGCCCAGATAGAGGTGCTGAATGCCGACCGCAAAGACCTTGACAAGCAGATAACACAAGAAGCCCTCATGCAGATAGAAGCGAATAACGACCACGATAAATTTACCACCGTGGTTTTTCACGAAAACTGGCACAAGGGGGTTATCGGTATAGTGGCATCGCGCCTTACCGAAACATATTACCGCCCGACACTTGTATTCACCAAAAGCGGCGATAAACTGGCGGCTTCGGCACGGTCGGTAAAAGATTTTGACATTTACAATGCGCTCGAAGCCTGTGCCGATCATCTGGAGCAATTCGGCGGGCACATGTATGCTGCGGGGCTCACACTGCTGGAAGATCAGTACCCGCATTTCAGGGAGAAATTCGAAGCCGTTGTATCCGAAACGATAGACCCGGCATTACTGATTCCTGAGATAAGCATCGATGCCGAAATAACATTGGCGGATATCACGCCGAAATTTCACCGCCTTTTAAAACAGTTCGAGCCTTTTGGGCCGGGCAATATGACCCCTGTATTTTTAAGCCGTAATTTAAAAGACACGGGCTTTGGCAAACCCATTGGCAGCGATGAGAGTCACCTGAGGCTTTATGTAAGGCAGGGGGAGTCGGAAGGTTTTGCGGCGATAGGCTTTGGCCTTGCTTCCAAAATGGACCTGGCCTGCGGAGGCGATTTCTTCGATGCCGCTTATTCCATTGATGAAAATCTGTGGAATAGCGAGGTGAGTTTGCAGCTAAGGCTAAGAGACATAAGATGTGAAGAATAAACCTAATATGTTCTCGACTGCGCTCGAACTGACAACCGTACTTAATGTTATATGCGTTTATATTGTTGATTTACGTTGTCACATCGAGCGCAGTCAAGATGCCATAAATATATTCCATCTGTTATCATGAAAATAATTCACCTTAATTTAGAATCATTTTAAATAAATAATTATTTTTGCTCAAAACCGGCAGTATGAGGGAAATTGAGCAGATCTATCACAACGATTTTGGTGTGGCATTTCATTGGAAGAAAAACAATGTGGTGCTAAAAGACAGAGTGCAGATCGTATTTAAAGAAACAGGGTTCTATTTTTCGGTAGAAGAGATACAGGAATTTAATCATATTATAGATAATGCCTGCAGAAAACTCGACTGCGGCAGTTGCAGTCTCAGGGGCAAATGCCATAAATTCTTGTTGAAAACGCCTCTGAATGAAGTTGACCTTGCCGTGTCGGAAGACGAGTTGTTCCAGATAAAAGACCTTATGGAAGGCACGCTCTTTATAATAGCGTTATCTGATTATTTAAATGGAGTTGGCAGGAATTAATCGTCGAGACCAGGCCTCTTGTATGTTATCGTCTGCGGAAACGTTATAATGATCGTTTTATATATTTGTTCAAGGGTTACGAGCAACGGCAGTATAGTATCTTCCTTATCCGGAAAATACTCCAATACTTTTGCCCACGCTACCATAGAACGCTGAGTAGCGATAAATGATACCTTGAGTGTCCCGAATAATTCGTCCCGTGTAAACTCTTCATCAATATCATCGTCAAGGTATGTGCCCATGGCCCGGTGCAGTTTTGCAGCCAGGAGGGTGCAATACCATCGTATGGTTTCAAAGCTTTCTTTAAGAGTAAGTAATTTACTTTCTTCCCTTTCACCAAAAATCATCAGCTGCCTTTCGGCGGTTTCTGCAAAATAGTTGCCATTCCCTTTGAGTAAGACATCTACAGCTTTAAAATAATCATTTCCTTTTCTGGATAGCGGATGGTTGCGGGCTTGTTCAAATTCATTTTCGGCCTGCACTGAAACATCTTCAGTAATACCCGAAAGATCGAAGACGTGCTTTTCAGCCATGTCCTCTATTAGCGATTGGGTTATTTCGAACATATTTTCCATTAATGCAAACGGGTTTTCTGAGGCATCAGGCTCTTTGCTGTTTATTTCGTTGAAAGCTTCTTCGGTAATAAAAACAGAGCAGTGACTTGTCTTTGGGCATTTTTCGCACCAACGGTCACAGTAATTATGTATTCCGGGAATTATTTCGGGATTTCTGCGAAGATTGAGGAAATCGTCTTTGCTGAGTTTTTTCATTGCTTGTACTCCACCAACTCAAATGCCTCACCATCAAAAACACCATAAGTAAAATACCCTATCCAGTCACCAAGGTTGATATATGAGGAATTTTCACCGACCTTAATGATCATCGGCAGGTGGCGGTGACCGAACACGAAGTAGTCATAGTGCTTTGTTTCCAGCTTCCTTTTGGAATAGAGTACCAGCCATTCGTTATCCTCCCCAAGGAATTTTACATCGGCCTCACCGGATATCAGCTTGTTTTTGACCGAAAGGTATTGTGCCAGCTTTACGCCCAGGTCGGGGTGCAGCCACCGGAAAAGCCATTTCGAGAACGGATTGGTAAACACCTTCTTCATCCTTTTGTAACCTTTATCGCCGGGTCCAAGGCCGTCGCCATGCCCTATAAAGAACACCTTATTATTAAAGAGGAATTCTTTTGGCCTGTGGTGTACCGGTATATTGAGTTCTTTTTCAAAATAGTCGTCCATCCACAGGTCGTGGTTGCCTATAAAAAAATGTATCTCGATGCCGCTGTCGCGAAGTTCGGCCAGCTTGCCCAGCACCCTAATGAATCCGCGGGGCACAACCGTTTTGTATTCGAACCAAAAATCAAAAAGGTCGCCCAAAAGGAATAAAGCCTGGGCATCTTTTTTAATTTCATCCAGCCATGCTACGAATTTTTGTTCGCGAGGGAAGCTTTTTTCTGCAGTAGGGGCTCCAAAATGCTGGTCTGAAGCGAAATATATTTTAGTCCTTTTTTCCATTGTACAATTCAGTCCATCCAAAGATATGAAGACAAACTTAAATAAATGAATTTATTGTGTTACCCCGAAGAAATGCAGAGTTTGCTTTTATATTCATAACAAATGAAATAAATTTTGTTTTTTTTAAGTATTTTATGAATTATATGTAACACGGAAAGTTATAAGTTAAATTTTTTGTTTATTTTCGAGAATTAAACATAAACTACTAAATATAATTCTATGAAAAAAATTACCCTATTATTTTTCATGTCGTTGCTCTCGTGGTGTGGCTATTCGCAGCTCGCACTGGAGACTTTTGAGAGCAACGGAAACGCATTGCCCACCGGCTGGCAGCAAAAAAACGTTGCCGGTCCGAGCCAGCAATGGACTGTGGCTACCCACAGTGTAATTACGCCTGCCTTTGGAGGTACGGGCCATGCTGCCTACATCCAAAAGGAAAACGTTTCTACGGGAACTGCAGAAGACTGGCTGATAACAAAGCCGTTTTTAGGGCAGACCAATGCCCAGTTGCGTTTCCAGTCAAGGCTTACCCAGCTGGGGGATGATGGCAATACCTACAGGATCATGATGCATACAGGTACTACGCCTTTAGACCCGGCTTCTTATACAGAAGTACAGGCCTGGACGGAGCTAACGCTTAACCCGGATCCTTTCCAGACGGATTATCTTGAAAAAGTGGTAAACTTACCTGCATCGGCAGTTGGCCAGCAGGTATACCTTGCTTTTGTAATGAATGGAGATAACGGCGACCGCTGGCTTGTAGATAACGTTATGGTAGTACAGCAGTGTCTTGATCCTACAAACCTGGCAGTTTCGGCGGTTGGCCTTAACCAGGCTACGCTTAGCTGGACTAACACGGGTGTTGCGACATCGTGGTTCATTGATATTGTTCCTGCATTGGGCGCTCCTACAGGTGTAGGTATCCCATATTCGGGTAACTCTCCTTATGTTGCTACAACGGATAGCGCCGGTAACCCGCTTACTGAAAATACCGATTACAAGTTTTATGTGAGGGCCAACTGTGGCGATGGCAATACCGGTAACTGGGTAGGCCCTGTAAACTTCAGTACGGTGGCGCTTGGCGAAGGTTGTGGCGCTCCTATAAATATAGCTTCGCTTCCTTATTCGGATACGGATAATACAAGTAACTATGCAGACAACATAAACGGCAGCCCTGGCGCATCGGGCTGCGGAAGTACGAACAACTACCTTAACGGTAATGACGTGTTCTATTCGTATACGGCTCCGGCAAACGGCATCATAAGTATAGATGTTACAGGCAATGGGGCTTATTCGGGTATATTTGTATACACCAGCTGTGCTAACGTGGGGGTAAACTGTGCCGGTGGCGCTACAACAGGCTTCGATGCGGCACCGCTATCGATACCTACATTCTCAGTAACGGCAGGGCAAACTTATTACTTTGTTATATCAACATGGGCTGATCCTCAGACAACTCCTTATACACTGACGATCCAGCAGGTAAACTGCCTTAAGCCGGTAGGCCTTCCTACTACGAATATTGGATTAAGTTCTGCCGACCTTTCCTGGACTAACCCAGGCAGCGCTACCTCGTGGCAGGTAGTAGTGCAGGATCCGGGCGACGGCATACCTTCGGGTGCCGGGCTTACAGCTTCTATCAATACTAATTTCCATGTTACTGCAGAATTTGACGGTACACCTTTGGCTTCTTCTACTGCTTATGAATATTATGTAAGGGCAGATTGCGGTAACGGTACGTTCAGTGCATGGGCCGGGCCATACTTTTTCAACACCACGCTTTGTGAGGCTTCGGAACAATGTGCATACACATTTATAATGACCGATTCATTCGGCGACGGATGGAACGGCAATACAATGACCGTTTCCCAAAACGGTATACCGTTGGCAACCATCGGTTCTACATTTACAGGAGGGGCTGGCCCGGTTACGGTAACGGTACCGGTATGTAACGGCATTCCGCTAACCCTTTTCTGGAACAACGGAGGCAACTTTACCCAGGAGGTAGGGGTAGCTATCCAAAACAACTTCGGACAGGTTATCTTCACCAAGCCGCCGGGAACAGGTACAACAAACACTACCGTATATACAGGCATGGTTAACTGTCTTACCCCGGCATGTTTGCCTCCTACAGGACTTGCGGTTACCAATATCTCTACAGATTCCGTATCACTAGGGTGGGCGGGTCCTGCAACTGGTAACTGGGATTATTTTGTCGTGCCTGCGGGAAGCCCTGGCCCAACATCATCTACAACGGGTGTTAATACAACAACAAACCCTGTAAACGTAACAACAGGCCTTACAGCAGGCACTAACTATGTTTTTTATGTAAGGGTTGTTTGTGATAGTTCAACCAATAGTGCATGGGCAGGGCCATTTGCATTCACTACGGCCGTTTGTCCGCTTTCAGAGCAGTGTGTTTACAATTTTGTAATGACCGACTCTTTCGGCGATGGCTGGAATGGCAACAGTATGACTGTTTCACAAGGCGGCGCTACAGTAGGTGTAATAAGCCTTTCAACCGGTTCGAGCCAAACAGTAAGCTTCCCGTTATGTACCAACCAGCCGGTTGAGCTTTTCTGGAACGCAGGAGGCAACTGGTCTACCGAAGTAGGCGTATCTATCGTTAATAACTTTGGGCAGACAATATTTACTAAGCCATCAGGAACGGGCTCTCCTAATACTATGCTCTTTACTGCAACTGGCATCGACTGTTCTGCGCCGGCATGTATTGCGCCAACAGGGCTTACATCAAGCGATTATACTATTGATTCTGCCATGGTGGGCTGGGATGGCCCGGCAACAGGAAACTGGGAAGTATTTGTGGTGCCTGAGGGAGACCCCGCACCAACAGCATCTTCTACAGGTGTAATGGCAAATACAAACCCGTTTGAGGTTGCCTTGCCGACTCCTGCAACCAACTACGAGTTTTATGTAAGGCTTATATGCGATGCATCTACATCAAGCGACTGGGCAGGCCCTTATGACCTGCACAGCATGGTTTGTGACGCTGCAGACCAATGTAACTATGTTTTTGAGCTTCGCGATGAGTTTAGCAGCGGATGGGGTAACTTTACCATGTCTATTTTCCAGGGCGGTATACCTGTAGCAACAATTGGGCAGGATTTCGACTGGGGTATGGAAACCATGACAGTACAAGTTCCTTTATGCCCGAACGAGCCTATCGAGATCGTATGGAACACTGACGGTTTCCCATGGGAAGAAGAGCAGGTGGGACTTACGGTATATACACCTTTTGCCGAAGATATTTATGTTAAGGATTTTGGCGAGGGTACTCCGGGTACGACAATATTTACAGGTGTGGCCGACTGTACGCCTCCGCCGTGTCCTAAGCCGCAAAACCTATTTGTAGACGGCCTTGGCCTTACGGAAGCAATGCTGCATTGGACAGAGATGGGCTCTGCAACAAACTGGGAAGTTTATGTAGTGCCTCTGAATGATCCGGCGCCACTGGCTACAGATACGGGTGTGGCAACAACCACTATGCCTTTTAATGCTACTGAAACCGTAACAGGTGATGACTTTACATCAGGTACATCATATGATTATTATGTAAGGGCTATTTGTGGCGGCACTGACGGTAACAGTACCTGGTCCGGCCCAATAACCTTTACAACACTGATTGCGAACGACGATTGCGACAGCGCAACCGAAGTAGATGTGAACAGCGGTATAGATTGTGACGTATTTGCTACCGGTACCGTTACAGGTGCTACAGGTTCGTCACAGGACCAGTCATGTGTAACGTGGATGGACATAGAATATGATGTTTGGTACTCGTTCGTTGCAACGGCAACTACACATGCTGTAAATATCAATAACCAGGTTGGGGCATTCTTCCAGACGGTAATATACGAAGGCGCAGACTGTGGTACCCTAAACCAGATAGCTTGCGGCGACGATAGCGAAACCGTTTCGGGATTAACCATAGGCGCTACCTATTATGTAAGGGTATATACTACATTCCTTAGCGATCCTACAGATATCACAAGCTTTGAAATCTGTATCAATACGCCTCCGCCGCCAATCGCAGTATCAACAGATCAGTATACTATAGAAGAATTGGTTCAGGATGTACTTATAGGGTCTGAATGTGCACAGATTACCAACGTTCAGTCCGGAACTGGTGAATCCATTGGAGTAAACGGTATTGCTTACTTTACCCAAAACGGATCGAGCTTCCCAATGACTGACGGTATCGTTCTTGTATCAGGTGACGCTAATACAGCGCCGGGCCCGAACAATTTCCCTGGAGGAACCGGTAACTTCCCTGGATGGGATGGCGATTCAGATCTTGAGGACATTGTAGGATTGCCTGCAGGTAACAGTAATGATGCCAGCTGGATATCTTTCGACTTCGTGACGCTTATCGATGAGCTTAACTTCAACTTCCTTTTTGCATCTGAAGAATATGATCAGGGAAGTTTCGAATGTATATATTCTGACTCTTTTGCCTTTATATTGACAGACTTATCTACCGGTGTATCTACAAACCTTGCAGTATTGCCAAGTACGACAATACCAATCCAGGTAACTAACATTCACCCGGATAACGGAATTTGTGATGCTATAAATGAGGCTTATTTCGGGCAGTATAACGATACCGCTTTTGACCCTATCAATTACAACGGGCAAACGGTTATCATGACGGCTACGTCTCCGGTAATACCGAACCATTCGTATAACATCAAGCTGGTTATTGCCAATGCAACCGACCACAACTTTAACTCTGCGGTATTCCTTCAGGCAGGCAGCTTTAACATTGGTACGCCAGAACTGGGTGAGCCATCGCTTGAGGCAGACGGTAACGCGGTTTGTGCAGGCGGTACCAGGCTTCTGGAAACAGGGCTTGATCCGGATAACTTTGAATTTGTATGGTATAAAGACGATGTTGTAATAGCTGGTGCTACAGGTACATCATACTTGGTAACTGAAGAAGGTACGTATAAAGTAGAAGCTACTTTCATTGGCTCTACCTGTGCTACAGAAGGTACTGTGGTTGTAGAATTCTATGATCCGGTAGCAGATATAGTGAACGCGCCTGAAAACCTTACAGCATGTAATGCAAGCGGTTTTGGTGAGTTTGACCTTTCTCAAAACACGGCAGTGATTCTTGACGGTATTACAGGTGACTATACGGTAACCTACCACACAACACAGGAATTTGCAGATAATGGCCAGCAGCCGATCGTATCCGACGTTACGGCATATACAAATACTGTACAGTATGAGCAGACAATCTATGCAAGGATATACAATAACCTTACCGATTGTTATGGTGTGAAATCGTTCACGATAACTGTTCAGGACAATACGCCGGAATTCGTTATTACACCGGAATTCGCATTGTGCGAAGGCACATCAGGTACTATAACTGTTGATGGCTCTAACTATGACGATGCGAATGTAACATTTACATGGACAAAAGATGGCGCTCCTTTTGCGGGCACAACCAATACCATAACAGTTACTGAAGCTGGTGAGTATGCGGTGACCATAGACAATACAGGATGTACTGCAACAGGTACTACTACGGTGACAATTATACCGACACCGGAAGCTGATGCTCCTGAAAATGTTACATCTTGTGACAGCTATGTGCTTCCTGCCCTTAGCGCTAACAATAACTATTATACAGAGGCTGACGGAGCCGGGACTATGCTTAACGCAGGAGATGTGATTACTGAAACACAGGACATCCACATTTTGGCTGTAAGCGGAACAACACCGAGCTGTACGGATGATAATGTGTTCACCGTGACTATCGTACCAAGCCCTGTAGCGGTAACTCCTGGAGATGTATCCTCATGCGACAGCTATATGCTTCCTGCACTTACTGCGGGTAACTACTTTACTGCTGCCGGAGGTACAGGAACGATGCTAAATGCAGGTGATGTTGTGACAACTACGCAAACAATCTATGTATACGTAGAAAGCGGCTCTACACCAAACTGTACAGGTGAAGAAAGCTTTGTGGTAACGATAACACCGACACCGGAAGCTGATGCTCCGGATAATGTTACTGCATGCGACAGCTATGTGCTTCCTGCACTTAGCGCAAACAATAACTACTACACAGGTGCTGACGGAACAGGAACCATGCTTAGTGCAGGTGAAGTGATTACAGGCACACAGGACATCCACGTGTTTACTACAAGCGGCACTACGCCAAACTGTACAGACGATAATGTATTCACTGTAACAATAGTGCCAAGCCCTGTAGTGGTAACGCCGGGCAACCAGTCTGCATGCGACAGCTATACGCTTCCTGCGCTTACTGTAGGTAACTACTACACAGCTGCAGGCGGAACAGGAACAATGCTTAACGCAGGTGAGGCTATCACCAGCAGCCAGACAATATATGTATATGCACAAAGCGGCTCTACACCAAACTGTACGGATGAAGATACCTTTACGGTAACAATCAATCCAAGCCCTGTTGCCGATGCACCGGGTGATGTGGCAGTGTGCGACAGCTATGTGCTTCCGTCACTTGGAGTAGGAAACTACTACACAGGCCCTGGAGGAACAGGTACGGCACTTGCGGTAGGAAGTACTATCGAAGATTCACAAATGATCTATGTGTATGCACAGAGCGGCACTACACCAAACTGTACCGACGAGAACAGCTTTATGGTAACGATAATACCAACACCTGTTATCGCTATTACAGAAGGCTGTAACGATGATAATGTATATGTTCTTGAGGCTATTTTCACTGATGAAGTATACAGCCCTGACAACGTATCATTTGCATGGACCGATGCAGGCGGTGCTTCTTTAGGATCGTCTTCTGAGCTTGTTATCTCACGCGGTGGTGTATATCACGTAACGGTTACACCTAACGGGGATGCTGCCTGCCCTATAGAAGGCGAAATAAATGTGGTTGATACTAGTTGTGATGTGCAGCGTGGTATATCGCCAAACCATGACGGTAAGAATGACAACTTTGACCTGACGGCTCTTGATGTAAGGAAAATCAGCATCTTTAACCGTTACGGGCAGGAAGTTTACGGCCGTGGCAATGGATACACTAACCAATGGGAAGGTCAGGGTAAAGGCGGCGAGGAGCTTCCGACAGGAACGTACTTCTATATGATTGAGCGTTCTAACGGCGAAAGCAGGACCGGCTGGGTTTATATAAACAGGCAAAATTAAAGAGTACTGGATGATCCCCCCGCCCCGGCGGGGGGATGTGTCCTTTACCACTAACCTAAATTTAGAGAAACACACATGAAGAAATTTTACCTTGCAGCATTATTAGCTCTTGGAGGACTGCTGGATGCGAGCGCCCAGCAGGATCCGCACTACACGCAGTACATGTACAACATGAACGTGATCAACCCTGCTTATGCGGGCTCGAAGGAAAACCTTGCCTTTGGGTTATTGTACCGCAAGCAGTGGGTAGATATCCAGGACTCCCCGAGCACGGGCACCTTTTCGGGCCACAGCCCTGTTGGCAAGAATGTGGGCCTTGGCTTATCGGCCATCGTCGACCAGATTGGCCCTGTGCAGGAAACCAACGTTTATGCCGACTTCTCCTACACCCTTAAATTAGGCGGCGAGCACAGGCTTGCCCTGGGCTTAAAAGCCGGTGCCACCATGCACAATGTAGGCCTTTATGACGATATCGGCAACGGCTATGTGCCGGACCCGGGTGACCCTGCCTTCCAGGAGAACGTTAACAATACCTACCTGAACATCGGTACAGGTGTTTTCTACTATACCCAGAAATACTACCTTGCCTTCTCGGTGCCGAACATGCTCAAGAGCAAGCACCTTGAAGTGAGGCCAAACGGCCAGGGTACTGCCTACCAGTTCGGATCGGAAGTATCGCATTACTTCTTAACGGGAGGTTATGTATTTGACCTTACCGACAATTTGAAGATGAAGCCAACGTTTATGATCAAGTCGGCCTTTGGGGTAGACCCATCGATCGACGGCTCACTGAACTTTTTGTTCTTCAACAAATTTGAGATAGGCGCAACCTACCGCCTTGACGATTCTTACGGCGGGATGGTGAACTATGCCATTACCCCTAACCTCAGGATCGGCTATGCCTACGACCACATCGTATCAGACCTTAAAGTATCGACTCCTGCCTCGCACGAGATCATGCTGTTGTTTGATGTGAACTTCCCGAAGAAAGTATCCCGTTCCCCACGTTATTTCTAACCTAAAAGCGACATAAGAAAAATGAAGAAAATATATATTACACTTAGTTTTATGCTCGCCACCATGGCAGTAACGGCACAGGATAACAAGGACCTTGAGGCAGCCGACAAGCTCTACGCACGCTATGAGTACGTGGACGCGGCAAAAGCTTACGAAAAGCTGGACAAGAAAGACCCTTACGTATACGCCCAGATAGCCGACAGCTACTACAATGTATTCAACAGCAAGGAAGCGGTAAAATGGTACCCTAAAGCCATAGAAGGCAGCACCGATGCCGAGATCTACTGGCGCTATGCCCAGATGCTCAAGGCAGAAGGCAAGTACGAAGAGGCCAACGCACAGATGCAGAAATTTGCATCGATGGCCCCTGGTGATACAAGGGCAGTAGAATTTAAGAAAGACCCGAACTACCTTCCTAAATTAAGGAACCAGGCCAAGCTGTTCGATGAGAAAGTGCTTGACATCAACGATAAGAAATACGGCTCCTTCGGGGCAGTGCTTTCGGATGACAACACGCTGTACTTTACCAGCGCGAGGAATACCTCACGCAGGAACTACGGATGGAGCGAAGAGCCATTCCTTGATATGTACACGGCAACCTACAATGCCAACGGTACCTACAGCGAGCCGGCATTGCTTCCTGAGGTGAACAGCCGCTACCATGACGGCCCGGCCTCTGTAACCGCCGACGGCAACACGATGTACTTCTCGAGCGAGAGCTTCAAGGAGCGCAAAGAGTACGAGAGGGACAGGGAAAACAACCTGAAGCTTGGCCAGGTATGGCTTTTCAGGGCAAAAAAAGTAAACGGCAAATGGGGCGATATCGAACCGGTACCGTTCAACAATAAAATGTGGTCGACAGGCAACCCTGCCATCAGCAAGGACGGTAAGACATTGTACTTTTCTTCCGACAGGGAAGGCACTATGGGAGGCAACGACATCTGGAAAGTAGAAGTGAACGGCGACAGCTACGGCGAGCCGGTAAACCTTGGGCCAAAAGTGAACACCACAGGAAGGGAAAGCTTCCCGTTCATCACCGATGACAACAAGCTGTACTTCTCCTCCGATGGCCACAAAGGCTTCGGATCATTAGACGTGTTCATGATCGACCTTAACAAAGGCACCGATGCCATCAACGTAGGAGCCCCTGTAAACGGCCCTAAAGATGACTTCGCCTTTACCTTCAACACCAAGAACAATATTGGTTTCTTCTCCTCAAACCGTGACGGCTTTGACAAGATCTACAGCGCGACACCATTATGCGCGGTAGAAGCCATCGTACAGGTAAGGGACAAAAAGACGCTTCAGGCGCTTCCGGGAGCCAAAGTGGCGATACTTGACGAGAAGAACAACGTGATCGAGACCAGGACAGCCGATGCCAAAGGTATGGTAACCTACACTGTAGATTGCAACAGGGCTTACGGGCTTCAGGGCAGCATGGAAAAATACAGCAACGGCACAGCCAAGGTACCTGCAGGCAAAGGGCCGCAGGCTAACGTAAACCTTGACCTTGATCCGATCGTTGTAGTTCCGGACCAGCCGGTGATCGTGCTTGACGATGTCTTCTTTGAATTCAACAAGAGCAACATCACCAAAGAAGGCGCTTTTGTACTGGATAACTTAGTAGAGACAATGAAAAAATACCCTGAGCTTGTAATCATGGTAAAATCGCATACCGATAACCGCGGCAGTGACAAATACAACATGGCGCTGTCTAACCGCAGGGCGAAATCTACGGTACAGTATGTGATCTCCAAAGGCATAGCCAAGGCGCGCATCTCGGGCGAAGGCTATGGCGAGAGCCAGCCTAAGGTGGACTGCGGTGCTAACTGCACAGAAGAGCAGCATGCACAAAACCGCCGTTCTGAGTTCATTATCGTAAAGAAATAGTACTCAACAAACCAATCAATACCCTTAAAAGCGGTTCCGGAAGGGACCGCTTTTTTAGTTGGACAAAACCAAGCAGTGATGTTGCGCCTTTTGCCATAGGGTATGTCAGCCGGATTGCGTAAATTGTGCCAACAAAATATACTATGCCTCCAGAAAATAACCAAAAGGAAAAAACAACACTCCATCCCCGGAACAGGAACAGGGAGCGCTACGATCTGGATGCCTTAATTGCGTGTACACCGGGATTGAATACGTATGTAAAACCCAATAAATTTGGCGATGCCTCAGTGGATTTTTCAGATCCTGTTGCAGTGAAACTCCTGAACAAAGCACTGCTGAACCATTACTACGAAATAAAGCACTGGGATTTTCCCAACGGAAATCTAACGCCGCCAATACCCGGCAGGGCCGACTACATCCATTATATAGCCGACCTGCTTAAGGAAAGCAATTTTGGCAGGATGCCCGAAGGGAACAATATCACATGTCTTGATATCGGATTGGGCGCAAACTGCATCTATCCGATATTAGGGATTGTAGAGTATAGCTGGAACTTTATAGGGTCGGATGTTGATGCAAAGTCAATAGCATCGGCGCAGGCCATTGTGAATGCTAATGAATTACTAATAGGCAAAGTGGAATGCAGGCTGCAAACCAACACTAAATTTATTTTCAGGAACATAGTTGGTGCCGATGAAAAGATTGATGTAACGCTGTGTAACCCACCCTTCCATTCTTCCGCTGCCGATGCCCAAAAAGGCACGCAGCGAAAAGTAAAGAACCTCTCAGGCAAAAAAGAGAAAACACCTGAGCTTAATTTTGCAGGGATCAGCAACGAACTCATTTACGAAGGCGGGGAGTACCAGTTTATACATAATATGATCATCGAAAGCAGGGATGTCGCCAAAAACTGCTTTTGGTTTACAACGCTGGTATCCAAACAATCCAACCTGAAAGGAATCTACAAAGCATTGGAAGAAAGCAGGGCTGTACAAATCAAAACTATTCCGATGGGAACCGGAAACAAATCGACCCGCATTGTTGCCTGGAGCTTCCTCAATAAAGAAGAACAGAAAGCGTGGAGAGGAACGACGTGGAAATGATAAAGCTTTTAACTGAATAACAGTTTTACTTAACTTTGTAAAACTATCTATTGGGATTCCAGGCGCTTAATATTTCACCTCCAAGTTGGTTGAAATTAAATATTGCTATATCATATATATCTTGGTTTTGTGTCCAATCACTTCCTAACTCTTCTTCAGGAGGATTATTGAAATTATAATATATTTCAAAATTTGGATACACTACTTGCAATTGCGCTGTTTTCTTTTTGATATGTTCTGCTCTTTCTTTATCCCCAGTAAAAGTTTGAAATCTCTTAGTAGCTCGGTCTATAAAAATAAAATCCATACAATATTTTTTAAGTAATCATTCAACTCAATGCTAAAGATATGAACGAATTAAGCCCAGATAAAATTAATTATCAAAAAACTTGCGCAACCAAATAATTGCGTATATATTTGCAACTGAATGATTGCATAATTTGAAATGAACTTATGAGAAGAGATATTTTCCAGGCAATAGCCGACCCTACACGTAGGGCTATTCTGGTGCTCATATCGGCGCAGGCCATGACGCCCAATGCCCTTGCCGAGCATTTTGACACCACGAGGCAGGCAGTATCCAAACACCTGAAAATACTTGCCGAGTGCGACATTATAAAGCAGGAGCAAAAAGGGAGGGAAATTTATTACCAGCTTGAAATAGATAAAATGAAAGAAATTGATAAATGGCTTGGGCAATTCCGTAAAATCTGGGAAAGCCGTTTCAGCCAGCTCGACGATGTATTAGCTAAACTTAAAAACAATAAATCATGAACAGCAATCTAAATTTCGATTTTACTGTAAACAAGGAAACAAACACAGTACATGTAACAAGGGATTTCGCCGCAGAACGCGCTTTGGTGTGGGATGTTTTTACAAAACAAGAGCTACTGGACCAGTGGTGGGCGCCAAAACCGTGGAAGTCTGAAACCAAGTCGATGGACTTTAAAGAAGGAGGCCGCAGGCTGTATGCCATGGTTAGTCCGGAAGGGCAGAAGCACTGGGGCGTACAGGATTATACTTCTATCACGCCAAAAACGAATTTCAAGCAGCTGAATACCTTTAGCGATGAAGATGGGAACCTGGCCGAAGGCATGCCGACATCTGAATGGAACCTTGATTTTTTTGATAATGGCGATACAACCACAGTTGAGATCCAAATCACGCATGAAAAACTGGCCGATCTCGAAATGATGATCCAGATGGGCTTCAAAGAAGGATTCACGATGACACTGAACAGCCTTGACGAACTATTCGAAAATTGGAAGAAATAAGGCTGATAGCCCACTGGAGGGAAATCCGTGTAAATCTGCCAAAATCCGCGTCATCCGCGTTCCATTATTGGCTAAAAATCCCCCTCTATTTTGACTTTAATCCACCCTTTTATTTAAAAAGGTTTGTCATTTCTTTGTAATGCTAAATAACTAATACTAAAAATTATGGGAAAAATAACGGTTGAGGCAACTATTGCCGCAGACAGGAACAAGGTTTGGGAGTATTATATCAATCCGGAGCACATTACCAAATGGAATTTCGCGGCAGACGACTGGCAGTGCCCCAGTGCTGAGAACGACATGAGGGTGGGCGGAACCTACAAAGCCCGCATGGAAGCGAAGGACGGTAGTTTTGGTTTCGACTTTGAGGCTGTTTATGATGAAGTGGTACCTAAGGAAAAATTCACCTACTCGTTCGGTGGCAGGTCGTGCACCGTTACCTTTGCCGATCTTGGAGAGGAAACGAGAGTTACCGTGGTTTTCGATGCCGAGAACGAGCATCCGGAAGAGTTCCAGAAACAGGGCTGGCAGATGATACTGAATAACTTTAAGAAGTATACGGAGAGCCATTAAGTCTTTACCGTATCAATAAAACAAAACCCGCAGCTTATTTAAGGCCGCGGGTTTACTATTTATAATAAACGAATCTCTTATGCCAATTATAACTATAAAATAGCCCAAAGTTTTTTTAGTTATACCTGCAAGGTCTTAAAGACCTTGCAGGAAATCAATAAACTATGATTACGTTCTCAACCTGCAAGGTTTTTTTTAACCTTGTAGGTTTAAATGGATTGGACTATTCTATATACATAAATGGTATTATTCCTTTACGATCTTAACCGTTTTTGAAGCATTCTCAGTGTTTATTTTCAATATGTAATTGCCTGAAGCGAATGATCCCATATCAATCTGGCCCTGATTACCGTTCATTGCTTTGGCACCCATCTGTTGGCCAAGCATGTTGTATATCTCAACTGTTTTTATCGCGTCCGCGGCAGTGATATGCACTACATCGGTAACAGGGTTAGGATACACCTTTACGCTGTTGATGCTGAAGTCGCCTGTACCAAGGTTTCCTGATATGGTTATGGTGATATCGTCGAATTTGGTAGGGTCGCTAACCGAAGTTACCCGGATCACAATCGTTCCGTCGGCGTTGGCAGTCACCAGGCCGTCTTCACTCAACGTGGCAAAATCGGATCCGCTTACTATTGACCATGTCACTGCCTGGTCAGCACCCAATGGGTTCACTACAGCTACCAACTGTAAGGTACCGCCTGCTGTAGTGATTGTTGCGGGGACATCGCCTTCGGTACCTGCCTCTACGCTTTCTACAGGTATTACGGTGTTGATCACAACGTCGATAATGTCTGTCTTAGTCGGGTCGGCAACCGATGTAGCCTGAATGGTAACAATGCCATCGGCAATTGCCGTAACAACGCCTGATGCGCTTACCGAAGCGAAAGCGCCGCCTGCTACCACCGACCATGTCACTTCTTGGCTGGCGCCCGATGGGTTTACGGTAGCTTCCAGCTGTAGCGTCCCGCCTCCTGTTGTAATTTCGGCTGGGACATCGCCTTCGGTAGTGATCACTACACCGGTAACAGGTGTCACGGTATCGATCAAAATATCAAGTATGTCGGTCTTGGTTGGGTCCGCAACCGAAGTGGCCTGGATAGTAACAATACCATCGGCAATTGCCGTTACAACACCCGAAGCGTTCACCGAAGCGAAAGCACTCCCTGCTACAACCGACCATGTTACGTCCTGGCTGGCATCCGAAGGGTTTACAGTAGCTTCAAGCTGGAGTGTGCCGCCTGCGGTTGTAATCTCAGCAGGAACATTTCCCTGGGTAGATATCACAACATCTGTAACAGCTACAGGAATGTTTATGGTGATAGCGATATCATCAAATACAGTCGGGTCGGCAACCGATGTAGCCCTTATTGTGACCGTTCCGTTCGCTATGGCGGTAACTACCCCCGTAGCGCTTACAGAACCAAAAGCCGATCCGTTTACTACCGACCATGTTACATCTTGGTTGGCGCCTGCGGGGCTAACTATTGCGGTCAGCTGTAATGTGCCGCCTGCAGTCGTGATCTCTGCAGGTACACCGCCTTGTGTTGCTATCATAATTCCGGTAACGGCAACCGGGGCATTTATAGTAATGACGATATCATCGAATATTGTCGGGTCGCCTACAGAGGTTGCCCTTACAGTTACTGTGCCGTTGCCGGTGGCGGTCACAACGCCCGAAGTATTTACTGTAGCGGGGCCGCTTACTACCGACCATGTTACGGCCTGGTTAGCGCCTGACGGGTTTACCGTAGCCGTTAGCGGCAATGTACCTCCTGCTGTGGTAATAGTTGCAGGTACGCCTCCTTGCGTTGTTACATCTACGCTGGCAACATTTACACCGCCTGCCGTTCCGTTAACAACAACCTGGTCTACCAATGTAGAATAGCCATAGTCAGTTTTACATTCTATAGCTATCTGGTACGTAGCAGAGGGATTGGGAAGGCTGATGCTTCCTGATGGTGTCCAGGTGGTTACATCGTTGTGGTATTCCTGCAATTGCACCCACGCATCTGCGGCGGAAGTACGGTAATAAATGGTCAGCCAGTTTTGGTCAGGGCTCCACAATGGGTTTACGTAAACAAAGTTCAGCGTTACATTGCTCATATTGGTAAGGTTCAGCACTGGGCTCACGAGTTTTGTAGTATCGAAGTTATGCGAGTCGCCTGGGAAATTAGCAAAATCACCGTCATAAGGGTCAAGGCTGTAACTTCCTGTAGTAGCATCCTGGGTAAACGTCCACGACATGTTGTTCAGCTCATAAATCTGGGTCCAGCTGGCGCGTGTGGGGGAGTCGCTGTTGAATGTTTCCGTCCATGGGAAAGAGGTTATCTGGGCATTCATTCCTGCCGTAAAAGTAAGCAGGGTAATCAATAAAAAAAGCCTGTGGCTAATTCGGCCCAAAAATGGCCGGCGATGTAATTTTTTTTGCATAATTGGTTGGATTAAATTGATAATTGTTTTTATTGCATTTTTATAAAAAGCAGCATGCAATTCGCAAACTATTTCTTAATATAGGCAACATAAATAACTACAACATCTTAATAATCAAATACCCTACTTCCCTGATAGACTATTTTTATAGATACAGTGCTTGTACTGCTTTTATATCCATTAATCAAATTCTCATTCAGGGCTTTCAAATTCTAAATAGAAAATCCCATCCATCATTATTTTAGTTGTGGCTTCGCTATCTTCAATAGTTTTGTTAAAATTAATCGTGGGTTCTCATCTTATCAATGCTTTGACGATGCGTAAAAAAACAATAATAATAGTTGCGGCAGTCCTGGTGATAGCCCTTGGGGCCGCAGGGTTTTACAAAGGCTACCTGTATAAAGATGCGAGGGATATCAGCAGCGAAGAGGCTGCCAGTACGCTGGAAGCAGGCAAGTTGGTAGGCGAGTATAAAAAAGATGCAATGGCAGCCGACCAAAAATACCTGAATAAAACTATTGAAGTGAAGGGAAAAGTAACCGGTGTTTCAGATTCTGTTGCCACAATAGATTCTGTTGTGGTTTGCGGCTTTGACATGCTGCCCAAAAAAAAAAGCACAGGTAAGGCAGTAACCATAAAAGGAAGGTGCATCGGTTACGATGAGCTTTTCGGCGAAGTCAAGCTGGACCAGTGCACGATCAAAGAATAAATATATTACCAACCAAGATGAGAATACTTTTACTTGCCGTGTGCCTGCTGGGCAGTGTGGCAGCCAATGCACAAGACGACCTGCTTACAGAGCTCGACTCTACGCGCGTAGAAAACAATTACGCCACCGCCGTCTTCAAGGGACTGCAGGTGGTAACGCTTCAAACTACCAAAATGCCTGCCAAAAAGGAATTTTATTTTGTGGTCTCACACCGTTTCGGAACCGTAAAGGGTGGGATATCGGAGTTTTTCGGTTTTGATATGGCTACCACGAAAATTGGCGGGATTTACGGCATTACCGACTGGCTTTCTGTAAGTGCGTCAAGGCATACGATGCTGAAGGTGTATGAAGCCGGCCTAAAATACAGGGTGGCAAGGCAGAGTGACAATTTTCCAGTTGATGTGGTAGGCTACAATACTATCGATATGAACAGTTTACTTAGCGAAAAGGATTACCCGAAGCTCGGCTTTTCCGACAGGCTTTCGTATATCAGCCAGGTAATTGTTTCAAGGAAATTTTCGGACAGGCTTTCGTTTGAGCTGGTGCCGTCGTTCATTCACAAAAACCTGTATGAGCCAACTGTTGAGAATGAGAACCAGTTCTCGTTAGGTTCCGGCGGAAGGGTAAAGCTGACCAAAAGGCTGTCGCTCAACGTGGAATATGTATATAATTTCGACAAGCCCGATTTTTACAGTAACCCGCTCTCTGTAGGACTGGATGTGGAGACCGGCGGGCATATTTTCCAGCTGCTGTTTACCAATTCGCAGGCAATGACCGAAAGCGGCTACATCACCCATGCGTCGGGCGATTGGGGTAAAGGCGATTTCTTTTTCGGGTTTAACTTATACAGGGTTTTTTAATATGAAAAGGATAAAAAAATATATAGCGGCTTCATTGCTTATAATGGGTTTGTACAGCTGTGAATCGAATACGTATGAAGACCTGCAGGACAACCAGGTAATAGAAGGCCCGGTTACTTACCAGCAGTACATACAGCCGATAATTGCGGCCAACTGCCTTAGTTGCCATGGCTCGGGAGGTGTTTCGGAGTTCAGGCCATTAGGCACGTATAACGAGCTTAAGGATGCAGTACAGAATACCAACCTGCTCCAAAGGATACAGCGCCAGAATGGCGAGCCGGGCGTAATGCCGCAAACGGGCAGGATGCCGCAGGACAAGATAAACCTGATACTGCAATGGAATGCGGATGGGCTACCGGAGAATTGATACAGTTCCCAACCTGCGAGGTTTCAAAACCTTGTAGGTTTTAAATAATGAAAATCAAGAATAACACACAATGAAAAAGTTACAACACCTATTTTTTCTGTTTCTAATACTTACCCCCGCATTGTTCTACGGGCAGAAATACAGCACAAGGGCGGGAGTACTGAAGTTTGAAGCATCAGTGCCTTCTTTTGAAGAAGTTGCCGCAGAGAATAAAAGTACTTCGGCGGCTTTGGATGCATCCAATGGTGACATTGCGGTACTGGCGCTGATGAAAGGCTTCCGTTTCAAGGTGGCGCTGATGGAAGAACACTTCAACGAAAGCTATGCCGAAACCGACAAATATCCGAAAGCGACATTCAAAGGGAAAATAGAAGGTCTGGATGTGGCAAAGCTGACATCGGAACCAAGAACATTCAATATCTCGGGCGACCTTACCATGCACGGGAAAACAAAAAAGATTACCGATACAGCCAAGGTCTCCATATCCGGCAGTAACATCATTATCACAGGCGACTTCCAGGTGAAGCCTGCCGATTTTGGCATTGAAGTGCCAAAGATGGTAAGCAAGAAAGTAGCCGAAAAAGTAACGATCACATACAACCTTTCCTTAACCAAATAACACATGAAAAAACTAATAGTACTTATCACGCTGCTGGCCTCTGTATTTTGCAATGCACAGGCTGCCCCCAAGATGGATGTATTCGATACCGCCCGCCGTGGAACGGTAGAAGAAATGAAAGCGCTTATGGCGATAAAAAAAGACACCATCAATGCGGTAAACCCGATGGGCTTTACACCGCTTATCCTTGCCTGCTACCGCGGCAACAACGAGGTGGCGGAATTCCTCATTAAAAATGTAAAGAATGTAGACTACGACAGCTCCAGTGGGACTGCCCTTGCTGCGGTGGCCGTAAAAGGCAACGTGAGGCTGGCAAAAGCATTGCTCGAAAAAGGGGCTAACCCGAATATTGCCGACCCAACCGGGATAACCCCGCTCATCTATGCTACTGAATTTGAAAATATTGAATTCATGAAGCTGCTGCTTAAGCACAAGGCAGATAAAAAACAAACCGATAAAGAAGGCAAAACCCCATACGATTATGCGGTTTTCACCAAAAACCAGGAAGTCATTAACCTTTTAAAAAACTAAACAATGAAAAAACTGTTACTTATTGCGGCAGTGCTGTTGTCCGGTGCGGGCCTTTATGCACAGAGCAAGACCACGGGAGTTGTCAACCTGCTCACAGGAATGACGGCCAAAATCGACCTGAACAACACCACATCAACAGCTACACTTACATTTACCGGCCCGTCAGACAGGTGGTATGCCCTCCAGTTCGGCTCTTTCGTGCAAGGCGATGGTATGCATGCGGGCAAGGACGTTGTATATTATAACGGTACTACTTTGGTCGATGCCGTGCACAACGGCGTTGGAATAGCCCCGTCTACAGATCCTATTAACAACTGGACGGTAACATCCAACACCGTTGCCGGAGGTACAAGGACCATCGTTGCTACAAGGGCTTTCAATACAGGCGATACCAATGACTATACTTTTGTATATGCCGATACCAACATCGACTTTGCTTACTCCCGTTCGGCCACGGCATCGTTCTCTCTTGCCTACCACCAGAATAACAGGGGCTACGCCATTAATAACGCGTTCAGCTGTATCGCCCCGGATGCGCCAACGGCCTCAGCACAATCATTTTGTAATGCAGCAACCGTATCAAACCTTGTAGCAACAGGCGCAGCAGGTGCAACATTCAACTGGTATGCGGCAGCAACAGGCGGAACAGCACTTACAGGCGGAACAGCGCTTACAAGCACAACCTACTATGTATCCCAAACGGTTGATGCCTGCGAAAGCGCAAGGATACCGGTACCGGTAACCGTAACCACCGTTGCACAGCCTACAGCAAGTGCCACACAGCAATTTTGTTCAGAAGCTACCGTTGCCAACCTTACCGCGACAGGTACAGGAACTATAAACTGGTATGCTGCACCAACAGGCGGTGCACCGCTTGCAGCGACTACGATACTTACAGCAGGAAACTATTATGTGTCGCAAACCGTTGGTAGCTGCGAAAGCACAAGGGCTACAGTAGCAGTAAGCTATGTTCCGCTGGCAGCGCCTACAACATCGGACACTACACAGGATTTCTGTTCGGGCGCCGAGGTTTCCAACCTTATGGCCACACCAATGGCAGGCGCACAATTGCATTGGTATGCCGTGCCCACCGGCGGCGCTGAACTACCGGGGGATATGGGACTTGCAACAACGACCTACTATGTGAGCCAGACCATGGGCGGCTGTGTGAGCGAAAGGCTTCCTATAGAGGTAACGGTGACCGCAGTACCGGGGCCATCGACAAGCAACGAAACACAGGCTTTCTGTGAAGGTGCAACTTTGGCCGACCTGGATCTAAACACTACAGCAGGAACTACACTGAAATGGCACCTTGCAGCGGGAGGCGGCGAATTGCCGGCAACGACAGAGCTGGTAAACGGCACAGCCTATAACGCAACACAAAGCATCGGGGAGTGCGAAAGCCCGCCGCAGACCATCAATGTAATAGTAAATCCGATCCCGGCAACACCCGGAGGTAATGAAACACAGCAATTCACCGCAGGGCAAACCATTGCCGATCTTGAAATATCAGTGTTTGTTGGAGCCACTATAAAATGGTATATGCTCAACGATGGCGGCGACCTTATTGAAGTGGGTACCGACACCGTTCTTGAAGATGGCGGAATGTACCATGTAACGCAAACCATAAATGGCTGCGAAAGCGATATGCTTATGATTATGGCACAAGAGCAGCTTGGTACTTCCGACTTTGAACTGAAAAGCCTGGTGGCCTACCCTAACCCGGTAAATGATGTTGTAACTATCAGCAATAATACAACCCTGTCCGAAGCAGCGGTGTATAACCTGCTGGGCCAAAAGGTAATTTCGCAAAAAGCGCAGGGAGACAAAATAGAAATAAATGTGTCGAAACTTCCTGCAGGAAGCTACAGCATAAAGGTACTTACTGCTAACGGGGCATCAGCTTCGCTTAAAATAATGAAGCAGTAAGTATTTAAGATAACTAGTTGGTTTTTTTTTGAAAGGGGTGTCTTCGACGTGAAGCGCCCCTTTCTGTTTTAAGGCTATTATGTATACAAATGGAATGATTATTTGAGCCGCAATGATCTCCATATCACTCCTCCGGAGTTCTAGCCACTTACTTCAACGTTTCTATAAACATACCGCCCCGCTGGGGCTGCCACTCGTGAGTCCCGGAGGGACGGAATATTTATAGCAAAATGCAAATGAAACCCTCCTATGAGCTCCGGAGGAGCGGCATATAATTGCTGACAATCCTTTAATACCTGCCAACTAAATAATTTAAAGATTTGATTAATTCTTTTACAGGGTTCCTGGAGCATCCGAATCCCTGTGTTTTTAAGGACTCAGTAGCTATAGGTTTAAAAAACTTCAATGCCTTTTATAATTACAATGGTAATCCGCGCACATCCGCTAAATCCGCGATCCATTGACCTTTAAAAATAAGCCCTCAACTGTATATTTCCCGTGTGTATCGCCTTGCTGGTCTCACTCTTCCGTCCCTGGTAGTTGATATTGATATCAAGAAACTGTGTGAGATTCTTTTGCAGCAGCAGGCGCCAGGTAAGATTCTGTCCCGGCAATAAGCCTTCGAGCATGCTGTAGGCGGCAGGGGAGAGCTGGTTGCCCGTGAAATCATTTTTATATAACGAGAATTCGCCGCTTGCGGTAAACTGCTTTTCCGAAGCATAATTGAACGAGGTGCCAAAGCGCTGCTGCGAAAGCGTTTCCATATCACCGATGCGGTTCTCCTTACTGCGGTATTCATAAAAAAGGTCCCAGCTGGCATTTCGTGAAAAGATGTATGACACTTTCGGACCCGCCAGATAGCCCCCGATCTCAAAGTTCTTGCTTCCGTAATTCTCCGATTTGGTTTCTGCTTTTAGCGTTTGACCCGAAAAACTAAGCAGCCAGGTTTTTTGTATGAGGTGGGCATACTGCACCTGGTGCGAACTGTTGCTGTTTTCCTGAGAGCCAACGGTCAGCAATGTTTTTGCGCGGTTATTGATGTAGGTGTAAGTAACCGAATGATCCTGTTTCCCACGGTTGTAAAACAGGCTGTTGCGGAAACCCGATGTGAGCCCCAGCAGGTTTTCTTCACTTGTAGAAAACGGGTTGAGGTCAAAGTTATCGCTATTGCGCTCAATCTTCCGGTCGATCAGGTAGGAGGCCTGGTCATAAAAATAGGAGAGGAACTTGCGGAAACCTTTCTCGTTTTGCCATTGGTTGGGATTCAGGGTAACTGACTGTGAAAACTTGTTTTGGTGCGTCCGGATAAATACCTGGTTGGGCAGGAAAACCCTCACAAATGTCGCCTGGTCAGGGAAGGGCGCTACCTCAAACTCCTGCAATTCCTGTATGCCGTTGCCGTTATAATCGTTCCAGGTGTATACCCCCTGTCCGGCCTCAACGGCGAGATAGGTAAATTCCTGCTGCGCTATGGTGCCCGATGTGGTTTCGTAGGCCGTTGTTACCTGCACAAGCTGGTTCCAGTATCTGTCATTATACAAAAGGCGGGAGTTGAGCGATGGCTCGTCTTTAAACGCAGGGTCTTCAAATTTCAGGCGGCGGTAATTGGCAAACAAAGTAAGGTCGCTCTTCTCGGTTTGCAGCAGGCGCGATTTCAGGTAGTAGGAATTGGACGTATTCACTTTTTTGAGCATCCCATTCACAAGGCTGTCGTTGGTGCGGCGCAGGTAGCCCAGCTCAACAAATACCTTGGTGCTGTCGCCACGGCCCACGAAAGCGCCCACCTCGCTGAAGCGCTGGCTCAGTGAGGTATACTGCCCGGTAGCCTTCACCTTTTCGCGGTTGTCTTCCAGCCGTACGGTGCCGCCTACCCAGTTTTTCGAGAAATGGTACTTGGCCAAAGCCTCATTTCGGAGGAATGTCGAGGTAGAATAATCGCTGTCACTATTCAGCAGGCTCCCGCGGTTTTGAACCAGCAGGTTTTTAAAGTTAAAGCGGCCATCTACTACATGGCGTGTCCCGGTAAAGGCACCCGAAAAATCGAGCTTTTCCAGTTGGTAATTCACCTGCCCTTTTTGCGGGAGGCGAAAGGTGGTTCCGGTTATCAGGTAAGTTTGGTTCGAGTTGGTAGTGAGTATATTCGCTAAGTTCCAGTCGCGGCCAAACTCGATATTGAACAACCGCTCTATGGTCCTGAAATCTTTCTGTATGAACTGGTAATTGACAAAGGCATCCAGTTCCCACGTCCCGGTATAGAGCCGCTGTTTGGCATCGAGCTTTCCGGCCAGGCCTTTATTATTGGCATCATCAATGGGCGAATATAAGTTGAGGTCGTTGTTGCTCAGTCCGGCCTCAAAATCAATAAATGTTTTCTCCGACGGATTGTATTTGCCAAGCACTGTGGCTATCTGTATTTTTGTTGGGGCGGTAAGGCGGATGATAGGCTCGTAATTTCCCTGCGGCACGCCATCCACGGAAGCAACATATTCATAAATGCGGCCGACAGCGGCGGCATTCGCCAAAATGTAGTTGCCCAGGTTATTGCCCAACAGGGTGAAACGAACGTTATACAAAGTTTCATCCGGGTCATTAGAATATTCAAAAACCTCGACACCGTTCACCGTGGTTTTACGGTACAATATCTTGTTTTCCGAATAGGTATCCACATACGCAGAAGGCGCCGTCATCAGGTTGGCATTATCACCGGCCTGCTGTAATGTGGCTACCTGGTCTGCGCTCAGGTTTTGCTGCAACGGCTGGTTCTTCACATCATTTTCCGAATATACATACCCGCCAATACTCCAGTCTTCGCGCTCATGGGTAACGCCGCCATAGGTAACAAAACGCGTATAGCTGCGCTCGGAATACTGGTATTCCACGTTGATACGCATCTCGGACGTGATTGGGAAAAGCGAGGTAAAGATGATCTCGCCGGCATTATAGTCGATAATGTAATCGTTGTTTTCGCCGCGTTCCAAAAGGATGCCGTTAACGAACACGCGCTCCGACCCGGATATTACCAAAATGTATAATTCATCATTCGGGCCGCGCAGCTTGTACGGCCCCTGGTTGCCTTCCTGCCCGGTAAAGGTGCTTCGGGCATATTGGCCGCGTACCAATGCCGCTGCCGTAAATATCGAGGTTTTAGAACCTTCTTTACCAAAGGTAAAAGCAGTCGAAAGCCCCTGTACCTTTTTATTGAAATTAAGGAAACGCGATTGGCGGTTCTCCAGGAAAAGGTCGCCTGCACGGATGTTCCAGGTATCGCTGAACATTTCGATGAATATCTGGTCGAATTCATCCAGCTTTTGCGAATAGCCGCCCTGCTGTAAAGGAATATTGGTATCCTGGATCGAGGCGCGAAGGCTCACCTTGTCGGATAGCTTTCCGGTAATCTGCAGGTCGAGATTGGAGTTGACCACAGCGCTTTGGTTGTTACCTACAGTGATGCCCCGCGTGATGCTGCCCGAGGTGGTAAGCCCGTCAAAAGGCTTGAAGGTATTGAGCGGGTCGCGCGTTACCTTGTACAGGTTTTCCTTTCCCGCCTCGTTGCTCACCACGCGGCTTTGGTCGTAAATGCTGTATTTTTTGGTAAGGTAGTCGGGATAGCTGAGGTAGCGCAGCGTAAGGGTGTCCTGCGATGCAAAACCATTGCGGAATACCAGCGTGCTATTCCGGAAATCAACTTTGTAATAGCTGGTGTCGATATCTTTCCCCGCACCATCCTGCAACTTAAAAAACGCCTGGTTGATGCTCACGCTGTCGATCTTTATCGTGTCACGTTCGGCGGTTATTTTCCGGTTTTTATACGGCGTAGTGATCTCCTGCCCGTAAAGCGCAGAAAAACAACATAAAAACACCAGTAAAAACCTCTTTTTCAGCATCACTACAGTATAACTCCAAAATGGCAAAAGTAGTGTATTCCTTTTTAAAGTTAGTCGGTTCCGGGTTTAGGGTTTCGGGTTGCCTGTAGGGTGTGTTACTGTTTAGCGCTTCTATTCGCACTGTCATCGCGGGCCTGCCTGAAAAGTCAGGGATGAACGACGAAGCGATCTTTCAACGTAAAGAATTTATATGACTCTTAACCTCTTCCCAAGTGTATAATTGGGTTTTGCCTTCTTCAAGACCCTTTAACCAAATAGCAAGTTCAGTTATTATTTCAATCAGAATTAGCTCAGACTGAAAACTGCGACCGAAAACTACTTTTTGTCTAAAACCGCCTTTACCATATTATCCTCACGCAACAGCAATGTATAATATTCTTTATCGTTCAGCAGCTGGCGTACAAATTCGGCTGCGAGGTAGCGTTTTACCCTATCTTTGTGTTTGGCAAGGTTAAATACCAGCCCGTTCTTTTTCAGGTAGGTGTCGAATGCGGTAAAATATTTATCGGTCGCATTTACTTTTTCGGAAATAAGGTTGGAAGGCAACCCCTTGAACTGTGTCCGTTCTTTATCTAACTGCTCAAATACAAAATAGCTTACAACCCCGCTTTGCATGATCATGGCCAGCTGCTCATCGCCATGCTTGCCTTCCTGGGGCACGAACAGATCTGGGATAATACCACCGCCGCCATACACGATACGGCCTTTCAGGGTCTTGAATTTTAGTGTATCGGCAACTTTAATACTGTCCGCCGAATAGAGTTCGCCGCTTTCATATCGTTTTTCGAAGTCACTGAAATATTTTTCACCACCTTCGGCATAGCTCCGCTGTATAGAACGTCCCGAAGGGGTATAGTAGCGCGCCACGGTAAGCCTCACAGCACTGCCATCGCCCAATGGCATTTCCCTTTGCACAAGCCCTTTCCCGAACGAGCGCCTGCCTACGATAGTGCCACGGTCGTTATCCTGTATCGCGCCCGCCAGGATCTCGCTGGCCGAAGCGCTGTTCTCGTTGATCAGCACATACAGCGGCCCTTCTTCAAAAATACCTCCTTTAGTGGCTTTGGTTATGTCCTCGCGATTCTTTTTATTCTTTGTCTTTACGATAATACGGTTGTCCGGCAGCAGGTCGTCGGCAATTTCCACAGCCATTTCAAGGTAGCCGCCGCCATTATCGCGCAGGTCGATGATGAGCGACCTGGCACCCTGCTTTTTAAGGTTCACGAGCGCAGTATGGAACTCGTCATACGTAGTCTCTGCAAAGCGGTTGATCTTGATGTAACCGGTAGATTTGCCCACCAGTATCGAGGCATCAACGCTTTTTATCGGCACCACATCGCGCGTCAGGTTAATGTTGAATTTCTTATTCTCGCTTTTCCTGAAAATGGTAAGGGCTATTTGGGAACCCTCCTTGCCTTTCAGTTTGGAGAACAGGCTGTCATTTGGCAATTTGCGCCCGAACAGCTTGTCTTTCCCGGCAAACAGTATGCGGTCACCGGCCCTGATGCCTGCCTTTTCAGACGGGCCGCCCGGTATGGGCTTGATCACCGCAACCGAATCCTTATACATGTAAAAATTCACGCCGATACCTACAAAGTCGCCCTTCATGCTTTGCGCAACCTGCTCCATCTCGTCTTTGGCAATGTAAACCGAGTGCGGGTCCAGCTTTTCGAGGATGCTGTTCACTGTAAGGTCAACAATCGAATCGGTATTCACGTCGTCAATGTATTCGCTGTCAATAAAATCAATCAGCTTGTTGAGCTTGCTTTTATTGGAACTCCCTATCAGCCCGCGCTTTTCGGCAGGGAAATTAAGAAAACTGCCCAGCAGCAACCCTATGCAAAGGGTAACCGACAGCAGTATGGGTAAATATAACTTCTTTATTTTCATTGTATCTGGTCAAGGTCCGGGAGGCACGCCACTTCTACACCCGCTTTTTCAAGGAATTCTATTCCCGAATTGTCTTTATAGGTTTCCTGGTATACCACTCTTTTGATGCCCGACTGGTGTATCAGCTTGCTGCAGTCTTTGCAGGGCGACATGGTGATATAGAGCGTTGCGCCTTCGCACGATTGTGTTGAACGGGCCACTTTCAGTATCGCATTGGCTTCGGCGTGCAGTACATACCATTTGGTAAGGCCGCTGTCGTCTTCGCAGCAATTCTCAAATCCCGATGGCGTCCCGTTATAGCCATCGGAAATGATCATTCTGTCTTTCACAATAATTGCGCCAACTTTCCTGCGCTGGCAGTAGGAGAGCTGTCCCCACTCGCGGGCGATCCTCAGGTAGGCCCTGTCGTATTTATTTTGTTTCTTCTCTTTCATTTAAAAATCCCGCCGATAGTTATCGGGTTAATTAATTTTTTACCATATCTCACTTCCTATAATCATTGGCACGACCACACCGGCTATAAATGCCGATATGACCAGGATCCAGTCGCGTTTTGCAAACCGAAGGAATTCCTGTACCACAAACGACAACAGCAGCATAGCCACCACGATAATAATTTGTGCAGCTTCTATGCCTAATGCAAATTCCAGTACCGGGAGCAGCTTTTCGTCGGCGGCAGGGGAAAGCACCACTTTAAAATAGTTGGAAAAGCCCAGGCCGTGGATGACGCCAAAAAATAGCGTGGTCACCGAAATGAAGGTAAGGCTGTCGTTTTTGCCGCCTGATTTCCTTGCCCATCTAAAAATGTTATAAAGTGCGGTTATCAGAATGGTTACCGGGATAAGGAACTCAATGACGGCAGCATTTACCGTCACTACGCCAAATACCGACAGCACCAGCGACAACGTGTGCCCAATGGTGAAAAGCGTAGCCAGTACCAGTACCTTTTTCCAGTCCTTAAAAGTATAGGGCAGCGAAAGCGCCATGAGGAACAGCACATGATCGTAGCCGTTGATGTCGAGCACATGTTTCAGGCCAATATTGAAGTACAGCCAAAAATCGGACATGGTATTGAATTCGTTTAAAATGTAAACTTACATCATTTTTATGAACTATCTTTAAGGTAATCTTTCTATAACGGGAGATTAGGCAAAAATCTTATAAAAAATTATATCAGGCTGAAATATAGAAGTATATTTGCACCAAATTTTTAACAGATACAATATGTCAATTTCGGATCTATTTGATAGCGGCTTTAAAGACAGGAACAAAGGGCACTTTTCCGCTATTGTAAGGGTTGCAATGGAAAACGGCCACCTTAGTACTGAAGAAAGGCTTTTCCTTGATAAACTGGCCAAGCAGCTTGAAATTTCGCAGGAGGAATATGCAGAGATACTGGCAAATCCCCTGAAATATCCTATCAACCCGCCACACCTGCATGTGCAGCGTCTGGAGCGTTTGTACGACCTTTCAAGGATGGTATATGCCGATCATATACTTGGGCCAAAGCAAAAAGAGATCCTTACACGCTTTGCGCTTGCACTCGGCTTCACCCCCGGCAACGTAAATTATATTGTTGACAAAGCACTATCGCTGCTTGTACTGAATGTGGATGCCGATACATTCGTATATGAAATGCAGCACATGAATAAGTAATTTTTTGAGGTTCTTAGCTGCTGAGATACTTAGGTTCTTAGCTTTTGAGGATTGCGTTTACATAATAAAAATCCCCGACTCATTATCGTGTCGGGGATTTTTATTTATATCCGGTAAAAGGCTAAGTGCCTTAGAAACTCAGCAACTCAGCCGCTTTTATTTATATTTCGCCATAAATTCCTCTGCTTTTTCTACCATGTTGTAGCTTCCGCAGAAGAACGGTACGCGCTGGTGCAGTTCCGTAGGCTGTATCTCCATGATGCGCCCGAAACCGTCCGAAGCTTTGCCGCCTGCCTGCTCGGCAAGGAACGCCATAGGGTTGCATTCGTAAAGCAGCCTTAATTTGCCTTTAGGGGCTTTCGAGCTGGTCGGGTAGATATAGATACCGCCCTTGATCATGTTGCGGTGGATATCGCTCACAAGGCTGCCGATATAGCGGGAGGTGTACGGCCTGTCGCCTTCCTCAAGCTGGCAGTATTTGATATAATCTTTTACGCCTTGCGGGAAATGCACGTAGTTGCCTTCATTGATCGAATAGATATTTCCATCTTTTGGGAACATGAAATTAGGATGTGAAAGGTAGAACGTACCAATGGCCGGGTTCAGCGTAAAGCCGTTCACGCCATTTCCGGTAGTATACACAAGCATGGTCGATGTACCGTAGATCACGTAGCCCGCCGCTACCTGGTTCACACCCGGCTGGAGGAAATCCTCAAGCGTTACAGGGGTGCCTACCGGCGTTACCCTGCGGTAAATGGAGAATATCGTACCTACCGAAACATTCACGTCGATATTAGAAGAGCCATCAAGCGGGTCAATCAACACTACATATTTGTTGTTATGCGACCCATCATTACCTTCTATCGTAAGGAAATCGTCATTCTCTTCTGAGGCGATACCACACACGATCTCGCGGTTGATGAGCGTCTGCATAAAGATCTCATTGGCATATACATCCAGTTTCTGCTGGTCTTCGCCCTGTATGTTCTGTTCGCCGAATTTCCCGATGATATCTACCAGTCCGGCTTTGTTTACCTTGTAGTTCACTACTTTGGCGGCCAGCCTTATGGAGTTGATGAGCCTTGATAATTCACCCGAAGAATATTTGAAATCCTCCTGCTTCTCGATGATGAACTCGCCTAATGTCTTATTTCTTTCTTCCATTACGAAAACGTTATAGTTGTGTTGAGGGCACAAATATCGAAATTTTTGTGATATGAAACCGAAACTTATCATTAAACATTTTTAAAGCGTATTTTTGGGCTTATTTTATAGGAATTACTATGGTTATCCGAGAAGGGAAAAAGGAAGATATGCCCGCTGTACTGGGCCTTATTAAAGAGCTTGCCGCATTCGAAAAAGAGCCCGATGCTGTCGTGGTAACGGTAGACGAATTGGTGCGAGACGGTTTTGGCAGCAACCCGTTATTCCATACATTTGTGGCTGAGGCCGATGGGGAGGTTATCGCAATGGCGCTGTTCTATTACCGTTATTCTACCTGGAAAGGCAGGACTATTCATTTGGAAGACCTGATCGTGAAGGAAAACAAGCGTGGCACCGGAGCTGGCAGTGCGCTTTATAAGGAAGTAATTAAATTCGCTAAAGCCGATGGTGTGCGCAGGGTAGAGTGGGTAGTGCTCAACTGGAACACCCACGCGATACAATTCTACGAACGTTCGGGTGCAGCCATATTGCAGGACTGGCTTACAGTGCAGATGAACGAGGAAGGCATTACAAAGTTTACGTTAGATATAAAAGCTTTAAAAAAAATTTAACCACATAGGCACTTAGCCATTATGGCTTTATTAAGGACAAATGAGGCATAAGTGGCTCATAGATGAAGCGTCGCTTCATTATGTGCACTTGCAAATAAACATATCGTAAGCCTTGGAGATAATTATAAGCCTATGTATCTATGTGGTTAAATATTATTTGAAAGGTAGTATTAAATTATATTCAGGATGAAAGTATTCAAATTCGGTGGGGCATCGGTAAAGGATGCCGATGGTATCAAAAATGTGTATGAGGTATTGCAGCAGGTAGGGCATGAGGACGTGCTGCTTGTCATTTCGGCAATGGGCAAAACGACCAATGCGCTGGAGGTGGTGATAAAAGATTATGTGTCCAAATCACCTGAGTTGCAGTCATCCATCCAGGAAGTGAAAAAATACCACAACCAGATACTCATCGACCTTTTTGACGACGACAAGCACCCTGTGTTTGCCGCAGTGAACCATATCTTTTCCGATCTCGAAAGCTTCCTGAAGAATAACAAGTCGCCCAACTATAACTTTGTCTACGACCAGATCGTGAGCCAGGGTGAGATTGTATCGACCACCATTGTAAGCCACTATTTTAATTACCGCGGACTCAAAAACCAGTGGTTGGATGTGCGTGAGTTCATCAAGACCGACAACACTTACCGTGATGCGATCGTCGATTGGGACCAGACGCAGAAACTTATTTCGAAAAATGTAAAGAAGAAAAGCCTTAACATCACACAAGGCTTTTTAGGTTCCGACGAAAATAACTTTACGACTACCCTTGGCCGTGAAGGCTCCGATTATACAGCCGCTATTTTTGCCTACTGCCTTAACGCCGAAAGCGTAACGATATGGAAAGACGTGCCGGGCGTACTGAATGCCGACCCTCGTTATTTTGAGAATGCCGTGCTCCTAAACCAGATATCCTACCGTGAAGCCATAGAGCTCGCATTTTACGGTGCTACGGTTATCCACCCCAAAACATTGCAGCCTTTACAAAAAAAGGAAATCCCGCTGTACGTAAAGTCGTTTGTCAATCCGTTGCTGCCGGGAACCAGCGTTAGCAAGGGTGCCGACCTTGAGCCGCATGCGCCATGCTTTATCGTAAAAAAAGACCAGTTGCTAATATCGCTTTCGTCGCTTGATTTTTCCTTTATTATGGAAGAAAATATCAGCGAGATATTCGCTCTGCTGCACAAATACAAAATGAAGGTTCACCTGATACAGAATTCAGCGATAAGCTTCTCTGTATGTGTGGACGATAAGTTCGGCAACTTCCAGGAACTAAAAACCATTCTTTCCAAAAAGTTCAAGGTGACCTACAACGACAATGTATCACTCTACACGATCAGGCATTTCAATGAAAGATCGGCAGATGCCGTTGCCAAGAATAAGGAAGTGCTTGTGCGCCAAGTGAGCAGGGAAACCATGCAGATCGTGACGAAATAAGTTTAAGTCACAGCCTTTTTGCGGAATAGGCAGGTCGCAGCTTCAGTTACAAACCCCAAAAGTTTATAACCAAACAATGCGTTTGTCATTTTGGAGTTGAAAGATATATCATTAATTTTATATCTTTATAAAAAACAGTATCATGAAAGTTAAAGATATTGAAAAATATAGCAATGCCGAAAAGATTATACTTGCTGAGCAGCTATGGGACAGCATTTCCAAAAAAGACCTGGAACTTTCAGATGAGATAAAGCAGGAACTCGACATTAGGCTTGACAGACTTGAAAGAGGCGAGACCCAGCTATATACATGGGATGAAGTTAAAAGCCGTATTAAAGGCCTCAGGAAATAAAAATTCATTTTACCGATGAAGCACTATTGGATATTGAAGATGCTATTCTGTGGTATGATGAGCAACGGGAAGGCCTGTCTTATGATTTTGAACTTTGCCTTGAAGCGGGTATAAGTGAGATTGCCCTAAGTCCTTTAGCTTTCCAGGATAGGTATAGAAAAATTAAAGTGTTTTTCATTTACCGTTTTCCTTATGGCATACATTATATTGTCAAGGAGGATATACTGTTTATATTGGTGTTTTTCATACTTCACGATCACCAAAAAAATGGAAGAAAAGAAAGTTGTAGTTTACAAACTCTTCACCACATACGTCACGATTCCCCAAACCGTAAAATTATTTTCTTCGCTCACTTTTATGGGCTGGTAGGCAGGATTCTCGGGCATAAGGTACAGGCAGTCTTTATCCAGTTTCAGGCGCTTTACGGTAAACTCGCCATCGATGAGGCAAATGGCTATCTTTCCATCAGCAGGTTCCAGGCTGCGGTCGGCAACGAGCAGGTCGCCATCGGCTATCCCGGCATTCATCATCGAGTTTCCCGAAACCCTTATGTAGAATGTAGTCAGCCAGTTTTTGGCAAGTTCTTTATTCAGGTCGATGCGCTCCTGCATGAAATCCTGTGCCGGTGATGCAAACCCTGCCGAAATGCCGTGCGTTACAAACGGCAAACCCGGGGTGCTCTCATCATCGGGCCGAAAGAATGTCAATGCCTGTTTCATGATTCGCAGTTTATTGTCAGGATATCGCCAAATTTGGTGGTATAGCCAGGAGAAAGCATATCCTGCTTCATGTCCCATGTCTTTTTTTCCTGCGTTCCGAGGCGTATCATGCGGTCACCCATTTTGCGGTTTACTTTGTCCATGGCTTTCATCAGTTCCAGGTGCTTGGGGTTCTCATCGAGAAAAAGGTTAAACTGCCTGTTGTCCTCGGGAATAAGTTCCGTCACGATAACGCCCGCTTTCTTGAACCGTATGGTATCGGTACTATCCATAAGGGTTTTCAGCAGCTGTATGGCAGCATTGTTTATCGTCAGTGCAGAATTGGTAGGAAAGGGCAGCGTCATTGCCCGGCTGTAATGGTACTTCAGGTTTTCGATGCTGTGCTTGTCGGCTACCAGCATGACGATTACGGTATGGCAGCACGAGCCCTGTTTCCGGAGTTTCTCAGCCGTTACTGTCGCAAAGGTAGAAACGCGTTCACGGATGAGGTCGTAGTCGGTAAGCTGCTTAGGAAAGCTCCGTGTCGTGGCGATGCTTTTCTTATCGATATCAATAGGGTCGGGGCCTAATACCGACTGTCCTTCGAGCTCGCTTTTCAGGCGAAGGCCCACCACACCCATATTCCTACGGATCCACTGCTCAAAGTAAGGCTGTATAAAGTCGTAAGCAGTATTAATGTTCAGCGCCTTCAGCTTGCGGGCAGAGCGGTAGCCAATGCCCCATACATCACCGATCTTCAGCCATTTGAGCGCCTTTATGCGTTTCTCATCGTTATCGATCACGTAAACACCGCCGGTCTTGTCCTGGAATTTCTTGGCAATGCGGTTGGCGGCCTTTGCAAGCACCCGGGTAGGCGCGATCCCAACGCATATCGGCAGGCTGAGCCAGTTCCACGCGCGCGTGCGCATCTGCAGCCCATAGTCATGAAAATCGGCAATGTTCATCCCCGTAAAATCAAGAAAGGCCTCGTCGATGCTATACACTTCTACGTTAGGGGTGAACATCCGCATGGTTTCCATCATACGTTCGCTGAGGTCGCCATACAGCGGGTAGTTGGACGAAAAAACACCTACATTATATTCCTTCAGCAGCGGCCTGATCTTGAATTCCGGCACCGCCATGCCGATGCCCAGTGTCTTTGCTTCTTCGCTGCGCGAAATAATGCAGCCATCGTTGTTGGACAATACCACAACAGGTTTCCCCTGCCACTTCGGCTGGAAAACCCTTTCACAGGATACATAGAAATTATTGCAATCGATGAGTGCATACATAAAGCAAATTTAATCATTATAAGAATATAATCTTATTTTGAATGAAAAATTTACTTCTTGCGCAGAACCTTTTAGGTCTAAAACAAAAAAGCGCATTACCCGAAAGCAATGCGCTGTATATTTTATAAAGGAATTTTATCGTATAAGTCCTGTAACCATCGAAGGCCAAAGTCCAATGGCAATGCTCACTAATAGCGAAACAATCGCTACGGCACCATACATAAACGGCAGCGGCTCCCTTTTTTCGGTATCGTCCTTAGTGTACATGGCCAGTATCAGCTTAAAGTAGTAACCCACGCTTATGATGGAGTTTACTACAGCGATGATAACGATTACTACGTGGTTTGTCGCAAGCACCTGGTTGAAAAGGAACAGCTTGGCAAAGAACCCTGAAAATATCGGGATACCCGCCATTGATAACAGGGAACAGGTTAAAACGCCAGCCATAACCGGGTGTGTTTTGCCCAATCCGTTGAAATTGTAAATGTCTTCGTCACCTTTTGTCCTGCAAACAAACAGCACTACAGCAAATGCCGCAATACCGGCAAGCGAATAAGCCGCAGTATAATACAGCAGAGTGCCTTGTGTAGCTATCGGGTTATAGAAAGTCATGAGCATAAAGCCAGCGTGCGAGATACCCGAAAAAGCAAGCATCCTTTTTACGTTGTCCTGTTTTAATGCCATAAGGTTACCCACTGTCATTGACAATACGGCAACAATCCCTATTACGGTAACATACGACCCCGGAATCTCATTGTTCATGCCCACCAGCAATTTGAAGAAAGCGGCAATAGCAGCAATCTTGGCCAGTGTGCTCATCGTAGCGGTAGTAAGCGCAGGCGATCCTTCATACACATCCGGTGCCCAAAAGTGGAACGGAACGATAGCCATCTTGAATAACAAGCCTATGGTCAGCATTACCATACCGATGAAGAACCATTTCGGGAGTGCAGGGTCGAGGGTCGCATTGTGTATTGTAGCAATGTCAAACGATCCGGTCGCGCCATAAATAAGTGCGATACCGAACAATATGATACCCGATGCGAATGCTCCCATCAGGAAGTATTTCATACCAGCCTCGTTGCTTTTCAGGTTTTTAGGCTCGCTGGCTGCCAATACATATAAGGCTATAGACAGCACCTCGATACCAAGGAAAAACATCGAAAGGTTGCCGAACGAAACCATAGCAATCGCGCCTGTAAGCAGGAACAGTTTTATGGCAACAAAATCGGATAGTTTCGGCTTGTGGTCCTTGTGGAAATCCGGAGTAAGCGCGATAAGGAAAATGGCAAGGATAATAAACAGCCCCGAAAAGCTTATTGCAAACTTGTCCGGAACAATCATGTTGTTGTAAAAGCCGCTCATTACCTGCACAGATGCATTTGGGTCAAGCGCCATATATTCAGCCACGGTAAGTCCAAGGGCTCCAAGCAGACCAACGATGGTTACCGGCACAATGGCTTTCCTCAAATTGAAAATTTCAGCTATAAGGCATAAAATCCCTAATCCTGCAATAGCTATTAATGTATTCATTCTCTATCGGGCTAAATTAAATCGGTTTATGTATTCTAAAGTGCTCTTTAATTCGGGCGTAACGAAATCCACAATAGGTTTCGGGTACAGTCCGAAAAACAGCAGTACGCCTATTATCAGTACCATCGCAAATCCTTCGCTGAAAGTAACATCGGCAAAAAACTTCGCGTTCTTCTCGCCAAGCATCACCTGCTGGAACATGCGCAGCATATAAAACGCGCCAAGTATGATAGTGGTACCGCCGATCACAGCGATCCATATATTGGTTTGCGCGAGGCTGTACAGCAATTCAAATTCTCCCACAAAGTTAAATGTGGCAGGCAGCGCTACAGAGGCCAATACCAGTATCATGAACATCGATGTGAACTTAGGCGATTGTATCCTGATGCCGCCCATTTCGCTGATCGCATCGGTATTGAAACGGCGTGAGATGATCTCGGCAGCAAAGAATAATCCTACCACTACAAAGCCGTGGGCCATCATTTGAAGGAAAGCGCCGCGAAAACCGTCGATGGTGAGCGTATAAGCACCGGCCGCGATGAGGCCAACGTGTGCCAGTGAAGAGTAGGCCAGTAATTTTTTAAGGCTGTTTTGCTTAAGCGCCAGTATCGATCCGTAGATAACACCAGCAACGCAAACACCTATGATGATAAACTGGTATTCGAATACCGGGCCCGGGGCAATTGGCAGCTGCCACCTGATGATGCTGAACAGCGCCATTTTAAGCATGATGCCCGAAAGCAACATAGTACCCGCAGCCGGGGCTTTCTGGTAAACATTAGCCTGCCAGGTATGGAAAGGTATGATAGGGATCTTAATAGCATAGGCCAAAAAGAATCCTAAGAATACAAGTAATTGCTCGTTTGGTGTAAGCATGGCATTATACAGGTGCCTGAAATAGAAGGAACCTGTTTTGTGGTACAGGTAAAGGAACGATACCAGCATGAAGAGCGATCCTGCAAAAGTGTAGATGAAGAACTTCACTACCGCTTTTTTCCTGTCTTCCGCATTGCCGCTACCCCACACAAGGGCTATAAAATAGATCGGGATAAGCGAAAGTTCCCAAAAGATATAATAAACCAGGCCATCAGCGCTCAGGAAGGTTCCTGTCATCGCAAAGGCCATGAACATGATAAGGGCGTAGAAACCCCTTGTTTTCGGGAACAGGTTACCGAATGAAGTGAATATGATTATCGGAGTCAGCGCGGTGGTAAGCAATACCATCGACAGGGAAAGGCCGTCGCCAACGAAAGCCAGTGTGATGCGCGGCACCCGTATCCAGGCGTGGGCATAGTTTACATTTCCGCCGCCGGTAAAGCGGTAGGTAACATAAATAGCTGCTGCAAAAGCTGCCGTGCTGAAAATAAGCGCTGCTTTGGAAGCCCATTTATCACCTACAAAGTAAGTCGCTGCCCCCCCGAATAATAAGATAACAAGTATGAAAGATACGTCCATCAGTATGAATTATTTTGCCAGAAAAATATAACCTATAATTGAGCATACGCCCGCAACAAATACGAAAAGGTAGAAGCCTATGCTGCCGTTCTGTATCGTTTTGCCTTCAGAACCCAGCATATTTGCCAGTTTGCCCAGCCCGAAAACAGATCCGGATATAGCCACCTCAATAACATTCTTAAAGAAGCTCCCAATGGCATAAACAGGTTTTACGATCACGGCCATGTACAGCTCGTCAACATAAAATTTATTGTAAAGCACTTTGGCAACCCCCGTAATCTTACTGTCCGGTTCCGGTACCTCAGATTTTTTGATATACTTAGCGTATGCAATACCGATGCCCAGAAGCGCGCCTACAACAGCTATGCCCATAAGCATATATGCGGTGTTGTCAAGGTGGTGGTGTGCGGCAGGTTTTGCCATTACAGGTGCAAGGTATTCGTTAAGCCAGCTGCTTCCCGGCAGGCTGATGGCACCGCCCACAAGGGCAAGTATCGCCAGAACAATAAGCGGGAACGTAATTAGTGCAGGCGATTCGTGCAGGTGGTGTTTCTGCTCTTCGGTACCCCTGAAATCTTTGTAGAATGTAAGGTACAAAAGGCGGAACATATAGAATGCCGTCATTATAGAGGCAACCGAACCAATAACCCATAGTACAGGGTTTTCATGGTAGGCAGCCATCAATATTTCGTCTTTAGAGAAGAATCCGGAGAATGGGGGTAAGCCCGAGATCGCAAGTGTCGAGATAAGGAATGTTGCAAATGTTATCTTCATCACTTTGCGAAGGCCGCCCATGTTGCGCATGTCCTGCTCTCCGTGCAGTGCGTGGATAACCGATCCCGATCCAAGGAACAGGCAGGCTTTAAAGAAAGCATGCGTGATTACGTGGAATACCGCGATCTCATAAGCGCCAAGCCCAAGTGCAAGGAACATAAGGCCCAACTGAGATACTGTAGAGTAGGCCAGTACTTTTTTAATATCGTTCTGAACAAGGCCTATGGCTGCGGCAACCAATGCGGTTACGGCACCAACTATGGCAATTACGTTTTGTACATCCGGAGCCAGGTTGAAAAGGAAGTTCATCCTTGTGATCATAAAGATACCTGCCGTTACCATTGTGGCAGCGTGGATAAGCGCCGAAACCGGGGTAGGGCCTGCCATCGCATCCGGAAGCCATGTGTAGAGCGGTATCTGCGCACTTTTACCACACGCACCTATGAAAAGGCATAGCGCGGCAATACTTAACCATGTAGCATCAACGGTAAATTTGCCTTCGGTAATTATGGTACGGATAACTGTATAATCCAGTGTATGGAACAGGTAAGCGATGATGAATATCCCGATAAGGAAACCAAGGTCACCGATACGGTTCATAATGAAAGCTTTCTTAGCAGCATCGTTATAATCCTGGTTTTTGTACCAGAAACCGATAAGAAGGTACGAGCAAAGCCCAACGCCTTCCCAGCCGATGAACATGATAAGGAGGTTGCTTCCCATAACCAACGTAATCATAAAGAAAACGAACAGGTTCAGGTAAGCGAAGAATTTATGGATGTTCTCGTCATCATGCATATAGCTGATCGAGTACATGTGGATAAGCGTACCGATTCCGGTAACGAACATCAGCCACAGCAACGAAAGCTGGTCCAGCTGGAATCCGAAGTCAACCGAAAAGTTGGCCAGCTGCATCCACTGGAACAGGTCGATCATGACAGGCTCTTTCGTACTGTTTACCTGAAGGAAGAAAAATAATGTTACTCCGAAGGACACGGCAACTGCCAGAGTCCCTAATACGCCTGCTGCATTCCTGCTTAATTTTTTCCCAAAAAAAACGTTCAACAGAAACCCTGCAAAAGGCGCGAATAATAATAGTAAAGCCAAATTTGTATCCATCAGGCGTTATCCTTTTAAATTTTTCAAATTATCAATGTCAATGTTGTTCAGGTTCCTGTACACGGCTACCAATATGGCAAGCCCCACGGCAACCTCGGCAGCGGCAACAGCCATAGAGAAGAATACGAATACCTGCCCCTGCGCATCCTGGTGATAGGTAGAAAAAGCTACCAGCAGCAGGTTTACGGCGTTAAGCATGATCTCGATCGACATGAACATCACGATGGCATTCCTCCTGTACAATACCCCGAATACCCCGATGCAGAACAGCAGCGCAGATAGGTAAATATAGTTTTCGATGCCTATTTCCTGTAATATATTTTCCATACTAATTATTAATATGTTCTTTTTTAGATAATAATACCGCCCCGATCATCGATACCAGAAGTAGTACTGATGCAAATTCGAACGGAACCATATATTCGTTAAGCAATACCTGGCCTAATATTTTGATCGACTGGAAATCTTTTCCGGAAGTAACATATTCAAGCTGCGGCTGCGCCTTAACGAATGTTGCCAACAATACGAACGCTACAAGGCAGAAAGCGATCACTGCCGCTATCTGCGTGAGGACTGATTTGTTCTTTTCGTCTTCCTTATTGAGGTTCATGAGCATTATCGTAAAGAGCATGAGTATCATGATGGCCCCGGAGTAAACGATAACGTGTACGATTGCAAGAAACTGTGCGTTGAACATCAGGTAATGCCCTGCGATAGAGAAAAAGCAGAGTACAAGGTAAATGGCACTGTGTATCGGGTTTTTGCTGAATATTGTCAAAAACGCCGTAGCAAGTGTAATGGCCGATAAAATGTAGAATAATGTTGTGATCATCTATTTTGCCATTTGGGGTTTTTTAGTATTGTCTATTGCCATATCAAGCGGCATCACCAGTTTGTCCTTACCAAAGATAAAGTCTTCCCTGTCGCTGTTAGAGCGTACCATCGTCCTTGATTTGGTAAGATAGATAGCCTGTTTAGGGCACGCTTCCTCACACAGCCCACAGAAAATGCAGCGCAGCATGTTGATCTCATAAATAGAAGCATATTTCTCTTCACGGTACAGGTGCATCTCGTCCGGCTTGCGCTCTTCGGCTTTCATAGTGATCGCCTCAGCAGGGCAGGAGAGGGCGCACAACCCACAGGCTGTACAGCGCTCACGGCCTTCCTCGTCGCGCATCAGCATGTGCTGGCCGCGGTATACCGGACTCATCTCACGGGTCTGTTCCGGGTATTTTATAGTTACTTTGCGCCTAAATAAGTGCCTGATGGTAATGAACAGGCCTTTTAAGATCGTCACAAGGTAAAGGCTTTCCAAAAAAGTCATCTTTTTGTTGGAAACCTCCTTCTTTCGTCCCGATAATGACATGGTTTCTATTGACATAGTATATCTCCTTTTCGAGTGGCAGTTTTAGAATGTAAAATTACCGTCGTTTATTAATATTATTATACCGGTAATGATGATATTGGCTATAGCCAACGGAATCAGCATCTTCCATCCAAGGCGCATCAGCTGGTCATAACGGAACCTCGGCACCGTCCAGCGCACCCACATATAGAAGAAGATGAAGAAGCACAGTTTTGCGAAAAGCACCACCATACCGATAACGTTGGCAGTGTTAACACCCACGTTCTCTTTCATCCATTCCATACCAGGGTAGTTGTATGCCCCAAAGTAAAGCACGGCAAGTATCGTTGACGAGATGAACATACTCGCATATTCGGCAAACAGGTAAAAGCCCATTTTCATCGAAGAATATTCTGTGTGGTAACCGCCGATAAGCTCTGCCTCACACTCGGCAAGGTCAAAAGGCGTACGGTTGGTCTCTGCGAACGAACAAACGAGGAATATCAGGAAGCCCACCGGCTGGTAGAATACGTTCCAGTTCATTCCTTCCTGACCGGCTGCTATCTCTTTAAGGCTCAGTGTGCCTGTCATCATGATAAGCGCAATGATCGAAAGTCCCATCGCTACCTCATAGGATATCATTTGCGATGAGGCACGCATGGCGCTCATCAGTGAGAATTTGTTGTTGGAAGCCCATCCGCCGATCATGATGCCGTAAACACCTACCGACAGTACGCCGAATACATACAGTATCGCTACGTCAATATCGGTGGCCTGCAGGATAACATCGCGCCCGAATACGTGCAGCTTGTCGCCCCACGGTATAACGGCGCTGGTCATTAGCGCGGTGCTCATCGAAATGAACGGCCCTACGATGAACAGGAACCTGTTCGGGGTGTTGGGGAAGAATTCCTCTTTGGAGAACAGCTTCAAACCGTCGGCAAGGGGCTGTAATATACCACCTTTACCGGCGCGGTTCGGGCCTATACGGTCCTGGAGCCATGCGGCGATCTTTCTTTCAGCCAGTGTGGAGTACATCGCCATGACCATTGTCAAAGCAAAAACTGCAATGATGACAACGCTCTTTTCTATAATTATAGCCTGATCCATTATATTTGTCCTTCTTTAAATACCTGAACTTCGTCTTTTTTCAACGGGATAGCAGTCATACTGATCTTCTTGCGATCCTGCTCGCGGCCAAGGAGTATCTGGCTCTCGGTCTCAATAACCACTTTATCCAGCTTCCTTGTATAATTGTTCTGGTTGATAACCGAGTCTTTCTCGAATTTTCTTGGGCCTTCAATAACCCAGTCTTTAGGGTCTTTGTGGTCAAAACGGCATTCGTTGCAGATGAATTCTTCTACTTCATGGTATTCATCCTTACGTGCCGTAACCCTTTGTATCTCTTCGCCAAACATCCAAAGCGTGGTCTTGCCACAGCATTTCGTGCAATTCCTGTGCGCATTGTACGGCTTGTTGAACCATACCCTTTGCTTAAAGCGGAACGTCTTATCGGTCAATGCGCCTACAGGACACACATCAATCATGTTGCCGGAGAACTCATTGTCAATAGCTTTAGAGATGCAGGTAGATATCTGCGAATGGTCGCCGCGGTTCACTACGCCGTGCACTCTTCCGTCCGTAAGCTGGTCGGCGGTCATAACGCAGCGGTAGCACAATATGCAGCGGTTCATGTGCAGCTGGATATTCGGACCTATATTCTCAGGCTCAAAAGTCCTTTTCTCTTCGATAAAACGCGTTTTGGACGAACCGTTCTTAAAGCTCAGGTTCTGCAGGTCGCACTCCCCGGCCTGGTCGCATATAGGGCAGTCCAGCGGGTGGTTGATCAATAGGAATTCCGTTACCGATTTGCGTGCATCCACAACCCTTTCCGAAGTGATGCTTTTCACCTCCATACCGTCCATAACGCCGGTAACACATGAGGCTACCAGTTTTGGCATCGGAGTAGGGTTGGCATCGCTTCCTTTGGAAACCTCTACCAGGCAGCAGCGGCATTTGCCCCCGCTTCCCTTCAGTTTGGAATAGTAGCACATGGCAGGCGGCACTGATTCGCCGCCTATCTTACGCGCAGCCTGCAGGATGGTGGTCCCCGGTTCTACGTCTATTTCCTGTCCGTCTATTGTTACTTTCATTTTTCTTATGTTTGAAAGTTGAAGGTTTTAATGTTTTAAGCCCTGACGCAACTTTACAACTTTCAACTTTTTAACTTTAAAAACTATTATACTACTTCTTTTGCCACCAAATGCTTCACCTTCTCAAAAGGCTCGGCTACAAAGTGGTCACGGTTCTTGATTTTCTCAGGGAAACGAACGTGGTATTCAAACTCGTCCCTGAAATGGCGTATCGCCGCCGCTACCGGCCATGCTGCCGCATCGCCAAGAGGGCAGATGGTGTTGCCTTCTATTTTTCGCTGGATGTCCCAAAGCAGCTCGATATCCTCCTCGCGGCCGTGGCCGTGCTCGATACGGTGCAGTACTTTCTCCATCCATCCGGTACCTTCACGGCATGGCGAGCACTGCCCACAGCTTTCGTGATGGTAAAAACGGGAGAAATTCCAGGTGTTGCGCACAATGCAGGTAGTATCGTTATACACGATGAAACCGCCCGATCCCAGCATCGAGCCCGATGCAAACCCGCCTTCGCTAAGCGATTCGTAGGTCATCAGCCTGTCGTTGCCTTCGGTCGTTTTAAAAATAAGATGTGCAGGAAGGATCGGCACCGAAGAGCCTCCGGGAACCAATGCCTTCAATGGCCTGTCATCCATCATTCCGCCCAGGTATTCGTCGGAGTTCATGAACTCGTCAACGCTCAATCCAAGGTCTATTTCATATACGCCAGGGTTTTTACAATGCCCCGAAGCTGATATTAATTTTGTTCCTGTAGAGCGGCCTATACCTATTTTGGCATATTCCGCGCCGGTATTGTTCACGATCCATGGCACTGCCGCGATCGATTCCACGTTGTTCACCACGGTTGGGTTAGCCCAAAGCCCGCTTACCGCAGGGAATGGCGGCTTGATCCTCGGATTGCCCCTTTTGCCTTCCAGCGATTCGATAAGGGCGGTTTCTTCACCGCAAATGTAAGCGCCGGCACCACAGTGCACATGAAGGTCAAGGTCGAAGCCCGAACCTAATATATTCTTGCCCAGCCATCCGTTGGCATAGGCTTCTTTTATTGCTGTTTCCAGTATGCGGAATACCCACATGTATTCGCCACGGATGTAGATGTACGAAAGATTACAGCCAAGCGCATAGCTAGACGTGATCATCCCTTCGATCAAAAGGTGCGGAATATACTCCATCAGGTAGCGGTCCTTAAAAGTTCCCGGCTCCGACTCGTCCGCATTGCAAACCAAATGCCTTGGCTTGCCCGATTTCTTGTCGATAAAGCTCCACTTCATCCCTGTTGGGAAACCTGCGCCACCACGACCGCGCAGCCCCGAAGTTTTTACCTCTTCCACCACTTCGTCCGGGGTCATGCTTTTCAGCGCTTTTTCTACAGAGCGGTAACCGCCAACTTTGCGGTATATCTCGTAGGTCTTTATCCCCGGCACCTGTGCGTGCTCTAATAATATCTTTTGTCCCATACTATTCCGTTATGGCCTGTTTATGTAAATCTATTTTTCCTGCCCTGCAATCGTCGATAATCGTATCGATCTTTTCTTTGGTCAGGTGTTCTTTGTAGTAATCGCCAAGCTGCATCATAGGGGCATAGCCGCAGGCACCAAGGCACTCTACGCCAACCACCTGGAACATGCCGTCAGGCGTTACTTCACCTTCCTGTACGCCCAGTTTGCTGCAGGTATATTCCATCAGGTCCTCGGTACCGCGAACTGCGCAGCACGATGTCCTGCAGAATTCGAACATGAATTTGCCAATTGGCTTTTGGTTGTACATCGTGTAGAACGATACTACCTCATATACTTCAATAGGCTGTATGCCAATGATCTCGGCAACTTTGTCCTGAAGCTCTATGCTCAGCCAGTTGTCGTGCGCATCCTGCACATCATGAAGGATAGGCAGCAGGGCCGACTTCCTTTTATCGGCAGGGTAGTGGCTCAATAGCTCATCGATCCTTGCCTGAAGTTCAGGAGTGATATTTATAACCTGTTTTGCGTTTGATATTTCCATGTTCTTAAGCGTCTAATTCGCCTGCAATAACATTGAGGCTTGATAATGTTGCAATGGCATCCGAAAGCATTTGCCCCCTCACCATGTCGTTGAATGCCTGGTAATAAATAAAGCACGGCCTGCGGAAATGCAGCCTGTATGGCGTGCGGCTTCCGTCCGTTATAAGGTAAAAGCCAAGCTCCCCGTTACCGCCTTCCACAGCGTGATACACTTCGGTTTTAGGTACAGGTATCTCACCCATCACGATCTTAAAGTGGTAGATGAGGGCTTCCATATTATGGTAAACATCTTCTTTTGGAGGAAGGTAGTAATCAGGCACATTGGCATGGAAAGGGCCTTCCGGCATCTTGGCCAATGCCTGCTTTATGATCTTGAGGCTTTCCCACACCTCGGCGTTGCGCACGCAGAAACGGTCGTACGTATCACCCGATTTTCCAACCGGCACGTCAAACTCAAAATCTTCATACGAGCTGTAAGGGCTCATCACGCGAACGTCGTAATCAATACCTGCAGCACGAAGGTTAGGGCCGGTAAAGCCGTAGCTCATCGCTTTATCCGCAGAAATAGGGCCTACGTCTATAGTCCGGTCCATAAAAATCCTGTTGCGGGTAAGCAGGTTTTCGAATTCTGTCCATATAGGAGGGAATTCTTCTAAGAAAGTATTTATCTTTTTGAAGGCTTCCGGGCTCCAGTCCCTTTCAAAACCTCCGATGCGGCCCATGTTTGTAGTAAGGCGGGCGCCGCATATCTCTTCGTATATCTCGTAAATTTTCTCCCTGTACTGGAAAACGTAAAGGAAGCCTGTCAGTGCGCCGGTATCCACACCCAGTACCGAGTTGCAGATGATGTGGTCGGCAATACGCGCCAGTTCCATGATGATTACCCTCATGTACTGAACTCTTTTTGGTACCTCTATATCAAGGGCCTTTTCCAGTGTCATCCACCAACCCATATTGTTGATAGGCGAGGAACAGTAGTTCATCCTGTCGGTAAGCGGGGTTATCTGGTAAAACGGCCTGTTCTCGGCAATTTTCTCAAAAGCGCGGTGAATATAGCCTACAGTGCCTTCGCCATCGAGTATCCTTTCGCCATCCATAAGCAGGATGTTCTGAAAGATGCCGTGCGTGGCAGGGTGTGTTGGCCCAAGGTTCAGTATGGAAAGCTCGCTGCCGTCTTCATTCTGCCTCTGCTCGATCATCTTGGCATAGCGGTGTTCCGGTGGTAATAACAGGTCTGACATTTTATATAAAAATTATTCCTTGCTAATTATGTGCATTGTCGGTTATCCTTCCGAAGAAACGATCGTCTTTATCCGTACGGCCGCCATCTTCCAATGGGAATTCCTTCCGCATAGGGAAAGAGGTCATCTCGTCCATATTTAATATCCTCTTAAGCTGTGGATGCCCTTTGAAGATAATGCCGTAAAAATCGTAGGTTTCGCGTTCCTGCCAGTTAGCGCCCAGGAAATGATCGGTAGCCGAATCGATCTCCAGGTTGTCTGCGCTCAGGAAACACTTAAAGCGGATGCGAACATTATCCATCCAGTTGTGCATGTGGTAGGCTACGGCAAATTGCCTTTCGGTTTCATTATCAGGATAATGAATGCCGCACACGTCGGTAAGGAAGTTAAAGCGAAGTACAGGGTCGTTCTTAAGGAAGCCCATTACTTCGGACATTGAGGCAGCTTCCACTTCAAACGAAAAGATGCCTTTTTGCAGGATAAACCCGGTTACTTTTTCACCGAATTTACCGGTAAGCTTATCTTGTATAACAGTTGTTTCTAAAGCCATTGTTACCTTATGTAATATTATAAGAAGCCATCAGTTCCTGGTATTCCGGCGAGCTTCTCCTCCTTACGGATTCTGATTTAACGATATCCTGGAGCTTCATGATGCCATCCAGTATCTGTTCCGGCCTTGGCGGGCATCCCGGTACGTAAACGTCTACCGGTATCACTTTGTCAATACCCTGAAGTACAGAATAGGTATCGAATACACCACCCGAAGAAGCACACGCGCCTACGGCAATAACCCAGCGCGGCTCGCTCATCTGCTCATATACCTGACGGAGGATAGGAGCCATCTTTTTGGCAATGGTACCCATAACCAGCAGCATGTCAGCCTGGCGCGGCGAGAAGCTCATACGCTCAGAGCCGAAACGGGCCACATCATAATGCGAAGCCATTGTAGCCATGAATTCGATACCGCAGCACGATGTCGCGAAAGGAAGCGGCCAAAGCGAGTTGGCACGCGCAAGCCCTACCACGGTGTCAAGTTTGGTGGCAAAAAATCCCTGTCCTTCTACTCCTTCCGGAGTGTCAACCAATTTTATATCTTTTGAATTGCTCATTGTAATTAATTTTGTGGATTATCATGCATATAATGCAAAATACATGCCTAACCTACTCCCACTCAAGGCCTTTTTTCTTCATAACGTAGAAGAATCCAACGATAAGCAGCAGCATGAAAATTCCCATCTTCACCAATCCCTCAAGGCCCATTTCACGGAAGTTGATCGCCCATGGGTACATGAAGATCACTTCTACGTCAAACAGTACGAATAATATCGCTACAAGGAAATATTTTACGGAGAATGGGATACGCGCGTTACCGATAGACTCGATACCGCACTCAAAATTCTTGTCTTTATTTACAGAGTTCCTCTTCGGCCCGAGAAGGTTCGATATGAAGATAGTGCCGCCAACAAATCCCGTTGCAAGCAAAAGCTGCATGAATATCGGAAAGTAGCTCATCTGGTTTGTATCCATAAGTAGGTGGAATTTATAAACAATCCACAAATATACATTCCATACGTGAACTAACTAAACGTTTTTTATAGAGAGAAAGGAATATCGCTTAATTTTTACTGGTTCTAAATAATGAGTGGATAGCCTGCTAATACACAGCTGTAAATATTTTGGTCGTTTATTTTTTATAAGTTGCCGATTTGATATAAAAACAGCTAAAAAAATAATTAATAATAGGGTTTAAAACAAAAAAAACCGCCCTTTTTAAGGGCGGTAAACTGTAATAGGTAATCCTGATATATTATATATTAGTCTTCCAGCGCTGCTACCTGAGCAGCCACTTTACCTTTTTTGCCGTCTTCTTCTACGTAGCTTACTTTGTCGCCCTCACGGACTCCTTCAACCCTAAGGCCTGTAGCATGTACGAAAATGTCTTTGCCTGTTTCGTCGTCTGTTATGAATCCAAAACCTTTAGATTCAATAAAAAATTTTACTTTGCCTGTTCGCATTCTGTAATAAAAAAATAATTAATAATGCTCAAAGGTAAACTTATTTCTGACACTACAAAGGGAAATGTTAAAAATATAAAAAAATAATTGATTTATAATCAGAGGGTTATTGTTCTGAAAATTATTACAGTTGCGTTTGCGCTTCTTTCATATGTAAAGGTCCCAAAGGTTTTTAAAACCTTTGGGGCCTGAATAAATAAGATGTCCTGTTATTTCAACCTGATATGCAGCTCATCCAGCTGTGCATTATCAATAGCCGATGGCGCATCGATCATAACGTCGCGGCCTGAGTTATTCTTAGGGAACGCAATAAAGTCGCGGATGGTTTCCTGCCCGCCAAGTATCGCTACCAGCCTGTCGAAGCCGAATGCAAGCCCTCCGTGCGGCGGCGCGCCAAACTGGAACGCATCCATCAGGAAGCCAAACTGTGCCTTCGCCTGCTCTTCGGTAAAGCCAAGGTATTTGAACATTAGTGACTGCGTGGCCTTGTCATGTATCCTTATAGATCCGCCTCCTATCTCGTTGCCGTTAAGCACCAGGTCGTAGGCATTGGCCCTGACAGCTGCCGGGTTGGTTTCCAAAAGCGGCATATCTTCCGGTTTTGGAGAGGTGAACGGGTGGTGCATGGCGTGGAAGCGCGATGTATCCTCGTCCCATTCCAAAAGTGGGAAATCTACCACCCACAGCGGTGCGAATACTTCAGGGTTACGAAGACCCAGGCGTGTAGCCAGTTCCATACGCAGGGCGCTCATGCGGGTACGTGTTTTGTGCGCGTCGCCCGATAGCACCAATATAAGGTCGCCCGGTTTTGCTCCCGTTATTTCAGACCATTTTTGCAGGTCGCCCTGGTCGTAGAATTTATCTACCGATGATTTGATAGAGCCGTCAGCCTCATACTTGGCGTATACCATGCCGCTGGCGCCTACCTGCGGGCGTTTTACCCATTCGATAAGCTCGTCGATCTGTTTCCTTGTATAGGCTCCTGCGCCGGGAACGGCGATACCTACAACAAGCTCTGAACTGTTGAACACTGCAAAATCTTTATGCTGCGTTACTTCATTCAATTCACCGAATTCCATCCCGAAACGGATGTCCGGCTTGTCATTGCCGTATTTTTTCATGGCTTCGTCGTAGGTCATTCTTGGGAACGGCCCGGTTTCGATACCTTTTATCTCTTTTAATAAGTGGCTTGCAAGGCCTTCGAACGTCTGTATAATGTCTTCCTGTTCCACAAAAGCCATTTCGCAGTCGATCTGCGTGAATTCCGGCTGGCGGTCGGCACGGAGGTCTTCATCCCTAAAACATTTCACGATCTGGAAATACTTATCCATACCACCTACCATTAGCAGCTGCTTAAATGTCTGTGGCGATTGCGGAAGGGCATAGAACTGTCCTTCGTTCATACGGGAAGGTACTACGAAGTCGCGTGCGCCCTCGGGTGTCGATTTTATAAGCACAGGTGTTTCCACCTCAATAAATCCTTGTTTGGAAAGATAGTTACGCACCTCGATACCTACTTTGTGGCGGAAGATAAGGCTGTTCTTTACCGGGTTCCTGCGGATGTCGAGGTAGCGGTATTTCATACGGAGCTCTTCGCCGCCGTCGGTCTCATCTTCTATGGAGAAAGGAGGGAGGATAGATGCATTAAGTATGGTAAGCTCGCTCACCAATATCTCTATATCGCCTGTAGCCATATTTGGGTTTTTAGCCTCGCGCTCTATAACGGTGCCTTTTACCTGAATAACGAATTCGCGGCCCAGTGAAGCGGCGCTGTTGAAAACTTCTTTTTGGGTGCGGCCCGTGTCAAATATAAGTTGGGTAATGCCATAGCGGTCACGCAGGTCGACCCAGATCATAAATCCTTTGTTGCGGGACTTCTGCACCCATCCTGCTAATGTTACTTCCTGGTTTATATGAGAGGCGTTGAGTTCGCCGCAATTATGGCTTCTATACATTGCTTTAAAAATTTTGAGTGCAAATTTAGCATATCAAAAAGATATTTTGCCACGAATTATATGAATTCGGCTAATTTTATTTCGAATGTAGCGATAAGAAATCCCAAAGGTTTTAAAACCTTTTGAATTGCCTGGGGGGAAAACATTTCGGGGTAGCCTTATTTAATCCCTACTCTTATCCATCTCCTTAAAAGAGTCGATCATCTTTTGCATTACCGGCTCGTACTTTTCTTTACGCTCTGCCAGTGTCCATGTCATTACCTGGTAATACCTGTTCTTTCCCTCAACGAAAGCCATTTTGTAATACACCATTTTTTGTACGCCGTCCACTTTGCCTTCAAACGACATCACTTTGGCAGAAAGCCCGTTAATTTTTATATCTTTCGAAACGGGAGGGTTGTCAAGACTAAACCCTTTTTCAAAATTTTCCGTTACCAGTTTCGTGTATCCGTCAAGGTCATTCGGATAAATATCGTAAAGTTCATTTTCATCAAGTACCTTTTGGAGTTCTGCTTTGTCCTCATCAATTACTACAACGTACAATTCCCTTATGGCATTTTGGTATTCAAGTGAGGCATCGTCGTTAAGCCCTTTGGTTTTTGTAAGGTAGGATGACAATTCCAGGAGGTATTTCCCGCCTATTTTTACAGTTTCTGTCTTTTCATCATCACCGCAGGAAACAAGAAGGAGCATGGCAATGGCAGTAATAGCGGCTTTAATCTTCATAAGCGATCATTTTAATTTTGGTTTGTAAAATTAAATATAGCAATTGATCGCGACTTATTTGCCCGGATCCGAAATAAATTATCGTTATATATTGGGTAATATCAAAACAGAAATATATTTTTACTGGAATAACAGGCAATACTATAATATGGTATAGGCACGTTTACATTCCATCAACCAATACTAAAACATCATGAAAAAAACCTTTTTACTATTCCTTTTTGCATCTGCCTGCGCCTTTGCCCAGGACCAGGTAAAATTTGCCGCCAAAATACAAAACCGCAATAGCGACACGCTTCACATCCAGTCGCGCACCCTGAACAAACTGTTGGTTTCCGATGCCAACGGTAACTTTAAAGACGCATTTGCCGTGCAGCCAGGTTTTTACCAATTATTTGATGGCTCTGAGGTTGCCACTATCTATCTGAAGAATGGCTACGACCTGGCCATGACAATGAATGCTAAAATGTTTGACGAAACAATTTCGTTTAAAGGTAATGGCGAGAAGGAAAACAACTACATCGCTAAAAAATTCATGGATATTGAGGCAATGGAAGAAAAGCTTGCCACGGCAAAAGACAATGCCGCTATTACGAAAATTGTGGATGAGACATTTAAAAAGTTGGAATCAGGGCTTGCTGACAAATCACTGGATGAAAACTTCAGGACACTGATGACAAAGCAGCTCGCCGCAGAAAAGACAAATAGTATGGAAGCAGCCGTCAAAATGCAGAAATTGCAGGCGATGAAAGGCAAGCCATCACCGCAGTTTGCATACGAAAATCATAAAGGCGGCACGACCAAACTGGCCGACCTGAAAGGCAAATACGTCTATATAGATGTATGGGCTACATGGTGCGGCCCATGCAGGCAGGAAATCCCCTTCCTTCAAAAGATAGAAGAAGAGTACCACGGCAAGAAGATAGAATTCGTAAGCCTGTCGATAGATACCAAAAAGGACTACGAAAAGTGGAGGAAAATGGTAACTGATAAATCACTTGGCGGTATCCAGCTAATCGCTGATAAAGACTGGAGCTCTGAGTTTGTAAAAGCGTACGGTATTGATTCCATACCAAGGTTCATACTGATAGACCCTAAAGGGAATGTGGTAGATGCCGATGCCGCAAGGCCGTCTGACCCGGCGCTTAGGGCACAGCTCGATAAGTTGCTGAAATAATTTATGATAAGGCCCCGCAGTGCGGGGTTTTATATTTTTATATCTTTAGCTCAAATTAATTATTATGAAAAAGAACGTGTCTATCCTTTTCCTGTTACTGTGTGTTGGTGTCTTTGCGCAGGGAGAAATGAAATTTTCGGCCAAAGTAGAGAACCGCAGGAACGACTCCCTTGTTATAAAGTCGCAGGCGGGTGTTGTAAAGGTACTGAAGTCGGATGCCAAAGGCAATTTTAAAAGCGTGACGTTTGCCGTAAAGCCCGACTTTTACCAGATAACCGACGGAGCAGGTGTTGCGGTGCTGTACCTCAGGGAAGGTATCGACCTGAACATGAAAATGGACGCTAAAAATGTTATAGAAACGGTAGCATTTACCGGTAAAGGTGAAAAAGAGAATAATTTGCTTGCCACCTTTAACCGCAATAATAAAGCTTTTGGCTTAAAAGCCGAAACGGTTAAAGACCCTTTGGTTCTCAATAAACTTATCGACGAATTGCTGGCCGGCATGGAGAAGCAGCTGGAAGACCCGACCCTTGATAAAGGATTCCAGTCGATTATAAGCCAGCAGGTAAAAGCACAGCGCCAGCAAGTGGCCGGTGAGATAGAGAAAGCCGGTAAAACAGCAAAAATGGTGGGCCAGCCATCACCGTCATTCGCCTATGAGAACCATAAAGGCGGCATTACCAAACTGGAAGACCTGAAAGGCAAATATGTATACATCGATGTATGGGCTACCTGGTGCGGGCCTTGCCGTGCAGAAATTCCGCACCTGCAAAAAGTAGAGGAAGACTACCACGGAAAGAAAATAGCGTTTGTGAGCATCTCTATCGATGAGATGAAAAACCATGATAAATGGAAGAAAATGGTAGATGAGAAACAGATGGGCGGCATCCAGCTTTTTGCCGATAATAACTGGGGCTCAGCCTTTGTGCAGGCCTTCGGTATCAACTCTATACCGCGCTTTTTGCTTATAGATCCTGATGGGAACGTACTTAGTGCCGATGCGCCAAGGCCATCCAACCCGGCATTGCGCGCAGAATTTGATAAATTGCTGAAATAGCGGTACTCACGCTAAACTATAGTAAAATCGGTGCTTTGCGCCGATTTTTTTTATTTTCCAATGTTAAGTTTTTATCCAATGTTACCAAAACGTTAAGTGAACGTATCTTTTATGTAAATTATTTATTATATTTGTTATGAGATATGTATAATTAAACACAAAAACTGATATGAAAAAGATTATTATTGCCGTGATGCTGTTATCAGCAGGTGTGTTATCCGCCCAAAATGTAAAGCCTAAGCACGAGATACAGGACCAGATGGTAAAATCTACCTACTACTATGATAACGGACAGGTAAAGCAGGAGGGTTTTTATAAAAATGGCAAACTGCACGGCAACTGGACAGCATATAACGAAGACGGCACCAAGCAGTCTATGGGAGAATATAACAATGGCATGAAAACCGGTAAATGGCTTTTCTGGACCGGATCGGTACTAAACGAGGTAGATTATGCAGACAGCAGGATCGCCGAAGTAAAGAAATGGTCTAAAGATGCTATTGTTTCGAATAAATAAGCTCGATTTATTTATTTGAAGAAAAGGCTGTGATCAACTCACAGCCTTTTTTGTTTTTTGGTTCCCTCCCTTTTTATTTCTTCGCCCCCACCAGATAACAAACCCGGTAACCGGCAGCGCTGCCGCAACAAGGCTTGCTATAAAAGCAATGATTTTTCCTGTAAGGCCAAAGTATTGCCCGGTATGCAGGCCGTAATTCATTTCCTTCAGCTTCATTCCGGGGCTTTTGTCACCATACATTTGCTGTTTAACCAGTACTCCCGTTGCCGGATGGAAGTAAAGGTTCGACTGGTGGTGGTATTCCAGCGCATTGGGGTATGAGCCGGCCAGCATCGTTGCTTTCGGGCCACGGTCCCATATAAAATACATCCCCTTTGTAGGAGCCAGCTTCAGGGTTTGTCCGAAGGCTTTATCCATTACTGCGTGCGGGTCTTTCTGCGAAAGCGTTGTATCAATAACCGGCTCGGCGCGCTCTTCGGGAAAATCCCGGCCCAGGTTGCCTCCATAATACATTGCGTCGCCCATCCATTCATAAGTAAATGTCAGCCCCGTTGCGGCTATCACAAGTGCCACCAAAGCAATGTAAAAGCCCGAAATGTTGTGCCAGTCGTAATTCACCCGGCGCCATTTCGCACTCCATTTTACCAGAAGCCTGTCCTTCAAATGCTTCCTCTTCTTTGGCCACCATTGTATGATGCCCGTTATGAGCAGGAATATAAAAATGATGGTTGCCACTCCCACTATATGTTTGCCAATTTCCGGCGGCAGCAGCAGGTAGAGATGTATATGCTCTACAATGTGGAAAAAGTCCTCCTCAAGGTTTTCAGCATGCAGGAATTTACCGGAATAGGGATTGAAATAAATAAAATACCCGTCTTCGTCCTTTACGCCATATACAAAAGCGGGCCGTGCCTCACCACCATAAATAACCATCGACTGCACTACGTCAGGATACAGTTCCCGTGCCTTTTTTTGCAGTACCGATGGAGCGATGTAAGGTTTTGCCTCAACGGGAACGGTGCGCCAGTCGCGGGTCATGTCTTTTATCTCATCATGAAAGCAAAAGATACAGCCCGTAATACTGACTATAAACACAATGAGCCCGGAGGTGAGCCCGAGCCATTTGTGTATAAAGCGTATTTTCTTTTTAAATCCCATTAAAACTTATAAGTAAGGCTGCCCATAAAGTTGCGCGGCGCCTGCACGTTGATGGTAGTATAACCGTTAAAGTACAGCTCATCGGTAATATTGTTGGCTTTAAGCGCTATCCTGTATTTTGGCTTGTCGTAAAACAGCGAAGCATTCAATACAGTATAGGAAGGCAGCACAAATTTTTCAGAACCGTTTACATTTCCGTCACCGTCAAAGGTATTGCTATTGTAAATAGCGCTTTCGCTGGCATAGTTACCGCCGAAGCCAATACCCATCCCTTCGATAACAGTTGCAGGCAGCTTATAGCTTATCCAGAAGTTAGCCAGGTTCCGCGGGCCTGCTGTTGTTGGGCGAAGGCCGTTGATGCCCGCGTCAGATTTGGTGTATTTGCTGTCGTTATAAGCATAGCCGACTAAAATGTTCAGGCCTTTTACCGGCGATGCGGTGATTTCTGCTTCAAACCCACTGCTCTCCTGGGACCCGTCCTGTATGGAGGAGTTAGGCACCGATGGGTCGGCCCTTACGATATTGTCTACTTTAATGTTATAATAGCTGATGTTGGCGCCAAGCTTATTATTGAAGCCATCAAGCTTTACACCCGCTTCAAACTGGTTGGCGTGCTCCGGCTTAAAGGTATTGGTGTTAATACCGGGTGCAGAGCTGCCTGCGTTGCTGTTTACAACATTTTTAAAGCTGTTCTGGTAATTGGCAAATACCGCCACCTGGTCTTGCACTACCTGGTACACCAGACCAAACTTTGGTGAGAATGCATTCTGGGAAAATGCGCCGGAAGTTGTGTTGCTTGCAGCATCATAATTGCCCCTGTTTTCAAAGTTATCGAAACGTAAGCCTGCCGAAACAAGCAATTTTTGTGTGATGTTCAATACATCGCTTACATAAAGGCTGTGCGTACTAAGGTTGGTAGTGCTATGAAAAACGCTGTTGGAGCTATCCAATTGGTTTTGTATGTTCCTTGGGTTAAAGGCATTGTAATTAGGTATTGCACCCGAATAATCTATCTCATCAAATTCCCATCCGCCGCCGGGCAGGTAGGTAATGTCTGTATAGCCTTTAGTCTGGTAAAGGTCGCCGCCTATCACAATGCGGTTCCTCATGCTGCCGATAGTAAAGTCACCGGTAAAGTTTTGCTGGAACTCAATAGCATTCGATGAGCCGCCAAAGCCCCATGCGTTACGGGAAACCTTATTATTTGGGCGCAGGTAGAACCAAAACCCGGGACCGTTAGCTTGGTTATTTGCTGAAGAAATTACCGACTGCGATGTCCAGCTATCGGATATTTTGTAGGTAACGGTTCCAAAAATATTGCGGCTCCTTGTTTCGGTAATGAAGTTGCCGCCAACAAGGGAACGTTTGAAATCAAGATTTAAGTCGGCAGCGCTGTTGAAGCCAAGGCTGGAAGGCGTGTGCATATAGTCCAGGTAGATAAGGTGGAGCCCTGTAGCGTCCTGGTTGAAAAATTCACCCTCGATGGTTGCTGTAAGCCTGTCGCTGAATTTGTAGGTGAACGACGGCGCTACAAAGGTGCTTTTGCTCATCCCGTAGTCCTGGAACGTTTCGGTTGCGGTTGTAGCAGCGTTTAGCCTGAACAATGCGGTTTTGTCATAATTAAGAGGAGTGTTGATGTCTACCGTACCACGGTTAAAGCCAAAGCTCCCTGTCTGGTACGTTACCTCGCCGCCAAATGTCTCATAAGGTTTCTTTGTTACGCGGTTTATAAGCCCGCCGTAAGAAGTAAGTACGCTCCCGAATAGCGTGGCTGAAGGGCCTTTTATCGCTTCGATGGTTTCAATGTTTGCCGCATCGTTGTTGGCAATAACGGTTCCGGCAATACCGTTGCGCACTAATGCCTGGGTAACAAAACCCCTTGAGGCAAAATACGACCCACCATCGCCGGCACGCCCTGTAGCGCCCCAAAGCTGGTAGAGGCCTACAACATTTTTAAGTGCGTCGTCCTGGTTGGTAACCAGCTGGTCGGCCATAAGTTCTTTGGTAACCACATTATATACCTGCGAATTTTCTAATGACTTCAAAGGCATACGCGATACGGTTGCACTTTCTTTCTTTTTGTAACGGTTATTCCGTCCATCGATCACTACTTCGTCTAACTGCTCACGGCTTTCGGTTAATGTAATGTTTTTGGTAATTGTTTCGCCTGCCGTTACAGTTACCTGCTCTTCTACGGCTGTAATGCCTATAGCTGAGATACGGAGTGTATACGTGCCGGGCTTTATGTTTTTAATCTCAAACTTGCCTTCCGCATTGGTATAAGTACCATGTGAGGTGCCTTTGAGTGCAATGGATATATTTTCTGCAGCAGAGTTGTCGCTGACCGATATTGTACCGGTTATCCTGCCGCGCTCCTGGGACCATCCCGCGGCAGCCGTTAAAAGTATGAAACAAAGCAAAAGCTTTTTGGTAATGAATTTGTGCATGGTGTTACTATTTTTTGCAGGTACAAAAGTAATAGCCAAAATAATAATGGGCAAAATTATTTTTACTTATTCTAAATAAATTTTAATTTCATGTCTTAGATGAACACATAATCAGGAGGCTGAATATTAAGTTTATTAAATATAGCCAGGTCAAAGGCTTAATTTTATATCTTTATAATCCACTATCAATAAGCTCCTTACACAGTATGAAAATTGCCCTTTTTACCAACGAATTTCCCCCGAATATCTACGGCGGGGCCGGTGTGCATATCGATTTTTTAAGCCGGGAGCTGGCAAGGCTGGCCGATGTGGAGGTACGATGCTTCGGGAACCAGGAGGAGCATAAAGATGCAATGAACGTTATCGGGATTCAGCCGTCCCTGAATCAAATGGTGGATCCGAATAATCCCCACATAAAAATGTTCCAGAACCTGAGCAGGAATGTGGAAATGTCCCAGCATACTTTGCAAGCCGATGTTATTCACTGCCACACCTGGTATACCCATCTCGCGGGCATTTATTCGAGGGAGTTGCTGCAGGTGCCGCTGATCCTAACTACGCACAGCCTGGAGACCCATCGCCCGTGGAAAATAGAGCAATTGGGTAACGGTTATTTTTTATCCCGGTGGATAGAGCGGCAGGCTTATAACGCAGCCGATGGTGTAATTGCCGTTAGTGAGCAGATGAAGGAAGATGTAGTAGAAGCCTATGGTATCGAACCAAAGAAAGTGACCGTTATCCATAATGGCATCGACCCGGACTTTTACCAGCCGACTTTTGACAATAGCGTATTACAGGAATACGGCATCGATCCAAACGTGCCTTTTGTGCTTTTCGTAGGACGGATTACGAGGCAGAAAGGCATATCACAACTGATAGAGGCAGCTCATTATTTCAATAAAAACTGCCAGGTCGTGCTTTGTGCCGGTGCTCCCGATACGCCCGAAATTGCGAAAGAGACCGAAGGCCTTATCAATACGCTGAAAGCACAGCGGGATGGCATTATCCTTATATCCGAAATGCTGCCACGTGATAAAGTCAGGGTCCTGTACAGCCATGCACGGGTATTTGCGTGCCCGTCGCTATATGAGCCATTCGGCATTATCAACCTTGAGGCATTGTCCTGTGGGACCCCGGTTGTGGGAAGCGCAGTTGGCGGTATCCCTGAGATCCTTACCGGAGGCGAAACCGGCTACCTGATCCCATTGGAAAGCGTATCGCGCACTGATCTTAACCCGAAAGACCCGCAGGCATTCCAGAAGGCATTCGCCGAAAAGATCAATCTGCTACTGGATGACGAAGGCCTCGCTGAACAAATGGGCAAAGCGGGCCGCCAAAGGGTACTGGAAAAGTTCAGTTGGGAGTCTATCGCAAAAACTACGTATAATTATTATCAGGAGGTTATATCCCGGTTCGAAAAAGAAAAAGCATAACGAATTTAAATCGGTAACAAAATGAGTAAAAGTACATTGGCCATTATTCTTGGCGGCGGGCAGGGTTCCAGGTTATTTCCACTGACGCACAGGCGTTCCAAGCCGGCTGTCCCTATTGCGGGAAAATATCGTTTGGTAGACATCCCGATCTCCAACTGCATTAACTCGAATATCCACAGGATGTTTGTGCTTACCCAGTTCAATTCGGCTTCCCTGAACCAGCATATCAAGAATACGTTTCAGTTCGGCCATTTCAGTACTGCTTTTGTCGATATCCTTGCTGCCGAGCAAACCCCGGATAACCCTACATGGTTTCAGGGTACGGCCGATGCGGTGCGCCAGTGCATGCCGCATTTCCTGAACCATGATTTCGATTATGCCCTGATCCTTTCGGGCGACCAGCTCTACCAGATGGATTTCAATGCCATGGTGGAAGCGCACGAAGCAAGCGGTGCCGGCATAACCATAGCGACACTGCCCGTTACGGCAAAAGATGCCCCCGAATTCGGGATATTGAAAACCGATAGCGAAAGCCTTATCACCTCTTTCATCGAAAAGCCGCACAAAGACCTGCTGCCGGAATGGACCTCGGAAGTAAGTGAAGAATCCGCGGCGGAAGGGAAACATTACCTCGCCTCGATGGGTATCTATATCTTCAACAGGCAGCTGCTTATCGACCTGATGTCCGACCCGGAGGCGAAAGATTTTGGCAAGGAAATAATCCCCCAAGCCATCGGGAAAGAAAAAGTACTGAGCTACCAGTACGAGGGCTACTGGACTGATATAGGGAACATCGACTCCTTCTTTGAAGCCAATCTGGGACTGACCGATGAGATACCGAAGTTCAACCTGTTCGACAACTTATCCAAGATATATACCCGTGCCAGGATATTGCCGCCTTCCAAGATTATAGGCAATACCAGTATAGACCATTCTATCATTGCCGAAGGCTCTATTGTTAACGGTTCATCCATAGTGCATTCGGTCATAGGCATCCGGAACAGGATAGGCAAGGGGTCTAAGATCTCGAATTCCTACCTGATGGGTAACGACTTCTACCAGAACCTCGACGAGATCAACCACAACCTTGAGCACGGGATAACGAACCTTGGTATTGGCGAACGCTGCGTTATCAACAATACCATCGTAGATAAGAACTGCAGTATTGGCAATGATGTGACCCTCAACGGCGGCCCGCACCTTGAAAATGCAAATACGGATGAATACACCATTAAAGATGGGATAATCATAATCAAAAAAGGAAGCACATTGCCGGACGGGTTTAGTATTTAAGTATTTCCAGCATTGCATGAATTAATAATTTCTCAACCAAAATCAATGAAGCTAAAACGCTTTATAAAGATATTTTTATGCCTTGTAATAGGCTGGTTTTTGATTCACTCCGCCTGCATTATAGCGGATGGCCTACAGGATGAAGGAAAAACTGCCGATGCTGCCGTTATCCTCGGCACTACCGTAAATGAGGACGGTACGCTATCGGAACGGCTCCGTCAACGTGTAGCCTGTGGGCTTGAATTATATAAGGCCGGACGTGTAAAATATATTATCGTAAGCGGCGGCCTGGGAAAGGAAGGCTTTTATGAGGGGGATAAAATGAAGGAATATCTTGTGCAGGACGGCGTGCCCGCAAACAGGATAGTAACAGATAACCAAGGCTATAATACTCGTGACACTGCAAAGAATGTCCGAAAGCTAAAAGACAGCCTGAAGCTTAAAAGCCTTATTGCGGTATCGCAGTACTTTCACGTTACACGAACGAAAATGCTGCTGCGGAAACAGGGGTTTAAAGACGTAAGCAATGTGAGCCCGCGCTTTTTTGAATTCCGCGACCTTTTCTCGATAGTACGGGAGTTCCCGGCCTATTATACACAGTGAGAAATACCATTTATGTATGTAGAATCGGCTACAGCACGGTTGGTCTCCTGCAAGGTCTTTGAGACCTTGTAGGTATAGTTTAAAAAACTGTCAGGCTCTTTTATATTTGTAATTGGCATAAATCTTTAAAATCACCCAATCCGCGTTCCATAAATACAAAAACTCCCGGTCACTTTCGCAACCGGGAGCCTTTTATATAAATGTGGATATTACATCTGGTGTTTTACGGTAAAGCCGTCGTCGCTAAGTTCTTTAGGCTCATAATCGGCGGTCATTTCTTTAGCATAATCGGTTGGCTTCCCTTTAGAAGTCCTCCTGATAAGGCTGTCGAATATCGAATAAACCACCGGCACGATAACAAGCGTAAGGAATAGCGAGGAGATAAGTCCTCCGATAACCACCCATGCAAGGCCGTTGTTCATCTGTGCGGCGCCGCCTTTTGCCAATGCGATCGGGATCATACCGATAACCATCGCAATAGTCGTCATAAGGATCGGCCTCAAACGCGCGTGGTTGGCCTGTATAAGTGCGTCTTTGGTAGTCTCGCCTTCGGCTTTCCTGTGGTTGGCGAAGTCGACGAGAAGGATCGCGTTCTTACACACAAGGCCGATAAGCATGATTATACCCAATATCGTAAAGATGTTCAGCGTATTATTTGTAAGTGCCAATGCTACAAGCGCCCCGATGAACGATAACGGTACCGAGAACAATACCACGAACGGATATACAAAGCTGTCGTAAAGCGCTACCATTACAAGGTACACAAGCAATATAGCGGCAAGCAAAGCGATACCCAATGTACCGAAACCTTCGCCCTGCATCTCCATATCACCGCCCCATACATAGTCTACACCGGCAGGGCGCTCCATTTTAGAGAATACACCTTCCCACTCGGTGGCAACGTCACCCGATGGGCGGCCTACGGTTTGCGCCTGTACGGTTACCGAAGCACTCTTATCGCGCCTTTCCAGCAATGACGGGCCTGAACCTTCGGTGATGGTAGCAAACTGCGAAAGCTTCACTTCCTGGCCCATGGCATTTACAAAGGTTAGGTTGCGCACATCGTTGATGTTCATACGGTCGTATGCGCCAAAGCGGATGTTGATGTCATATTCATACTGGCCGGCACGGAATTTACCATCGGTATTTCCGTTGAAGGCAGTCTGCATGGTAAGGCCGACCGTTTGGAGGTCAAGCCCAAGTGCGGCCATTTTATCCCTGTCTACCTGTACGTTCACCTCAGGCGAACCGGATTCTGATGTCAGCTTGATACCGGTGGAGCCTTTTATTTTGGCAAGCTCGGCAGCTGCTTTTTCGGCGAAGTCCATAGCGCTTGCAAGGTCGGTACCTGTGACGGTAAGCGCTATCGGCGCTTCGTCGGCACCACCCATGATACTTACCGGAACGGTTTTTACTTTAGCGCCTATCAGTATTTTTTCAAGGTCGCGTTTTGTCTTAGCGGCATATACGAAAGAGTTGTCCGCACGCTGTTCCTGGTCGATAAGTGTTACCGTGATCTCAGACTTATAAGCTGTGCTCTGTACACCGGCAAAACCTTCACTGGTCTGCCCGACTGTACTGATGATGCTTTTCACCTCTTTTTTATCCTGCAGGAATTTCTCCGCTTTTTGTGTCATGAAGTTGGTTTGCTCCAGGGAAGCATCTTTCGGCAACTCGAGCTGTACCATGAACTGTCCCCTGTCGAGTTTAGGGAAGAACTCCCCACCAATAAACCCTGCGCCAAGCAATGCTATCGAACCGAAGAACAACAGGATAACGATACCCAGCGTCGCCAGCTTGGTACCCCTGCCGCGAAGCGACCATTTCAGGATGCCGGTTACCCAGTGCGTAAAGCGGTCAAGGCCTTTTTCGAAACCAAGGATCACTTTGCCAAAAATATTTTTGCCTTCGATATGCTCCAGCTTTCCAAAGCGTGATGACAACCACGGGATAAGTGTGAAGGAAGATAATAATGAAAGCAATGTCGCGATAACAACTACCATACAGAACTGGGTGATGATGTTACTCACAAGCCCTGTACTCATGGCGATTGGGAGGAAAACCACGATGATAACAAGCGTAATGGCCGATACGGTAAACCCGATCTCTGCCGTACCGTCATACGCGGCCCGCACACGGTTCTTGCCCATCTCCATGTGGCGGTAAATGTTTTCCAGTACCACGATCGCGTCATCCACAAGGATACCTACCACGAGCGAGAGCCCAAGTAAGCTCATCAGGTTCAGCGTATAGCCTAAGAGGTATACACCGATGAACGTCGCGATAAGCGATGCCGGGATAGATACCATTACAATAAGCGCGTTCCTTATACTGTGAAGGAAGAAAAGCATCACGAAGGCCACGAGGAATATCGCGATGAACAAGTCATGGATAACCGCATCTGCCGCAACCAGCGTAAATTCTGAAGTATCATTTGCTATTTCGAGCTTAAGGCCTTCTTTGGCATAGTTCTTTTCGATGGTCGAGATAATGGCGCGAACGTCCTCACTCACCTGTACCGCATTGGCTTCGGTCTGCTTTGTAATTTGCAGCGCAATAGCGCTTTTCTGGTCAACACGGGCTATTTTATCAGCTTCCTTCTGGTCATCCTGCACGTCGGCTATCTGGCCCAGGCGTACCTGTATCCCGTCTTTTGACGAAACCACAAGGTTACGCATTTCATCAACCGTACGGTATTTACCCGCAAGGCGCACCAGCATGCTGCTTTCGCGCGTTTTTACGCTACCGGTAGGGAAGTCGAGGTTACTGCCTAAAACGGCTTGCTGTACCTGGGGTATGGAGAGGCCGTAGCCTTTCAGTTTCTCTTCGTCAAGGTTTACCTGTATTTCCCTTTCCTGTCCACCCACAAGGGTTACCTGCGCCACGCCCGGAACACGGGCCAAAAGCGGCTCGATCTTTTTATCCAAAAGGTCGTAAAAGTCTATTTCATCCATTTTCGATGTAGCGCCCAGGGTAATTACCGGAAGGTCGCTCAGGGAAAATTTCACAAGCGCAGGAGGGTCGGCATCTTCAGGAAGGTCTTTCTCGATCGCGTTGATCTTACGCTGCGCATCATTCAGAGAGTAGTCGGCATCGGCTTCAGGCTCGAGCGTTACCATCACGAGCGAAAGGCTTTCATACGATTTGGATTCTACCTTTTTTACAAGCTCCAACGATGCTACCGCGTCCTCGATCTTTTTGGTCACCGTATTTTCCACCTCGCCAGGAGATGCACCGGGATACACCGTGGAAATGGTCACCACGTTCATCTCGAATTTCGGGATAAGCTCGTAGCTCAGGCTGCTGTAGCTGTAAAGCCCTCCCAGTGTAAGGATTATGAACAACACTATAATAAGTGTTGGCCGTTTTATGGATATTTCTGCTAATTTCATTTTCTTTAGTTTAAAGTTTAAGGTTTAAAAGTTTAAAGTCCTGTACGGAAACTTTACCATCTTAAACTTATTTTACCGGATTTACTTTAGTACCATCCTGCAGGTTGATCTGGCCGCTGGTTACTACCACATCGCCTTCTTTAAGGCCGTCGAGCACTTCAACTTCTTCACCGAAGATGCGTCCTGCCGTTACTTTTACAAGCTTGGCTACGCTGTCGTTCACAACAAATACCTGGTTGTTGCCTACACCGCCTACAAACGCTTTACGCGGAATAGTGGTAACTGCCTGCTGCGATTTCCCCGAACCGAATACTGCGGTACCGTACATACCGGCTTTGATCTCGTTGCCAGGATTGTTGGCGATCTCTATTTCTACTGGGAAGTTAAGCGATGCATCAGCTTTTGGAGCGATAAAAGTAACTTTACCTTTGAATTCTTTGTCAGGGAAAACACTCGCTTTCACAGGAACCATGCTGCCCACTTTCAGGGTAGATACCTGCTGCTCGTTCACAGTCACTTTCAGCTTAAGCGTAGAAACATTTACCAGCTCAAACAATACTGTTCCCGATGCTACTACCGATCCCGGCTCTATGCTGCGCTTGTTCACGATACCGTTAATGCTCGATTTGATGCTCGCATCGCCCATAAGTATCTTCGCCTGGTCCAGCCTTGCTTTTGCGTTTACAAGGGCCAGTTTCGCCTGGTCCAGCTGCTGCTTGGTCACACCGCCTGTTTTGAAGGCGTTCTCATAACGCTGGCTGTCTGCCAGTGCATTTTGGTAGGCCGCCTGCGCATTTTGCACGTCAATAGAAAGCCGGTCGCCCTTTATTACCGCAAGCACCTGCCCTTTGCGAACTACATCGCCTTCATCAACCAGTACGCTGACTACGCGACCTGCATTTTCTGCAGGGAACTCTAGCTGCTGTGATGGCTCGAAAGTACCATTGGAAAGATAATCCGTATTTGGCACCTCATTTTTTACAACGGCCGTCCTCACCGTAACGGCAGTATTCTTTTGGGAAACAACCGCTGTTTCGGCATCGTTCTTTTCCTTGTTTTTCGTTAGTATATAAGCGCCAAGGCCTAAAACTGCAATTATTATTACGATATATAAAACCTTTTTCATGAGATTAGTTTGTTAATGTTCTTAATTCGCCTTTTGCTTTAATGAGCTGTATTTCTGCCAGCTTGAAATCGAGCAGGGCAGTGGTATAATTGTTTTGTGCTTCCACATAGGAGTTCTCCGCGTCAAGCAGGTCGGTTAGCGTGGCAAGCCCGTTTTGGTAATTGTTCTGGGTGTTGTCCAGCACTTCCTGCGCCAGCCTCGCGTTCTCCTTTTGGTTATTGATGGTGATGAGGCTGTTGTTTATCTGCGTCCTTGCATTTTCAAAAGCCAGGTTTAGCGATAGCTGTGTATCTTTCAGGTCTTCCTCATTCTTCTTCATGTCGATGGTAGCCTGCCTTACACGGGCGCGGGTACCGAAGCCATTGAAGATAGGTACTTTAAGGTTAACGCCTATTGACGAGAAGTCTGACCAGTACACGCCTTCAGAAGATTTTGCGAACAATGGAAGCTTTGGCCCCTGGCCGATATAATTATAGCCTGCCGTTAATGATAATGAAGGATAATATTCCGCTTCTATTGATTTTTTCTGGAAATACAAAAGCCTTTCCTGTTTTTTCAGCAGCTGGTATTCACTTCTTTTGGTAACGTCTGGCGTATCGTTCAGTGCCAACGGGGTAACGGAAAACTCTGTTTTCGGCAGCGTGATAGGTGTATCTATCGGCATACCCATATAGAATTTTAGTGCATTTTCCTGTAGCTGCACGGCGTTGATAAGCTGTTGGCGCTGCGTGTTGATGTTCGACAGGTTTACGTTCATCCTGTCGAGGTCTATCTTTCTGGCAAGGCCATTATCAAACTGCCCCTTGATGATGTCCCGCACTTTGGCCGTATTGTTATAGGTGCTGTCTATGATCGAAAGCTTTTGGCGCTGCACATATACCTGGTAATAGTTGTTTGCAACCCTTTCGATTACCTGCTCCTCTGTAAGCTGCGCGTTCACCTGGTAAAACTCACGGGTACTGCGAGCGGCCTTCAGCCCTGTAAATACCGACATATCGAATATTGCCTGGTTGAGGTTTACCCCCGCCGACGATACCCATTTTTGCCCTAATGGCGCCAGTATAGTCGTACCCGGCGCGCCAAAGAAGTCGCCCGGAAGCGCATTAAGCTGCAATATGGGATTGTAGGTGGTATTTCCGGATGCCGAAATCGTAGGCAGGGCCCTTGCGCGCACTTCCTGTATCTGGTACTCGCTGTTTTCTACCGTTAATTTCGCCTTTTTGGCATCTGCCTTGTTTTCCAGGGCATAATTTATGGCATCTTTCAGCGTGATTTCCTTCGGCTTTACCTGCGCCTGCAGAGAGGATCCTGCCAGAAGTACCACTAGAAAAGCCCATTCTTTGCGGAAGAAGCTTTTCAGGTCATTGATGATCTTCATTTGTTAACTGTATTTATTGATTGAATGATTATTTAAAAAGTGTCTTCATTATTACCTCTTTGCGTTCAGCGAGGATCGTGTCGAATTCCTCGTTTGTAAAACCCATTGTTTCCTGTAATAGCGGCCTCATAGCAGCGGGGAAGGACATAAGCGAGATAAAGTTGAGCGCAAACTGCTCAGGCCTCATTTTATGGATGGTGCCTTTTTCCATCTCGACTGCTATTTCCCGGTAAAAATCCTGTACCAGGCCACCCATATTTTCATGGTTCTTAATATTGCATCCCTGATTGGCCTGCGTTACCATATATATTTCCAGGTAAGGGTATTTTTGCGACTGCTCGAAGGCCACGTCGAGGTGGCGTTCTATTTTCTCCTTAAAAGGCAATCCGGAATAGAATATCTGCTCCATCAACTCATGTTCCTGCTTGTGGGCTTCTTCAAATACCTGCTCAAACAGTTTGTCCCTCGACCTGAAGTAATAATTTATAAGCGTCCTGTTTACTCCCGCGGCATCTGCAATCTCCTGTGTCGTAGCATTAAAGCGGCCCTCCCCAAAGAAAACACGCATTGCCGTATCCTTTATCAATTTCTCTGTGTCCTGGTCTGTTATCTTAGCCGACATAATTGTTTAACTTTTTTGTTTGACATTTTTGTCAAGGCAAAATTACATAGTTTTGTTCAAAGTCAATAAGAAATTTCATAATTTTTTTTACTTCAGGAATTCCTTAAGTATTTCAAGCCCTTTTGGGGTTACTATCGCTCTTAAATGGTACTCCAGGTATTGCTTTGTCAAATCATTCACTTCAAAAAGCTGCGCGGGGAAAATGTCTGAATCCTTTATACCCGTTAGCCCCGTAAAATAAATCCGGGATATAAAATCGATATTGATGTTCTCCCTGTACACCCCGTTGGCCACCCCTCTGTGAAGGTTCTCTACCATACAGCCGTTCATCTTTTCAAATTGCTTTGTACGGAGGCAGGAAAATATTTTCGGGAAAAATTTTTGCAATTGGTAAAATGGCGATGCGGCCTCGTTGTTGAGGTGCTGCTTTAAAAAATTCCTGATTATGAATATCTCCTCAATAGAGTTTTTTTGTTGCTCTACAATATTGTCGATGCCATCCGAGATGGTGTTGAAGAGGTGCATTGTGCTTGCTTCAACCAGGTCGGTCTTATTGGCGTAGTGCTGGTAGATCGTTTTTTTGGAAATGCCGAGTTCGTTGGCAATATCATCCATGGTCACGCTTTTAAAACCCAGCGTAAGGAACATTTCAGTTGCTTTGTTTAGTATTGTCTCTTTCATTCGTCCTTTAAAAATCCGGTGCAAAGGTATGTTAGGAAACTTTTAAAACCTAAAAAGTTTCCAAAGTTTTTTGATTATTTTAACATATATCATTTTCGTAAGCTACTGGATACCAATTTGTAGAAATACAACAGAGATTCACAAAGAAGCGCAAATCTTGTGAGTCAGGAAGATGCAAAGTGACTTTTCCTGGCAGGATAAGTCTTTGGGAACTTCTGTTAAACCTTAAATTTTCTTTTGCTAATCTTTGGGCTTCTTTGCTAATCTCTGTGGAATAATTCTTCATAGTAATAAACTTTGTACCTTAGCAAAAAAATAACTTCATGCATCCGATAGGGCATTACCAGCAGATCATTTCCGATTATTTTGCAACCACTTCCTTAGAGAAAGAACCTGTAAACCTTTACCGTCCCATACAGTATATAGTGTCTTTGGGCGGCAAGCGCATGCGGCCTGTACTTACATTGATGGCTGCAGAGATTTTTAATGCCGACTGCCGTAAAGCCCTTCCTGCTGCTATTGCGGTGGAGATATTCCACAACTTCTCGTTGGTGCATGACGATATTATGGACGATGCCCCGTTGCGCCGCGGCCACCAGACCGTGCACGAAAAATGGGACCTCAATACCGGCATCCTTTCGGGTGACGCGATGCTCATACTGGCTTATCGCCATTTTGAGGAATATGAGCCGGAAGTATTCCGCTCGCTGGCAAAATTATTCAGTAAAACGGCGCTCGAAGTATGCGAAGGCCAGCAATGGGATGTGGATTTTGAGCAGCGTGACGACGTTACCCTGCCGGAATACCTCAGGATGATCGAATATAAAACAGCTGTGCTGGTAGCGGCAGCCATGAAAATGGGCGCTATCGTGGCGCAAACTACACAGGAGAACTGCGACCTTATTTATGATTTCGGGCTGAACCTCGGTATTGCCTTCCAGCTGCAGGACGATTACCTCGACGCTTTTGGCGACCCGGAAACCTTCGGGAAGCAGGTCGGCGGCGATATCATCGAAAACAAAAAGACTTACTTATACCTGAAGGCTTTGGCGCAGGCCAACCCGTACGAAAAGGAAAACCTGCTGCAATGGTTTGCCATACAGCCGGAAGATTATACCGACAAGATCGTGGCAGTAAAAAATATCTTCAGGCATACCGGTGCCGATGCTGCGACAAAGCAGGCAATCGAAGACTATACCCTGAAAGCTTTTGCCACTTTGGAAAAAATGGATATCTCGGAGGATAAAAAGGCAATGCTCAAAAACTTCGGGCTGGGCCTTATGGGCAGGAAGGTATGAGACTGCTTTCAGTAAGGATAGTGCCACCGGACGCTACAGTCCCTGTTAACCGGGGCCAGTTATGGCTGGCATTAGGCTTTCCTTTTTTTACTGTCGCTGCGCTTGGTATCGATTCTGTTTCTTTTTTAAATACTTATTTTGATGGGCGGCAGATAACGAATATCCTGGCAATACTTTATTTCCTCGCCATGTTTTGGGTGTCCGATGAGCGGCTGCGCAGGCTGATGTTTGTTATGGTGGGCCTGTCCTATATCGGTGAACTCATTTTCTGCAAGCTGCTCGGGATGTACGAGTACCGCACAGCAGCTATCCCGCTGTATGTACCGTTCGGGCATGCTATAGTATATGCTTCTGGCTATATTTTTGCCCATACCCGTTTTGCAAAGACAGGGTATAAAAAGCTGCTTCAGTTTTTCGTTACCGCTTTTTTCCTGCTGTTCCTCGGTGTGGGGATATTCCTCAACGACCTGTTTTCGGTAGTGTCCGGTATCCTGTTTTTTATACTATTGCGAAGGAAACGCTGGCAGAATATGTATTTCTTCATCGCGCTGTGCGTTATTTTTATAGAATTGGGAGGCACTTATTTTAAATGCTGGGCATGGGCGCCGAAAACCTTTGGTGTTATCCCTGCCGCCAATCCGCCCATGGGTGCCGTATTTTTTTATGCCGGGGGCGATGTCCTGCTGGCAAAAATTGTTGACATTTGGGAAAAGAAAAAGAAGCAGCATAAAACAATATAAATGACATTTACCGCACCCCAAAACACCGACCTGCTCCTGAGTGAAGCGCAAAAAGAAAAGTTGTACATCAAGCTGGTGGAGCAGCTCAATAAAGACTTTGCCCTGGCTAATGAAACGGTTGACCTCCCTGTGGATATCTCACCAATAAACCTCAAGATCGGGATACATGAAAAGATCTACAGCCTTATCCAGCACAAGTTCGCTGAATACCTGAACCTGCTTTACATCATTGATGTGCCTGAAAAGGAAATACGATCGCTCGATGGCTCTGACCTTGTGGAGCTATCCGAACAGGTGGCTTTCTTGGTGTTGAAAAGGGAATGGCAGAAAGTGTGGTTCAGGAATAAATACTAATCAGTTTAAAAATATATAATGGGCATAATAGCTAATTTACTCCGCGTTTCAGGTGAGGAACTTGAAGAGATATTGAAAGACAGTTCGAAAATTAATCAAAAACTTGAGGATATTTATGAACAGGAAGAGATCGACCGTAACGTTATACGGGATCTGGACAAGTCATGGGAAGGTTTGTTGTTTGTCCTGACAGGGCAGGCGCTGAATGACAGTGATCATCCATTGTCGGCGGTTCTGTTCAGTGGCCAGATCGTTGATGAAGACCAGGACCTTGGTTATGGCCCCGGACATTACCTTACACCGGAGCAGGTTCGCGAACTCAATGAGATGCTTGCAGCAGTGACTGCCGATGACCTGAAAAAAAGGTATGACCCCAAAGCCATGGCCGGCATTTACCCGGATATTTGGGAAGATAATAGCGGCCTGGAATATGTGCTTCATTATTTCAACGTGCTTAAGGAAATATATGCCGGAGCCGCACAAAACAATGAGGCGGTGATTACTTTTTTGGGTTGATGATTGTAAGTATTAGTTGATGATTTTAAAAAACTGTTCTTTCAGGTTTGGCTTTCGATTTTAAAAAATTAGATTTATGGAAATCTATTTAATAATCTAAAAACAAGCCAAATGACAAAACATACTGAAGAGTTTAAAGAATTTGTAAGCCAAGGAATTAATAAAGAATACTTCATAGGGATAGGAAATCCATATGCTAATATATTATTCGTTGGTAAAGAATCAGCAATCAAAAAAAATGAAGTTGAAAGAATGTCCCAATATCTCAAGAATGCAAACGAATGGAGGGGATACATTGAAAACAACAGTTGTGAAATTTTAAATTATCCTGTTGAAAATGGTCACGTATTAAGAGCTGGATGGGGAAAAAATACTTGGAGCAAATATCAAAAACTAACTGATATAATCTTTGAAAAGGAAATGAAACCTTTTCATGTCGATTTTCTTGAAAATGTATTCACAACTGAAATAAATGATTCACCTGAAAAAAATACGGCAAACGCAGATAAAACAGGGTTGAATGAACGAAAGCAATTATTCAAAGAATCAAAATTTATTCAGAATTTCCCGGTAGTAGTATTGGCATGCTCAAATTATATTAGGAATAATGATAAAATTCGTGAAATAGATAAAATTTTTGGAGTAAAATTTGTTGATGGTAAACAGTATACTTCTGCAAATTGGTTTTATACGCATTATAGCGAGGATGGGAAAAAGCTTGTTATTCATACAAGGCAATTGAGTGCGAACGTAAAACCAGAATTACTAAAGGATATGGGTCAGATCATTAGGCAACACTTGGACAGAATTCAACTTTTTAATAATAATTAAGCAATTTACCTACAAGGTTTCAAAACCTTGCAGGTTGGCTGTACGATGATCTGTAACTCCTGCAAGGTCTCAAAGACCTTGTAGGTGTATATATTGCAGATAAAAATCCGTGCAAACGCCCAAATCCGTAGCTTGTCCCGCGGCAGGCGGGATCATCCGCGTTCCATTTCGTCCGTCATTTAAAAATAAACCCTCACAAAAGGCATAAACGCATTGCTGTACACTAAATCCCGTTCTTTATACAGCACATTATACCGCATCCCGATAGTCACATTATCCATCCTGTAGCCGGCACCGAAGAATAAGGCCGTATTCCAGAAATCCCTTTTCATTGGAATGCCGGAGCCGGTCATGTATTGTTGGTAATATTTGTCATCATAGTCAAGATTTACCCGAAGCTGTTCCAATTCTGCAGACAGCTGGATTTGAGGCAAGGGATTCAATATGCCGATTACAGAGCCGCCATACATCTTTGAAGAATAATAATCCCTTTGGTACACATAAGCTCCCTGCAGGCCGGCGCCCAGCGCCATGTAATCGTTAAACTGGTATATCGCACCGGGAGCAATCAGTATGTCGGTATACCCGCTGCCAAAGCCAACCCCGATATTGCCGCCGAAACGGACATGGCTCCAGAAATTTTGATCTTCATCCTGCGCGTGCGAGGAGAAGGCAAACATGAAGGATACTATAAGCAACGCCCGTTTTCCCAATAAAATGTTAATGTAATTTTCCATAGCGGCATAAGGTATAAATACTATTGATAAATATAGAAAAAACGTGATAAGATTATTACAATTATCGTACTTTTGCATTGATTTTTTTAAAAACTAAGGTATAAAGACATTAGTATGGATAGGTTTTCATTCTTAAACGCGGCACACACCGCTTTTTTCGCAGATTTATACGATCAATATATAGAGAATCCCGACAGTGTTGAACCAAGCTGGAGAAGCTTCTTTCAGGGATTCGATTTCGGAATGCAGGGCAATGGTTATGAAGTACTGGATGTACAGCAGGAACGTCCTGCCGCGCAGCCGGTTTCCGACTATTCGGGCATCCCTGAAAAATTACAAAAGGAGTTTAAGGTACTCAACCTTATCGAAGGCTACCGCACGCGCGGCCACCTTTTCACCAAAACCAATCCGGTAAGGGACAGGAGGATATTCTCGCCCAACCTTTCACTGGAAACTTTCGGCCTGTCAGATGCCGACTTAGATACAACATTCGATGCGGCCAAAGAAGCAGGATTGCAGCAGGCAACCCTTAGGCAGATCGTAGACCACCTGCGTAAGGTGTACTGCCAGCACATCGGTATCGAGTACATGTACATCCGTGATCCTGAAGTAAGGAAATGGATACAGAACAGGCTTACCGTTAATGATAACCAGCCCAATTTTTCGGCTGACCAAAAGAAAAACATACTTTCAAAACTGAATGAGGCGGTTTCCTTCGAGAACTTCCTCCATACAAAATATGTGGGCCAGAAACGTTTCTCCCTTGAGGGTGGCGAATCGCTTATCCCGGCGCTCGATGCGCTTATTGAGGCTGCAGCTGATAAAGGCGTGGAGCAGTTCGTAATGGGTATGCCGCACAGGGGCCGCCTTAACGTATTGGCGAACGTGTTCGGCAAGTCGACTTCCGATATCTTCAGCGAGTTCGATGGTAAGGATTATGATGACGATGCACTTTTTGACGGTGACGTAAAATACCACCTTGGCCTTACTGCCGACAAGCTGACAAAGAACGGGAAGCAGATAAACCTTAACCTCGCGCCAAACCCGTCGCACCTTGAAACTGTAGGGGCGGTGATTGAAGGTATCGCGCGCGCCAAGCAGGACAGGCATTATGCCGATGATTTCTCTAAAGTGCTCCCTATAGCGCTGCATGGCGATGCTGCCGTAGCAGGCCAGGGTATTGTATATGAGATCGTGCAGATGGCGAAGCTTGACGGCTACAAAACAGGCGGTACGATCCATTTGGTAGTAAACAACCAGGTAGGCTTTACTACCAACTACCTTGATGCGCGTTCGTCTACGTATTGTACCGATGTGGCCAAAGTAACATTGTCGCCGGTGCTTCACGTGAATGCCGATGATGCCGAGGCAGTAGTTCATGCCATATTGTTCGCCCTGGATTACAGGATGGAATTTGGCAGCGACGTTTTCATTGACCTTTTAGGATACAGGAAATACGGCCACAACGAAGGTGATGAGCCACGTTTTACCCAGCCGAAATTATACAAGATAATTGCCAAGCACCAGAATCCGCGCGACATTTATGCCGAAAAGCTTATCAGCGAGGGCGTAATAGGCAACGATTATGTTGGCACACTTGAAAAAGAATACAAGGCCGTGCTTGAGGAGAACCTTGAGGCTTCGCGCAAAAAAGACCTGACCATCATCACGCCGTTCATGCAGAACGAGTGGGAGGGTTATGCACAGGCAGATGAAGCACAAATGCTACAGAAAGTGAATACTGCTTTCTCTAAAGACATACTTACGGATATCGCTAAAGTGATAACCGAGCTTCCTTCGGACAAAAAATTCATCAGCAAGATACAAAAGCTTATCAACGACAGGAAAGCGATGTACTTTGAAACCGATAAGCTGGACTGGGCTATGGCCGAATTGCTGGCGTATGGGTCATTGCTTACAGAGGGTTACGATGTACGAATGTCCGGCCAGGATGTGGAAAGGGGAACCTTCTCGCACCGCCACGCCGTAGTAAAAGTAGAAGACTCTGAAGAGGAAGTTGTACTGCTTAACATGCTGAAAGACCAAAGGGGCAAGTTCCATATTTATAACTCATTGCTGTCAGAATATGGCGTGTTGGGCTTTGACTACGGGTATGCCCTTGCCAGCCCTAAAACGCTTACGATATGGGAAGCGCAGTTTGGGGATTTCTCCAACGGTGCACAGATCATGATCGACCAGTACATTTCGGCGGCTGAAGATAAATGGAACAACCAGAACGGTATTGTGATGCTGTTGCCGCACGGCTATGAAGGCCAGGGAGCAGAGCACTCATCCGCCCGTATGGAGCGTTACCTGCAGCTTTGCGCGAACCACAATATGTATGTGGCCGACTGTACCACGCCGGCTAACTTCTTCCACCTGTTGAGGAGGCAGATGAAAACCACGTTCCGCAAGCCGCTTATCGTATTCACGCCGAAGAGCTTGCTGCGCCACCCGCTCGTAGTTTCTTCTGTTGAGGAATTTGCAGAAGGCAGCTTCCAGGAAGTGCTTGACGACCCGGCAGCAGACAAAGCAAAAGTGAAAACGTTAGTGTTTTGTACCGGTAAGTTCTACTACGACCTTATTGCCGAAAGGGAAAACCTGAAACGTGATGATGTTGCTGTGGTAAGGATCGAGCAATTGTTCCCGCTGCCTGTAGAACAGCTTAAGGAAATAATAGCAAAATACCCTAATGCCGATGATTATGTATGGGCACAGGAAGAGCCGAGGAACATGGGTGCTTACAGCTACATGCTGATGAACTTTAACGAAGTAAAATTCAGGGTAGCATCGCTTAAAGCCTACAGCGCACCTGCTGCCGGTAGCTATACCCGTTCTAAAAAACGCCATGCTGCCGCTATTGCGATGGTTTTTAATAAGGATTTATTTAATTAATCGTATTTTTGATTTTCAATACTATAGAACACAATAAAGCATACTGATATGATTTTAGAAATGAAAGTCCCTTCACCGGGAGAATCGATCACAGAAGTTGAAATCGCAACATGGCTGGTAAAAGACGGGGATTATGTAGAGAAAGACCAGGCTATTGCCGAAGTGGATTCAGATAAAGCAACCCTTGAGCTTCCTGCCGAAGTTGCGGGTATCATTACCCTAAAGGCAGAAGAAGGCGACGCAGTGAAGGTAGGGCAGGTTGTATGCCTTATTGATACCGACGGAGCCAAACCTGACGGCGTTGCTCCTGCAAAAGAAGAAAAAGCACCTGAAGCGCCAAAAGCTGAAGAGAAAAAAGAAGAGCCTAAGAGGGAAGAGCCAAAAGCTGCACCAGCTCCTGCCCCGGCAGAGAAAAGCTATGCAGCGGGTACGCCATCTCCGGCAGCACGCAAAATATTAGACGAGAAGAACGTTGACCCGCAAACCGTTTCCGGAACCGGAAAAGGCGGAAGGATCACCAAAGACGATGCAGTAAACCATGTGCCGTCTATGGGTACGCCAACAGGCGGCAACCGCGGCTCTGAGAAAACAAAGCTTTCCATGCTTCGCAGGAAGGTGGCAGAGCGTTTGGTGTCGGCTAAGAACGAAACAGCCATGCTTACCACGTTCAACGAGGTGAACATGACCCCTATAAACAACCTGAGGAACGAGTATAAAGATGCCTTTAAAGCGAAACACGGTGGTGTGAGCCTTGGCTATATGTCATTCTTCACCAAAGCCGTGGTAAGGGCATTACAGTTGTTCCCGGATGTGAACTCAATGATGGACGGCGACTATAAGATATCATACGACTTCGTAGACGTATCGATAGCGGTATCCGGCCCGAAAGGCCTTATGGTGCCTGTGGTAAGGAACGCCGAAACGCTTTCCTTCCGTGGTATCGAGGCAGAGATCAAACGCCTTGCACTTCGTGCACGTGACGGGCAGATCACTGTTGACGATATGACCGGTGGTACTTTTACCATTACCAATGGCGGTGTGTTTGGAAGCATGCTATCTACACCGATAATCAACCCTCCGCAGTCAGGTATCCTTGGTATGCACAACATCATCGAGCGCCCGATTGCTGTAAATGGTAAGGTAGAAATCCACCCAATGATGTATGTGGCGCTTTCTTATGACCACAGGATTATCGACGGGCGTGAGTCAGTTGGTTTCCTTGTAGCCGTTAAAGAAGGCCTTGAAAACCCTGTTGAACTATTGATGGACAACAATCCTAAAAAAGCGTTGGAGCTTTAATAGAGATATATAATATAAAAGGCAAAAGCCCGCTAATTTCTTAGCGGGCTTTTCTATATAGGGATGCCTCTGTGCGACAGACTATTACTTAGATGCATAAACAGTCAATAGGTTGCGTCTGGATTTTTTATTTTTTCAAATAAAAACAATTATTATGATAATCAATAATAGCCTTTCCTTTCATCAATATATCGGCTCCGATGATGCCATGTACCGGCTTTGCGTTATACTGGCGGAGCGCAGCATTTACATGCGACATATCGAAGATCACCAGGCCTAATTTTTTGGTTGACCAGCGGCCCAGCTTCAGGGTGTTTTTTACAGAAGTCTGGGTGAGCATACCTATTCCCCCTGCACCTGCTGCCCTGGTGTCGGAGTCGGCAGCGGCCAGCTTGAAGTGTTGAATGCCCTCAAAGTCTACACAGCTGTTAGATGCTCCGGTATCGAGAATGAAGTTGCCTTCCACACCGTTTATTTTTCCTTTGATTAGTAAATGCTGGGTTTTAGAGATCTTAAATTTTATTTTTTTGTATCCTTTCCCTTTAAGGGCGCTATATAAATTATCCATAAGCCAAAAATAATTTAAAATATGATTTGAGCCACGAATTTTTATCAGCACTGATGTTTATTAAAGTGGAATTTGTGCAATTCGTGGCAAAATATAAATTGTAATTTTACGGCTCAATAACAAATAATGATACTTACCGATACCCATACCCATTTATACAGCGAGGAATTTGCCGAAGACCGTGATGCCATGATACAGCGCGCCATTGATGCAGGTGTAACGCGTTTCTTTGTACCATCTATCGATTCTGGCTATACCCAACAGATGTATGATCTGGAAAAGCAATACCCCGAAAATATTTTCCTGATGATGGGGCTGCATCCCACTTACGTAAAAGAAAATTACCTGGAAGAGCTTGCCTATGTAGAGGTGCAGCTGGCAAACCATAAGTTCTATGCAGTGGGCGAGATAGGCATCGACCTTTTTTGGGACAAGACCCGCCTGGCCGAACAGCAATATGCCTTTAAACACCAGATACAGCTGGCCAAAAAATACAGGCTGCCGATAAACATCCATTGCCGCGATGCTTTTGATGAGGTGTTCGAAGTGCTGGAATCGGAAAAGGGAGATGACCTTTTCGGGATATTCCATTGCTTTACGGGCGATTTCGAACAGGCGCAAAAAGCTATCGGCTACAATATGAAGCTTGGGATAGGAGGGGTGGCAACCTTCAAAAACGGCAAGATCGACCAGTTTTTAAAAGATATCGACCTGAAGCATATCGTGTTGGAAACCGATGCTCCCTACCTTGCGCCAGTACCTTTTCGCGGCAAGCGCAATGAGAGCGCTTACACAAAATTGGTAGCCGAAAAACTGGCGGGTATCTATGGTATTTCGGTAGAAGAAATAGCAGCAATCACTACTGAGAATTCTAAGATGGTTTGTGGGATTTAACAAAGAATTTCGGTTTAATTTCATATTTTTTTTGTTCATTTGTGAATTGTTTTAACCCTAAAGAAGTACATGTCGAAATTTGATCATATACGGCCTTATTATGACAGTGAAGTTAATGAGGCTATACGGAGTGTAGTACACCACCCTATGATGAAGGCGCTTATGAGCTTCACTTTTCCCGATGTGGAAGAGGCGGTTTGGACAGAGCAGCTGAAAAAAACGCATTCCAAGAGGGATTTCCAGATCAACTTTATATACCAGGCCATCCAGATGGTGCTGAAAAAGAGTTCTGAAGGCCTCACCACGTCAGGTTTTGAAAAACTCGACAACCATACTCCATATCTTTATATATCCAACCACAGGGACATTATCCTTGATACATCGCTCATCAACGTGAGCCTTTACGACCATAAGCTGATCATGACCGCATCGGCCATTGGCGATAACCTTGTACAAAAAGCGTTCTTGCACACGCTGTCCAGGCTGAACCGTAACTTTTTGGTGCAAAGGAGCCTTTCCCCACGCGAATTGCTGCAAAGTTCCAAGCTGATGTCAGAATACATTTACCAGCTGCTCTCCCGCGAAAACCGCTCGGTGTGGATCGCACAGCGTGAAGGCCGTACCAAGGATGGCAATGATACTACCCAGCAGGGTGTGCTGAAAATGCTGGCGATGGCATCGGACGAGGAGAACCTGATGGATTATTTCAAAAAGATGAAGATCGTGCCGGTTTCTATTTCGTACGAATATGACCCTACCGATATGCTGAAGATGCCAAGGCTTGTAGCCGAGGCTAATGATGAAATCTATATCAAAGAAAAGAATGAAGATTTCATGACGCTTATCAGCGGGATTATGGGGCAGAAAAAACGGATACACATACAGGTAGGCGATGTACTTGATGGCGAGCTCGACCGTATAAAAGAAGAGCACGACAACCAGAACAAGCAGATACAGGCCCTTGCGCAGGTAATAGACGATTCTATACTTACTTCCTACAAGCTTTGGCCTACTAACTATATAGCCTACGATCTTTTGAATAATACCGACCAGTTCGCGTCCCATTATACGGAAAAGGAAAAGCAGCTGTTCGAAAGGCGCCTTGAGATGCGTATCGATATTGAAAACAAGATCGTTCGCGAAGGCTTCCTGGCCATGTATGCTAATCCGGTGGTAAATAAAATGAAGTACCAGAATGTCTAAGCCCTCCATTTTACTGATATATACCGGCGGGACAATCGGGATGGTAAAAGATTTTGAAACCGGGGCCCTGAAGGTGTTCAATTTCAAAAAATTATTGGACCGTATCCCGGAGCTGAAGCAGCTGGACTGTAACATTGAAACGGTATCATTCGATAAGCCTATCGATTCTTCTAACATGAATACGGCGAAGTGGGCACAGCTGGCTACGCTGATAGAGGAAAACTACGATAATTTTGACGGCTTTGTAATATTGCATGGTTCGGATACCATGAGCTATTCGGCATCGGCATTGAGCTTTATGCTCGAAAATGTTTCGAAACCGGTGGTATTTACAGGGTCGCAGTTGCCTATTGGCGACCTTCGAACAGATGCCAAGGAAAACCTTATTACCGCTATACAGATAGCCTCCCTGCAAACCAAAAATCATCCTGTAATACGCGAAGTTTGCCTGTATTTCGAATCGAAATTGTACCGTGGCAACCGCACTACCAAAATAAGCGCGGAGCATTTTAAGGCTTTTACTTCGCCCAATTACCCGGCACTGGCCGAATCGGGCGTACATTTGAAAGTGACCAAAGAATTGCTTTGGCCGCATGAACCAGGAAAAGAACTTCAGGTGCGTAAGAATTTTGAGGATAATGTAGTCATCATCAAGATGTTCCCCGGCATCAACGAGCGTGTTCTGTCGTCGATACTCAACACACCCGGACTGAAAGGGGTTGTGCTGGAGACTTACGGCTCCGGAAATGCGCCAACCGATATTTACTTCATATCCATATTGCAAAAGGCTATCCAGAATGGGGTACAGATTGTTAATGTGACCCAATGCTCGGGCGGAAGCGTAAATATGGGGCATTATGAAACCAGTACCATGCTCAAGGAAATAGGCGTGATCTCAGGCGCCGATATTACCACCGAGGCAGCGATAACCAAGATGATGTATCTTTTAGGGCAGGACATCCCTGCAGGCCAATTCAAAACACTTTTCGAATCGTCACTGCGCGGAGAATTGTCGTAATAATTTTTTAATACGGTTTTAATATACTATTTTTGCCCGCGTTACTTAGAGAGGTGGCCGAGTGGTCGAAGGCGCACGCCTGGAAAGTGTGTATACTCCAAAAGGGTATCGAGGGTTCGAATCCCTTCCTCTCTGCGAGAAAAACATAGAGCCTGCAAGCGTTTCCTTGCAGGCTCTTTTGTTTGCTAAAACAATGCTAAAACAAAATATTTTAACATCTACTTCTTCGTTCGTCACAACAAGACGGGAAATAACTTTTAGTTCTCTTTTGGGATTAGCTAAAAAAGTTATTCTCGGATTGACCGTGCAATTTGATTACTAACACTTACCAGCGCAATAACCAATCATAATCAATCAAGTGCTGGAGATTGTCGGTCACGGTTGAGTTTGGATCAGTATGTAAATAACCATTAATTCCAGTTGTGGCATGCACTTTTTGTCCTAACTTCCATTTTGCGTTGGTATAGTCCCACAAAATAGTTTTGACACTATTGCCTGAATTTCTAACTAACTGTATGGTGTCAGCTTTTGACATTCTTGTACTACGCTTTAAAGTATTCAAAGTGCCCTCATGAACTGCATAATGTGTAATTTCATTTCCAGGCTTCCAAACGCCTGAGATTCTATACTCTGCCATGTCTTAGTTCTTTGGGGGATAAGGATCATTACCATAACTATCTCTAGCCCTAATTTGACCATCTTTTCCATGGATTAATAATTCTGACTGCTGGTTTTTGGCGATTTCTCTACCAGCGTCAATTGCCTCTTGCTGGGTATTAGTAACCACAGTTGCTTTAGTGTTACCTTCCCCCTTTACTTGCCAGCCACCCTCGGGGTGTCGCGTAATGTGTTGGTTCTTTCCCATATATTTATTTTTAGGGATTAATCTCAGTCTTCATATCGGCATTGAGTTCCGAAAAAGAAATCTGCTTTAAGGCTTGTAGGAATGGGAGAAATAATTATTTTTGCTCACATAATTACGGGAAACCTTCTTTTTAATGGTTTCCAAATGTCCTGAAGGTGCAATTTTAGAACATTGTTAAAGCAGCATAGGTAGGGCAACTGTCATGCCAAATTTGCTGCTTTTTGTTGTTGTTTTTATTTAAAAAATTAGTAATTTATTAAGATATTGATAGTCAGAATTTTAATGCTGTCAAAAAATAGTTGATACTGACAAAATTTCATATATCAGTTATTTCGTCTTAAATTTAAGTCTCTTAATTCAGTTGTAAGTCTCTCATTGTGTCATGGAATCGTATTTGACTGTTCATCTTCGTGGCATTTTAGTCACTTTAGGATAGTAATAAGCTTTGCGAAATATCTTGAATTTAAACAAAAAATGCTCCCATTACAGGAGCATTCTCGTTAAAAAAGTGTAATCTAACTACAACTGGTACTTCAATAGCGTTGCCACAGCTTCATGATAATCCCTTTCGGTTTCTAAAAAGCTGTTGAGGGCTGTAAAGAAATAGGTGGTTTCCATAAAGTATTCCGTTGAGGAAATCTCGCCCAGCGCGAAAGCCTTGTTGAGCAATACGCGGTTGCGCGATGAGGTGTCAATCTTAGCTGCCTCATAGGCCTCGAGCGTTGTTTTCAGGTTGATATAATCTTCATACAAATGCTTGATATGGAAGAAATGCTCATTCTTGTGGGCATCGATGTCGAGCTCGGCGGCAACGACCTCTGCCTTGCGTTGCCTCACTACATTTTTGTTCTCCCAAAGCGGAATAGAAACACCGGTATGCACACCGCTATAAGTCTCCCCCAATATCCCCTGATAATGGTAGCCCACCTCGATCTTAGGCAATACCATCGACCGGCTAACAGCAAGATTGGTTTCTGCTACTACCTTCTGCTGCTCGAGGATCTTCCTGTTGGGGTCATTTTCTTCATAGGCCTTTTCCAGTTCCTCAAAAGCAGGAATAACAGGGATTAGCGGGTATATCGTATCCTTAAAAACAATTTCCGTACCGCCGTTCAGTTCCGTAAGCTTGTAATTCAGTTGGTTGATCTGCGACACGGTAGTATGGTAGTCCCTTTTCAACTCAATAAGCTGCAGGCTGGCCTTGTTCAGGTCCAGGATATTGCCATCGCCCTTATCAAGGCGCACCTGGAAATTCTGTACCATCTTCTCCGTGTCGGTCATCCTGCGGGTCAGCTGGGTGTATCGCTTATTGTAGTATACCAGCCGGATACACGCCGTTTTGGCTTGCAGCAGGATGTCCTGCCGTGCAGAGCTCAAGTTGAAGTCGGCCTGCTTCACCTGCTCATCCGCAAGTTTCTTTTTGCGCGAATAGGCAGTTGGGAAATCAAAACCCTGCGATATGGTAAACACCGTCTGGTTACCCGCGTTTGCAGGATTAGAGAACAGGTAATCATACTCCACGGTGGGGTTGGGGGGCGTGAGGCCGGTATTGAATTCCAGTTTCTTTGCTTCCCAGTCCTGCCTGTTTGCCGCGAGGGTCTTGTTGTTTTTGGCAATAGCCGAAAGCGTATTGTCCAGTGTCGATTGTGCCGTTGCCTGCAATGCAAACAAAAGCACGGCTATATGAAATGCTGATCTATAACGCATCTTCCTTCTTTTTTTGATTAGACAGGTAGTACACCACGGGTACAATAAAAATATTCAGCAGGGTAGAGGTAAGCAGCCCGCCCAGGATCACTTTTGCCATCGGGCTCTGTATCTCGTTACCGGGAAGGTCGCTCGCAATGGCCAGCGGTATGAGCGCCAGGCCGGCAGTAAGTGCAGTCATCAGTATGGGGCTTAGTCGGTCTTTAGAACCCTGTATCACGGTGTCATAAAGCGTGTGGCCCTCCGCCTGCAGTGTTTTATAATGCGATACCAGTAGAATGCCATTCCGTGTGGCAACACCAAATAAGGTAATGAACCCGATGATGGCCGGAATGCTCAGGATGCCGCTTGTAAAGTAAATGCTGAGCACGCCCCCTATTAATGCCAACGGAAGGTTGGTCAATATAATTGAGGCTGTCTTTATCTTTTTGAATTCCTGGAACAGGATAAGGAATATGACCAACAGCGAAAGAAGTGAAGCGATTACCAGTGTTTTGGAGGCTTCGGCTTCGGCTTCAAACTGCCCGCCATATTCTATGTGGTAGCCTTCCGGGAGCGTTATCTTTTCATCGATAGCTTTCCTGATCTCCTCCACAACGCTCTTCTGGTCGCGTCCTGCTACGTTTGCCGACACTACTGTCTTACGTTGCACGTTCTCCCGGCTGATGGTGTTCGGACCGGAAGTGCTCACGATATCGGCTACGTATTCCAGCGGGATTTTCTGCCCGTCATGGCTGTCTATCATCGTGTTCCGGATGTTCTCTATCCTGCCGCGGTTGTCGTCGTCAAATTTTAAGATAAGGTCGAATGTGCGGTTGCCTTCGTATATCTCCGAAACCTTTTCGCCTGCAAAAGCCACATCCACAAATTTGTTGAATTCCCCTATGGTAATGCCGTAAAAATTCAGCATGTCCCGTTTGGGCCGTATCTGTATCTGCGGTATCTCGATCTGCTGCTCAGTGCTCACGTCTACCAGGCCTTCTATGTCCTGTATGCTGTTTTTTACCTGGTTGGAAAGTGTGGACAGCTTACTGAGGTCGGAGCCGAATATCTTGATCGCTATGTTCGCCCTGGTTCCCGACAGCATATGGTCAATACGGTGGCTGATAGGCTGCCCAATCGTGATATTCACGCCCGATATCCCCGACAGCTTTTCGCGCACATCTTCCATAAAGGCTTCCCGGTTGCGGTCTTCAAGATGGAACGGCGCTTCTATTTCCGAAGAGTTCACGCCCTGCGTATGCTCGTCAAGCTCGGCACGGCCCGTCCTTCGTGTGGTCACTTTTATTTCGGGAACTGACAGCAAGGCCTTTTCTACCTGCGTACCAACCTTGTTGCTTTCTTCAAGCGAAATTCCCGGCAGCGTCACGGCTGATATCACAAGCGAGCCCTCATTGAATTCCGGGAGGAAGCTCCTTCCCTGCTGGGTGAGCAATACTATGGCTATCAGGAATAATCCGGATGCTGTACCTATTGCAGTTTTCTTATTATTCATTACCCGTTTCAGGGCATTCGTGTATCCATGCTGTAGCTTTTCCACCAGCCAGCTTTCCTTTTCCCTCTTTTTCAGCATCGATTCTTTGGTGAGCAGGTAGCTGCACAGTACCGGGGTAAGCGTTATCGAAACAACCAGCGAGGCAAAAAGCGCCACGATAAATGCGATTCCCAGCGGGGCCAGCAGCCTTCCTTCCATACCGGTAAGGAAGAACAGCGGAATGAACGCTACAATGATAATAAACGTTGCATTGATCACGGATGACCGTATTTCTAAAGAGGCATCAAATATTACCGTGAGTTTTTTCTTTTGCTTCTCCAGTGGCAGGCGGGCATTTTCGCGAAGGCGCTTGTAAACGTTCTCCACATCAATGATGGCATCATCCACCAGGTCGCCTACAGCAATGGCCATTCCGCCAAGGCTCATGGTATTGATGGTAAGTCCCAGCCATTTCAGTGTAAGGATGGCCACGATCAGCGAAAGCGGTATAGCCAGTAAGGATATTACGGTCGCCCTCCAGTTCATCAGGAAAAGGAATAATATCACCACTACAAAAATGGTACCTTCCATCAGGGTCTTTTGGATATTGCTTATGGATGATTCGATAAAATCTGCCTGCCGGAATACATGCGTATCCACATGGATATCTTTTGGGATGGTCTTCCTCAGGTCGGCAATAACCCCGTCGATCTTTTCTGTCAGTTCCAGCGTATTGGTCGATGGCTGTTTCTGGATGGTCATTACCACCGCCGGCTTGCCGCTTTTGGCTGCATCGCCAATCTTGGGGGCCGCAGCTATCTGTATCGCGGCAATGTCCTCGATCTTTACGCTGTTGCCGCCAACTACCTTTACTACCGACCGGCCTATCTCGGCAATATCGCTGGTACGCCCGGTGCCTTTTATGGTATATTCATTCCCGAATTCATTGATAAAACCGCCCGATGAATTCCCATTAGCTGACTTTGCCGCTTCTGAAAGCTCGGCAAGGGTAATACCATAGTAGCGCATTTTATCCGGGGATGCCAGTATCTGGTATTGCTTATAATCGCCGCCGTTCACGACCACCTGGGCAACCCCGCCTGTGGCAAGCAGCCTTGGGCGCAGGGTCCAGTCGGCTATAGTGCGCAGGTCCATGGTCGATGTTTTATCTGCCGTCAGCGTAACATACATGATCTCGCCCATAATGCTCGATTGCGGCGCCATGGTAGGGTTGCCTACATTTTCCGGCAGGCGCTCGCTAACGGAAGCAATCTTTTCGTTGATGATCTGGCGGGCAAGGTACACATCAGTATCCCACTCGAATTCTACCCATACGATAGAAAGCCCGGATGACGATGAGCTTCGCACCCTGCGTACATTAGTAGCGCCGTTCACCGAAGTCTCCAATGGGAAAGTAACCAGTTTCTCCACCTCCTCAGGGGCCATCCCGTGTGCCTCCGTAAGTATGGCAACGGTTGGTGCAGTAAGGTCTGGGAATACGTCCACCTCCATGCGGGAGGCCGTAATGGTGCCGAACACGATAAGAAGCGTGCTTGCAATGACAACAATTAACCTGTTGTGCAATGCAAATTGTATCATTTTATTTAGCATCGCTTCCGGTTAATGTTCGTGGGAATGTGCCGGCATGGCTCCGGAAGCCGACGATAATTTTATCTGGTAAGCCCCTTTCGAAACAACCCTTTCGCCTTCAGTTACGCCTTTTAGTACCTGTACATTTTTACCGTCATTGGCTCCCAGCTGTACTTCTCTTTTAGCAAAGCTTTCGCCGCCGGTCTGCACATATACATAATAAATGCCCTGCTCTTCCATTATTGATGCAAACGGGATAACCAATGCATTGGCTACACTGTCCGATTTCAGGAATACCTGTACAGTGGAGCCCGAGATAAGCCCGCCTGTATTGTCGATCTCGAAGCTGATGGGAAGGAACGCCGAATTGGCTGCCGCACTTTTTCCGAATGAGGCTACCTTTCCGTTGAGGTCGTTGGTGTCATACGTTTTGCCGTCTGGCAGCGTAAAGTTGGCCGAAGCAAAGCCCGGCAATTTGCTGAAATAACGCTGCGATACATTGGCCTTAAGCAGCAGCCTCTTGTTTTTTGATATGGTTGCCAATGGTGCCCCGGCCTGCACAAACTGCCCGTCGGTTACGCTGACAGAACTTATAAAGCCGCTCATTGGCGACACAATATTCAGGCCTTTGCCGGAATAATTCTTAGAAACGGTATTGTAGTCGTTCAGCGCATTTTCGTAGGCCAGTTTTGTGGTCTGGAATTCCCTTTGCGAAATGATCTTGTCTTTAATAAGCTCGGAGGCACGCTCGTAGTCGGTTTTCAGCTTCAGGTAGTTAGCTTTTGCTTCCCTTATTGAAGAATCTACATTGCGCTGCGTGAGGTTGTCACCCGATATGGTAAACAGGGCAGTACCCTGCTGTACGGCCATGCCTGCCTGGGCTTTACTGCCCGAAAAGCGTACAATGCCATCAGCGTTTGCGGCAATAACCATTTCATCACCGGGAGCCGATACCAGTTGGCCATTGGTACGTATCACTTCATGGAAATCCTGCTTTACTGCCGGAGTTGTTGCAAACTCTATATTCCATGCCTGCTCTTTCGAAAAGGCGATGGCGCCGGCATCTTCATAGTGGTGTGCCGCTTTCTGCGCTGCTTCTGCATTCGCATAAACTTCCACATTGTCAATGGTAAATTTGTCGGTAAGATCTTTAGACACTATGTCAATTACCAAAGTACCCTTGCCTGCAGCAGACGGCTTCAGGTCGATCACATAGAGCCCGCCCTTTTCGGGTGCAGGTGCCGTGTTCTTTATGCCCTTGCCATTTACGATAAGGCTGATGGTTACTTTGGCATCGGTAAGCGGCTTAAAAACATCCCCAAGGCGTGTAAGGTGTGCAGCCATTGTAGAAACTTCACCAACAATTAACGGGTTGTACTGAACGAAAAGTTCTGTCTTATCCGTATACAGCGTTTGGGCCAAAGGTTCCGCTTCGGTACCTTTGGCAGCGCTGCCTTTATTGCCGTCGCAGCCTGTGAGGGCCAGCAACAGCAACAGCAGCGCTGTTATATGTCGTTGCATCGCTTCTAATGTTGGTGTCCGTCATGGGCATGATCATGCCCATCGTTATCAGTATGTTTCACAGTATCATTCCCCACGGTAAACTCTTCCTGGGATGCTGCGCCGTCACCCTTAAGGTTGTCTTTGCTGTGGTCGTGGCCATCGCCCTCATAATGTTCGTGGCCGCTGTGGTCATGGCCTTCATGGCTTTCGGTTTTTTTGTTGCAGGCTGTCAATACCGCGAAGGCAAGCGCCATGGCAATAAATATTTTTTTCATTGTAATAAATTTTGATTTATGTAAGTACTTAAATTCAGGTTTAAATTAAACGCTGAATTCAGGCGGACCCCGGAAATCAATATTTATTAAATGGAAAGAACTGTGGGTATAACTAAAAGGAACATAGTTTTTAGGCTGGATAAAACGTATGCCGGCAACAGGGGTGATATTTTCTGAAAGCACAGCATACCCGATGTGCTTATTTCCGGTACGTTCTGATGCGGCATGTTTTGCTACCGATGTAAAACAGTCGATGGAATGGCAATGCGTCGTAAAAATGCCTTTCAGTCCGCCATCGGCCTCATGATGGTGATGCCGAAGTATTGCATGTTCCTGCTCATGGTGGTGCGGCACAACAGCATGCGCAAGCAGTATGGTGCTTGTAAGCAGGCAGATAAAAAAACTGAGTAGTTTGTGGCGCATGGGCAAATATAGTAATTTTTATATTCGGGGGCTTATTTTAATTTGAACGGTAAGGTTTACAATTTAGTATAAAGCGAATTATTTTTTTTAAGAAAAATCTGTAAAAATCCTTCGTATATACTACAAGTTTCCTTTAACTCTACCCGCAAAAGCATATGTATATTACAGCCACTTTACTATTTTTACAGGAATTTACAAACATGAAGCAGTTTTTACTCCTGATGGCACTCCTGTTGGCTACAACTACCAATGCGCAGCAAGTCCTGCCTCTATACGAAAAAGCCATTCCCAACAGCAAGCCTTCTCCCGATACAGAAAAATCGGAGGTGAACAGTTCCGGTATTCTTATCATCAGCAATGTCTCGGTGCCTACGCTCACGGTTTATAAGCCGGTAAAGCCTTCGCCAATGAAAAGCTCGGTCATTATCTGCCCCGGAGGTGGCTACGGCATACTCGCTTCGGGACATGAAGGGGCCGATGTGGCGCGCGTGCTCAACAGCTGGGGCGTGACGGCATTCGTGCTTAAATACCGGCTGCCGAATGATGCGACTATGAATGACAAAAGCATCGGGCCGCTGCAGGATGTACAGCGCGCACTGCAAATGGTTCGCGAACACGCGGCAGAATGGAATATAGATGTATCGAAGATTGGCGTTATGGGCTTTTCGGCAGGAGGACACCTCGCGGCAACGGCTTCTACCCATTTTGACAAGGGCGTGATTGATAACCCTGAAAACATATCGCTGCGCCCGGACTTCTCCATACTTATTTATCCGGTCATCAGTTTTTCCAACAGCCTCACCCATGCGGGAAGCCGCGAAAACCTGCTGGGCAAAATTGCCAGTCCGAACCAGGCATTATTTTATTCTAATGAACTGGCGGTAACTGCCCAAACCCCTCCTGCTTTCCTGGTGCATTCTGCCGACGATGATCTGGTACCTGTGGGCAACAGCATTGCGTATTATAAGGCACTGCAGGAATATAAGATATTCAGCGAAATGATACTTTACCCTCATGGAGGACACGGCTACGGAATGGATAACAAGACCACTGAGGATAAATGGATGGACCGCCTGAAAGAATGGATGGCGGCTTCGGGGATTTTGTAAAGATTAAAAATACTGCAATTTCTCTTCCTCCAAATCAAGGTAAACATACAGCCTCCTGACGATCTCTTCGTCAAGGCTTTGTTTTGCTGAATTTTTATCATGCAGCCACTCGCGTTGGTGGTTTAGCAGGGCGCGGTATATTTCTTTCGACTCTGCGTTCATGCCGGGCTCTTTTATGCCTGCGCGGCTGGTCTCCCATTTTTGCGCTATTTGCTGGAGGGCAGTATGTTCACCAAGCTGTTTTTTATAATTCGATCTTAGGTGGTCGAGCGCATGCTGCGACATCATATTCCGCAATTTATTGTAAAGCTCGTCTTCCGGCATAATGTAGTCTGGGTCTTTTATGTGGAATTTCCGTATAAGCAAAGGCAATGTAAGACCCTGTAAAAGCAGGGTGGCCAATATAACAACAAAAGTGATAAAGAGGATAAGGTTTCGTTGGGGGAACGTGGTGCCATCTTCCAGTTGCAAGGGTATGGATAATGCCGCAGCCAGCGATACCACACCCCGCATCCCGGACCACCCTATGAGGAATGGGCCTTTTATACCGGGATTAGACCTGTCGGCCACGGTTATAAAATTCCGGGCAATGAGCGTAACAACCACAGCCCCATAAGCAGCAACAATGCGCCCCACGATCAAAACACCGGTTATCAGCAGCCCGTAACCTATAGCCGTGGGCATGCTTACGTTTCCAAGCCCGGACGTAATCTGGGGCAGGTCAAGCCCAATGAACATAAATATCAATCCGTTTAGCACAAAAACAAGGCTTTCCCAAACGTTATATCCGCGAAGTCGCGAGGTGCTGCTAAGGAATTGAAGGCGATGGTTAGACAGCAGCAGGCCGCCGCTCACAACGGCAAGCACCCCCGAGCTGTGCACTTCCTCGGCGGCAATGTACATGATGTAGGGTGTCAGGATAGTCAGTACGATATCGCTGTTGGCATCTGTCGGCAAAAATTTGTGTATTTTCATGATGATGTAGCCTATTGCCACGCCTATGCCAATGCCGCCCGCTACCATCCATAAAAAGCTAAGGGCTGCCTCATGCCATACGAACTGCCCTGTAGCAACCGCAATAAGCGCAAAACGAAAAATAATAAGTGATGATGCGTCATTCAGCAGGCTTTCACCTTCCAGTATGGAGCGTACACGACGCGGTGCTTTTACAAATTTCAGTATTGCGCCCGCACTAACGGCGTCCGGTGGCGAAACGATGCCGCCCAGCAACAATCCCAGCGCCAACGAAAAACCGGGTATAAAATAATTGGCCACCAATGCTACGGAGATCGCCGAGAAGAATACAACGATAAAGGCAAAACTCCCGATGATACGGCGCCATTTCCATAGTTCTTTCCATGATATATTCCATGCGGCTTCATACAGTAAAGGTGGCAGAAACAGTATAAATATAGTTTCCGACTTCATTTGCAATTCAGGTATGCCGGGAATAATACTGATACCCAACCCTGCAAGCACGAGCAGCACGGGATAGGCTACTTTTATTTTGTTAGCCAGCATGATCAGCAGCAATATCACCGCGATAATGATAAGGTAAAATGGGAATTTGTCCATTAATGTAAGATCGTGTAAATAATTCGACAATAAATATAATATTTATTGCGCTATATACACATGAAAATTAATCTTAGTTTTAGTAAGGTTGGTGGTGTTTAAGATTTTAACAATGTGGTAAATGTAATGGATGTAATGGTAAGGATATCAGTGGGTTTTACCTGTTTTTATCAGAAAGGTAATTTTACGTGCAAATAGGCTGTTAGCAGTTGGCGTTGGAAACGGGTAAGCCCTAAAATATCAGGCATTATGATTAAACCGTAAAGATTAGTTCAATACTTCTGTAATTGAATGTAGTCAATTAATAAATATGTGACAGCGGGTCATAATTAAAGATCTTGAACGCGACCACCACGGCTACGGCAAAAACAATATGCCCAAAGAAGAGCTGTATGCCATATTCTTTCGATGGCACATGCCTCTTCCCGTCGGGCAGCCGGTAAATAAGCCGCCAGCAGGACACACCTACAACTCCACTGATAATGCCAAAGGCGATGCCTGAAACGAAACCGAACTTTACATTGGTATAGTGCCATACCGACTCGTAGACAAGCACGAATGCAAAGCCTATAAGATAATGTGCCAGCCAGCCCGAAACCTTTTTCATGCGGCCTTTAAGATTGATACCGGCACCTTCCAGTATGAAATTCAGCATCACAGGTTCCTTAAAAAGTTTTTTAAAGCTTATAGACACGAGGTAGCTGAACGTCGTCATGATGTTGGTTGCCGAAAATGCCGCAATCAGTATTTTGTAGAAATTCATAACTTCAGCATATTGCAGGTTTATTAAAGCCGGTTATCTTTCATGAGTAACTTTGTTGACAGCATTATCCTTTCGGAATAAGTTCGTCAATATATTTCATCATGGTGCTTTTTACAGTTGCATCGCTAAAATCCAGTTGTATCTCCAGTCCCCGGTCTTTTTCTTTAAACACAATTTGATGGTCGTTTATAAATTGTACATCGCCATCAGCATGAAAGCTGTAATTCTTGCCAAATGCAGTTTGTGACAATGCGATTTCCCATGGGTTTGCAGGATTTACATTGAGTTCTCTCACAGGAAAAATACTTTCAAAGTTCATTTTCGATGTCCCGTCTACTTCTTCAACAGAAATAAGTTTGCAGGCAGAACGCTCTTTATTGCCTATTGCAATTATTGCATCCTTGTTTTCTAACGCTTTTAGATTTTCAGTCATTTGGTTTATTTATTTGTTTAATTCGTCCGCGACCCTTATCAATAATGCTTTCGTTGCTTTTATCCCCTCTTCCTCACTCAGCCGGCTTCCCTCGTATTCCACCCCGATGTGCCCGGTATAACCTGCTTCCTTCACAATTTTCAGCATCTTCCGGTAGTCAATGGTCGTTTCATTTCCCTTGGCATCAAAATCATAGGTCTTCGCACTTACGCCGTGGGCAAACGGCATTAGTTGGAGCACACCTTTGTATTTATCATATTCATCGATGCAGGGTGCGCCCCAGCGTTCGCCACCATCGCGCTTTACACAGAAATTCCCAAAGTCGGGCAGCGTGCCGCAGTTCTTCAGGTTGATGGACTTAATTACATCGGTCAGTTTTCCCGCATCAGACGAAAGTCCGCCATGGTTTTCCACAATCACGTTGATGTTGCTTTTTTGGGCATATTCCGCAAGCCTGCCCAAGCCATCAACCGAGGTCGCTTTCCATTTGTCAAAGTCATTTTCCGCCCCTGCGCCAAAAAGGTTTACCCGTATGGAGTGGCAGCCCAGTTCCGCAGCAGCATCCACCCATTTAGAATGTTTGGCTATCGCGTCGTCCCTTTCGGCTTTTGCCAATGCCGCCAGTTCGCCTTCGCCATCCACCATGATCAGCACGTTCTTTATACCATGGTCATGGCTGCGTTTTTTGAGTTCCTTTACCACCTTACTGATGCCGTCTTTTTCGATTTCAGGATTATACAGCTGGCTGACATATTCCACTGCTTCAAACCCGAGTTCGCGGGCTTTTTTTGCAAAATCCAGCGCTGCCAGCGTTTTCTTTTCGAGTATGGCCCTGTGCACCGACCATTGCGCCAGCGACAGTTTAAAGAAAGGTTTAGCAGCGGTTGTGTTCTCGTTTTCCATAAGCCAGGATAATAATGGGTCGGCAAGACTAAGGGCAGCTCCTGCCATCCCGGTATTTTTCAGGAATAAGCGACGGTTCATTTCATTTCGTTTTTTGGAATTTTAAAAATAGGTAAAATACCACAGAGATTCACAGAGTTTTTAATTATATGAATTTTGATGCAATTACAGGAGACGTTGCAATGCAACGCCTCTACGGAGTGTCAAACTTTTTTAACGGATCATGATTAAACAATGTTGTAGAGACGTTGCATTGCAATGTCTAACAAAAGATACTCAAAATACTCTGAGGCCTCTATGATCTATTTTAAATTTTCTCAGTGCAACTCTGTGCCTGCTCTGTGAATCTGTGTAATAACTTTCACATAAAGGGATTGAATAAAAACACTATTTTTATGCTTCCAAAAAACAAACTATGAACCAAAAAACGATCCGTTGGGGAATAATTGGCTGCGGCGACGTTACCGAACGCAAGAGCGGCCCGGCCTACCAGAAGACAGAAGGTTTTGAACTGCATGCCGTTATGCGCCGCGATGCTGCAAAAGCCGAAGACTATGCAAAAAGGCATGGTGTGCCAAAACATTATTCTGATGCAGATGCACTTATAAACGCCCCCGAAGTAGATGCCGTTTATATTGCCACGCCGCCTGATACCCATAAATATTACGCACTCAAAGTTGCCGGTGCGGGCAAGCCCTGCTGCATCGAGAAGCCGATGGCGCCTACCTATGCCGAATGTGTTGCTATTTGCAATGCTTTTGAAAGTAAAGGATTGCCTTTATTTGTTGCGTACTACCGCCGTTCGCTGCCAAGGTTTTTACAAATTAAAAACTGGATAGAAGAAGGGCAGATAGGCACAGTGCGCCATATCAACTGGCATTTGGGCAGGACACCTTCACCAAAAGACCTTTCAGGAGAATATAACTGGCGAACGGATGCCGCCATAGCCCCCGGCGGTTATTTTGATGACCTTGCCAGCCACGGGCTCGACCTGTTTCTCTATCTGTTCGGTAATGCAAAAGAAGTTTCGGGGAGCAGCCTCAACCAACAGGGATTGTATTCTGCCAAAGATGCCGTGACCGCTTCTTGGCTGCATGAGTCCGGCGTTACCGGAACCGGAACCTGGAATTTCGGCCTTTCGGAAAGAGCCGACAGCGCAACCATTTACGGCAGTAAAGGGAAAATGGAGTTCGCTGTTTTTGATGAGGTGCCGCTTGTACTTAGTAATGATGCGGGAAGGAAAGAGGTCGTAATCGGGCACCCGGAAAACATTCAGCTGTACCATGTGCAGAATATGCGCGAGCACCTCTTGGGTAATGCGATCCATCCTTCAACAGGGATGACAGGAGCGCATACCGGCTGGGTAATGGACAGGATATTGGGGACGATAGAATAAAAAAAGCAGCCCTAAAGCTGCTTCTTCATGTATGTAACCAAACAAACCAATATTATCGTGCGGCAATAGTCTCAACGAACATTTTGTCATTGTAGGTCATAACCAGGGTTACGTTTTTAGCCGTTGTGCTGTTAACGTCAAACTTTGTAGTGCGGGCTACAGTACCATTGTAAAGCTCCACATTGTTCTCGTCGTATATCTTAATAGCTACAGGTGCTTTACCATCCGGAAGGATCACGGTAACCATGCCGTCCTTAGCGTTAAGCAAAGGCTTGTACACTTCGGCAACCGCTTTTTCAGAAATGATCACACCGTTGTTGGCGATGGTCACTTCGTAAGTAGCTATTTCACTGCCCGTTGCTGCCTCAAGAAAATAGGTGCCGTCAGGGAAAGCTGTAAGGTCATAAGTCCTGCTGATTTTGCCTTCCCTGCTTTTTAGCCTTTCAGAGAAAAGAACTTCTTTATCTTTTGTTGCTATGGTCACATCAACGTTCTTCACTTCATTGATGCTGAAGTTTACCAGTTTGCCGCCGCTCCTTACGCTTAGCGAAAGTTTGCTGTCAGCTGCATTTGCTACCAGGGCAGTAAGGAACAACGCCATTACAAATCCCATTTTAATTACATTTTTCATACCTGGATGATTTTTTATTGATGAATTTTTCCTGAATTTCTTAGTGCTAAATTAATTCTTTGCTTTCGGTTGAATTACAGCAGTATTTGCCAATATGTGTGCTATTTTAACCAACTAAAACGTTATATAATAAAATGGAGGAAATATAGTTGTATTTTAGTACTTTTGCAGGTGTAAATAATTAAGTATGAAAGTTGCAGTGCCAACGTTTGAAGTGATAGAACCCAACTTTGGGAGTTCGTTCTATTATTCAAAATATGTACAAAATGCCAACGTAAAAGCCCATGTGTGGCATTACCATCCCGAGGTAGAGTTGGTATTCGTCAATGGCGGCGCCGGGAAAAGGCAGATAGGCAGCCATATCTCCTATTATACGGATGGGGACCTTATCCTCATCGGCAGCAACCTCCCGCATTGTGGCTTTACTGACGAGGCTACAGGCAATAAGAACGAGACCGTAGTACAGATGCGGCCTGATTTCCTGGGCGAGGCTTTTATGATGCTTCCCGAGACCACAGGATTGCAAAGCCTTTTAGTCCGTTCCAGGGGCGGCATTGCCTTTGGCGGCAAAACTAAAAGGATAGTGGGTGAAGAACTTGAGGCAATGGAAGGGCAGCAGCCGTTTGAAAGACTGCTGTCTATAATAAAGATACTTAAGTACCTCGAACGCTCCGACGACTATAAAATTCTGAATGCTGAGGGGTTTGCCATGGAAACGCAGGTGCAGGATAACGACCGCATTAATATGGTATTTAATTTTGTGAAGGACAGCTTCAGGCAGCCAATAGCCCTTGACAAAGTTGCCGGCATGGCGAGCATGACGGTGCCTTCTTTTTGCCGTTATTTTAAAAAGGTAACGAAAAAGACCTTCACACAATTTGTCAATGAGTACCGCATCGTTCACGCCTGCAAGTTATTGGCCGAAAAACACATCCCAATTGCTGATGTATGCTATGAAAGCGGCTTTAACAACTTCAGCCACTTCAATAAAGCCTTCAGGGAATTTACCGGCAAGAGCGCTTCGCAGTACCGGAAGGAATTGCGTGAAGTAGTTTCCTAAGCATCCCTGTGTCTTCATCGCCAAAATGATGTTATTACAAAAGCTGTAAGTACTCTTATCTTTATATCAGGATAACCTGTACATTTGGTAGTAACATGATTTAATCAATGGGAAAGCCATGAAAAAACTTATTTATGCCGTGCCGTTCGTCATCATCATAGTATTTATGATTTCCTGCGGGAGCGATGACAGTAAAAGCAGCGGGCCTGTAGTGGAAGATAATTTCATCCGCGGAGCTGATATGTCGTTCCTTCCGGAAATCGAACAATCAGGCTATGTGTATAAGAACGGCACCGGCCAGCCCGAAGATGCGTTGCTCACGCTGAAAAAAGCAGGCGTAAATACCATCCGGATCCGGCTTTGGAAGAATCCTTCCACACCTCATTCGGGGATGGCAGAGGTAAAAGCGCTTGCCCAAAGGGTAAAAGCACGGGGTATGAAAGTATGGCTTACAGTGCATTTTTCGGATACCTGGGCCGATCCTTCACAACAGGCAGTCCCGGCAGAGTGGGCAGGACTCAATCTTCAGCAGCTAACCGATCAGGCTATGCTTTATACCGCGAATGTTTTAGCCGAAATACATCCCGATATTTTCCAGATTGGCAACGAAACCAATACAGGCTTCATGTATCCCCTCGGCAATTTGGTTGAGAATGAAGCAGGCTACCTGCAACTGGTGAACGGCATCAGCGCTACGATCCGCCAGAATGCACCGGACACAAAGATTATGATACATTATGCGGGCATTGCCGACAGTGCCGACTGGTTCTTTAATAAGATTACCGATGTAGATTATGACTATATTGGGCTTTCGTACTACCCCGTTTGGCATGGAAAAAGCCTTGCCAATGTGCAAACAAAAATGCATCAGCTGGGCCAGGCCCATAATAAGAAGGTAGTTATCGCAGAAACGTCGTATCCGTTTACATTAGGCTGGAACGATTTGACTAATAACACTATCGGCACGCAGGACCAGATCATCCCGTCCTATCCCGCCACACCCGACGGACAGAAAAGCTATATGCTGGATATACGGAACATTGCAAAAAACGCAGGCATGGGTTTCTGCTATTGGGGCACCGAGTGGGTGGCATTTAGGGGAGCAGAAGCAACCAATGGCTCTGCGGGTGAGAACCTTGCGCTTTGGGATTTTGAAGGCAAAGCGCTTCCCGCGATGGATACTTTTTATAAGTAAGCTTGCTGAAGTTAATAGCCGGGCTTTACTTTAAGTTCTTTCCCAAACCCTTCATAAATATTTTGGAGGGCTTTTCTTTGTATTATCCTTATTCGTAATTTTAGTACAAAATAATATCTACCATGGCAAAGAAAAAAAGTAAATCAGGAATAAATAATTTTTTTGATAAGTTCGCTGCAAAAGTCACCAAAGCTACAGGCAGTAGTTCTGTGTTTGCTATAGCGCTGCTGATCGTGATCGTTTGGGGGATAAGCGGCCCTATATTCGATTATTCCGAAACGTGGCAGCTGGTTATCAACACAGGCACAACGATCATTACGTTCCTGATGGTGTTCGTTATCCAGAAATCGCAAAATAAGGATTCGCTGGCCATACAACTGAAGCTGAACGAGCTTGTGGCATGTAATGAGCTTGCCAGCAACCGTCTTATCGACATTGAGGACATGACCGAGGAGGAAATGGAGATCATTAAGAAATATTATTGCAAGCTGGGTGAGCTGAGCAAAAAGGGCCAGAACCTGCACGAGTCGCATTCTCTCGACGAGGCTGAGGAGAACAACGAAGTGAAAAGTAAGTCGAAAAAAATAAGACAGGATGTTATTTCCAAAAAGGCATCGCCTAAGGAAACTGCAAATAAAAAACCTTCAGGCAAATAAGTCCTGAAGGTTTCCGGTTTAGCCCGCACTATTGTTTAGTGTGTGCGTATTTTATCAAAAGTGTGCTCCAAAAGGTGCTTCATTTTATCAGCAGCGCCTTTTATGGCAAACTCTACCGATTCGGCGTGGTTGGTTACCGCCAGTGGGTTCATCCCGTTTACACGTGCCTCAATAGTGCAGCGTTTGTCGGCGCCTTTGGTTTTATCGGCATTCTCGTCGCCCAAGTAAACTTCCAGGCTTGTTATCTTGTCTTCAAAACGTTTCAGGGCGTTGTGCAATACTTCAGAGAAATAGTTTTCGATCCTTCCGGCACCTTCAATGTGGTTGTCGGTGTTTATGTTAATCTGCATAGTGTTTGAATTTAATTATACATATAAAAATACGCAAAAAAATCGGCTTACGCGAGCAATTAGGATAAGATTAGTATTTTCATTTCCTGAAAATAAATACGATTTTATTTTGCTAATTATACCGATTGGTATAATTTTGTATATGTAATTCGAAGCAATGACTAAAGCAGAAAAAACAAGGCAGTTCATCATAGAGAAAACAGCACCCGTTTTCAACAGGAAAGGCTATGCCGGTACGTCACTTTCGGACATTACAGAAGCTACCGGGCTTACCAAAGGCAGCATCTATGGAAACTTCAGTAATAAGGATGAAGTGGCCTTGGCGGTTTTCGATTACAATTTTGGGCTGATGTCTTCTATCATCAAAAAGAAAATAGACGATAAGCCCAATGCCATTGATAAGCTCAAAGTATACCTGACTTTATATTCACAATTCATATTGTTCCCCGCACTCGAAGGTGGCTGCCCTGTATTGAATACAGCCATTGAGGCGGATGATACCCACGAAGCACTGCGCAGTAAAGCAGCATCTGCCATAGAAAAATGGCATAAAACAATTCAGAACATTATTAAGGAAGGACAGGAAAAAGGGCAGGTGCGCAAAGGTGCCGCTGCCAAAGATTTTGCCCTGGCTTTTATAGCGTTGGTTGAAGGCGGCATTATGATAACAAAAGTTACGGGCAAGATGGAAGGCTTTAAAACAGCCATGAAACAGGCTGAAAAAATGATAGATAAGATAGCGAAATAATTTTTTTGGCATAAAATATACCAATTGGTATATAAAATATTTATTAATATACCGAATGGTACAAAATAGAAATTATGAATACAAAAGCAGCAGAATTTTTAAGGCAGCATATAGGCAGGGAGGTGTCAGATTCGCCATCACCATTCATGAGCTGGCTAAAGCCGGTTATGGCCGCGGTAGAGCAGGACAGCCTGACATTTGAATATGCCATCCGTAAGGAAATGACAAATCCGTTCGGAACGCTCCACGGCGGTGTGACGGCAGCGATGATAGACGATGCTATTGGCGCTACGCTGATATGCTATGGCGAAGCGTTCTTCCATATGTCGATAAACCTGGCGGTGGATTATTTTGCGCCGGCGCGCGAAGGCGATGTTATTATTGCTAAAACAAAAGTGCTGAAAAGAGGCAGCCAGATCGTGAATGCCGAATGTGAAGTATGGAATAAAGAGCGCACTAAACTTTTGGCAAAAGGCTATACCAATCTGTTGAAAACGCCAATTAAAAAATAAAAAATTTAACCACATAGAAACATAGGATTTATAGGCTTTGACAGTACTGAAGGAAATGCAGGTTCACTAAGTTGAAGCGACGCTTCATCTATGCGATACTAAAATAACCATCTTTTTCCGGTTTTTTAATCCTATGTGTCTATGTGGTTAAATCGAATCTTAAAAACTAGAAAATGAAAAGAGTAGCAGTAACAGGCCTGGGTGCGATAACGCCGCTGGGCAATTCGGTGCCGGAATTCTGGGCAAATATCCTTGCCGGGAAAAGCGGTGCAGGGCCGATCACGAAATTCGATGCATCGAAATTCAAGACGCAGTTTGCCTGCGAGGTAAAGAATTTTGACATTGAGCAATATGTCGACCGAAAAGAAGCACGCAAATACGACCTCTTTACCCAATATGCCATTGCCGCAACCGATGAGGCTGTAAAAGATTCCGGATTGGATTTTAGTACGATGCCACAAAAGGAACGTTTTGGGGTTGGCGTCATATGGGCATCCGGCAATGGTGGTATCGGTACCTTTGAGGAACAGTTAAAGGAGTTCTATTCCGGCGATGGTACACCACGCTTCAATCCGTTCTTTATCCCGAAAATGATAGTGGATATTGCGGCGGGTGTGCTTTCTATCCGCTACGGTTTGCACGGGCCTAATTATGCTACCGTCTCGGCCTGTGCCTCTTCCAATACTGCCATAATTTCGGCTTTCGATACCATTCGTTTAGGCAAAGCCACAATCATGATCGCGGGCGGGAGCGAGGCGGCAATAACGCAGTCGTCTATCGGCGGGTTCAATGCATCGCATGCGTTATCTAAAAATAACGACAACTCGCAATCGGCTTCAAAACCTTTTGATGCCAACCGCGATGGCTTTGTAGCAGGGGAAGGTGCGGGTGCGCTGATACTGGAAGAATGGGAACATGCCGTTGCAAGGGGAGCAACAATATATGCAGAGATAGTAGGTGGCGGGATGGCTGCCGATGCCTACCACCTTACCGGTACACCTGCCGATGGGCTTGGTGCAGCCTTAGGTATGCAGAAAGCTTTGTCGGATGCCGGGTTACACCCATCGGACATTGATTATATCAATGCCCATGCTACCTCTACACCGCAGGGCGACTTAAGTGAACTGAATGCCATTGCTACGGTTTTCAACGGGATTGACGTTCCAGTAAGTGCAACAAAATCCATGACCGGCCATTTGCTCGGCGCGGCCGGAGCTATAGAAAGCATCATCAGTATACTGGCGGTGAAGAATGACATTATTCCCCCAACGATAAATACTACCAACCTGGATCCGCAAATACCGGCAGGCCTTTCGATCATCCTGGATAAGCCTGTCAGCAAAAAAATAGGATATGCCGTCAACAACACCTTTGGTTTTGGGGGGCATACCGCGAGTACTATCTTTAAGAAGGCAGATTAATTTCAATACGCACAAACCATTTCAGATCCGGGTTTATTATGACACTGCCGGTGATGTCATAAAAATCTGTTGGCAGCATACAACCCACGCTAAACTTTTGCATCTTTGTAGTATAACTATCCGGTAAACTACATGATGCGGTATTTTTGTCTTTTTATAATGAATATTGTTTTCCTCACGTCTTTTGCGCAGGTGAACGAACGGCTGAAAGATACCATAGAAGTTGACAGCGTTCCGGCGTTTGCCGACCCAAAATACAGGGAAGACCAGTTCTATGCCACGATCTCGTATAACATCATGCAGGGCAAGCCCGCGGGGTATTCGCAATACTCTTTTTCTACCGGGCTTTCGGCGGGTTTTTTAAGGGACATGCCTATCAATAAACGCAGGAACCACTCTGTAGCGCTCGGGCTTGGTTATTCGTACAGCAATATCAAGCACAACCTTGTTGTGGAGAATATGGGCGGGGAAAATGTGTACCACCCGGTAAAGGAAGGCAGTTTTGATAAGAACAAGCTTGTGCTTCACTATCTTGAAGTGCCTTTGGAATTACGCTGGCGCAATTCCGATTCCATAAGCCATAAGTTCTGGCGCATCTATGCAGGATTCAAAGTGAGCTACCTGTTATATGACAAAGCGCAGTATGAGCCTGCTGAAGGCGGGACAGTAAAAATCCGTAAGGACAACAATATCAATCGTATTGCTTATGGGGCTTATATCTCTGCGGGATGGAATACCTGGAACCTGTATGCCTACTACGGCCTCACTCCCATATATAAAGATGCCATCCTGGAAAATGGCGATAAGCTAAAGCTGCAGTCGCTTAACCTGGGGCTGATATTTTATATACTATAGTGTCGGTACATTTAAATTCCACATCATGAATATTGATAGATCGCAAGTTAGAATTAATATAGCCTTACTGATAATGACATTTATAGTGACAGTAAAGTCATATTCCCAAAAAACAGTAAGAGAATATTTTGATGATGGTATAACATATGCCGGAAATGAAGACTATCAGAACGCCGCATCATCGTTTAAATATATAGTTGATAATCATCCCAAGGACAGCCTTTACCCTCTTGCACTTTATAATGTTGCCTATGTTTATGCAGCCGGTGAAGATTATATGAATGCAATACCTTCTTATGAAAGGATCCTTGCGAGTGATCTAAAAGAAGATGATCTCATTGGGGGTGACATTATGGCTAGTCCTTATGCTAATTATAAATATAAGGCAAGCCGCGACCTTTGCCGGATCTATATTGCTAAAGAGGATTATGAAAAAGCTCTTGAGTACCTGATACTTTCTGATGAAAAATATCCATACATTCATTTTTGTGCAAACAAAGGGTGCAGCAATGAGACTGAATTGGCTCTAAATTATGCACTTCTCTATGAGAAAACAGGGCATAAGGATAAAGCACGTGAAAAGCTGCTTTCGTATGCACTAAACGGCACTGAACGAATTCTGGATGAACTTAAGATCTATCTTTCTGAAGAAAAGGATGTAAAAGCAAAATTCGACAGATCTTTAAAAGCTATTGAAAGCGAAAAAAAAGACGATTATACGAATTACTTCATTACTTTTTTAGGCGCTAAGATGTATGTGGGCTGGGGTGACGATACAAGCGGTGTGTTTGATAAAAAGCAGGCTATAAAAGATATTAAGAGGTCAGATTTTTACAAGATGCTTGAGGCTCTTAAAAATTGATATATTATAAAGTCGGCACCAGCCAGAAATACCAAAGCCCAACCTGCGGCAGTATCCCTATAGCGGTGCCTAATATGACCGACCCCATTCCATCCCCATTGTCCCGGAGCCGCGAAGAAGCCACAAATCCTGAACAGATGATACAGAAGGCGATAAGGTACAGGAACGTTACATGATAGTAGGCCGATATCCCTATTATAAACAGTGTAAGCGAAGAGATCGCGATCATGTGAAGGCTTGCTTTACGGCCAAACAGCAATAAGGCAAGCGCAAGCACTACGCTTACGAGTACCCCCACAAAGTAGTAGTACAGCTCCGGCAGCACCAGCACCGAAAAGCTGTGCTTGATCAGGATGAAAAGCAATACGGCATAAAAAGCCAGTGGCAGCTTCCGTTCCTTTTTATCCACAAGCATTTTTGTCTTTACCAGGCTCAGAGACCTTAGCAGGTAAAATACCGACATTGGCAGCAGCATGGTAAGGATAAGCACCTGTATGAACACTAAGTAAATTTCGTGCTGGTAAAAAAAATCTTTGGTGATCACAAAATAGAACAGCGTAGCATAGGCCGGGATAAAAAGCGGATGGAAGAGATGGGAAAAAACAGTTAGCAGCCTTTTCATGGCTTATATTTTCTTCCTCATCCGGGCTACAGGTATGTCGAGCTGTTCGCGGTATTTAGCAATGGTACGGCGGGCAATAGGGTAGCCCTTGTCTTTCAGTATCTCGGCCAGCTTGTCATCGGGCAGGGGCTTGCGCTTGTCCTCGTCCTCAATAACGGTCTGCAATATTTTTTTGATCTCTATGGTCGAAACATCCTCGCCCTGGTCGTTCTTCATCGCTTCAGAGAAAAATTCCTTGATGAGCTTGGTGCCGTAAGGCGTTTCCACATATTTGCTGTTGGCCACACGTGATACTGTCGAAATATCCAACCCGACCATGTCGGCAATGTCTTTCAGGATCATCGGCTTTAGCTTGGCCTCATCGCCATCCAGGAAATATTCCTCCTGGTAATGCATGATGGCGTTCATGGTGACGAATAACGTTTCCTGGCGCTGGCGGATGGCATCGATGAACCATTTGGCCGAATCGAGCTTTTGCTTTATGAACTGCACGGCATCCTTCTGCTGCGACGATTTGTCCCGGCTGTCCTTGTAGCTTTGCAGCATCTCCTGGTAGTCTTTAGAAACGTGCAGTTCTGGGGCGTTACGGCCGTTAAGGGTAAGTTCAAGTTCCCCGTCAACGATCTTTATAGCAAAATCGGGCACTACATGCTCCACGGTTCTCGAGTTGCTTTCATAAGCGCCACCCGGCTTGGGGTTCAGGTGCTCTATTTCATCAATAGCCTTGCGAAGCTGCTCCTGCGTGATGTCATATTTTTGGAGTAGTTTGTCATAATGCTTTTTGGTAAAGGCATCAAACTGGTGCTCAATAATATCTATGGCAAGTTCAACCGAACTTGTAGGGGTCTTGCTTTTCAGTTGCAGCAAAAGGCATTCCTGAAGGTCGCGTGCGCCAACCCCTGCGGGCTCCAGTTGGTGGATGATGTGCAGTATGCGCTCTACGGTCTTTTCATCCGTATAGATTCCCTGCGTAAATGCCATGTCGTCTACAATGTCGGGTATGCTCCTGCGGATGTAGCCCATATCGTCGATGCTGCCCACGAGGAATTCGGCAATATCCCTTTCGTTTTCACTCAGTATAAAAGTATTCAGCTGGTCGGTAAGGTTCTGGTGGAAGCTCACCGTAGCGGCAAACGGCATGCTGCGGTCTTCGTCGTCGTCACTGTAATTGTTGGCCTGCAGCTTATAGTCGGGAGTTTCGTCGTTGCTCAGGTATTCATCAATGTTTATTTCATCGGCATCAATGCGCTCACCTTCATAATCATCATAATCGTCGTACTCATCATTGTTGTCAAATTCATCGTTCTCATATTCAAATTCATCCTCCTTGCCGCTTTCGAGGGCAGGATTTTCTACCATCTCTTCCTTAAGGCGCTGCTCAAAGGCCTGCGTAGGCAGCTGGATAAGCTTCATCAACTGTATCTGCTGCGGGGATAGTTTTTGTGATAATTTAAATTGTAAGTTCTGTTTGAGCATGGTAAGGGCGATAATTTGTACAGGATAAAATTACAAAAAACTGGCATAACTGTTGATGCGTTTTTGGATAAAATTATAAACGAGTGAACCAGGATTTCTGCTGTAAGGGTTTAAACTCACTTCTATTAAACAATTGTAATCCAAATAGTGATTAAAGTGGTAATAAAATAGGTATATTTACGTTTAACATGCAGATTCGTTAACTAGCTAAAAAATAGCCTATGAAAAATTATATACTTTTGATTTTGGCATTTGCATTTTTTGGATTCGCTTCATGCAGCAGTGATGATACTAAACCGGAAGATCCAACGGCTGTAGATCCTGATCCGGTTAATCCTGATCCCTACTACGCTTGCAGATATGCAGGGGGTGTAACTTTGAAGACACAGGCAGATGTTAATACTTTTGTTTCGTTTGCCCCGTGTGCCATTGGAGATATAACTATCGGTTCTTCAAATTCTCCAAGCGATATTACTGACCTTTCAGGGCTTTCAACATTGCAAACAATTGATGGAAAACTTATTATTGTCAATAATCCAAATCTGCAATCTTTGGAGGGATTGCACAATGTTAAAGCTGTTAAAGGCGATATTGAGATTAGTAATAATAATTTACTATCTAATTTACATGGTCTAAGATCGTTAGAAGACCAAACAGGAATAATTACTATTTCTTCCAATAATGCTCTTCAAACCCTTACTGGTCTTGAGCATCTTACTTACATTCACTCTTTACAGGTAAATGATAATCCATTATTCTCAGGCTTTAACGGACTTGAAAATTGTGTAAAAATTGACGATTTGGGTTTGTCCGGTTCTAATGTGATTACAAATCTAAGTACGTTAAATCAACTTAACGAATTGGAATTGCTCGCAGTGGCAAATAATAGCAACCTTGTATCATTGGATGGACTTTCGGTCACAGTTATAGAAAGTCTTGTAATAGCCGATAATCCTAATCTATCTTCACTGAATGGGCTTAATAATATTACATCAATAAACGATATAAAAATCCATAACAATAACGCCCTTACATCATTGCAAGGGCTTGAACAGGCAACTATAATAAAACACCTGGAAATTACAAATAATAATTCGCTTGTTTCTCTGGAAGGAATGAACAGTATTAATTCCATCGATTATCTTTATTGTGCTACTAACCAAAATCTTACTAACCTGGCTCTTCATCAGCTTACAAAAATAGGGACAGTCATATTATGGGATAATAATAATCTCTCTTCGTTAGAAGGAATGCAAAATATAACAGAAATTTCCGTATTACACTTATGGGGCAATAACAGTCTTAGTTCTATAGAACAGTTATCATCCGTAAATGTTTTTAAAGATAATTTTAGTATTAAAGCGAATCCTATGCTGGAGTCTCTTAATGGTTTGCAAAACGTAGCGGTATATATAGGTAACGGATTTGAAGTTATGAATAATGCTTCATTAAAAGATCTTTGTGCCTTACAGAACATATTGCTTTTGTTGCAATCCCGTCCATATGATCCCGAGAACCCAGTATGGATAATGGACAATTATAATCCGGTTAATGCAGCCGGTATCTTAGCGGGAAACTGTAGCATTGATTAATATTAGTTATAAGCAGTCTTAAAAAGCCTCCCATTGGGAGGCTTGCATATCTTTAAAACACTGCGTTTTGCGGTGTCCTTGAAAAACTATCTTTTGTGATTTCATATTTATTCTTTGGATGCTGCCTTATCAAATACACTAATGATAATCTCGTTGTCTATTATTTTTAATAAGTTTATAGCTGCCTTTCACAAGGTAGCGATGTCCTTTTTTTTGGGCTTAATAATTCTTCTTTTGGTAGGAATCATAATTTGAGTAATCTCCGGCTTTCTAAAATCAAGCCGTCCCGAATTTAGAAACCACTCTTCATTAGCTATTTCTGCACGGGCAATCACTACTTCTTCATTAAAAGGGTCTTTATAGTTTCATAGTGAAAGACTTTTTACAAATATAAAAAACCTCCCGAAGGAGGTTTGTAATTCTTAAAACTCTGCGTTCTGCGGTGTCCTTGGGAAAGGGATTACATCGCGGATGTTGGTCATACCGGTTACGAACAGCACCAGGCGCTCAAAGCCAAGCCCGAAGCCGCTATGCACTGCCGTACCGAAACGGCGGGTATCAAGGTACCACCATAATTCTTTTTCATCGATGCCAAGGTCGGCTATCTTTTGCTGCAGCACATCCAGGCGCTCTTCCCTTTGCGATCCGCCTACAATCTCGCCAATGCCGGGGAACAATATGTCCATGGCGCGAACCGTCTGATTGTCCTCATTCAGCCTCATGTAGAAAGCCTTGATCTTCGCAGGGTAGTCAAACAATATTACCGGGCATTTGAAATGCTTTTCAACAAGGAAACGCTCGTGCTCGCTTTGGAGGTCGGCACCCCATTCTTCAATAATATAGTTGAACTTTTTATTCTTGTTCGGCTTGCTGTTCTTCAGGATGTCGATAGCTTCGGTATAGCTCACACGCTTGAAGTTATTGTCCAGTACAAACTGTAGTTTTTCCAAAAGCCCCATTTCACTGCGCTCGGCAGTTGGCTTTTGCTTTTCCTCATCGGCAAGGCGCTGGTTCAGGAAGGCAAGGTCGTCCTGGCAACGGTCCATCGCATATTTTATAACATACTGGATAAAGTCTTCCGCAAGGTCCATGTTGGCATCAAGGTCGTTAAAGGCCACTTCCGGCTCTATCATCCAGAATTCCGCAAGGTGGCGCGAAGTATTACTGTTCTCCGCACGGAACGTAGGCCCGAACGTATACACCTGCCCAAGTGACATAGCATAGGTTTCAGCTTCAAGCTGTCCCGATACGGTAAGGTTGGTCTCCTTCCCGAAGAAATCCTGTTTGTAGTCTACTTTGCCTTCTTCATTCAACGGTGCCCCTGTAGCAGGTAATGCAGTTACACGGAACATTTCGCCAGCACCTTCGGCATCAGAGCCGGTTATGATAGGGGTATTTACATACACAAAGCCTTTTTCCTGGAAATACTGGTGAATGGCAAATGACAGTACAGAGCGTACCCTCATGATCGCACCGAATACATTTGTACGCACACGCAGGTGGGCATTTTCCCTCAAAAATTCAAGACTTGGCTTATTCCTCAATTGGATTGGATATGTCTCAGCATCACTGTCGCCCAAAATTTCAAGTTTAGTAACCTGTACTTCATATTTTTGACCCGCACCCTGGCTTTCTACCAGATTGCCGTGGATTGCAACTGCCGCACTAGTCGTAAGCCTTTTAAGCATTTCAGGTGATGTGTTTTCAAAGTCTACTACACACTGAATATTATTTATGGTCGAGCCATCATTTATAGCAAGAAATTGGTTATTCCTGAAAGTCCTTACCCATCCTTTTACTAATACATCATCAAGCGGCTTTGCGCTGTTCAGCAGGTCTTTAACTTTAATGTGCTTCATTTTAAAAAAATTTAGTCTTTGTTTTTTGGGTGATGCGCCAATTGCGCAAATGCCTGCAAATGTAATGAAAAGCATAAAAACCAAAACGGGTTTTTGCCACGAATTACACGAATTTTCACAAATAATCAGGTTAGCTTTTTTTTCATGAAGTATCTTTGCAGAAAATAAATTACCATGAACTGGACATTACTTGTTATTGCCGGATTGTTCGAAGTTGGCTTTGCTTCGTGTTTGGGCAAAGCCAAAGAAGCCGCGGGCAATGCCTACTACTGGTGGATGGGCGGATTCCTGCTGTGCCTTACAATTAGCATGCTATTGCTGTACAAGGCTACCCAAACGCTGCCAATAGGTACGGCTTATGCGGTATGGACAGGCGTGGGCGCTGTAGGTACAGTGCTCGTAGGTATTTTTGTTTTTAAAGAGCCTTCCGATTTCTGGAGGCTGTTCTTCCTGACGACATTAATAGCCTCTATTGTGGGGCTGAAGTTTGTGACGCATTAGTGTTTGGCCTCAGAAATATATCTTATCATTAGTCGATATAACTCATAAACTCTAATTCAAGATTTTCATCGTTTGATAAATGGCTTTTATCAAAGAATGTATCAGACACAAAAATTCGTTTACCTGTTGCTTGGCCTGCGGGCATTTGCTCCGATTGTATTGAAATTATTTCACTGTAACCTTTATTGCCGCGTAATAGCCATTTACTCTGCCTGAAGAGATCTTTTTGTCCGGTAAGTGTACCAATAAAGAACGTTCCTCCAAAAGTTGGATTAAAGATATTTTCTATTTTCAATATGGGTTTCACCGGTTTTCTAAAGTTTGAATTTGGACATACTTAAAACAAATTGAGCACGAACGATACCTTCACCGAAATATTCCTGTCTACAATAGGCAGGTGGTACGGCCCGTAGCGGTAAAATGCTGATAGTCCCAGCCCTTTGAATATTTCATTGAATTCGAGCCCGCTTTCATAATACCCTTTCTCAAGCGTGTTGTATTGCAGGCCCACGTGCTCTTCCTTATGATTCATGTTACCCCACGCAAAACGGGTCACCAGCATGGGGGATAGCTTCAGGCTGCGGAAGATGGTGAACCGTGTCAGGCCATGCTTTAGCTGTACCATCATATATTGGCTTGAGAAGAATTCGTTAAAATACATCGTCTCAAAACTATTCTTGCCGGCTAAGGTAATGCGCTCCAGCACACCGTCTTTGTCCAGGTTGTTCGGCGATGTACTGTACAGGTGTGTCAGGGGCGTATTGCCTACGGCAACCCCGGTTTGTATAAGGGCCGATGTCTTTTGACCGTTGAGGTACTTCTGTTCAAATTCCGCTCTGAAATCCAGCTTGCCAAAGGTAAAGTCGCTATCGAGCAACCCGGCAACCGACTGGGTGTACTGGAAGGCAAACTTCGGGAAGCGCTTTTCAACTTCCAGCCTGCCGTTCGGGGTCTGCATGAAATCGCTAAAAGGGTTCCATTGCAAGGCGACGGATGCGGTAGTGAGGTGGAATACGGAAAAAGGGTTACCGTTCGGTGTGTATACGTAATCAAATTTCGGGTCGATACGGCTGCGGGTAAGCTGCCAAACGCTTTCGGTCTTTGGTATTATCTTGGTTTCGATGTATCCAAGCCACGTTTGGTGGTTGTAGAAAGTAGAGATGTTTATCGGTCGTGGGTCATAAATCTTGAAAACCCTTTTGTCGGTGGCGAATGAGGTACTCGCAATTTCTTTTACATCATCGGTATACGAACCGCCTATCCATGAATTGGAAAATTTGCCCAGCCGCAATGCCGCGCCCAGACTGAACTTGAACTGCCCGTCTTTTGATCCATAGGCTCCATAACCGCTCAGGCGGAAGATCTCAAAGAATTTATCATTGGTCACCCCGCCAATGCCTCCACGGAAACCTTCGTAGTTGTTGTATTTTACGATCTGCCTGAGGTCAATGTCCACAAAGCCCACCGGCAGGTATCCGTTTACAATCTTCCTGCCCAGGATGATACGCTGTTCCCAGTTATCTTTTGCTACAATACTATCAAGCGCTACATAGGTCTTTATACTGCGCGCGTCCAGCGTGTCCCGGCGGAAAGTATTCCAGTATTCCTCAGGGCGGTTTGTGGCCTGGTCCTGTATCTCAATGGCAACCGCAGTGCGCCTGATGGTGAGCGGAATGTTGAACTGCTTATCAAAATTAGACGATTCCGAAAGCAGGTACACAAAATCCGATGGTTCTTTTTCGCGGTTTTCTTTACTATTGCCGGTTACGGCATCAAACTTTATGGTCTCGCCAAGTATCTTTATATCCTCCTTATTGTTCCCTTTTACGATCTGTAATGTCTTTTTATCAGGGAACCAAAGTTCCTGGTCTTTTTCATACGTAAAATAATGTGTCGAGGTTATGTCGAGCATGTTCCTTACCCGGAGCACAGCCTTTGCCACGCCATAATTGGCAGTGTCAATATAGAGGATGCCTTTCAGCCTTTTTTTGCTTTTCCGTTTCGGTACAAAGTACACCATATAAGTGCTGCGGTTGTCGATGGTAACGGTATCGAGTATGCGATAATTGTAATACAACAGGGCATCGTAGGCCAAAGGACCTGCATATTTGGTTTCAAAAAGGTCTATTTTATTGGAGTAAACCGAATAGGATTGCAGCTTAAGGCCAATGAATTCATATAGCGGTTTTTTAAAGCCGGCCATACGCGTAGCCAGGACATCTTCTTTTAGCCCCTGCTCTTTATTGAATTTGAATTCAGATACCTTCTCAGTCTGGTAAAGGTGCTGTTTGTCAATTATTTTTTTGAATTTAAAGCCTGCCGAATCGACCTTTTCAAACCGCCGTCCCGTTTTTTCATAGGTAAATATAGAGTCGACTTTCCCGCTTATCGAGTCGGGGTTCGCGGTGATGATAAGCCTGTCGTAAGATTTATATTTAAAGCTGCTGAGTTTTTGCTGCGGGTCGTTGATTGGCTTTCGCCTTATCGCCCTGCCGATGATATCATTGGCAGGGTTGGAAACGCTTATGACTACTTCTTTCAGTTGTTCAATGTGGGGCTGCAACTTTACCGTATAAAATTTACGCCCGGCTGCGGGAGTAATCTTTTGCGATGTATAGCCTGTATAGCTTACGGTTATCACGCCCGAATGTGTTACGACAACCTTGCCGTCAATATCGGCGATAAAGCTTTTGCCATTCGATTCAACGGTAGCGAAAGGAAGGGGGCTATTGTTTTCGGCATCTTTTACTGTAACCGTAATGGCAGTTTGTGCGCCAACGGATAACGTAAAAAAGAAAAGCAGCAGGGTAAGGGTTTTCATGGATGTGTACTAAAGAAAAGGTCTTTAGTTATAGGTATTTAAGAATTACCAGGTTTCCATTTCTTTTAGTAATTCTTCATGGGTCATGTAGCGCCCCTCCTGAATATCGCGCATACCTTTGTCAATTTTTGCCTTGTATTGTTCCAGGGTTAAAGGTTCTCCACTCACAGTATAAGCAACAATTTCCTGATCTGTTTCCGCTTTCAATGCAAGCAGTTTTTCAAACATGGCATTATCCCTGAGGTGCATTACCCAGTCCAGCAATTCCAGTTTTTTCGCAGCTATATCCATGGCAATTTATTTGATATGTAAAGATAACGGTTTTTGTTTGAATTTATGGTGCATAAAAAAGCCCCTATACCGGGGCTTGCATTATACTTTCATGATCTCGGCTTCTTTGTGCACCAGCAGCTCATCGATCTTCTTGATAAAGCTGTCGGTAAGCTTCTGCACGTCTTCCTCTGCGCTTTTGCAAATGTCCTCGCTCATGCCGTCCTTCTCCAGTTTCTTGATGTCAGTATTGGCATCCTTACGGGCGTTACGTACACCTACCTTAGCATCTTCCGCTTCACCTTTGGCTTGTTTTACCAGGTCGCGCCTTCTTTCTTCGGTAAGCGCGGGAACGTTGATAATGATGTTGTCGCCATTGTTCATTGGGTTAAACCCAAGGTTGGCGATCATGATGGCTTTCTCTATAGGGTGCAGCATGCTTTTTTCCCATGGCGTTATGGTTATTGTCCGCGCATCCGGTGTGTTGATGTTGGCTACCTGCGAAAGCGGTGTTGCCGCACCATAGTAATCTACCTTTACGCCGCCGAGCATGGCCGGGCTGGCTTTGCCGGCACGGATATTAAGGAATTCCTTTTCAAGGTGGGCCAAAGAGCCTTCCATTGATTCTTTTGTGCTGTCTAAAATAAAATCGATTTCTTCCATGATAATTCTTATCGGTAAAAATTAAACATTTACGGTAGTCCCTACCAGTTCGCCTTCGCATATCCTAACCAGGTTGCCGGCCTTGTTCATGTCAAACACAATGATAGGCAGCTCGTTTTCCTGGCTAAGGGTAAAGGCAGTGGTATCCATTACATTAAGCCCTTTTTTTAATACATCGTCAAAGGTAAGTGTGTCATATTTTGTAGCGGTCGCGTCTTTTTCAGGATCGGCAGTATAAATGCCATCCACACGTGTGCCTTTCAGTATCACATCGGCGTGCACTTCCACCCCCTTAGTACAGCGGCGGTATCCGTAGTGAAATATGGATTTCCGGTACCCGCGCCAAATATTACGATACGCCCTTTTTCAAGGTGGCGTACAGCCCTCCTTTTAATATAAGGCTCGGCTATAGCTTCAATTTTTAAGGCAGTCTGAAGGCGGGTCAGCATACCGGCATCTTCAAGGGCGCCCTGTAGCGCCATACCGTTTATTACGGTGGCAAGCATCCCCATATAATCGCCCTGTACCCTGTCCATACCGTTACTTGCACCGGCTACACCCCTAAAGATATTGCCGCCGCCAATAACAATGGCGATCTCCACACCTTTATCGTGTATCTGCTTTATTTCGTCGGCATATTCTGCAAGCCTCTTCGGGTCGATGCCATATTGCCTGTCTCCCATAAGGGCTTCGCCGCTTAACTTCAACAGGATCCTCTTGTATTTCATAGGGTATATTTTGAATGGTGCAAATATAGTAATTAAAGTTTTTCGCAAAATAGAAATTTAACAATATGAAAGAGTTTGACCTCACCCCGGCCCTCTCCAAAGGAGAGGGAGCAGCTTCACTCATTCCGGCAAATGCGTCTGAGCTCCCCTCTCCCTGGGAGAGAGGTCGGGGAGAGGACTAAGGGGAGGCTTTACACAATCAACTCCCCATACGACTTCTTCGCAGCCTCGTACCCTATCTGGAATATCTCATCCATTTTTGCCTTGTTGGTTTCGAAAGTGCTGTATAGCGCCAGTTCATCCGGGCTGATCACCCAGTCGCACAAGGTAAATTTCTGCATGTTGCTGTTGGCCGAAAGCAGGTCGTAGGCCCTGGTGGTCACCGATTTTATAGACTTTAGGTCGGAGGCCTCGATTTTCTGTATGGGGCTTACATAAATGCCGATGAGCGTTTCGCACCTGCCTTGCAATATATCAGTCGGGAAGTGGTTTATGATGCCGCCATCGCTGTACAGCTTGCCGTCAATTTCATAAGGCGATATGATTCCTGGAAATGCCGAAGAAGCCAGTACGGCATCGGCAATTTTGGTCTCAGCCCCAAAGATCCTTAGCTTGCCTGAAACAAGGTCGGTCGCGGTAAGGTGCATTTTAAATTTCATATCGCCCAGGGTGGCATCTTTAAAGATGGATGTAAAATAATCCCTAAAAGCTTCCGAATCAATAAAACCTGCTTTGCGGAAAGTGAAATGTTTCCAGTGGAAAAAATAAATGGATTTAAAAAATTCCAGAATTTCCTCAGGCTTTTTACCCCAGGCATATAAAGCCGACACTATGGCACCCGAACTGGTTCCTGCTATATGGCTTGGGACAATGCCGGCTTCATCAAAAAATTTCAGTACACCCGCATGGGCAATGCCTTTAGAGCCGCCTCCCGAAAGGATAAGGCCTATAGTGCTTCCGTCAAATTTCATTATGTAAGGTATTAACCTGACTAAATTACAGTTTTTTGGTATATGGCTTTCTTTTTGTAAGGATAAAGTATCGTTAATTTGACACAAATTATGAAAGTACTGATCGAAAAAAGCCTTGGTAACAGCTATAGCTACAAAGAATACCGAAACCACGTATCGCAACTGCTTCTTGAAGGCCTTTCTACCGGCGACACACAAAGTGAAGACCTTACCCATTACAGCACACTCAATGAGGTGCGTATGAACCGTCTCGACAAGACCATTACGATACCCGGGGAAATAGAAGAAAGGCTCCGCGGCCTTACAAAAGAATACACACTTTTAGTAATTTCCGAAGGATGGTGTGGCGATGCGGCACAGATACTTCCCGTGATCAACAAGCTTGCAGAAGCTTCGGATAAACTGCACCTGCGCATTGTTTTGCGCGACGAGAATATTGAGCTCATGGATAATTTCCTTACCAACGGAGCGCGCTCGATCCCAAAATTGATTTTAGTTGAACCTGCAACAATTGCCGTAAGAGGAAGCTGGGGCCCAAGGCCTCAGGGTGCGGCCCAGCTTATATTGGATGCCAAAGAAAAATTCGGGCATATACCTGCCGAAACCAAAGCCGACCTGCAAAAATGGTATTTGCATGATAAGGGAATAAGTACGATGGAGGAGCTAATGTTGCTGCTGGAACAGGCCCCCTAACCCCCAAGGGGGAATTTCACTCAAATTCTAAAGTGCGAATTATCCGTTAAGCTTATCCGGTTATTCCCCCTTTGGGGGTAAGGGGGCGATTATCTCAATCTTATCCGACACCGACATTCCGCCCGGATTACAACCCGGCAGTCCTTCAGGGATAGGTTTACCAATTGATTTATAGTATTCCACCCAGGCACGGAAAAATTCATTCGTGCCGGGCTGCTTGTAGGTCATTGGTGTCATTTGAAAAAAAGGCTTTCCTCCATTGGCAAACATGAAAGCGTCGTAGATAAGCTCCGAACAGTAGTAAGCCCCATTGTCGTAAACATATTCCTCATCATATGGTACACCGATTTGTTGTAATGAAAATGCGACTGCTGCCGGTATCAGTTTCCGGTATTTCTCTTTCAGCCGGAAAACAGGCATTTCTTTCGAAGTGTTTTGTGAAAACTTTTTCAATGTTGTCAGCCGCACTGAGCTGCCCGCGGCTTCAATAATATATAAGCTATCGTTACGGAAGTACACCATTCCCATATGGCTAAAGTCTTTTCCCTTATAACCTTCGGTCACGGCTTCAATCGCATCACACAATGGCCCGCAGTCCATGTCCTGGAATATGAGGTCGCCGTCTTTCAGGAAGCTTACGGAATCACCTTCCACTTTTTGAGCGGAAACAGCTGTTGTGAAAATTAAAAAAGTAGTGCCAGATATCTCATAATCCAAAATTAGTAATGGCCACTCCCAGGCTTATTGCTCCCACTTTTTCCAGTTCGTGCAGCGGGAAATTGCTCATGCTTACGTCGAGGAATATAGAGCCGGTATTATCAAAGATGAGGCCAAGCCTGTATTTCTGGTAGGCTCCTGACAGGTCTCCACGCCCAAGTGCGAACGAATAACCATAGCCTCCCTGCAAGTATAAGTTGGTTTCCTCCCAAATTTGAGGGGTAAAAAAAATGCTCCCATACACAGGTGCAGCTACTATTTTTTCGGTAGCGATCCAGTCGATCCCGGTATTAGTGCTAAAGCCGATCCATGATTTATAATGAACGCCGAAACCGATATGCGCGCTAAGTCCGTTGGGCAATACATAATCTAAAACTGTTGGCTTATATTCCTCACCACGCGCTGCATAGTCGGCCCTTATCTCATCGCGGTATGGATTCCCCCTTAAAGGTGTTGACAGTGAAAGCTGCCCAAAATAGAATTCCGGCACCGCTTTATCCCCGGGATCGGACTGAGTAATAAATACTGTTTCTTTTTTTTCATCGTCCTGCGCATTGCAGTAAAAAGATGTTAAAAATAAAAGACAGCTAACAACAGTTTTGAAGTTATATGCCATGTTTAAGCAGTGGGATTTTCAAGGCTGTTTTCAAAAGTTTCGGGTGATATAGCATCATCAACGGAGAATGCGCCAATTTTAGTTCGCCGCAATGCCGTTAAGTGTGCGCCTGAATTTAGAGCCAATCCAAAATCGTAAGCCAGCGAGCGGATATAAGTACCTTTGCTGCACACCACCCTGAAGTCGACTTCCGGCAGGGCAATGCGTGTGATCTCAAATTCGTGTATTGTGGTTTTGCGCGAAGCTATTTCTACTTCTTCGCCTTTGCGGGCGTGCTCATACAGGCGCTTCCCGTCTTTTTTTATGGCAGAGAACACGGGTGGTTTCTGATCGATCTCGCCTATGAATTGCGGAAGCGTATCGTGGATCAGCTTTTCATCAATGTGATCAATAGAAAAGGTTTCGTTTACTTCGGTCTCCAGATCGTAGGATGGGGTAGTAGCCCCGATGTAAAACGTACCGGTGTACTCTTTTTCCATGCCCTGCAACTCGGTAATGCGCTTGGTGAATTTCCCGGTGCATACGATCAATAGTCCTGTCGCCAACGGGTCGAGCGTACCGGCATGGCCCACTTTTATCTTTTTGAGGCCAAGGTGTTTTTTCAGGCTCCATTTCACTTTGTTCACCGCCTGGAAAGAGCTCCAGTGCAATGGCTTATCGATAAGGACAACTTTTCCTTCCTGGAATTCTTCGGGTGTGGCCAATGGAGGATTATTTATAGATTGTAAAATAGGCCAACAGTAGCGAACCTGCTACGATCCTGTACCAGCCCCACGGTTTGAACCCGTACTTTTTGATAACGCCTATAAATGCTTTGATGGCAATAATGGCAACTACGAAAGCGATGATATTACCAATTGCGAACAGCTTAAGGTTGTCGCCCTGCATCAAAAGCTCATAGCCTTTTTCACTGGCTTTTCCGTATTCTTTAAGGAAAATGGAATATGTGGTTACAGCAAGCATTGTTGGCACCGCAAGGAAGAAGGAGAATTCGGCTGCGGCCTGGCGGGTAAGCCCCTGCTGCATTCCCCCGATGATGGAAGCTGCGGCACGGCTCGTTCCCGGCATCATGGCAAGGCATTGCCAAAAGCCAATGGTAATTGCTTTCTTTATAGAGATATCTTCTTCTTTGAAGACTTTAGGCTCTTTAAAATAATTGTCAATGAATAACAGTATGACACCGCCTGCAATAAGCATAATAGCGATTGGTTTCGGCTTTCCCAATACATCGTCGATCATATCATCGAACAACTTGCCTAACAATAATGCCGGGATTACGGCGCAGGCCAGCTTTACATAAAATCCAAGTTTGCTGAAATCGAAAAATTTCCGCCAGTACAATGCTACTACCGCCAATATCGCCCCAAACTGTATGGATACCTGGAACAGCTTTACGAACTCATCATCCTGTATGCCATAGTACGAGCTGACAAAAACCATGTGTGCGGTAGACGAAATAGGCAAATACTCGGTAAGCCCTTCAATAATGGCAATGAAGATCGACTGGATAAGATCCATTTATTTTTTCTTTTTGTTGGTAAAATTCTTGATTGGCTGCTCCTCTACAAGCCTGTCGTTTGATGAGGCAGGCTGCCCGGCTTTGGCGTCTTCTTTTATGACAGCAACTGGAGTACCAGCCGGATTTTTAAGTATGGCATAAATAGTAATGCCGAAACCTATAAGTACTACTGTCGGTGCAAGCCTGATCCTTTGAAAGTTAAAGATTGCATCGCTGAATACCTTCGGGTCATCGCTGCCGCCTCCTGCCATAAGGATAAAGCCAAGCGCAATAACGCCAAGTCCGATAAGCAATATTTTATAATTTACCTTTTCAAAAAGGAAGTGGGTTTTTATTTCGTTATTCATTTTATTTTGTTTCAGGTTTCAGGTTTTTTGAACGTCCCCTCCGTTTGTAATTTGTTATTTGCTATTTGAAACTTTCTCAGGTTTGTAATTTGGGATTTGCTATTTGGAATTTTTAATAAAGGTCATCCGTCCTTAAGTTCAAAAATCGTTGCGTTGCAAAGAATGTGCTTATCGCTGCAATAATGATCCCGAAAACCAGTACGCCAGCAAGCACGATCGCTGTAGGGATCCAGTCTTCCCAGATGTGCAGCGCAGGGAATTCGCCATCGAGCCAGTAAACTATGTAAACGAGTGCCAGTATCGCAAGGATAGAACCTATAAAGCCCAGCCTCATGCCTTTCCATACATACGGCTTACGTATAAACGATTTTGTGGCGCCTACCATCTGCATGGTTTTTATCGTAAAGCGGTGGGAGTAAATGGACAGCCTCAATGCGCTATTGATAAGCAGCATCGCAATGATAGCCAGCACACCGCTGATGATCAGTATCCAAAACGTTATCTTCTGGATGTTCTGGTTAGCCATCTCTACCAGCACATTATCATAACTCACGTCGCCCACGATTGGGTTGGCGCGCAGCTTTATCTCTATTTCCTTAATGCTGTCGGGCTGTACATAACCGCCCTTCAGGTGGATGTCGTAGGAATCCAGCAGCGGGTTATTGTCCAGAAGGGTCTCATAGTCACCTACGATATCCGGGTTGTTCTTAGCGGCTTCTTCTTTAGAGATATACACCTGGTCCTTAATGAAGGCAGAATTTTTCAGTTCGGTGCCAAAAGCCTGCTTAAGGCTGTCGGGCACTTCCCTTTTAAAATAGACGGTAAGCGGGATGTTCTCCTTCACATGGCTCGATATCTTGTCGGTATTGATAACGAAAAGCCCCAGCGCCCCCAAAAGGGTAAGCACGATGAAAATGCAGAGTATTACCGAAAAATAGGAGGTGATAACGCGCCTTTTCTGGAATTTTTCGAAAGATGATGCCATAGGTTTCTGTTTTAGCGGTAAAAATAAATAAAGAATTTGTTTATACATAGTTTATAACGGGCAAAGTTTTGACTTTCGTACAATAAGCGTAAATTTGCGTCCGCAGGTGCTTAGGTACTGAGGCGCTAAGTGGCTGAGATGCTGCCTGCCCTTTCACCTTAAGGACCTAAGAAACTCAGACACTAAGAACTTTTCACAAAAAATGAGATACAACCCTAACGAAATTGAAGCCCGCTGGCAAAAATACTGGGCAGAGAACGGCACTTTCCGTGCCGAAGATATAAGCGATAAACCCAAGTACTATGTGCTGGATATGTTTCCCTACCCATCAGGTGCCGGGCTGCACGTAGGCCATCCGCTGGGCTATATTGCCAGTGATATCTATGCACGCTACAAACGCCATAAAGGCTTCAATGTGCTGCACCCGCAGGGCTACGATAGCTTTGGCCTTCCGGCAGAGCAGTATGCCATCCAGACCGGGCAGCACCCTGCGATTACTACCGAGACCAATATCAACAGGTATCGTGAGCAGCTCGACAAGATAGGATTCTCATTCGACTGGGACCGCGAGGTGCGTACCTCCAACCCGGAATATTATAAATGGACGCAGTGGATCTTCATCCAATTGTTCAACTCGTGGTATAATAAAGATACCGACAAAGCCGAAAGCATCTGCACCCTTATCGCGGAATTTGAAGGCAATGGCAATGCTAAAGTCAATGCCGTAAGCGATGACAATATCCATGTATTCACTGCCGATGCCTGGAACGGCTACAGCAAAGAAGAACAGGAGCGCATCCTTCTTAAATACCGCCTTACCTACCTTGCCGAAACCGAAGTGAACTGGTGTCCTGCATTGGGAACAGTACTCGCCAACGACGAAATAGTGAACGGCGTTTCCGAACGCGGCGGCTATCCCGTTATCCGCAAGAAAATGACCCAGTGGAGCATGAGGATATCGGCGTATGCCGAAAGGTTATTGCAGGGCCTTGAAACTATCGACTGGACGGAAAGCCTGAAAGAAAGCCAAAGGAACTGGATAGGGAAGTCGGTAGGGGCTTCGGTTATTTTTAACGTAATTCCATCAGACCTCACCCCTAAAATTGGCCTCACCCCTAACCCCTCTCCAAAGGAGAGGGGAACTCATGCTGGAGAAGTAGGAGGTGAAATGGGATACCGTACAGCTGATAAGTCAATTGCCGGGAAACTTATTCAGCACAGTAAAGAAAATCGTAAAGAACTAACCAAGGCAGAAGCTTTATTATGGGAAGCTTTGCGAAATAGAAAGTTAGGTGATAAATTTAGGAGACAGCACGCTATTGGAAAGTATATTGCAGATTTTATATCTATTGAAAAGAGGCTTATCATTGAAGTTGACGGAGGTTATCATAATGATCCGGAACAAACAACTCTTGATGAGGAGCGCACATTAGAACTTGAACAGAAATATATGTTTAAGGTGCTTCGTTTTTCGAATGAAGAAGTTATTGATGATACGGATTCTGTTGTTTCGAATATTCGTATTGCCTTAGATAACCGTAAATCATATCATGAAATATCGGATCTCGCTCCCCTCTCCTTTGGAGAGGGGTCGGGGGTGAGGCCGAATAAGGACGATACTCTGACTGGGTCTTCTTCAGAGGGGCCGGGGGTGAGGTCTGAAGAGAGTGCCGGGGGGAGGACAGATCACAAAGACGGCCTTGGCATTCGCTCCTTCTTCCGCGACATCTTCTCCGAAGTAGGCGAAGATGTAGAAAGCCAATACAAAATAGAAGTATTCACCACGCGCCCTGATACGATCTTTGGGGTGACATTCATGACACTGGCGCCGGAGCATGAGCTCGTGGCAAAGATCACGACACCGGATCAGAAAGCAGCTGTGGATGCCTATGTGGAAGCTACGGCAAAACGCAGTGAGCGCGACCGTATGGCCGATGTAAAGACCATTTCGGGCGTGTTCACGGGAGCCTATGCCGAGCATCCGTTTACCAAAGAGCCTATTCCAATCTGGATAGGGGACTACGTTCTTGCCGGTTACGGTACGGGCGCGGTAATGGCCGTGCCTGCGGGTGACCAGAGGGATTACGACTTCGCGAAGCATTTCGGCATTGCCATAAAGAACATTTTTGACGATGTGGATATTTCCGCGGAGGCATATGGTTCGAAAGACAATGTGAAGCTGATGAATTCGGACTTCCTGGATGGGCTAAACTACAAGCAGGCCACAAAGGCAGTAATCGAGGCTTTGGAAGGCATACAACAGGGCAGGGGCAAGACCAATTACCGCCTTCGCGACGCCGTGTTCAGCCGCCAGAGGTACTGGGGCGAACCGTTCCCCGTATATTACGTGAACGGCCTGCCGCAGATGATCGACAAAGCGCATTTACCGGTACACCTTCCGGAAGTGGAGAAATACCTGCCAACTGAAGACGGTCAGCCGCCACTGGGCAACTCCCGCGAATGGGCGTGGAGTACTGCAGAGAATAAAGTAGTGTCCAACGACCTGATCGATAACGTGACGGTATTCCCATTGGAACTCAACACCATGCCGGGATGGGCAGGCAGCTCATGGTACTGGCTGCGCTATATGGATCCGCACAACGACGACGAATTCATATCCGATAAAGCGGAAGCCTACTGGCAGGACGTTGACCTGTACATCGGCGGAAGCGAGCATGCCACGGGCCACTTATTGTACAGCCGTTTCTGGAATAAGTTCTTAAAGGACAGGGGCTTTATTACGAAGGAAGAGCCTTTTAAAAAGCTGATCAACCAGGGAATGATATTGGGGATGAGCGCGTTTATTCAAAGGGTTGGATTTGTGTTTAAATATATAAATCCTAAAGATTTGATTGAAGATACCCCTACCTCGTCTGAGTATTATCCTGCAATATTTGTTACTTCTGGGTTAAATTCATCAGAGATTGAAAAACAAGTTTTGAAACTAATTTGGAATGATAGGAGGTTTGATACATTAAGAAAACAGTTGGAGTCTGGTAAATTTGAAAATACTCCTGAAATTTTTACAAATTTGATACATGTTGACATCTCTACAGTTAATGCAGGGAATGAATTAGATACTTTTCTATTCTCAAAATGGAGAGTTGATTATAAAGATGCTATTTTTCTAACCGATGAAAGCCTTATTTTCAAAGTTTCCCGCGAAGTCGAGAAAATGTCCAAGTCCAAATACAATGTAGTAACTCCAGACGACATTTGTGAGCAATATGGTGCCGATACCCTTCGCCTGTACGAAATGTTCCTCGGACCATTAGAACAAGCCAAGCCCTGGAATACCGCGGGTATCACCGGTGTTTCCGGGTTCCTGAAAAAGCTTTGGAAACTGTATTTTGATGATAACGGGCTTATTGTGACCGCCAATCCGGGAAGTAAGGAAGCCTACAAGACATTGCACAAGACCATCAGGAAAACGCAGGAGGATATCGAGAACTTCTCGTTCAATACCTCGGTGAGCTCCTTTATGATCGCCGTGAATGAGCTTACCGCCATGAATTGCCACGAGCGCGTAATCCTCGAGCCATTGGCTATACTGATATCGCCATACGCCCCGCACATCGCAGAGGAGCTTTGGCACCGATTGGGCCATCAGGGCAGCATCTCGCAGGTGCCGTTCCCAATCTTCAACCCGGAATACCTGGTGGAGAGCAGCAAGGAGTATCCCGTATCGTTCAACGGCAAGACCCGCTTCACTATCGAATTGCCGATGGATATGAGTAAAGAAGACATCGAAAAAGCCATCCTCGCCGACGAGCGGACAGCCCAGCAGCTGGGCGGCGCAGCACCTAAAAAGGTGATTGTCGTTCCGGGCAGGATCATTAACATTGTGGCGTAATGAACTAACCGTTTTTCCATTTCGATCGGAGCTTGCGGAGAGAGAAATCTCAGAAAATATTGCGAATAAATTGAGATTTCTCCTGCGTCGAAATGGAAAAAGTATTCTTATTTGTTACAACTTAAACCTACAAGGTTCTTCAAAACCTTGCAGGTTGGAAACTCCGGAAAGAATAGTCTCTCCGGAGTTTTTGTTTTGTACCACTTCAGTAGAGCAGTGCCTGTGTCTAGCGCATTGATTTGTTTTATGTGAGACACATTCAATGTGTCTCTACCGCCACGTTATATTGGCAATTCCCGACGTTCAAAGACGCCCAAAGTTTCCTTTAGCCTTGAAGGAACCTGCCTGCCGGGAGGCAGGCGTATCCTCCCTACCGTCGCTGCGGACAGGGATATAGTGCATACAGCAGGAACTACGCTTATTATAATGCACTCCGTGTTACTGAAAATAAACAACTGCAATTCCGTCAGCTAAACCGCCAAACTGTCATTAACTTTTCCTTAATATCATTTGGTTCGTAATTTGATGAAATGTACACAAATCAATAAACGAAAAGAAAATGTACGGAGATGCTTTGTATTGGATCATCCTGGGCGCTATCGCCCTTGTAAGTTTTGCTGTAAGCTCGAGGCTGAAAAGCAAGTTTGAATATTATTCTAAAGTCCACCTTCGCAATAATATGAGCGGGGCAGAAATCGCACAGAAAATGCTGAACGACAACGGCATTTATGACGTGCGCGTTATCTCGACCGCTGGAAGGCTGACGGACCACTATAACCCCGCAGACAAAACAGTAAACCTGAGCGAGGCAGTATATAACCAACGCAATGCGGCCGCTGCTGCGGTTGCGGCGCACGAGGTAGGCCATGCCGTGCAGCATGCCACGGCTTATAGTATGCTCGCATTCCGTTCGCAGTTGGTGCCGGTGGTGAACGTAGCGTCTAACCTTTCGCAAATCTTATTGGTGCTCGGCCTTGTGCTGGCAGCGGGTGCACACATGGGCTTTGGTTTTTATATGGCTGTTGCGGGATTGTTGCTGTATGGACTTACTACACTGTTTACTTTTATTACACTTCCGGTAGAATATGATGCCAGCAACCGTGCTTTAGCCTGGCTAAAGAATAAAAACATGCTTACCCAACAGGAATATGCCGGCGCAGAAGATTCCCTCAAATGGGCCGCCCGCACGTATGTTGTAGCAGCAATAGGCTCGCTCGCAATGCTGGTATACTTTGGCCTCAGGATATTCGGAGGTTCAAGGGATTAATCCCCTTTCTATATATTTATCCCCAAACCGTCCGGACTCCGGGCGGTTTTTTTATTTTTTTACTCAACCCCCCTGACCCCCAAAGGGGGAATTTCCCACGGTTGCTAATCGGTTTGAGTGGAGTTCCCCCTTCGGGGGTTAGGGGGCTATAATTGTATCTGCCGCTCAATCTGCTGCTCCAGCGAAATGAACGTCTCCGTTCGTGATACCCCGCTGATGGGCTGTATCTTGTGGTTGAGAAGCTGCATAAGGTGCTCGTTATCCCTACAAATGATCTTGATGAGTATGGACCAGTCTCCTGTAGTATAGTGCGATTCCAATACCTCAGGGATTTTGCGGAGTTCTTTCACTACTTCCGGGTTGTTGGATGCTTTTTCGAGGTAAATGCCCACGAAAGCCATGGTACTGTAGCCCAAAACTTTGGTGTCCACAATAAACCGCGAACCCGCTATCACACCGGCCTGCTCCAGCTTGCGCAGCCTTTGGTGGATGGCCGCACCCGATATACCGATCTTTGCAGCTATCTGGAGTATGGGCTTACGGGCATCTTCCATGAGGTAGCGCAATATCTCTTTATCGATTCCGTCTATTTCTATTTGTAGTGAATTGATCTTCATGGGTTGCAATTTGTAATCAAATATAAAGATTCAATTCCAATTTGGAATAAAGATGTTTTTAATTTCACGCAAAGCGCTAAGCCGCCAAGACTCATGCCGAGACAATATATTTTAAGACGCAAAATATTGCGACGCAATATTAGGGTCTTAAGCTTTGCGTTTTTGTGCCTTTGCGAGAAACAATTCCTCGTTGCCGGAAAGAAGATTTGCGTGCTTATGCTCGCCTATGTAGTGGAAAGAGATGATAAAAAGTGAAACCTCCCGTAGTTAGCGGGAGGTTTCGGAGTTTGGGTTAGTTAAGTGGGGCTAGCTTGCTACATTGTCGGGGTTATACCCTTCGTACGGAACATGCTTTTCATTGAAGACAACCCCAAATTCTTCCAGTTCTTTGAGTATCGGGAGGTACACTTCGCGGTTTATCGGAAGCTGTACGCCCGGAGTGGTTATATTGCCATTGAGTATCTGTAGCGCCGCCATGGCTACAGGCAGTCCTACAGTTTTTGCCATTGCAGTATAAGTCTGGTCATCGCCGATGCAAACCATAGTGGCATCAATCTGGTGTTCTTTACCTTCGAGCACATAGCCGATCTTATGGTACATTACGATCATGTCTTTATCGTCCGGCTTCAGCGTCCATTTGTCAGATAGTATTTTTTCCAGTATCTGGGCGGGTGTTGCGTTGCGAAGGCCAACTATCTTAGTGTCGTCAAAAAGGTCGAGTTCCACCAGTTTATCCCACTGGATGTCGTCCTGGTCGATCTTCAGGATATGCCTAAGCTTCAGTTCCACCGAATCGGTAGGATGGTAAGGCAGGAATGAGTTGGTGAATTCGCGGTAGCTCATTGTTTCCGTATCCTCCATTACATAGGTATCGTCGGTCATGCCAAGCTGTATGAACATATTCCATGATTTGGAATAGCCCACCCTGCGGAGCGTGCCACGATACAGTGTGAGTGCATCATCAAGGCCGTAAACACTGCGGTATTTAAGCGAATCGCGGTTAGCATAGCCTTCAAAACGGCCATAGCCTTCCACATCCATAAATTCCGTACGGCGGAAGAGCTTGTTGTACGGGATGTATTTGTAGGTGCCTTCCTGTATGAATTTCGCTGCGCCTCCCTGTCCGGCAAGTACTACGTTGCGCGGGTTCCAGGTAAACTTGTAGTTCCACAGGTTGTTGTCGCTTTCCGGGGCAACAAGTCCGCCGCAGAACGATTCGAACAACAGCACTTTGCCACCTTTATCCCTTATTTCCTCAATGATTTTCATGGCGCTCATGTGGTCGATGCCGGGGTCGAGCCCTATTTCGTTCATGAAAATAAGGTTGTTTGCTTTTACCTGCGCGTCAAGGTCCTGCATGGCCGGGCTGATGTAGGAAGCCGTAACCATGTGTTTCTTGTAAGTAATGCAGTCTTTCGCTACTTCAAAATGCAGGTGTGCCGGCAGCATGGATATGACCACATCGGCCTTGCTTATCTCTTCTTTTCTTTGATTTTCGTCAAAAATGTCAAACGTGATGGCCGAAGCCCGTGGATGCCCTTTGGTCTTGCGTTGTGCAAGCTCTGCAGAAAGGTCGCCTATCGTGATATGAAGGTTCTCCGCCTCCGATTTGTTCAACAGGTATTCTATTAATGACGAAGCGGAACGGCCTGCGCCAATAATCAAAATATTCCTCATAGTAGTATTTTCCCAATTATAACACGAAAGTAGTCCAAATGTTATTTTTCTAAAAACTTTTCGGTGTTAATTGTGCGAAAACTTTTTAACTTTACCATCAAATCAAAATAAAATGGACAGGAAAATCATAGCAGCGGCGGGCGTTTTGGGTGCAATAGGGATAATACTTGGCGCTTTCGGTGCCCACAGCCTCAAGGAGTTGCTTGCGCCTGAGCAGGTAGCGGTTTTTGAGACGGGTGTGCGTTACCAAATGTACCACGCACTGTTTTTGCTGTTTGTCGGGATCACCCCTATGGTTTCGCAGAAAGCTAAAAAGGCAATTTTGGGATTAGTGCTGACGGGAGTCCTGTTTTTTTCATTTTCCATCTATTTTTTAGCTTGTAATTCACTGTTTTCTTTTGATTTTAAGAAAATCGGTTTTATAACGCCTATTGGAGGATTGTTACTTATATCGGCATGGGCTGTATTGTTTTTGCATATAATGAGGCGAAAAGGATAAAAATTCTTCAAATTCTTACTTTGTAACAATTTATTTTTTACTTTTGCCCTTTGAAACAACTCAACTTATTCTAAAAAGTATGGATAATTACGGCCTTTTTACGAAAACGATTTCGTTGGATAACTTAGGAATTAAAGATGCTAATGTAAGATATCAGTTGTCTCCGGACGAGCTTCATGATATTACGATTGAAAGAGGCCAGGGCGTTGAAAGCTCAACAGGTGCCCTTGCCATCAATACAGGGGAATTCACCGGGAGGTCGCCACAGGACCGTTTTATTGTAAAAGACAGCATTACCGAAGATAAAGTATGGTGGGGAAATGTAAACATCCCTTTTGAGAGCGCTAAATTTGACGCGCTTTATAAGAAAGTTGCCGACTATCTTTCCGGTAAAGAAGTATTTGTACGCGACAGCTATGTTTGTGCCGATGATAATTACAGGCTTAATGTAAGGGTGGTTACCGAAACTGCCTGGTCGAACCTGTTTTGCTACAATATGTTCCTTCGTCCGGAAGAATCGGAGCTGGAGGATTTCACAGCCGACTGGCATGTAGTATGTGCGCCGGGCTTTATGGCAGATCCTGCTGCAGACGGTACGCGCTCACACAACTTTGCGATACTTGACTTTACTAAGAAAATTGCACTTATAGGTGGTACAGGCTATACCGGCGAAATGAAAAAAGGCATATTTTCTGCACTAAACTTCATTCTTCCTGTGTTTAAAGATACTTTCCCAATGCACTGCAGCGCTAACGTTGGTAAAGATGGCGATACAGCTATTTTCTTCGGACTTTCGGGAACAGGTAAGACTACATTGTCTGCCGATCCTGAGCGTAAGCTGATAGGTGACGATGAGCACGGATGGACAAATGAGAATACTGTATTCAACTTTGAAGGCGGCTGTTATGCCAAGGTGATCAACCTGACTGAGGAGAACGAGCCGGATATCTTCAGGGCTATCAAAAGAGGTGCGATACTGGAGAACGTAATCTTCAAGCCGGGCACGAACGAGGTAGATTATACCGATATTTCGATTACGCAGAACACGCGTGTAAGCTACCCGATCTATCATATCGACAACATACAGCCGGGCTCTATAGGGCACAATCCTAAAAATATATTCTTCCTTAGTGCCGACTCATTTGGTATCCTGCCTCCGATCTCTAAACTGACTCCGGGACAGGCTGCTTACTACTTCATCTCAGGCTACACGGCTAAAGTTGCCGGTACCGAAGCAGGTGTTAATGAGCCGCAGCCTAACTTCTCTGCATGCTTTGGTGCGCCGTTCATGCCGCTGCACCCTGCAAAATATGCCGAGATGCTAATCAAAAAAATGAAAGATGCCGGCGTAAACGTTTGGCTTATCAATACCGGGTGGTCTGGTGGCGCTTATGGCACCGGCCACAGGATGAAATTAAAATATACAAGGGCAATGATTACTGCTGCCCTGAACGGCGAACTTGATAATGTAGAATACCAGGACCATACGGTATTTGGACTTGCAAAGCCACAAAGCTGCCCTAACGTCCCTGCGGAAATCCTTAACCCAAGGAACACATGGGAAGATAAGGAAGCTTATGATGCAAAAGCACTTGAACTGGCGGCTGCATTCAGGAAGAACTTTGCGAAATTCGAGGAATTTGCCAATGAAGAAATTATGGCCGGCGGACCGTTGGCATAATGTGAATTTTAGAATAGATGTTTTTTGGAAAGAAAGGCTGCCCCGTAAAAAGGGCAGCTTTTTGTTTATTGAGGAATTGCTTATGTTTGTAATATGAAAGCCCTCTACCAGATACTTTTATGGATGTTGTTGCTGATTGACTCGTCTGCAATATATTTTTATTTCGAAAGTAAAGTTATTGGTCAGGGAATTAAAACAATAAGTAATGCTGATCTCTTCAGCTTGTTTATAATAAATATGATCTTTGTGTCAATATTAGTACTGATTAGAAAAAATAAAGGCAGGTATGGATCATAACAAAAAAACCGCCCAATCAATCAGGCGGTTTTCATTTATAAAGTAATATTCTCTTATTTCTCTTTATTGGCTTTAATAATATACTTCTCCAAAGCCATCGTCATAGATGGCGTTTCCGGAGTTGGTGCCATGATGTCAACCCTGAGGCCGTGATCGAGCGCTTCTTTTTGTGTGGTAAGCCCGAAAACCGCTATACGTGTGTTGTTTTGCTCAAAGTCGGGGAAATTTTTGAATAACGATTTGATCCCGGTAGGGCTGAAGAAAGCCAGTACATCGTAGTACACATCTTTCAGGTCGCTCAGGTCGCTCATTACCGTTTTGTAGAAAGTGCCCGGGGTCCAGTCTACTTTAAGGGTATTCAGTGTTTGCGGCACATCAAAGTTCAACTGGTCGGATGCCGGCAGGAGAAACTTTTCGTCCTTATATTTTTTGATAAGAGGGGAAAGGTCGCTAAAGTCCTTTTGCCCTACATAGATCTTTCTTTTTCTGTACACCACATATTTTTGCAGGTAAAAGGCAATGGCCTCACTCTGGCAAAAATACTTCATCGTTTCAGGGACCTTAAAGCGCATTTCTTCGGCCACGCGGAAAAAATGGTCAATAGAGTTCTTGCTGGTAAGTATTATGGCGGTATAATTATTAAGGTCGATTTTTTGCGCCCTGACATCTTTTGCGCTTACACCCTCTACGTGGATAAATGGCCTGAAGTCAACCTTTACTTTTAATTTTTGCTGAATTTCAAAGTAGGGGGAATTATCTACTTTAGGTTCAGGCTGCGAAACCAGGATAGTTTTCACTTTCATATATTGCGAATTCTTTACTAACTTTTTGTAAACCAATAATACATGAAATAATAGGGTGCTATTTCAAGTGCGCAAAGATACAAAATAAAATAAAACAATTTGCCGAGTATCAAATTTTGATACAGCCTTAATGAAAGCAGGTAGGATATAATGCTTGCAGCTACTATAATTGCTATGATTCCGTATAAAACATACGGATGGATATCGTCATTATAAAACAATATAATGTTAACAGGGAGCAGCAAAAGCCCGATATACGTCCTGTAATTTACCTTGTGCAGGTTGAATTGCTCATTGAATTCTTCAATATTGAATGATGTGGCAATTATCTTTTCAATCAGGTATTTTGCCAGGATGAACACCGCGATCAGGGTGAACAATTGTATGAAGGATATCCAGCTTGTCTTTTCTGCCAGCTTGAAGTAGTGTAATAAAAACTGTAAAAGGAACGTAAACGAGATGACCTGTATGAAGAAGAACGAAATGGTAAACCAGCTCAGCAGGTTGCCCCCGTCTTTGTATATCTTCGTGTATTTATCTGATACGGCAAGTTTTATAAACTCAGCGAAACGGGTTTCGAAAACAGCCCTGTTGATGGCGATCAGGCCAAAGCACACCACGAACAGGATGGTTGCCCAATCCCTGCCTCCAACTGCCCTAACGTTTAAAACCAGTTCTGTCATAGCCGCAAAATTACTATTTTTTGCATTCGCTTATTTTAATTATACTTTAATTATGCTTCACACGTTAGAAATACGTTATTTTTGCACAAAAATTCAGCGGACCAGATGAGCGATGGGATAGTTATAATTCCGACTTATAACGAAATTGACAATATAGAACCTATCATAAGGGCAGTATTATCGCTTGATACCGCTTTCGACGTGCTGATCGTGGATGATAATTCGCCGGATGGCACTGCACAAAAGGTACGGGAATTGCAGCAGGAATATCCCGCAAACCTTTTTCTGGAAGTAAGGGCCGGAAAATCAGGGTTGGGAACGGCCTACGTTCATGGGTTCAAATGGGCCATCAGCAGGAAGTATGATTATATTTTTGAGATGGATGCCGATTTTTCGCATAACCCCAACGACCTTGTACGGTTATATGATGCCTGCAAAAAAGGCGCCGATATGGCTATAGGGTCGCGCTATGTTACCGGGGTGAATGTGGTGAACTGGCCATTAAGCCGCGTGCTGATGTCGTATTACGCGTCGGCCTATGTGCGCACCATTACAGGGATGACAATACGCGATGCTACTGCCGGGTTCATCTGCTATAAGCGAAAGGTGCTGGAAAGCGTGAACCTTGACAGGATAAAATTCGTGGGATATGCCTTCCAGATCGAAATGAAATACCGGGCCTATGCCAACGGCTTTAATATTGTGGAAGTGCCTATCATATTTACCGACCGTACCATGGGCGAATCTAAAATGAGCGGCGCTATCTTTAAAGAAGCTATCTTTGGGGTGATATCGCTGAGAATGAAAAAAATGCTAAACAGACTATAAGAGATCAATGAACAGGATTTTAATTAAGAATGCCAAAATTGTAAATGAAGGAGCCATTTTTGAAGGCGATCTTTTAATTGAAGACAGGTTTATTAAAGAAATTGCCGAAAGCATCAGCGCGAAGTTTTCGGATGTAAAGATCATCGATGCCGAAGGGAGCTTTCTGATACCCGGGGCTATTGATGACCAGGTGCACTTCCGTGAGCCGGGCCTTACGCACAAAGGGACGATCGAAACCGAATCGCGTGCAGCGGTAGCGGGCGGTATTACCTCGTTTATTGAGCAGCCTAATACGGTTCCGAATGCTGTTACGCAGGAATTGCTTGAGGATAAATACCAAAGGGCTTCAGAAACATCGTATGCCAATTACGGCTTTATGATGGGCGGTACCAATGACAACCTTGAAGAGCTATTGAAAACCAACCCGAAGAACGTGCCGGGAATCAAGTTGTTCCTTGGCTCTTCCACAGGGAATATGCTGGTTGACGATGAGGCCGTACTCGAAAAAATATTCAGCAGCACATCCATGCTCATTGCAGCGCATTGTGAGGACGAAGCAACAATACGCCAGAATCTTGAAAAGTACAAGGAGGAATACGGCGATGATATCCCCGTGAAATTCCACCCGCTTATACGCAGTACCGAGGCGTGTTACATATCGTCTTCACGGGCGGTAGAGCTTGCCAAAAAAACAGGGGCAAGGCTGCACGTTTTCCATGTATCTACGGCAAAGGAGCTTGAATTGTTTACCAATAAAATTCCGCTTGAGGAGAAAAAAATAACTGCCGAAGTGTGCATCCACCATCTTTGGTTCAGCGATGCCGATTATGAAAAGAAAGGCGCGCTTATCAAATGGAACCCGGCAGTAAAAACAGCCGAGGACAGACAGGCACTTTGGGATGCATTGCTTGATGACAGGATCGATGTGGTTGCAACCGACCACGCCCCGCATACATTAGACGAAAAGAAAAACCCATATACAAGCTCGCCTTCAGGAGGGCCGCTGGTGCAGCATGCCGTAGTAGCAATGTTTGAGGCCTACCATCAAAAGAAGATATCGGTAGAGAAGATCGTGGAAAAAATGGCGCACAACCCTGCCAAATTATTCCGTGTGGAAAAGCGCGGCTTCATCAGGGAAGGTTATTATGCGGACCTTGTTATCGTGAACCCCGGACTACCATGGAACGTGAAGAAAGAAAATATTTTATACAAATGCGGCTGGTCACCATTCGAAGGGGTTAACTTTAAATCAAGGATTACCCATACTTTTGTAAATGGCAACCTTGTATATAATAACTTTAAGGTGAAAGATATCCGCTGCGGCGAAAGGCTGTTGTTTGACAGATAATCTTTTATATTTAATTTTATCAAAGGATCACTAAGGATTTTTCACAAAGTTCACAAGGCTGTATTAAAATAAAGCGCACAAAGCGATACCCAAAGCCTTGTGTCCTCTAAAATATACAGCGGGTCTTAGTGTCCTTAGTGAAAAAACTTTGTGCCCTTTGTGGTAGAAAAAGCCGGATATGGTCGCTTTAAATGTTGATCGATATAAAATTGGATAGCTTATGAAAAAGCTGGTATACATAGCACTGTCTGCACTGCTCTTTTCCTGCGGGGAAGAAAAAGCAGAAAAGCCAAAACACCTTTTATCAGAAGATGAAATGGTGAATATACTTTATGATATTACCCTTTTGCAGGCGATAAGCTCGTATACCCCAAAGGCGCTTGACGATAATAAGATAGACAACAGGAATTACATTTATAATAAATACAAGACCGACAGTCTTACGTTTGTGCAAAGCAATGAATACTATGCATCAGACCTTGATGTATATGAAGGTATCCAGAAAAAGGTAAAGGAAAAAATAGAGCAGGATAAAATAAAATACGGCTTTAAAAAGAAAGAATCCCCGGCAACCACCGGTACCGGCCCAAAGATAAGAGCACGGAACAGGTCATAAAAGCTGGCCGGAGTACTGTGTGGCAAGTTCCTTCAAATAAGGCTTCATAGCCGTAAACTCGTAGCCTGTTTCGGTAGTAAGCTTTTCGCTGGTGTATTTATCTGTGGCGTACGATGATCTCGCCATGCCTTTTGTAAGCATCCTTTTCCGCATAAGCAGTTTTGATATCAGCCAGTCTATCCGCCACCCAACGGCAGCCATTAGCTTTGTGGCGTATATTGAAGGACGCTTTTTCTTCATTCCGTCGGCAATCGTGTCAAGAATTTCTTTATATGAAAGGTTGTCTGAAACCACAATGTAGCGTTCGCCTGATATTTCAGAAGCCATTAGCAGCGTCGTTATCCCTACGACATCTTCCACGGCAACAATGCCACAGGTGCCGTTAGTATAAAAATACTGGCCTTTGTCTACTGCACGCAGCACGGCACCGCTTCCCTGTTCCCAAAAACCATAGCCAAATATCAGCCCCGGATTTACTATTACAACATTCAGGCCTTCCTGCCAGGCACGCCATACTTCCATTTCGGCACCATATTTACTGATGGCATAGTCGCCATGCTTTATTTCGGGGTTCCATTCGGTCTCTTCGGTAATAGTGTCGCCATCCTCTTTGGTGTCGCCCAAAGCGGCAATGGAACTGATATGGCAGAATTTTTTTATGCCGTAAGCTAGGGAAAGGTTTACCATATTGGCAGTGCCTTCGATGTTCACTTTCCGCAGCTGCTCCTCATCCCGGGGATCGAAAGAGATGAAGGCCGCGCAATGATACACATATTCTACGCCTGCAAAAGCATCTTCCAGCGAAGGGACATCGGTAATGTCGCCCTGTACCCATTCGATTGTATCAAACAGTTCCTGCTTTTTGTAATGAGTAAAAAGGTTCCTTGTTTTTGTGATGGAGCTCTGGCCGCGGTACAACGCACGCACCTGTCCGCCATTAGCCGCTAACTGGAGCAGCAAATGGGCACCCACCAATCCTGTACCGCCGGTTACTAATATCATAGATGCAAATGTAATTTTTACTGCGCATTTATCCTTATTTGTTCCCGTTTTTTCACACAGGTTTGTATTTTTGCAGCTTATTAAAAACCAGACATGAAAAATTTTGTAGAAGAACTGAGATGGAGAGGCATGGTACACGACATTATGCCGGGAACTGAAGAGCAACTGAATAAGGAAATGACCACGGCCTATATTGGCTTTGACCCAACTTCCGACTCGTTGCACATCGGCAGCCTTGTGCCTATCATCATTTTGGTGCACCTGCAAAAATGCGGGCATAAGCCTATTGCCCTAGTTGGCGGCGCTACCGGAATGATAGGCGACCCTTCGGGCAAGTCGGATGAGCGTAACCTGCTTGACGAAGCTGCACTTGAAAAGAACGTTGCAGGTATCAAAAGAGTGCTGTCGCGTTTCCTTGATTTCAATTCGGCGGATGCGAATGCTCCCGTGTTGGTGAACAATTACGACTGGATGAAGGAGTTCTCATTCATCGGGTTCGTGCGCGATGTAGGTAAGCGTATCACGGTGAACTACATGATGGCTAAGGATTCGGTTAAAAAGCGCCTTACAGGTGAAGCAGGGTCGGGTATGTCATTCACCGAATTTACCTACCAGCTGATACAGGGGTACGATTTTTACCACCTGCATAAAGAATACAACTGCCTGCTGCAATTGGGAGGAAGCGACCAGTGGGGCAACATTACTACAGGGACCGAACTGGTACGCAGGATGAACGACGAAGGCGCAAAAGCCTACGCGATGACCTGCCCTCTGATCACAAAAGCGGACGGCTCTAAATTCGGCAAGTCTGAAGGCGGCAATGTATGGCTGGACGCCGATAAGACATCAGTTTACAAATTCTACCAATTCTGGCTGAATACGAGCGATGCCGATGCTGAGAAATATATAAAGATATTCACTTTCCTTTCTAAAGAAGAGATAGATGCCCTGATCGAGGAGCATGCGACCGCTCCACATCTTAGGGTGCTTCAGAAAAAGCTGGCCGAAGAGGTAACGACTTTCGTGCATTCCAGGGAAGATCTTGAGGAAGCTGTTAAGAGATCGGTTTTTGCTTTCTCTAACTTTAACCGCGAAGATATGGAAAATGAAAGTGAGGAATTCTTTACCGATATTTTCGGGGAATTTATGGGCGCTGAAATCACGCGCGAACAACTACAGGAAGGCGTTGATATCGTATTGGCGCTTGCCGATACGACTAATATATTCCCTTCACGCGGAAAAGCAAGGGAAGCGGTATTGGCAAATGCTATTTCTATAAATAAAGAAAAAGTAGCAGAAGGTTATTTGCTATCTGATAAAGATATCATCCTCGGCAAATATATACTGGTGCAGCACGGCAAGAAGAAATATTTTGTTATTACTGTTAGGTAATAAAACAAAATGCCCGGTGTTGCCGGGCATTTTTTGTTTTTGTATTAGTCTATTGCTTTACCACTTTTAAGGTTGCTGCCTTAACGCCCGATGTGAGCTTTATAAAATACGTTCCCTGTGCGTATGGAGCCATATTTACCTGTACCGACGCTGTTCCGTTTTGGCTTGTAGCCAGAGGCTGCCCAAGCATATTATAAACAGACAGAGTACTAATAGGCTCTGTATAGGTAATAGTATAGATATCGTTTACCGGGTTCGGGTAGGCTCTCACCCCTTGCATTCCGAATTCATTTATACCCGCGAGCTGGCTTACAGTTACTGCCAATGGCTCACTCATGCAGGATCCATCCTGGTTAATGGCATAATAGGTGGTGTTGTCTGTAAGTGCTGTAGTAGCAGGGAGCTCTGTGGTAAGCGCTTCATCGGCATACCATACAAGGGCATCATTAGCAGTAACCTCAACGTCCGAAAGCGCTTCTCCGGTAATGAATGTTTGTTGTTGTTCGCCTTGTGGTACAGCAGGGTTCGCAATTTCAACCATTATGGCTACCCGTTCGCTTTCACAATTGCCTGCTACCCGCGATACGTATAAGGTGCCGTTGGCAAGCGCCGTCCCGCCCGCAAGTGCCGTCCCGCTTGCAGCATCGGCATACCATTTATAACCCGACCCTTCAGGCGTTATATCGTCAACAGTGCCGCTATGGCATACTGCCACTTCATTATCTTCGATCACAGGGGTGTCTGCTATTGTTATTTGCGCCAGGTAGGGCTGCCTTGGACTTTCGCAATTGTCATAGTAGTTTGTGTAGTAAATTATTCCTGAAGGGATTACGGTCTCTGCGGTCAAAGGCTCCCCTCCGGTTTCGGATAAATACCAATGATAATCATTTAGCGATAACGGCAAATCTCCTATTGTCGTAACACCGCAATATTCATCAATATTGTCTGCGGCATAAATAAACGGCCCACAGCCTGTTGTCACTTCAATAATATTTGAATAGGCAGAAAATGTATTACCGGAAACAGCGACCACCCGGTAATAATAGGTAGTAGTGCCGGTAAGATTATGTACTTCCTGTGATGTTCCCCAAATTAGCCAGTCATTCCAACCGGGCAGGATTGTAGAGAAATCACTACTTGTGCTGATCTCAATTATATAGTTGTCTGCTCCGGCCACTTCATTCCAATGCGCTGTGAAGCTATGGAATGTAATATCAGTCGCTTCGGTTGCTACGGGTGCATCTAACGGAAGAGCAATTGTGTTGGCTTTTGCATTGGCAAAAATGCTGATACAAAAAATGAGGCTGAGCAGATTTCTTAAAGTAATTATTTTATTCATAAAAGCTTTTTTAATGTTTGAGCAAATCTACTCAACATTTAACAAAAATAAAAGCTTCATAAATAAGGAATTCCCGACAAGTGATTCGGTAAAATAAAATCAATAATTCCTACACCACCATCAAATTACATCCCCGTATATCTGAGTTATCAAAGCGGCCCAGCACTTCAAACGACTGGTTAGTATATTTTTTTCCGAGGTCCTGTGTAGCGATAAAAGAGCAGGAATTTATATTAGCGAGATCGATCACGTTGATGCCGCCGGTTTTTCCATAATCGACATACGTCAATGCATCCTCGGTATCCCGGATAAGGATGTCCATCCAGGGTGGGCACTCAAAAATGCCGTTGCCCAGGGAATAGGCCTGCGACAGCAGCTCCGTCATCCCGTACTCAGAATGGATCTCGCCCACACCAAAGCCTTTACATAACACTTCGTGCAGCTCTTCGCGGATCATCTCACGGCGACGGCCTTTCATACCGCCGGTCTCCATTATGATGGTGTTCTTCAGGTTGAAATCCTGCTTTTCAATAAGATCGAGAAGCGCATAGGTAACTCCTATAAGTAATACATTCTGGCCCTCGGAATCCAGCTTTGTAAGCTTTGCAATGAGTTCATCGTAGTTGTGCAGGTAAAAGCCGCTGTCAGGGTTATTAGAGCCCTGTATGAGGTCTTCCACCATATAAATTAACGATGACCCTTCGCGTTCCAGATAGGAGGGCAGCAGCGCTAAAACAGCATAATTCTCTATATTGCCATAAAACTGTGAGAACGCCAACCGGAAGCTCTGCTCGTAATAGTTAATGTCGGTTACCAGATGGCGGCTGGTTGTCATCCCGGTGGTGCCGCTGCTGGTAAATGTTGTCTGTACAGGTTCCCGGGAGCTCAGTACATCATGCGTCTTAAAAAACTGTATCGGGAGAAAAGGGATATCCTTTACCGACTTTACATTCTGTTTATTCTTATTCAGGAAGCCGCAAAAATCACGATAAACGGTATTGTTATCGTACTGGTGGCGGAAAACCTTTAAGGTGATCTTCTCAAACTCTTTTTTGGAAGAAATGGCAAATATGTCGGAGGAAGTAATCAATGCGGAAGTTTTGGCAAAAATACAAAATAAAAAAGCACCGCCGAAGCAGTGCTTTTCCAAATATGTTTGAGAAGATTATTGAACTACTAACTTCTTAGTAGCTGTTTTGCCTTCTTCAGTGATTTTTACCATATAAACACCGCTTGTAAGGCTGCTTACGTTGATGCTTGTATTAGAAGTTGTAGTGTTTATAACCTGTTTTCCAAGAACGTCATATATCGCAACTGTTTTTGCAGCATTAGCGTTAGATGTGATATTAAGTATGTTTCCTGTCAATGGGTTAGGATATACTTTAAGGCCTGCGATTGCACTCTCTTTAACTCCGGCAGTTCCTGTTGGGGTTACACCCGCAAATGTAGTGCCTGCCCTTAATTCGTCAATTTCTATGTTTCCAGTTCCGGCAGTGCCGTTACCGCCTTCTCTTATAAACATCCCGCCCAGGATTGTTGGCGCTGCAGAACTTCCTGTTGCATTTGTTGTACCAGCTGTTTCTGTACTTCCAGGTGTAGGGTTTACCCATAGAGTAGCAGTATTGGTTGCAAATTCATATTTTACAACTACAAACAACGTAGTGTTAACTGCAAAATTAGTTGCAACATAAGATGGAGCAACAGTTCCGCCGCTTGTGTTTAAAACACCAATATTCACAGTGTTTTCAGCAGTCCCTTTTTTCACGTAAAGACGGCCATAAAAAGCGGTAACTTCAGGATTTGGAGCCATGCCATTACCTGTATTTACTGTAAAACCAAGAAAGTAGTCGCCTGCTACTCCATTTTCGTTTAAGCCTGTAGTGTTTTGAACTTTTATAAGTGCAGAATAGTAAACAGAACCTTCAGTAACAGGTGTCGCAAGTGGCTTATTTAAATCTTCATTATTTCCTGCTGCAATAGCGATACGATTTCCGGTAGATGCTGCAAGGCCAGGGTAATATAGGCTATTGCCACTATCACTTGATGTAGTAAGTATTGTTACCTGATCAGAAGCCGATCCACTATGGTGTGTCCATCCATTTGCGGTCAGGGGTCCTGTACCTGTAAAGGCGTCAAATGTCTGCCCGAACGATAGTCCGGCGGCCATTAATAATGTTAAAGTGTAGATTTTTTTCATGTCGTTAGTTTTTAATTTTTTGATATTTCTCCTGTACAAATATAGGAACATTTTAGTTCAATAGAAAAGCCCGTAGTAAAATTAAGACATTTTTATCAGCGAGTTAACTTCGTGTTAAGTAAGTTAATTACTTAACGATCAGTTTGCGGGTGGCAGAGGCATCACCTTCTTTAACTTTGATGATGTAAACACCCGGAGTAAGGCTTGTGATGTTAAGTTCTTTTCCGGAAAGGGTGCTTTGCAGTATTTTCTTACCAAGCACATCGTAGATCTCCACATCCTTGCTTTGAGATGACTTGGAAGTGATGTAAATCCTGTCGGAAGTTGCAGGGTTGGGGTAAATGTTCAATCCCTCTATAGCTTCCTTGCCGGCAGCAGCAACCCCTTTGTTTTCCTGGGCTTTAGCGCCAAGCGAAAACAAACAGAACAGCAGTAAGGTAATATAAAAGTATTTTTTGACATAGTGGTGATTGATTTTGTAAATATATATAAAATATTTCAAATATTGTACCAAAGAATATATGCAGCCAAACCATTTTTTTTAAACAGAAGAGGCTGCCATTGGCAGCCTCTTATATAGCATAGCTTAAACCGGTTGATTATAGGCCCGGAGCTTTAGTAGCGAAGTCATAACCTGTCCAGGCAAAGGCAGATTTGTCTGCACCTGTTGCAGCTGTATTGTTGAAAACAAGCTGTGAAAAATTACCCAGTACAAAACCAGGATAAGCAACATTGCCGTTTACAAGAACTTCATTGTAATTAGCACCCGGAATTGGACTGTCTACAGATGTTATTACACCGGTTTGTCCAATGAAATTAGCGCCAGTATAATTAAGGTTAATTTTAACGTCTGGAGCAAGGGCAGTACCTGTACCATCATTAAATTTAAATAAACCGTTTACAGGGTTAGCAGCTGCACTGCCCCAAAGCACTTTCCCATTGTTAATAGTAACTTTACAGCCTGTACGGAAAGTAAAGCCGGCACGAAGTGAATAAGCAGCACCGCTTGAAGAGCCTGAGTCAACACCATTAGCGTTGTACACACCTACAGAAATGTTAGTGAATGTAGGGTTAGACAGATTAGTTGTAACAAGGGGAGTTGAAGCAAGGTCAGCGAAACCTCCGTCGCCTTCCATCATACCGGAACCGTTTGTAATGTCATTAAAACCAGCCTCACGAACTTCAATTATGTTTGTAGCAGTACCTGTCCATCCTAAACACCAGTCTACAGTATCATCGGCAGAGTTTACCACCAAAATGTTCTCTACATTTACACGGCCTCCAAAGAATTCGATGTTGTCATCAGAACCATCGTGAAGGTAAAGGTTTTTAAGGATAGTGCCTGTACCCTGAGCGTATAGAGACAGGTTGTTTCCTTCTTTTGTTGCATTAATACGCGCACCAGCATAGCCAATCTCTACATATTCAAGGTGTCCTGATGAATCGGCATCGTTATTACCGCCATAAAGCTCGTCTCCAAGCTCGGTAGTCTGTGTAAATGAACCGTCACGTGTACCGCTCGCAGCATTTACAAGGGTTGCTTTACCACATAAAAATACTCCGGACCAGTCGCCCGTGTGTTTGTTAACCGAAGTGAAGACAATTGGCGCGCTTGCAGTACCTACAGCCATTAGTTTAGCGCCACGGTTTACCTCTACAGATACGTTCGTTCCACCGCCTGCATTTGTAGCATCAGCAGTAAATGTAGAACCCGGAGTTAAAGTCAATACCGAACCATCAACCACGATAAGACGGCCTGTAAGCTTGTAGTTACCTGCAGGCAGGGTAATGTCGGCGTTTATTTTGCCCTTAAGATTGTTGGCATCATAATCAGGATCTGTAAGAGACGAAATGTAACCGTCAGCAACCTGGTTGCCATTGTTATTGTTGTTGTCGCTGTCATCGCTACAACCAACTGCCATCGCTGCAATAGCAGCAAACATTAACATTTTTTTCATTTTTTTTAATTTTAGTAATTTAAGTGTGTTAATATTGGGATTTAATAGTTCAGAAAATTATAGCTGCCAACTAAGCCCGGCCATAATAACGGCGCCTTTGCGGTAGCTGCTTATCAATACATCGCTCGTCTGGCCTGTTACGTTTGATGTGGCCTCTTGTGTAAGCCTGTATTTTGGATTCAATATGTTACGCGCACCAAGGCTTATTGTCATTTTGGTTTTTTTCAACTCAAAGCGGTTGATGAAATCAAGAGTCGGGACTGACTTCTCTACCAGGTTTTCGCGGCCTGTTGTACCTACAGAATATACTTTGTCATAGAAGTAATTAAATACCAGGGTAGACAAAAGTGAGGTGTTTTCGGTGCTGGTGTTGTAACTAAGGTCGGCATTTACAAGCAATGGCGAAGCTCCCTGCATTTTTCCTTTACGGTTTGTGAAAGAGGCCGATACTGCGCCGGTAGTTACGTCTTCCTGGGTTTGCTCGCTGTATAAATAAGAAGCATTTAAACCGAAAGAAAGGTCTTTGTTACGGATGTCGCTTTCAACGCTGTATAATGTTTTCCGGGCTTCGATCTCGGCACCCGCTACATAGGCTTTATTAGTATTTACATACGAATAATCAAGACCGGGTGTGTTCATGATCATCCTCAAAATAGGGTCCTGGATGTACTTATAGAAACCGCCTATCGAAATAATCTCTTTTTGAGACAGGTAGTAATCGTACTTAATGTCTGCATTGTAAACAGTAGAAGGCTTTAAATACGGGTTTCCGCGCTCGTTAAAGTTAACATCAGTGTACAGGAAGTTTGCCATTTCCTTAAACTGTGGCATGGTGTAGGTTTTGCTCGCAGCAAAGCGCAATGCGTTTTTCTCGTTAAAGCTGTATTTTAAATTTGCACTTGGCAATATGTAGTTTTTGTCTATAAGCGACGGTGGCGTTGTAAGGTCGGTCACCGTACTGGTTATGTTCGTGTCCCAGATAATGGTTTGTTTTACCTGCTCATCGCGAAGGCCCACCTGTATGGTAAGTTTTTCGTTTACAGGATAAAGAAACTGCGCATAGCCGGCCCCGATCTTGCGGTTGCCAATGTAATACATAGGGTTTATGTTGGTGCCGCCCCGTAAGGTAATAAGACTAAACGCGCCTGAATTAAAGTTTTCCTGGTTAAGTACCAAATCAGGATTATTTGGGTCTACGGTTAATCCGTTTTGCTTATAATCAAATTCAGTAAAATTGAAAGTACGGTCTGTTTTCCTGTAGTTCCCGCCTAACGTAATGATCATTGGGCTGTTTGCTTCAGGGTTAACGCTGTAATTTACTTCTGCCGTTGCACCTAAGTCATTTTCGTCTAGTGTCGAAAAAAAGCGGTTGTTATCTGCGTAAGAATTCGTGCCCAAAATGTAGTGCCCGGTTTCCGTCATTGCGTAGGTGTTGGTTTTCCTGTCCGGCTCACTTCCGCGCATGGTGCTGTAAACAACGCCCGCATTAGCGCTTATTTTGTCGCTAAATTTGTAATCACCCAATAATTGGTTGGTTATTAAATTATTGTTGTTGTTTTGCTGACGGGTTATAAGCGATTGCTCAGCTATGTCGGTACCCAGTGCATCGTTGATGTCTTTATTATATCCCAAATAATTACCTACGAATTGATTATTGTTATGAATGAGCAGCGAGTTTAAGGAAACACTTCCTTTATCGTGCTTGAACTTAACGTTTCCGAGTAGTGACTGCGTGGTTTTGTAATCATAACGATCCATATTCATGCGCTGTTGGTAGTCGCCGGTATTTGTTGCCACACCCACGAAACCTTTTTTGTAGGCATAGTCGGTAATATTGCTTGCTACCCCAAAAAATGAAATCGTGTTATTACCTTCCCCTACATTAATTTTCCCGCCTCCAGTAATGTTGAAATTCGTATTAACAGGGCTTGAAATGGTATTGGTCTTAAAGTTTGATTTAAATGTATATTGGTTCAGGTCGGTAATAGGGACATCCTTTCCGTTTTTAAGAAACCCAAAATAGCTGTAGGCGCCGTCTGCAACCTGGAAATTATCGGCCGAAATAGCGCTTGTGTTAATGCTGGCGCCTCCCTGTACCGAAAGCAGTGCTTTGCTTTCCAATTCTTTTGAAGTAATATCAATATTCGCCCCTGAATTATCACCGCTCAGGTTGGCCGAAAAAGTCTTGTTTATATTGATGTTTTTAATAATATTTGACTGGAAGAAGTCCAAAGAGATGTTTTTATACAAAGGGTTTTCGGATGGGAGCGGCAAACCGTTGAGTGTTGTGGAATTGTAACGGTCGCCAAGGCCCCGCACAAATACGCTGTTAACGCCTTCCTGTTTAGATACGCCGGTAGTTTTTATTACAGCGGCGGCAGCATCGTTTACTCCTTTTCTTGTAAGTTCCTGTGCGCCGATAGCCTGCTTCATTTCGATGGCTTTTTGCTGTTCTACCAGTAGTGTAGATTCTTTTTCGCGGTTCACCACTTTTTCAATAATCACATCGTTCAGCTGTACGCTGTCCGAGTGAAGCTGCTGGTCTACCGTTTTTGTTTCGCCTGCAGCTACCGTTACCTGCACCGAAGCATCCAGGTACCCGAGAAAGCTGAAAACAATAGTGTGTGTGCCTGCAGGTACCGTAAGGGTATAACTGCCGTTTTCGTCTGTTGTGGCCAAAATTTTCGTGCCTTTTACCATTACTGTCGCAAAGGGTAAGGTTTCATTGTTCATGTCCCTGTCTGTAACAGTTCCTTTAATGGTCGCATTCTCCTGGGCCAACCCCGCGAAAAATGTAAATAGTGCAATTAAAAGAAATTTGAATTTCATTCGTGTCGTGTTGTTGTTGTTCCTAAATTTTCGTGCAAAGTTGGGCCTAGTATCTAAATCAGATGTTACTGAATTGTTAGCTTTAGAATTGGTTTTTATTATTAAATTGTTAAGACATTAAATTACGGTTAACACGTTTGACGGTTTTGTATTATCTTTACCTTTACCACCGCAAAACATACACATACGTGTTACTATGAAGAAAAAAGACATCAAGATCTTACTGGTTGACGATGAGCAGGATATCCTGGAAATAGTGGGGTATAACCTTTCACAGGAAGGCTATCAGGTGGTAACGGCGGCCAATGGCAGAGAGGCTATTGCCAAAGCCAAAAAAGAGTTGCCGCACCTAATAATAATGGACGTGATGATGCCCGAAATGGACGGCATGGAAGCGGTAGAAAATATAAGGAGGATGCCGGAGCTCAGTAATGTGATCATAACGTTCCTTACTGCCCGCAGTGAAGACTATTCGCAAGTGGCAGGTTTCGATGCCGGGGCAGATGATTACATCGCCAAGCCAATAAAACCGAAGCTGCTTGTGAGCAAAGTAAAAGCGCTGCTAAGGAGGCTTAAGGATGATGAAAGCAAAGACGATGTACTGCGTGTAGGCGCAATAGAGATAAACCGCGAAGAATACAAGATCGTTATGGAAGACCGCGAAATCGTGCTCCCGCGAAAAGAATTCGAGCTTTTTTACCTGCTGGCTTCAAAACCGGGCAAGGTATTCAAAAGGGAAGAGATACTGGACAAAGTGTGGGGCAACGAGGTAGTGGTAGGCGGCAGGACAATAGACGTTCACATTCGCAAGCTTCGCGAAAAAATAGGGGAGGATCTGTTTAAAACAATAAAAGGAGTAGGCTATAAGCTGGAGGTTTAGTGGCAATAAGTTTTAAGAAAACATACAAGTTTGCTGTTAAGTCAGCATTATACATTACGCTGTTCTCAACCGGGTTCCTTGCGGGGATGATGTATTTCTTCGATATCCTCCGGTGGGATTTCATTGCCATCTTTGTAGTTTCCCTTTTCATATTTTCTTTTTTTGTTATACAGTACCGCGTAGAACGGTTCATTTACCGCAGGGTAAAAAAAATATACGACGACGTTTCGCTGCTCGAGTCGAGCACCTTCCGCAACAAATCCATCACCACAGATATGGCCACGCTTACCCGCGAGGTGCAAAAATTCGCGCGGGATAAGAAGATCGAGATCGAAACGCTGAAAATACGCGAAGAATACCGGCGCGAATTTCTGGGCAATGTATCCCACGAGCTTAAAACCCCGCTGTTTACAGTGCAGGGCTACCTGTTAACACTGCTTGATGGCGCGATGAACGATAAAACACTCCGCAAAAAGTACCTGCAGCGTGCCGAAAAAGGTGTGGAAAGGCTTATCTATATCGTACAGGACCTCGATATGATAACCAAGCTTGAGGTGGGAGACCTGAACCTAAATTATACAAAATTCAATATTGTTGAAGTGGTGCAGAATGTTTTCGACCTGCTGGAGATGAAAGCCGATAAGAAAAACATTATGCTCATGTTCGACATGAAGTACATCAAGCCTGTAATGGTATATGCCGACCGCGAAAAGATACAGCAGGTGATTACCAACCTTGTGGTGAACTCCATAAAATACGGCCGCGAAAACGGTACTACCGAAATAAGTATCGAAGACCTGGTGAACAACAAGATCATCGTCAGGATAAAAGACAATGGCGAGGGAATCGAGAAAAAACACATCCCGCGCCTGTTCGAGCGTTTTTACCGTGTCGACAAGAGCGGTGCCCGTACCGAAGGCGGCTCAGGTTTAGGCCTTTCTATTGTAAAGCACATCATAGAAGGCCACGACGAAAAAATCTATGTGGAAAGCAAATTTGGCGAAGGGTCAGAATTTTCTTTTACACTGGAGAAAATGAAGTAATTGCATGACCTCTTTTCAGCGAAAGTGAAGCTGCCCCATCTCTTTGGCAGAGTGCCGGCCGTTCAAAACTATCTTAATAAGTGCAATCTAAAATTATTCCCATTGTCATATATTTCCCTAATTTTACCGAAATTTAAATATAAGCGTGGGAAGTAAGAACAAATTAAAAAGGTTCAGGGAAAATGAAACGTTTGGGAATGTATTGCAGCCCAGGCGGGAAGATGCGATGGCAGGGGAGTTTCCTTTGAAAGGGAATTGGAATGCTGAATTCTTTAAGAACGACAAGCCTATAGTGCTCGAGCTGGGATGTGGCAAAGGCGAATATACCATCGGTATGGCCGAAAGGTACCCCGAAAACAATTACATAGGTATAGATATTAAGGGCGCCCGCTTTTGGAGAGGGGCCAAAACAGCCTTAGAAAAAGGGTTGGACAATGTAGCGTTCCTTCGCACACAGATAGAGCTTATCGAAAATTTCTTTGCCGATGGCGAGGTGTCAGAGATATGGATCACCTTCCCTGACCCGCAGATAAAATACAAGCGTACCAAGCACAGGCTTACGAATACCGAATTCCTACAGCGCTATAAAAAGATACTCAAGCCGGATGGCGTGGTAAACCTGAAAACCGACAGCGAATTCATGCACGGCTATACCCTTGGTCTGCTTCATGGCGAGGGGCACGAGGTTATTTATGCCAATCACCATGTGTACCGCAACGAGGGTGCGCCCGAGATCGTTACGGGCATCCAGACTTTTTATGAGCAGCAATACCTGGAGCAGAACAAGGCAATAACCTACATACGCTTCAAAATAAAATAATTTATGGAGATACTCCTTCCGCTGCTTTTGGGCTTTGTCATGTCATCCATAGGTGTAGCCCTTCCGGGGCTGCTCAACATGACGGCAGCCAAGATCAGCCTGAAGGAAGGAAGGCAAAGAGCCCTTGTTTTTGCGCTTGGCGCTTCCGTAGTGGTCTTTTTCCAGACGTATATTGCCGTATCATTTGCAAAGTTCCTTAATAGCCGGCCCGATATTATTGCGATACTCGAAGAGACCGGGCTCGTTATCTTCTCGATACTCACTTTATATTTTCTCTTTATCGCAAAGAAGAAAAAAATAAAAAAAGGTAAAGACATCGTAAAGCTGAAAAGCCGCACCAGCAACTTTTTCCTGGGGGCACTGCTTTCGGCGCTCAATTTCTTCCCGATACCCTATTACGTGTTTATAAGCGTTTCTTTTTCGGCCTATAAATACTTTTACTTTACCAACCTGTTTGTGTCGCTCTTTGTAATAGGCGTGGTAGTCGGTTCGTTTTCCATATTTTACCTCTACATTGTCTTCTTTAAAAAATTAGAGCACAAGGCCGACTTTTTCATGAAGAATGTCAACTATTTCATTGGTGGGGTAACAGGCCTGGTCTCCGTCCTTACGCTTATCAGGATATTGCGCAGCCAATAAAATTAAACTGCCATGGTGGATAACGATAACTTTTTCGAACGCGTGTATGAGGTCGTAAAGCAGGTACCCGAAGGCAGGGTTACATCGTATGGCACTATTGCAAAATACCTGGGTGCAGCAAGATCGGCACGCATGGTAGGCTGGGCGATGAATGCCTGTGGCGGCCGCGATGATGTCCCGGCACACCGTGTGGTAAACCGTGTAGGCCTGCTATCGGGCAAGCACCATTTTGAAGGCACCAACCTCATGCAGCAGCTGCTGGAAAATGAAGGTGTGAAAGTAAAGGAAAACAAAGTCGTAAAATTCGAAAAGCTCTTCTGGGACCCGGTGAAGGAGCTGGGGTTTTAGGTCGAAGGTGGGAAGTCCGAAGTCGGAGGTCCGATGTCTGGTGCCTAAAACGTTATGTGGCATTAGTTTACAACCTTTCATCCTCGTTGTTCACGCTTTAACTTCCAGCTCAGTACATCGGACCTCCGACTTCGGACTTCCCACACTTCCAGCAAAAAAACTTTCCCGTATCACCTTTTCCTATTATCTTTGCTGTTTGAAATTAGTCTTAATAAGAGGCTGTTAGATATATCATGAAACTAGACAGAAAAGAAATACTTAGTGCCCTCGAAACCATAACACTTGCCGGAGAAGGCCAGAACATGGTAGAAAGTGGTGCTGTGAGAAATGTACTCACATTTGGTGATGAGGTAGTGGTAGAAATGGTGATGCATACTCCTGCCATGCACATCCGCAAGCGCGCGGAAGCCGATATCATCAAAACCATACAGGAAAAAATATATGCCGATGCGAAAGTAAAGGTAAATGTAAAAGTGGAAACTCCTGAAAAGCCGGAGATCAAAGGGAAAGGCATACCGGGTATCAGCAATGTTATTGCGGTGTCATCGGGTAAAGGCGGTGTGGGTAAATCGACCATAACGGCTAACCTTGCGGTTACCCTTGCCAAAATGGGCTTTAAGGTAGGCGTGCTTGATGCCGACATCTACGGGCCATCAATGCCTATCATGTTCGATGTGGAGCGCGAGCGCCCTATATCTGTACAGGTGGACGGAAAGTCGAAAATGAAGCCAATCGAAAATTACGGCGTACAGCTGTTGTCGATAGGATTCTTTACCAGCCCTGAGCAGGCGGTAATATGGCGCGGGCCAATGGCCAGCAAGGCGCTGAACCAGATGATATTTGATGCCGACTGGGGTGAGCTTGACTTCATGCTGATTGACCTGCCGCCGGGAACGGGAGATATACACCTTTCTATCATGCAGTCGCTTCCGGTAACGGGCGCAGTAGTGGTAAGCACGCCGCAGGCGGTGGCTTTGGCCGATGCCAAAAAAGGAGTAGCCATGTTCCGCCAGGAAAGCATCAATGTACCGGTACTGGGGATCATCGAAAATATGGCTTACTTTACGCCCGAAGAGCTTCCTGATAACAAATACTATATCTTTGGTAAAGAAGGCGCAAGGAACCTTGCCGAAGACCTTGAGGTGCCGTTCCTTGGCGAAGTGCCTTTAGTACAAAGCATCCGCGAGGCCGGCGACTATGGCCGCCCTGCCGCATTGCAGACCGCGACCCCGCTCGAAGCCGCCTTTGAAGCGCTTGCCCGCGAGGTAGTGCAGGAAACGGTAAACAGGAACGAGAACCTTCCGGCAACCGAAGCAATCAAAATAACGACGATGGCTGGCTGTTCAGCAGTAAAAAAGAAATAAAATGACAACAGAAGAAATTAAAAGCAGTGTAGAAAGGGCCCTCGATGAGATCCGCCCGTTCCTTGAATCTGACGGAGGGAATATTTCGCTTATCAGTATTGAGGATGACAAGCACGTGCAAGTGCGCCTTGAAGGGGCCTGTGTAGGCTGCAGCGTGAACCAGATGACCCTTAAGGCCGGCGTGGAGACTACCATTAAAAAGTATGCCCCGCAGATCGAGACGGTAGTAAACGTTGCATAAATATTTTGGCGAAAGCTGATAACCATCATATTTTAGGAAAGCTGTTTTAAAGAACTTTGCTTTAGAAATGCTTATATCCAAAACTTAATAATGATCACAACAGATATATTAATAATCGGTGCGGGCCCTACAGGGCTTTTTGCCGTGTTTGAAGCAGGGCTGCTCAAGCTGAAATGCCATATTATCGATGGCCTTCCGCAACCGGGAGGGCAGCTTACAGAACTTTACCCGAAAAAACCGATCTTCGATATTCCCGGATTTCCTTCTGTATTGGCGGGCGACCTGGTAGATAACCTTATGGAGCAGATAAAGCAGTTCCAGCCGGGCTTTACACTAAATGAAAAGGCCGAAACAGTACAAAAACTGGAAGACGGAACTTTTTTAGTAACTACCAATAAAGGTACGGAGCACCATGCCAAAGCCATTGCCATAGCCGGTGGGTTGGGCAGCTTTGAACCCCGTAAGCCACTAATTGAAAATATTGCATTCTACGAAGATAAGGGCGTAGAGTATTTTGTTAAGGACCCTGAACTTTTCCGCGGCAAGCGTATCGTTATTGCAGGCGGTGGCGACTCCGCGCTGGACTGGAGCGTTTTCCTTGCCGATGTAGCATCCGAGGTTACGCTCGTGCACAGGCGCAATGAGTTCCGCGGTGCGCTCGACTCGGTAGAGAAAGTACAGGAACTGAAAAAAGCAGGCAAGATACGCCTCATAACTCCGGCCGAAGTGACCGGTATATATGGTTCCGAAAAAGTGGAGGCGCTGGATGTTGAGGTAGATGGTGCCCACGCTAAGATAGAAACCGACTATTTTATACCATTATTCGGGCTTACGCCAAAACTTGGCGCGTTGGCCAACTGGGGCCTTGAAATAGAAAAGAACGCTATTAAGGTAAACAACGCGCTGGATTACCAAACGAATATTGAGGGCATCTATGCGATAGGCGACATCAATACCTATCCCGGAAAACTAAAGCTGATATTATGCGGCTTCCATGAGGCGACACTGATGTGCCAGAGCGTGTACAACAAGCTGAACCCCGGAAAGAAGTATGTCCTTAAATACACGACCGTAAGCGGTGTCGACGGCTTTGATGGTACAAGAAAAGAAGCAGAGAAGCAGGTAGTCAAGGCAATAGAATAATAGTTGAATGTTATAATGTTGAAAGTTAAAAAGTCTTATCGTTACGCTTAAAAACTTTATAGCATTTAAACATTCAACATTCAAACTAAGAAAATGGAAATAACCCTAAAAATAACCGACCGCGAAGGCATTGTACACGAAGTGCAGGCTCCAACCGATATGGCCATGAACATCATGGAAGTGTGCAGGGCCTATGAGTTGGCACCCGAAGGCACTATTGGCATCTGCGGCGGAATGGCCATGTGCGCTTCCTGCCAGTGCTATATCCTTAATGATGTTGCCCTTCCCGAAATGGGCCCTGACGAGGAGGCCATGCTTTCGGAAGCATACAATGTAAAGCCCAACAGCCGCCTTGGCTGCCAGATACCGATAACGGAAGAGCTGGATGGATTAGCGCTGGAATTGGCACCGGAGGAATAAGGATTTTGAATTTATATCAATAAAAAAGCGGGGCAATCAATGCCCCGCTTTTTGTATATGGTATTCGTTAGTGTTAGTTCTTAACGAATTTCAGTTTCTTAGACTGGCTGCCTTTATCTATTTTGATAAAGTAAATACCATTGCTATAAGAAGAAGTGTTAACAGTAAGGTTAGCGTTGCTGCTTACTTTTACTGTGGCAATCGTTTGGCCAAGGTTATTGTAGATCGTGAAGCTGTCAGGCAGTTCGCCATTTTCCACTGCAATGTTCAGGATATCCTGGGCAGGGTTCGGATATAGGTTTATACCGTTAAGCAATTCAAAATCCTGAACTCCGAGAGGTGGCTGGCATACTGTAGAGGTAGTGAGCGAAGCCCTTCTTGGTGAGTTTTGCATTACCGTCCTGATCCTTATTTTTTGGTCAGCTGTAAATAAGTTCATGCAGTTGTCCCTGGTATAGTCCATATAGTTATTGGTCATATCCACTCCGGCTAACGATGGGCAGGAGTCAAAACCGTCAGGACATGTGTCATTTGCTGTTTCAGAGACTGGCGTGTCAGCACAGTAATCCCCGTTTTGAGGTGCAGAGCTACACCCATCATAATCGCCCCAAATATGCCTTAAGCCAAGTGCGTGGCCTATTTCGTGTGTTGCAGTACGGCCTTTGTCATAAGGTGTCTGATAAGTGCCTCCAGGGAAAATAGTCCTTGACCCGAAATTTTGATACCCAATCACAACGCCATCAGTGTTGGCGGTATAAGGTCCACTAAGGCCCTGAAGGGTAGATGCGGCAGGGAATTGCGCGTAACCCAGTACATCGCTAAGGTCAAGTCCAAAACGGCATACCCAGATGTTAAAGTATTTAGTCGGATCCCATATTGTTTCAGGTTTCATGATGTTCTCAATATCATCGTTGCCCCATTGAGACACTCCAAGGTTTACCCTGTCAATACCATTGGTAAGCGTGCCATCGGGCGCTGTTTTGGCAAGGCAGAATTCTATCTCGACATCGGCGCCTACCTCATCGCTGTTGAATCCGGGTGTGCCGGCCATTTTCCTGTAATCCTGGTTAAGAACCGTGATCTGGGAAAGTACCTGTCCTTCTTTAATGTTTTCACCTGAGCCTACATTATCGCCGTCGTGTATTACGTGTACAACAACAGGTATCGTGATTACAATAGCTTCATTGCTTGGGGATGCCTGCCTGTGTAATTTTTCCTCAGCAATTTTTCCTGCAATCCACTGTTCAAATTGTTCTTTTGTAGCCCTGTCTTCAAATTTTTCCTGCAGGTAATCTTCGTATTCTGTTGATACACATCGTATGTGGCCGCTTTCGGTTGGGGCTGCTTTTACAGGCCTTCCAAATGCCCTTGCCTGTTTTTGGGCATTAGCAGTGTAGCCCAATGTAAGGAAGATGGCTAGTAAAGCAAGTTTACTATAGATAGTTTTTTTCATGTTTGGGTAAAAAGTAATAAAAATGTTTTAAAAAAGTCTCGAAAGGTACTTAAAATCAGTGTTATTCCAAATAAAAAACGTTAAAATTAGTAGCTGATTATCAGTATACAAACGTAAATCAAAGTGCTGCGAAATGCAAAAAATGTAGGTAAAAACACTAAATGCAGCGGTAAACGTTAAGTAAATGTTAAATGCGTTTATTTATTTCGTCTTTATAAGTGTCGCCGATAGGAATAACGAAATCGTCAATTTGTATGGTTTTATTGTAAATTGTTTTAATTTTTCTCAATGGGACTATATACGACCTGTGTACCCTTAAAAATTCTGAATCTGGCAGTTTTTCAAGGATGCTTTTCATTGATAGCCGGGTGGTTATAGGAGTTTTGCCTTTCAGGTGGATCCGGATATAGTCATCAAGCCCTTCTACCAACAGTATATCACTAAATTCTATACGGTGCAGTTTGTAATCGGCACGTATCAGGAGGTGGTTGTGCTCTGTTGTGTTTTGCCTTGCTTTCTGTTCTTTTGTGGCTTTCTCTGTCGCTGTCATAAACCGCTCGAACGAGAAAGGCTTCAGAAGATAATCAACAGCATTCACATTAAAACCTTCTACCGCATATTCGCTATAGGCTGTGGTAAATATTACCATTATATCGTTGTCAAGCTGCCTGTAAAAGTCGAGCCCATTTTTTCCCGGCATCTGGATGTCAAGAAACAGGAGGTCTACCGGAAATTTATTCAGGTACTTTAAGGCTTCTGCCGTATTGGTAAAGGTTTTTTCCAGCTCAACAGTTGCCGATTGCCTGCAAAAATGCTCTATGACCTTAAGGGCCAGGGGCTCATCGTCTATGGCTATGGCTTTTATCATGCCAATGTAAGTGTTAGTTTAACCTCAAAGGAAGCATCAGTATCAAATATAGCCAATTTGTGCTTTTGCGGATAAAGATATTCCAGCCTTTGCCGGGTATTTTCTATACCCTGCTCGCTTTTTTCCTCAAGCGGTATTGCTACAGCTACTTTGTTGTTCTTAACGCTCAGTTCCAGTTCTTTTTCCGTAACGTCGATAGCGATAGCTATAAAGGTATCCTCCTCGGGATTCAGCCCGTGCTTAAAGGCATTTTCTATAAATGGGATCAGCAGCATTGGCGATATCCTTTTGCCGGTAAGATCGCCTGTAATGATAAATGAAAAAGGCGTGCCGCCGTCCATACGCAGCTGTTGCAGGCTGATGTAATTTTTCAGGTACCCTATCTCGCTTTCAAGCGGTACAATGTCGCGGCTGCTTTCAGTAACCACATACCGCATCATGGCCGAGAGCTTCAGTATAGCCTCAGGTGCTGCATCCGATTTTTCAAGGGCCAGCGCATACAGGCTGTTTAATGTATTGAACAGGAAATGTGGATTAATCTGTGCTTTAAGGTAAGAGACCTCTGTCTTTAGCTTTTCACTTTGAATCGTTGCCAGGCGCTGGCTTACCCGCATAAAGAAAGAAAGGAAAAATACAAGCAGGAACTGGAACACCGACCCGCCACGGAAAAAAGGCACAAAATGGTGTCCGTAGTCCCGGTGGTGAAATTCGTGCTGTGGCATAGCAGAGGGCATACGTCCGTTGCCCAAAACAAAGCATGGCAGCAATGCTATTGTAAAATAACAGCCTGTAATTGCTAAAAAGAAAAGCAGCCGTCGGTTAGAGAAATACAGCTTTGGGATAAAGTACACGTAGTTTGCGTAAAAAAAAGCAAGGAGCAATACATAGGTACTAAAATCGCGCTGAAAAGGCGCTATGTGAAACAGGCCGGGCGATTCGCGATCCGGTGACGACAGTATCGGGATGCTCAGGAAGAGCACACTGCCCAGTATATGAAGAAGGTAGGTTTGCGTTTTTTTTGCCATTACAGGAAATATTGCGCCAAAATTACTGAGAAAATACCGCTGACGCGAAATTATGAGGTAAAACGGTCTATTACCGCGGTAAATGAATAGCCCCCGCTTTATTGGCGGGGGCTATTTAAATAGAATTGTTAATGTCTAGGATTTAATGAATCGTAGTGTTCGTGAATTTTCGCCCGAAGCGATTTTGATGAAGTAAACACCGTTGGCATAGCCGGAAACATTTACCTGTTGCGTAGCCGAAGCAAATTTGCCATTGCCCATAACCTGGCCAAGGCTGTTGTATATGGTGTAGCTATCAGGAAGCGCCAATGCCTGTGGCAGAGCAATCGTAAGCTGGCTGCTCGCAGGGTTCGGGTACAGGCTGATGAGGTTAAGCCCTTCTGCTTTTTCTCCAAGGCCAAGATTGCTGTCAATCCTGAAATCTTTGGTTTCCTGCTGTCCGAACTGTCCGCCTTCAGCGATCAGTATACCCTCGGCTGTTTCCACCCTGTAGTAGCCCTCGCCATATTCGCAGCACATTCCGTCACCCTGAAGGTCAAATACGCCAAATGAATAACATCCGTCTGCAGGAATCGGCACCGTTATAGTGTGAAGCTCATTAGGCCCATAAGTGTCAAACTGGCCCGTATTGAAATCGATATTCGCCGCGATTGGGTTTTGATCGCCGTCTACTACTGCCCAAATAGTTTCTTCTCCAAAATCGTCCGTCATAATAGTTACTATAACCGATGAAGTGTTGTATGCTCCAACAATGGTAAATGCCTGCGACTTGTTGTCGTTTGCAGGCGCCTGGTCGTCAATACCGTTAGCCGAATCTATGGCAACGTTAAAAGTATGGCTTCCCGGTGCAACAGTAAACTCAGGAAGCTGGATGGTTGTTTGCTGTCCGTTAGCAAGGCTTCCTGACCAGTTGTACACTGCCGGTGCCTGGGCATCAATGTAATAATTAATGGCAGCGGTAGTCAACGTTGTGTTGCCTGTGTTTTTAAGCACAACCTGCGGAGCGAATGTACTGCCACACCCCGGATTCACACCCTGAATGTTCAAAGAGCCGTCAGTGTTGAAGACCTCGCCCGGTACGCAGCCGTTAGATGTTGTAAGCGAAGCCCTCCTTGGTGAGTTAGCCAGCACGGCCATCATCCTGTCTTTTTGGTTCAGTGTAAAAATATTCAGGCAGGCATCGTCGGTATAGTCCATATAATTCTGCACCATATCGTGGCCCGCATCGTTAGGGCATGAATCCCAGTCGGCATCAGGACATCCCTGGTTAGCATCAGCAGCTGCTGGGGTATCGTCGCAAAAGTCGTTGCCCATGCAATCTGTTTCATCTCCCCAAATGTGCCTAAGGCCAAAAAAGTGCCCAATCTCGTGCGAAGCTGTCCTTCCTTTGTCTTTATTCGGGAAATAATTTCCGCCGGGATAAACGTCTACCGAGCCAAAGCAATTGGCAGCGATTACAACACCGTCGGTATTGGCTGTTACAGGCGTTCCGTCGTCAAGCCCATCCAGTCCGGAGTCGGTGGGGAATTGTGCATATCCCGCCAGCTGAAGAAAGCCTCCAACATATATTTCATTCACAACCCAAAGGTTAAGGTATTTTGTAGGGTCCCATTGGGTTTGGGTTTTAAGGACTTCGACATCCTCCATATCCCAACCTTCATCAGAGCCAAGTTCATAACGGATGATACCCGATGTATTGAGTCCTGCCGGATCGCGTTGCGCCATGCAGAATTCAATTTCAAGGTCAGCTCCCACAGGGTTGTCGTTGTAGCCGGGAGTATTCAGCATTTTCCTGAAATCCTGGTTAAGAACTGTAATCTGTGACAGGATTTGTCCATCGGCAATATTTTCGTTTGTTCCAACAGGGTCTCCATTGTGTATTACATGTACTACCACCGGTATAGTTACAACAGTGTTAGTATTCTGCCCGCTTTTCTGCAGGCGCCTTGCTTTTGCTTCGGCAACTTTTGGCGCTATCCATTGTTCAAACTGTTGCTTGTTCGCCCTTTGCGGATCTTTTCGCTGCAAAAGCGATTCGTATTCCGTAACGCCGCATTTTGCAAATTCTACTGGCTTTCCAAACCTTTTGGCTGGATGTGTCTGTGCGTTGGCTCCGAGGGAAATGAAAGCCAGGCCGAGCAAACCGGCTTTGATGGTAAAGTTTAATTTCATTTAATAATAGGTGAGATTGATAATTGCGCCGAATGTAGTTAAAATTATGTTAACCGCGACACAACAAGGCATAAAAAATCCCCTTCATAGGGGATTATATTATATAGTGGCTTTACGCTTGTGATCAATAATTGACCTCTATAAGAGAGACAGTTAAGCATGATTAGTTTTCCATATCTCGGTTAATTAATATTTATTAATTGGTAAATATCAAAAAAATCTTTAGGTCCGTTAGGTGTGGATTTTGAATAGTAGAATCCATCAATTTTTGCGAAAAGTGCAAATCTCCCATTATTTAATGTAATTTGTCCAGTTCCACCAGCTAATAAGCCTAGTCTTATGTTATAGAGTTCAGTAAATTTTATATTACCTCCTACTGCCTGAATAATTATGAATTCACCTCCTACCGCGTTAGATTTAATTTCGTTTACAATTTTTAGGCTCGTACCTGTAGCTAATATAACCATGCGCGACGATATCAAATTAATGTCATTTTTTGAAGTAACAAGGTTTTCAGTAGTTGTAAGATTTGAAATATCTATATTTCGCTTTATGCCTTGTGTATCCCCTAGATTAGTTGGTGCGTTATTAAAATAATTTCCACTTCCGTTAATACCTATTGTATTATTTATATTTTCAACAGATACAAAGTATGTGTGTCCCGAATTGTTGCGAGGATCCATGACTTGATTATTATGTACATTAACGTGTGCAAATTCGGCCAAAATAACACGTCCTGAATTAGGTACGGTTTTATATGGTGTTGCACTATAAAGGAAATAATTATTGAGAATATTAATAGCTTTTGCGGTTTTGTCTATGCTAGAACCCTTTGCTACAATTGCTCTGTTAAGGTTTTCGAACCAACAACCATCAATTTTAATATTACTAGAATCCTGTATGAATATCGCATGTTCCCCAAACTGAAAAGTACATGTATTGAAAGTAATTATACATGGACTTACAATACCATTCTGTAGCGGGCCTATGTAAACATTGATGCCATTAATTGTGTAATTTGGTACTCCGGCTGCAACTTTATATGGGCCACTATCGACTCTGCAATTAGTAAACGAGAATTGTGCATTTTGTCCTATAATTTGCAATGAATTTGGAATATCGAATGTCGGAAAATCTGGTTTAAGGTCCGATACTCCTTCTATAAAAACGTTTTCAAGTGTAATGAATTGGTTCATGAGATTATATTGGTAGTCTATCTCATCCCCTCCACCTCCAAAAAGTAGAGAATGTCGCGTAAAATTTGTAATTAGCACATTTTTAATAGAAGATTCCCAAAGTCCTCCTGAAACTTTATCGGGATTGCCATCGAGTTGGGCCGTAAAATTCAAACCACCTATGAGCTTACCTGTAAGAGGGTTAAAATTTGCCACTCTATTTCCAACAAACCAAATTCCACTAATATTAACTGATCGGTTAACTCCTGGCGCCATCTGTATTAAATAATCGGCTGTTGAGTCAGGATGTACTCCAATTTTAGTATGCTCGGAGGAACTACCCATAAGTGTAACACCTGTTTTTAAAGTAAGTTGTTTCACTTTATACTCTCCATTAGGTACAAAGACTACGTTGCTTTTATTGTAAATGAAAGGGTTGGCAGGATAATTCGCTGTGCTTTTTGCAGCATAATTAATGGCTGCCTGAAAGCCATCTGTAGCATCAACACTGGGATTCTCGCCCATTACACCATAAAACCTAACATCGATAAACCCTGTAAATTGCCGAATCCACATACCTTCATGACCTGAGGTTTGAGTAGTGGGCGCAATAAAGATGCCGCCGTCATCTGTCGCTATACCTGATAAAGGACGTTTAAAAATGAAAGTCCCACCACCTCCATCGCCTCTGTTGGTATATGCCTGAACAAAAGCAGTAATTTCATCTGTACCAACAGGATAATTCTTTAATTCCGCAATGTTTCCTACAGTAATGTTTAGATATGACATATTTATAGATTTTAATTTAATAAGCTCTCAATGTAGTTAAAATTATGTTAACCGCGACACAACAAGGCATAAAAAATCCCCGCTTATAATGGCGGGGATCAACTTTAACTTATATCGAAGCGAGGTCGTGCTGGAGTATATTTTCCTCGATCGCATCCCACAGGGCGATCCTTTTTTCGAGCGCCTGTACCGATACTTCTTCCACCTCTTTCCATTTCCTTGAGTCGGAGCCGCACAGCTCAGTAACCATCTGCATTGCCATTGGCCCGTGCTCATCGGCATCCAGGGCAATGTGGCGCTCGAAGTAATAAATGAGCTTATCAAGATTGGCTTCGGGGAAACTTTCCCTGAAGTTCTTCAGTATCTCGGTAAACATTGAAGGTATAAGGTCTTCGCGGCCAAAGGTAAATGCCGCTGCAATTTCATGAGGATGGCCTTTATCGATAACCCTGAACGTGAAATCGAGAAATGCCTTTATGTTTTCGTGCAGCCCGCTTTTTTTGATGGATACAAAAATATTCTGGGTCTCCACCACATCATCAAGGAAGGCTTCTATGGCCGATGTATCAGCGCCACATGCCTTCATGGCATCCAGGTACATTTCATAATGGCTCTGCCTTTGCCCCTCGGCATTAATGTCGGTCTCCTCTGCAAGCACGATCTCATTGATAAGGTATCGTATCTCGGGGTTGCCTACAGGCAGCCATGGGGTAGTGGTGCAGGTAAGCTTTGACTGCAACGCCTTAAGCAGCGACATAAAATCCCAAACTGCATGAACATGCCCTTCAAGAAAATGCTTCAGATCGTCAATAGTTTTTACCTTAGTGTATAAGGAATGCTGTAACAACAGATCCCTTTGGGGCTGGATGCTGTTGTTGATCGTAGAAATATTCATAGCATTAGTTTTTTACAAAATTATGAAAGAGGCTCTTATTAGGAACACCGTTGTAATTGTTTTTACCAATACAAATATAGTGCCTGACTATTATTGGAATTTATAAATATAACGCCGTATTTTAAGAAATATTGAACGTTTAACTGATTTTTTAATTCTGATTTCCCTACGAAAAGGTTATTGTTGAAAAGTTTTGCATATATGCCATATTTTGCTTTCCATTCGGTCGAAATGAAATACATGCTCCCACTTGCTATGTAAATGAAAATGAAAAGACCCCAAAAGCTTTAAACCTTTGGGGCCTGTATATTAATTAGGAACTAAATGTTCTTTATATAATCTATTCTTATTTAAACGCAGCAAAACCAGTAACATCCATACCTGTAATAAGTAAGTGGATGTCGTGTGTACCTTCATAAGTTACAACACTTTCAAGGTTCATCATGTGGCGCATGATAGAGTATTCACCGGTAATACCCATACCGCCCAGCATCTGGCGCGCATCGCGAGCTATGGTAAGTGCCATATCAACATTGTTACGCTTTGCCATAGAGATCTGTGCTGTAGTGGCTTTGCCTTCATTGCGAAGTACGCCAAGCCTCCAGGTAAGGAGCTGAGCTTTGGTGATTTCGGTAATCATTTCGGCCAGTTTCTTTTGCTGCAGCTGTGTAGCCCCGATAGGCTTGTCGAACTGGATACGCTCCTGTGAGTAGCGAAGCGCCGTATCGTAGCAGTCCATTGCAGCGCCGATAGCGCCCCATGCAATACCGTAGCGTGCCGAGTCAAGGCAGCCAAGCGGCGCACCAAGCCCCGATTTATTAGGAAGCAGGTTCTCTTTCGGAACCTTTACATTGTCAAATATAAGCTCGCCGGTAGCAGATGCCCTTAGCGACCATTTGTTGTGTGTTTCAGGAGTAGTAAAGCCTTCCATTCCACGCTCTACGATAAGCCCGTGGATACGGCCACTCTCGTCTTTCGCCCATACTACCGCTATGTCGGCAAATGGTGCATTAGAGATCCACATTTTGGCACCGTTAAGCAGGTAGTGGTCGCCTTTATCTTTAAAGTTGGTCACCATCCCGCCTGGGTTCGAGCCATAGTCAGGCTCGGTAAGGCCAAAACAGCCCATGAATTCGCCTGAGGCAAGTTTCGGCAGGTATTTCATACGCTGCTCCTCGTTGCCATATTTCCATATAGGGTACATTACCAGCGACGATTGTACCGATGCGGTAGAGCGTACGCCGCTGTCGCCCCTTTCGATCTCCTGCATGATAAGCCCGTAAGAGATCTGGTCAAGGCCTGCGCCGCCATACTCTTCAGGGATATAAGGGCCAAAAGCGCCAATATCGGCAAGGCCTTTTATGATCTGCGTTGGGAATTCTGCTTTTTGGGCATAGTCTTCTATTATCGGGGAAACTTCACGCTTAACCCACTCGCGGGCAGCATCGCGCACCATTTTATGCTCATCTGTCAGCAGCTCGTCCAACAGGTAGTAGTCAGGTGCCTGGAAAAGATCAGGTTTCATGTAGTTTTGTTTTAATAGGGGCAAAAGTAAAGAAGTATTCTAACAAATCAATAAAAAAATGTGTGATATTCTATCGAAAATGAAATATAAGCAAAGGTTACGGTTTTGTTACACTATATACATCAAGGCAATATGCTTTTGCTTCCCGATAATCGGCAATGGGAGTGTAAACAAACATTTCAGGCGATTTATCATAATAGAAATAATGAAAATTGATAATTGGCGGCCCAATACTGTTTTCCACATCTCTTAATGGCAAAACCTGCATTTTATCTTTATCGCAAATGGCGACAAAATTTTTCCCATTTTCCTCGAAAACTGAGTATTCATAATTCCCAATTGATATTTCCCAAGATCCCCTTGGCTTATCTTTTGGCCAACAACTGCAATGGCTAATAACCTCCGGCCCATAACTATCATAAATAAAATCTGAAACTTTATATTTTTTTAGCCCATAGCCGTGGGTATAACTGAAATCATTATATCTTTTAACCAGTTTGCCATCTTTCCAAACATTTACTGTGCTGTCTGTTGCCACAAAATCTGCATGTGCCACCTCGTAATTCATTACTGCAAATTCAGGAAAAAATTCACGGTAACCTATCCTGGTATCATATTTATCGCTTCCGTCATAGTCAATAATATGTTCGCTAAATTGATACTGCAATACAATATCAGGTTTGTTGCTGCAGGACAGCAAAAGCAACAGCAGTAGTAATGTGATAAAATGTCGTGTCATAATAAATGGCTGTCCAAAAATACTAAATACCGGATTAACAACAGTATTTAATTTAAAAAAAGAAAGCCCGGCTTTTACACCGGGACTTTCACTCAAACCAAACCAATTAATAAACAAAGCATCTTAATTCCATCCGCCGCCAAGAGAACGATAGATGGTAACTGTGGCATTCATCTGCTGAAGCCTTGTTTCAATAAGGTCAAATTTCGACTCAAGCGCATCACGCTGGGTCAGTAGTACTTCCATATAATCTGCACGTGCCGATTGGAAAAGGTCGTTCGATATCGTGATCGACTGGTTCAATGCGTCCACTTCCTGTGCTTTCAGGTCGTAGCTTTTTTGCAGGTTGCTTATTCTCGAAACCTGGTTGGCTATCTGGATATACGCTTCAAGTATCGTACGCTCGTAGTTGATAACGGCTTGTATCTGTTTCGAGTTAGCGCTGTAGTAAGCCGCCTTTATCGCATTCCTGTTGATGAGCGGTGCGGTAAGGTCGCCCGCGAGGGTATACAGCAATGATTTCGGTTTTATAAGGTACGACGGGTCAAACGCCTGGTAGCCTATGCCTGCCGAAATGCCAAGCTGCGGGTAGAAGCGTGCCTTAGCCACTTTTACATCGAGTTTAGCTGCCATAAGGTCAAGCTCTGCCTGACGGATATCAGGGCGGTTAGCCAGCATCTGCGAAGGGATACCTGACTGTACTATCTGTGGCACAAGGTCGGTAAAAGCCTGGTTGCTGCGCTGTACCGGCTGCGGGAAACGGCCCACAAGAAAGTTTATCCTGTTCTCGGTCTCCACGATCTTCTGCTGTATGTCGTACTGAAGGCTTTGTGTGTTAAGCACCTGTGCCTGGAACCTGCGCACGGCAAGCTCGGTAACACGGGCCGACTGTTTTTGCAGCTTCACGATTTCCAAAGCATTCGTCTGTATCTCAATGTTCTGCTTTACAATAGCCAGCTGGTTATCCAGCGCAAGCAGCTCATAATAGGTAGCAGCAATCTCACCGATAAGGTTGGTCACCATAAAGTTCTTGCCTTCTACAGTAGAAAGGTACCTGTTCACGGCTGCCTTTTTAGCATTATGCAATTTATTCCAGATATCGATCTCCCATGATGCGGTAGCGCCAAACCTGTAGTCCTGCAGCGGCTCCGGCATTTCCTTGCCCGGCGTGATGTCGGTCGTAGCCTCCAGTGCACCAATATTGGTGTACCGGCCTACTTTGTCTACGCCTGCACCGGCACCCAGCCCTACGAACGGAAGGTACTCCCCTTTACGGGCACGTATCTCGTTCTTGGCGATCTGTATTTCCTGCATCGTGATATTCAGCTCCTGGTTGTTTTGCAGGGCCGTATCAATAAGGGACACAAGGTTCGGGTCGGTAAAATACTGCTTCCATTTCATCTGGGCGGTATTTGTAGTATCCTGCGACATGCCGGTCGCATAGGCGGCCGGAACGTTCCTGTTCTCATCCCGCTGCACTACGCCCGGGAGTTTACATGCTGTAAAGGCTATCGCAACTGCGGCTACGACGAGGCCTCTGTATATTATCTTCTTAACCATACTATTTGGTTTCATTAGTTTCATCATTATTTGTAGCGAAATTATCTACCTGGTGGGCAAGCGAGTCGGATAAGGAACTTTCGTCTTCAAACTTGATCAGTTTCCGTCCGTCTGCCATGGAACCAAAGATGTAATATAATCCAGGTACGATAATTACTCCGAATACGGTTCCGAAAAGCATACCTCCCAGTGCAGCGCCACCAATAGTCTTGTTACCGATAGCACCTGCACCTGTGGCGATGATCAGCGGGATCAAACCTGCGATGAACGCGAATGAGGTCATCAGGATCGGACGGAAACGCACCTTGGCACCTTCAATGGCTGCTTCAAATATCGTAAAGCCTTCGTGTCGCTTCTGGACGGCAAACTCTACGATCAATACTGCGTTCTTACCCAAGAGCCCGACGAGCATGATAAGCCCGATCTGTGCATAGATGTTGTTTTCAAGTCCCATTAGCTTAAGCATAAGGAATGTTCCGAAAACCCCTACCGGAAGCGAGAACACAACCGCAAGCGGGATGATGAAGCTTTCATACTGCGCAGCAAGCACAAAGTATACGAACGCCAGTACGATAAGGAAGATGTAAACCGATTCGTTACCCCTGTTGGCCTCGTCATACGAAAGGCCTTCCCATGCAATACCGTAGCCCTTCGGCAGCTTTTCGGCAACTTCCTTAACGGCGGCGATGGCATCGGCCGTAGTGTAGCCTTTGGCAGGAAGCCCCTGGATCGCTGCAGAGTTGTACATGTTATAACGGGTAATCTCATTCGGCCCCTGTCCTTTTACAAGCTTCATGAAAGCAGAGTAAGGTACCATTTCGCCTTTATCATTTTTCACGAACATATTAAGGATGTCTGATGGAAGCCTCCTGAATTTAGGGTCGGACTGTACATATACCTTAAAGAAACGGTTGAACTTAATGAAGCCCTGTTCGTAAGTACTACCTACCATGATGTTAAGGTTTTCCATCGCTTCACCGATAGATACGCCTTTCTGCATCGCAAGGTTGTTGTCTATCACCAATTCATACTGCGGATAGTTGGCCGCGAAGAAGGTAAATAAACCGGTAAGCTCTTTACGCTTGCCTAGCTCATCCATAAACTGCTTGTTCACTTTGTCGAAATCCTGGTAATCGGTAGTCGTATTTTTGTCAAGCAAACGCATTGAGAAACCTCCCGAAGAACCGAAACCCGGGATGGCCGGCGGCTCGAAGAACTCAATTTTTGCCCCAAGGTTCCTGGTCTTGCCTTCCAGCTCTTCCATGATCTCGGTAACTTTATGTTTCCTGTCATGCCAAGGCTTAAGGTTGATAAGACAGGTACCGGCGTTGGATCCGCGGCCTTCGGTCATGATCTCATAACCTGCAAGCGATGAAACCGATTCTACACCATCTACCTCTTCACATATTTTCTGAAGCCTTTGCGAAACCTGGTTTGTGGTTTCAAGCGTAGAGCCCGGAGGTGTCTGGATGATCGCATAGATGGTACCCTGGTCTTCAATCGGGATAAAGCCTCCCGGAAGTATCTTGTTCACATAGAAGGTACCGGCACAAAACGCGATAAGTACTACGAAGGTAACCAATCTCCTGCTAACAATATTACGCAGCAAGCCTACATATTTACCGGTCATTTTATCAAAGCCGCGGTTAAAGCTGTCAAGGCCTTTGGTAAGGATGTTCTTTTTCTTTTCATGGCCATGGTGGTTTTTCAAAAGCATGGCACACAATACAGGTGTCAGCGTAAGCGCCACAATAGCCGAAATTACGATCGAGCTCGCCATGGTAATAGAGAACTGGCGGTAGAATGTACCTACAGGGCCCGACATGAACGATATAGGAAGGAATACCGACACCATTACCGCAGTGATCGCGATGATCGCCCCGGTGATCTCACCCAATACTTTTTTCACGGCAAGATATGGCGATATATGCGGGAATTCCTCAAACTTGGCATGCACCGCCTCGACGACGACAATCGCGTCATCCACAACGATACCAATAGCGAGTACAAGTGCAAACAGCGTTACCAGATTGATGGAAAGGCCGAACATCTGAATGGCAAAGAATGCCCCGATGAGGGATACCGGCACAGCAAGGATCGGGATCAGGGTAGAACGCCAGTCGCCAAGGAAGATGAATACCACGATAGCCACAAGGATGAACGCATCCCTTAGTGTATGCACTACCTGTTCGATCGATGCATCAAGGAACTGCGATACGTCATAACTGATCTTATAGTCCATTCCCGGAGGGAAGGTTTGCCTCATTTCCTCCAGTTTCAATTTCACGTTCTTGATTACATCACTCGCGTTACTACCGTAATTCTGTTTCAATACGATGGATGCCGAAGGGTGCCCGTCAAGGTTCGAGTAGATATCGAAGAATTCACTGCCCAGCTCGGCACGGCCAATGTCTTTCAGGCGGATGGCTTCACCACCGGCATTGGCACGGATAATAACATTCTCATATTCCGAAGGCTCACTGAAACGGCCTTTATATGTCAGTACATATTCAAGCGACTGAGCCTGGATACCTGAGCTCTGCCCGATACGTCCCGGACGCCCTACGATACTCTGCTCGCCCAGCGCCTTCATCACCTCGTCTACAGAGATATTGTATGCCCTCATACGCTCAGGGTTCAGCCAGATACGCATTGCGTAAGTACGGCTACCCAATATCTGTGTACGTCCCACACCCTTGATCCTGTTGATCTCAGGGATCATTTTTACGCTCGCATAATTGTACAGGAATTTTTCATCCATGGTCTTATTCTTCGCGTACAGGTTCACATACATCAACATACTCGGCTGGATAGGGGTGATAACAACCCCTTCCCGCTGTACAAGTTCCGGTAACAGCGGCATAACCTGGTCAACCCTGGTCTTAACCCTGATAACCGCCTGGTTAGGGTCGGTGCCCGGTTCAAAGATGATCCTTAGTGTTGCTTCACCGGCACTGGTCGCATCGGTGGCTACATAACGTGCATCCTGCACACCGTTGATGGCATTTTCCAACGTAATAAGGGTCGATTTAACCAATACGTCGGCACTCGCGCCCGGATAGGCGATAAAGATATTCACAGTTGTCGGCGCAATTTCTGGAAATTGCGATGTTGGCAGCTGCATAATTGACAACGATCCCATGAAAACGATCATGATCGAGATCACAATCGCAAAGACGGGCCTTTGTATGAATTTACTAAACATGTTTTTTTCTTTTTAAGTTGTTCAATTATTCAGCGTATAGCTCAAGGTGAGAAAGCACATATTCCGGTTTCTCTAACTTGTACTTAATTTTTTCGTTTTCTTTTACAAGGCGAAGGCCTTCAAGAAGTATTTTGTCGCCTGTAGTAAGGCCTTCTTTTACGATGAATATGTGCGGCAATTCTGCAGCAATGGTAATTTCCCTCGATTTTACTTCATTGTTCTTGTCGATCACAAATACATATTTTTTCTCAAGTACTTCAAAAGTAGCTTTCTGCGGGATCATAAGCGCGTTCTTGTACGGCTCTGTCATACGCACGTTACCGGTCTCTCCATGCCTTAATAACCCTTTAGGGTTCGGGAATGTAGCCCTGAACGCAATGTTACCGGTCTCGTTGTTAAAGTCGGCCTCAATGGTTTCCACCACACCCGGATAATCGAATAACTCACCATTAGCCATTAACAGGCCTACATGCGGTTTTTCATTGGTGTTTTTCAGCTTTTCTTTGTAGGCAAGGTATTCGGCTTCAGGTACGTTGTAGTAAACCCACATTTTGCTGTTGTCCGAAAGTTCGGTAAGCAGGTCGCCTTCATCAACAAGGCTTCCAAGCCTTACGTGGAAACGGTCGATGATCCCATCAAAAGGGGCGCGGATCTCGGTGAACTGTAAGTGTACTTTGGTAAGCGAAAGCTCGGCTTTGGCCTTATCCAGTTTTGCTTTGGCCATGGCCAATTCGTTAGGGGCTACAACTTTGCTGTCGGCCAGCCTTTTGGTGTTTTGGTATTCAATCTCAGCGAAGTTGGCTTCTGCCTGTGCACGCTGCATTTCGGCTTCATAAAGGTTTGGCATGATACGGAAAAGCAGCGTGCCTTTCTTTACAGCCTGGCCTTCATCCACATAAATTTTTTCCAGGTAACCTCTTTCCTGTGCCCTTAGCTCAATGTGCTGGATGGAGCGCACCTGGGCTACATAATCTTTGGTGATCAGGGTGTCCTTTTGAACAGGATTGGTCACAAGGAATTCTGTTTCTTCTTCTTTTGTCTCTTCTTTAGACTGGCAACTTGTGAACAATACTGCACACAAGCCCATCATTACGATGATTCTTTTCATTGTTAATTGCTTTTAAGCGGAACGCTATTTTGGTTTTGAGTTTCGGAAAAAAAGTATTGTGTGAACAATACGAATGCATATTTCGATGGCTAACACCACGATAATCAGCATAGTAAAAGTGTGAAGATTTAGGCAACAGAATGCCCGGAGTTACATCATATCCTGATCACCCTGAACATAATGTACCGCCTTTGTGGGGTATAATGCAAAAAAGGCCTGCTTGTGGGCACGCTTTTTTTAAGGCTTTGGTAACTAAGTTCGGGGGTGTTCGCGTAATAAGGCGTTGAAAATTGCTTATTAAGCTCGATATATTTTTTGTAGAACGGAAGCCTGGAGATCGAAAGTTCTTCTTCCTCTTCCTCGTTGTCAAAAGATTCTATCTTGTCATTTTGCTTTTCAAAATGCAGGGTAGCGTAGTTGATGAGCGCCGCATAGTTTTCGATCGATGTAGAGTGAAAACTGTCAAGCTCTTTTCCCGCAGAATTTTTTGGTGTGTTTTGCAAAAAAGCATCCTGCTTCGCAAATGCCTCTGCATGTCCTCCTAAAAAGAGAACAGAAAGCCATAAGTAAGATTGAATCAGGAACTTCTTCATATTGTGGACAAAATTATAAAAAGCAATGTTTGTAAACAAATGTTTAACAGTAAAAATTCATGCAGTATCTTCGAAAACGTTAGAGTTCAGGTAATTATTTTATGTTTTCTTCATTTAAGAAGATTATTTACAGCCTATTTTACATTTTTAAGTAAAAATCCTGAGTAAGAGCAATATACGCGGGGGTGTATTTATGGCGTTCGGTCTCAATAACGAGCTCATCAATATCAGGAGGTGTATTTTCCTGCCTCGAAAAGGCCATCAGGGTGCGTTTGGTTTCGGTGGTTGGCGTTCCTTTTACGTGGGTAATCTTTACCGGATACAATCCATTCTCTTTGGCCAGCGCCAAAAACTTTTCCTCTTCCTTAAAAGGGAGGATCACTGCAAAAACACCGTTATCCGATAATAATAAAGAGGCAGCTTCGACCAGGTCTTCAAAAGGGAGTGAGGATGCAAACCGTGCCGTATCGCGTTGTTCATTGCCGCTGGTATAGTCTTCGGTATAAAAAGGAGGGTTTGAGACTATGAGGTCGTACTCGTCTTCCGGCTCTTCCATAAATTCGTCCAGGCCGGCATGATAGCAAAACAGCCTGTCGCCCCAAGGAGAGCTTTCAAAGTTATCTACAGCCTGCTCATAAGCATCATCGTCAATTTCAAGCGCGTCTATCTGTTCGGCATTGCTGCGCTGTGCCAGCATAAGGGCAATAAGCCCTGTGCCCGCGCCAATATCAAGGATAGAGTAGGGGTTGTGATCCAGCGGAGCCCACGCGCCAAGCAATACGCCATCAGTGCCCACTTTCATGGCGCACTTGTCCTGCTGTATGTTGAATTGCTTGAAGGAGAACATTTTTTTGTTTATTAAAAGTTCGAAGTCGGAGGTCTGAAGTCCGATGCAGTATTACTAGTATGAAGCCGGTATTTTACATCCGACCTCAGACTTCGGACTTCCGACAAAAACTATTAACTATTAAGGTACAAGTCCACCAGCCCTTCCGGGGTGTCAAGGATGATCTTTTTGTTTTCCCTGTCGACTTTCACTATGAAGTGGTCGATCATCGGGACAAGTATTTCGATGTCGCCTTTTTTGATTTCAAAAAGTGCTTGTGATGAAGTGTCGTTCACGCCAACTATAGTGCCGATATCGCCAAGCCTTTGGTCTTCGGCAGTAAAGCCTATGATCTCGTGGAAATAGAATTTGTTGCCTTCCAGTTTCGGCAGCATGGATAGCGGTAAGTATATCGCGCAGCCCATAATTTTGTCGGCTTCATCTTCATTGGTGATGTCCTCAAAACGGATGCGGAGGAAATCATTTTTGTGCAGCGAGCTGCTTTCAATAAAAAATGGAACCAGGTGTCCGTTGAATTCAACGAACACTGATTCCATATTTTGATAGAGACCCGGGTCGTCCGTGTCCAGCCAGGCCAGCACTTCTCCCTTGTAACTGAATTTTTTGGCGATCTTGCCTAAATAGAAACAATCTTCTTTACGCATTGCGCCGGTAAAATTAAGCCTGGGTTTCTTCTGTGTTTCCTTCTGAAGATGCTTCAGCAGCAGTTTCCTCAGCTTCTTCTGCTACAGGCTCGTTTGCTTTTGCTGCATCTGCCTCAGCTTGTTTAGCTGCAGCGATACGCTCTTCATTTACTTTTTTCTCAGCAGCAAGCGCTTTTGCCTTAGCATCAGCGTCAGCTTTAGAAAGTCCGTCTTTTTTAGCATCAACTTTTCCTGATTTCTCATCAAGCCATTTTGCTAGTTTCTCGTCAGCCTGCTCCTGGGTAAGCGCGCCTTTGCGAACGCCTCCCTCAAGGTGGTGCTTCAATAGTGCTCCTTTATAAGAAAGGATTGCCCTTGCAGTATCCGTTGGCTGTGCACCGTTCCATAGCCACTCTACAGTGGTGTCAAGGTTAAGCTCAATAGTTGCAGGGTTGGTGTTTGGATTGTAAGTTCCTAGTTTTTCAAGGAATTTACCGTCCCTTTTAGAGCGGCTGTCCGCTGCTACTACCCAGTAAAATGGTTTACCTTTTTTACCGTGTCTTTGTAGTCTGATTTTTACAGGCATAATCTTTAGATTAAATTTTGAGGTACCCGACCTCCGTTAATAAGGGCGCAAAGATAATAAACTTTAGTCTTCAAATACTATATATACCTGTTTTTTTGAATATTTGCGAGGTGTGGATTTAAAAATATTAAAAAATTATTATGATTTCTTCCATTTTGATTAGGATATATTCTATAAAAAACTATTTTTGTCGTTGTAAAATTTGAGTTACCCCTTCTAACTATTTAATAATGAAAAAGATTTTATCGCTTATAGTGCTGCTGGCTGTTTTAACCTCATGTGAAGAAGACGTGAAATTTAACAATCCCGCCGTGCAGGGACTTAAAGATAATGAGTTATGGAAAGCTACCGAGTTTACAGCTGTTAAGGGAACAGATAATTCCCTTACTGTATCTGCGACGAATGGGTTTGAGACCATAACGCTGAAAACGCAGAGTATAGATCCGGGTGTGTATACGTTCGGGGTGGGTAATACAAGCAAGGCTTCTTATACCTTATTTGTAGATGATATTGATATGTCTTATACTGCAGGTGCAGGCATTGGCGACGGGCAGATAACTATAAGTGCAGATCCAAGGGAAACCAATGTGGCTGCCGGGTATGTTACAGGAAAATTCTACTTTAATGCAGAAGATGAGGATGGTAATGTAGTGAATTTCCAGCAGGGCGTATTCTTCAGGGTTCCCATTACTGCGGCTCCTTAAACATACATTTGCCGTTAATCGTTATATTAAAATTTTATTAAAAAAAAATAATACGGTTATTTATAACGAAATAAGGTTATATTTGTAAACGGTACAAAGCCGCAAAATAAAATAAATTAATTAATTTTTTATGAACATATTCGTTGGAAGCCTTCCATTCAGCATTGAGGAGGCAGATTTAAGAGAGTCTTTTGAGGCTTATGGATCGGTAGATTCTGTAAAGATCATTACAGATAAATTTACCGGCAGGAGTAAAGGTTTTGGCTTCGTTGAGATGCCAAACGAAGAAGAAGCCCAAAAAGCTATTGATGAGCTGAATGGTGCAACCGTATCCGGAAGGGCAATCGTGGTTAACAAATCAGAGCCAAGACCGGAAGGTGAGAGAAGGAGCTTTAACAACAACCGTCCAGGCGGCGGTGGTTTCAACAGGGACAATAACCGTGGCGGCGGCGGCGGATATAACCGTGGCGGCGGAGACCGTGGCGGATACAACCGCGGAGGCAGCTACTAGTCATTAGTATAAAGCATATACAAAAACCATCCTTCGGGGTGGTTTTTTTGTTTTGCCTTACGCCGGAGGAGGGGCAGCTTCACTCAGCCTGACAGTTGGCCTTTAGCACATCTGGGTGCTCCCCTTCTTTGAAGAAGGTTTGGGGCGAGGCCTGTTGATAATTCGATTTTCCTATTCCCGCTAAATGATGTATTTTTGAAAAGTCTGCCATCGAGCGCATTCTTTTTAACTTCCAAACCCATACCCGGTTATGTACCTGATATTTGACACTGAAACCACCGGATTGCCCAAACGCTGGGATGCCCCGATTACCGATACCGACAACTGGCCCCGCTGCATACAGATAGCGTGGCAGCTGCACGACGATATGGGTGCGCTTATAGAGAACCAGGATTATATAATAAAGCCCGAGGGCTTCAATATACCCTATGATGCCGAGCGCATCCACGGGATCTCTACAGAGCTGGCGCAGGAGCAGGGCCATAGCCTGAAGGAAGTGCTGGAAAAATTCAATGCTGCGCTTTCACGCTCTAAGTTCATCGTAGGCCAGAATGTAGGTTTCGACGTAAACATTATGGGCTGCGAATTCCACCGCCATTCTATGGATTGCGGCCTCACGGCAATGAAAGTGCTGGATACCTGTACAGAGGTCACTGCCGAAATGCTGAAGCTGCCCGGCGGGCGTGGCGGTAAGTTCAAGCTCCCTACGCTTACAGAGCTGCACGAGTACCTTTTCGGAGAGCCTTTTGCCGAAGCGCACAATGCTACTGCCGACGTTGAGGCTACCACACGCTGTTTCCTGGAACTTCTTAAAAGGGAAACTTTCAGGCAGGAAGAGCTGGATGTTCACCCAACCTACTTTCACGAGTTCCGCGAAAAAAACCCGCAGCCTATACAGCTGATAGGGCTTAAGCATATCAATTTAAAGAAGGCTTCAGAAGAAGTAAGGCTCCGTCTTGAAAAACTGAAGTCAGCTGAAATAACACAGTCAAATACACCTGCCGTTAAGCAGGATCTTAAAGATGTCGACTTCGTGCACCTGCACAACCATACGCAGTTCTCGGTGCTGCAAAGCACCATTGCGGTTCCCGACCTCGTAAAGGCCGCTGCAAAGCATAAAATGCCGGCCGTCGCCATGACCGACCATGCCAACATGATGGGCGCGTTCCATTTTGTGAGCAATGTGTTCAATCATAACAAAGCTGCCGAAGCAAAGAACAAAGCCGCGGTAGAGAATGGTGAAGAGCCAACAGAGGTAATCATCAAGCCGATAGTAGGTGTTGAGTTCTTTGTGTGCGATGACCATAAAGACAAGACCCGCAAAGACAACGGCTACCAGATCGTGCTTTTGGCAAAAAATAAAAAGGGATACCATAACCTTGCTAAGATGTCGTCGGTAGCGTATACCGACGGGTTTTACTACGTGCCCAGGATAGACAGGAATGTTATCCTTAAGTATAAGGAGGATATCATAGTCCTTACAGGAAACCTGTATGGAGAGGTGCCCAACAAGGTACTTAACATGGGGGAGAACCAGGCCGAAGAAGCATTGCTATGGTGGAAGGAAGCCTTTGGCGATGATCTTTATGTAGAGATCATGAACCACGGGCAGGAAGATGAGAACCGCGTGAACCAAACGCTGATAGCGCTGGCCAGAAAGAATAATGTAAAACTCGTTGCTACCAATAATACCTATTATGTAAACAAGGAAGATTCCCACGCGCATGATATTTTGTTATGTGTGAAAGACGGCGAGAAGCAGGCCACCCCGATAGGCCGTGGCCGTGGTTTCCGTTACGGGCTACCGAACAACGAGTACTATTTCAAGTCGGGCGAAGAAATGAAAAAGCTCTTCTCCAATATTCCCGAAGCCATAATCAACGTTCAGGAGATCGTAGATAAGATAGAGGCCTATTCACTTTACCGCGATGTGCTCCTCCCTAAATTCGATATTCCCGAAGAATTTCTGGTGCCTGAAGATGAAGCCGACGGCGGCAAGCGCGGAGAGAACAAATACCTGGCCTACCTTACTTATAAAGGTGCTGAGAGGCGCTATGGCGAGATTACCGAAGACATACGGGAGCGTCTTGATTTCGAATTAAAGACCATTGAGAATACCGGATACCCCGGCTACTTCCTTATCGTACAGGATTTCATTGCCGAAGCCCGCAACCTGGGGGTTTCTGTAGGTCCCGGCAGGGGATCGGCGGCGGGATCGGCGGTGGCTTATTGCCTTGGGATTACCAATATCGACCCGATTAAGTATGACCTTCTTTTTGAGCGTTTCCTTAACCCGGACCGTGTATCGATGCCCGATATTGATATCGACTTTGATGACGAGGGCCGCAGCCGCGTTATGGATTACGTAATCAACAAATACGGCGCGAATCAGGTAGCACAGATCATTACCTACGGTACGATGGCGGCGAAATCATCCATACGTGATACTGCCCGTGTGCTCGACCTCCCGCTCTTTGAGGCCGACAAGATCGCCAAGCTGATACCGAACCTGAAACTCGACAAGATATTCAACCTCGACCCCGCGGCACTCAAGTCGGCGTTGCGCTCTGATGAGTACGACCGGGTACAGGAACTGATAGCGATGGCCACAGCGGGCGACCTGAGTGCCGAGACCATACAGCAGGCCAAAGTGCTCGAAGGGTCGCTGCGTAATACGGGTATCCACGCCTGTGGAGTGATCATTACCCCGGATGATATTACCAATTTCGTTCCGGTTTCGGTAGCAAAGGATTCCGACCTGTATGTAACGCAGTTCGACAACTCGGTGGTGGAAAGCGCAGGTTTGCTGAAGATGGACTTCCTTGGGCTGAAAACGCTTACCCTGATAAAAGATACTGCGAAGCTCGTAAAATACCGTACTGGCATCGAGCTTGACCCGGATACCTTCCCGATAGACGATGTGAAAACCTACGAGCTCTTCCAGCGTGGGGAAACGGTAGGGATATTCCAGTACGAATCGCCCGGGATGCAAAAATACATGAAGGACCTGAAGCCTACCGTGTTTGGCGACCTTATTGCCATGAATGCACTGTATCGCCCGGGGCCTTTGGAATATATCCCGAGCTTCGTCCGCAGGAAAAATGGCGAGGAAGAGATAAAATACGACCTTGATGCCTGCGAGGAATACCTGAAAGAGACCTATGGCATTACCGTTTACCAGGAACAGGTGATGCTCCTCTCCCAGAAGCTGGCCGGATTTACCAAAGGCGAGGCCGACGTACTGCGAAAGGCAATGGGTAAAAAGCAGAAGGACGTTCTTGATAAAATGAAGCCGAAGTTCATAGATAAGGCTGCTGAAAAAGGCCACGATCCTGCCATACTCGAAAAGATATGGAAAGACTGGGAAGCTTTTGCAAGTTACGCCTTCAACAAGTCGCACTCCACCTGCTATGCGTGGATTGCGTACCAGACGGCCTACCTGAAAGCACATTACCCGGCCGAATATATGGCGGCGGTGCTTTCCAACAACATGAACGACATCAAGCAGGTGTCCTTCTTTATGGAAGAATGTAAGCGTATGGGGCTGCAGGTTCTGGGCCCGGACGTGAACGAGTCCTTTTATAAGTTTACCGTAAACGACCAGAATGCTGTGCGTTTCGGGATGGGCGCCATCAAAGGCGTTGGCTCCGGTGCGGTTGAGACTATAGTAGAGAACCGTAAGAACGGTAAATACAAATCGATATTCGACCTTGCAAAACGCATCGACCTGCGTGCAGCCAACAAAAAGGCCTTTGAGAACCTCGCGCTCGCGGGTGGTTTCGACTGCTTTATCAATACCCACAGGGCACAGTACTTTTATATGGATGCCAGCGAGAATATTTCCTTCCTTGAGAAGGCAATGCGTTATGGCTCGAAATTCCAGGAGAACGAAAACTCCTCGCAGGTGAGCCTTTTTGGTGAAGCCAGCGAAGTGCAGATACCTGAGCCGGTAGTGCCGCCATGCGAAGAGTGGAGTACCATGGAAAAGTTGGCCAAAGAAAAAGAAGTAGTAGGCATCTACATTTCCGGCCATCCGCTGGATGATTATAAATTTGAGATGAAATACTTCTGCAACACAAGGCTGGACGCGCTGAAAAGCCTGGAGCAGCATGTGGGCAAGAACCTAAGCTTTGGAGGCATCATATCGAATGTGCAGCATAAAGTAGCCAAGAACGGCAAAGGCTGGGCGTCATTCGTACTGGAAGGGTATGACGAGAACTACGAGTTCAGGATATACGGTGAGGAGTACCTAAAGTTCAGGCATTTCCTTATAGGGAATAACTTTACCTATATACGCGTTTTGGTAAAAGAAGGCTGGGTGAACCAGGAAGGCAAGAAGGGGGAGCCAAGGCTGCAATTCATCGCGATACAGTACCTTCAGGATGTACTTACATCATTTGCCAAAAAGCTCATCATCCAGTTCAATGTGCTCGAACTGCAGGAACAGCTCATTGAAACGCTCAACCAGATATTCCGGCAAAATTCAGGCGACAATATGGTGACCTTTGAAGTCATGGAACTGGAAAAAGTTAAGAAGAAAGTAGAGATAGCCGCTACGGCAGCCGTTGTTACAGAGGGTGCCGATGACGGAAATGCGGGAGAGTTTGACGACCCGGAAATCAATGCAGTGATCGAGACGGATGTTGAGGAAATACAGGTAGTTACAAAACTGACCATGCCGAGCAGGAAGCTAAAGGTGAAGATATCAAATGAGCTGTTACAGGAACTGGATAAGCTGCAGTTACAATTTAGGCTGAATTAAATTTCCTAATAAATTTAGCCTATATTACTATAGCTAAATCCAATATTGTTTAACACATCTTTGACGTATAATTGCGTAAATTTGTACGTATAAATCACTCTAAGTACAAAATAATATGGCACAAGCAATAACAGATGCTAACTTCGATGAGTTGGTATTGAAATCAGATAAACCGGTATTAGTAGATTTTTGGGCAGCATGGTGCGGACCGTGCCGTATGGTAGGCCCAATCATTGACGAGATTAGCAACGAATACGCAGGCAAAGCGGTAGTAGGCAAAGTTGACGTTGATGCTAATCAGGAATTTGCAGCTAAATATGGTGTAAGGAACATTCCTACGGTATTGGTTTTCCAGAACGGAGAAGTTGTGGGAAGGCAGGTAGGCGTTGCTCCTAAGCAAACGTACACCAACGCTATCGACGCATTACTATAATATTGATCCTCTTTGGATGTTTGAAGCCCTAACATAATGTTAGGGCTTTATTTTTTGTCCATACTTTTACCGTAATGTGCTAACATTCAAAATCGGGAACAGAATATAGCCGAGCAATAGCTTTGCGACTTAAAGAGTATCTTTTTCAGCATGGGCCTTTGCGACTTTTCGGCTTTGCGTGAAATTATCTTTTCCGCATTGCGCTGCACTCCCTTCATGATATATATGATCCCACTCCGCCAGTTTCAGGATGATCGGTATGAGCGCAAGTCCTTTTTCGGTGAGGCTGTATTCCACACGTGGCGGCAATTCCCTGAATTCCTCACGCAGCAGCACGCCATCCGCTTCGAGTTCACGCAAGGTGGTAGTCAATACTTTTTTTGAAATGGATCCCACAGCCGTGTGTAGCTGCCCGAAACGAGCCTTCCGCTCCCGCAACGCGTAGATGATAATCGGCTTCCACTTGGTGCCTAATATTGCCATGGAGCGGTGCATGGGGCAGTCGCTGTATCGGAAAACATCGTTTTTCATTATGTGGTTACTTAAAGGTTACCGGTATAAACTATCATTGGTTACAAAAGTAGACTATTATGGCGTAATTTTGCATAAGAATCTTTAAAATCAATAGGTTTATGAATATGGACTCACTTTTTATGCCGTTTAAGTACAAGAATTTAACCCTTGATAACCGCTTTGTGATGGCGCCTATGACGCGTGCCATGACAGCCAATGGCGTACCGGTACAGCAAAATGCCGATTACTATTCCCGCAGGGCCGCAGCCGGTGTGGGCCTGATCCTGACGGAAGGTACTGTTATCAACCGTCCTGCGTCAAAAAACATAAAGACGATACCTGATTTTTACGGTGAGCAGGCACTAAAAGGATGGAAACATGTGGTAGAAAGCGTACATGCTGCAGGAGGTAAGATCGCGCCGCAGCTATGGCATGTTGGCAATACGCCCTACGGCGAATGGAGGCCGGATGCGCCTTTCGAAAGCCCGGATACCATGTCGGTACAGGATATACAGGATACCATAAAAGCGTTTGCTGATGCCGCCCTGGATGCTAAGAACCTGGGATTTGACGCATTTGAGATACATGGCGCGCATGGCTACCTTATTGACCAGTTCTTTTGGGAAGGCACCAACCACCGCACGGATGAATATGGCGGCAAAACCATTAAGGAGCGCAGCCGCTTTGCCGTGGAAGTCGTAAAAGCGATGCGTGCAGCCGTGGGGCCGGATATGGTCATTATCCTGCGCCTTTCGCAATGGAAGCAGCAGGATTATACTGTAAAGCTGGCACATACGCCACAGGAACTTGAAGATTGGGTGCTGCCGTTGGTTGATGCCGGGGTGGATATCTTCCACGGGTCACAGCGCAGGTACTGGGAAAACGAATTTGAAGGCAGCGACCTTAACTTTGCCGGATGGCTGAAAAAAGTAACCGGGCAGCCGAGCATCACTGTTGGGTCTGTAGGGCTTACCGGCGATGTAATGGGATTTTTCGGCAAGGGCGAAGGAACAGGGACGGCCAGTATGGACGAGTTGCTCCGCCGCTTTGACCGCGGCGATTTTGACCTTGTGGCTGTAGGCCGTTCGCTATTGCAGGATCCTGAATGGGTGCAGAAAGTAAAAGCCGGACGGTTTGATGAACTGAAAGCTTTTGAAGCGGCGAGCGCCGGGACGTTGTATTAATAGTAAAGCCCTTCGGGGCTTTTTCTTTTTCCACAAATTTTCCAGATGAAGTGTACAGCTATTTCGCAAAGATGCACTAAAAGCCCAAAGACACACAAAGCTTTCCCTCTTTAGCCCATGATGTTACCTGCCTGCCTGTATTTCCGATACAGGAGGGATACAGCGGACAGCAGGACCAGGCCTTTCCTGGAAAAGCGCTTAAACAGCCGCTCCAAAAAAATCCGCGTCAATCCGCCTAAATCCGTGTTATCCGCGTTCCATATATATTGTTAGGAATAAAATTTCTACATTTGGAATTATGAAGATAGAAGAGCAATTAGAAAAGATATCGGCTTTCTCGCATCTGGAGCTGCTGGCCAACCAGATTGTGGAAGGCTTTATATCGGGGATGCACAAGAGCCCGTTCCATGGCTTCTCTTCGGAGTTTGCCGAGCACAAGGTATACAATGCAGGGGAGAGCACCAAGCACATCGACTGGAAGCTGTTCGCGCGTACCGACAGGCTGTACACCAAGCGCTATGAGGAGGAAACCAACCTGCGCTGCCATATTATCGTAGACAATTCCTCGTCGATGCATTATCCGAAGCTGAAGGACGGGCAGCCGTTCTATGAGAACAAGATCGGGTTTTCGGTACTGGCCTCGGCGGTGCTGATGGACCTGCTGAAGCGCCAGCGCGATGCTGTGGGACTGAGTGTCTATTCGGATACGTATGAGTTCTACGCGCCCGAAAAAGGCAGCGGAAGGCATCACCGGATGCTCCTGAACAAGCTGGAGGGTATATTGTCGGCTCCGGGTCAGGCAAAAGCCACCGACACGATCACGTTCCTGCACCAGATAGCCCAGAAGATGCACAGGCGCTCAATGATCATTTTGTTTACCGATATGTTCCAGCCGGGTAACGATGAGGCGTTGTTCAATGCGCTGCAGCACCTGAAGCACAACAAGCACAAAGTGGTTTTATTCCACGTGATCGATAAAAAGACGGAGTTCAGCTTTGATTTTGACAACACGCCACGCAAATTTATCGACCTGGAGAGTGGGGAGCAGGTGAACCTTTTTGCCGAAAACGTAAAAGAAGAGTATGAAAAGCTTGTGGAGGCCTACTTTAAAAAAGTTGCCGACACCTGCATACAGTACAGAATTAAGTATGTTCCTGTCTCTGTCGATGAAAAATTTGAAAAAATTTTGACGACATACCTTGCTGAAAAACAAAAGTTTGGCTGACGGGCTGAAAAATAATTTTCAAAATGTTTCAAAAACGTTTGGATAAATAGAAATCTGTTGTATATTTGCAACCGCAATAAAGCACTGGTTTGGTAGTTCAGTTGGTTAGAATACGTGCCTGTCACGCACGGGGTCGCGGGTTCGAGTCCCGTCCAGACCGCTTAAATTGGGAGAAGCCTTTCGTAAAGAAAGGCTTTTTTGCCCAATTGGGTTTTTGAAAAAACCAGAATGCAGTTGTGTTGTTTATGCCGCGCGAGCGGTAGGTTTAGTAGTTAGACCAATGAAAAGCTTTCCTTAACCGGAGGGCTTTTTTGATTTTAGCCCATTTTGTCCCGCTAAATAATTTTTCGCTATTTTTGGCATGAATGAAGAAAACCATTGCCATAGTATCCCTGCTTATCCTAAGCTCCTGCCAGTATTTTGAAAAACAGGTGCCCGATGAGGATGCGCTGCTGCAAAAACGCCTGAAAGAGATCAACTGGAAGGAAGTGAGCAGTTATCCGTCGATGGCTGAATGCGATCCTATACTGGACAAAGAGCAGAAAAAAGAATGCTTTTTTGAGTTGATGGCGCGGCTGGTGCAGGAAAAGCTGGACCTAGATACCATCTCTATGCTATATCCCGAAATAGACACGATCAATGTTAAGGTGACTGTATATCCTGATGCCACACTGAAATTTGAGCCCGAAATGCCCACAGACAGCGTTTCCTACAATACCACTACAATAGACAGCATCCTTAAAACCCGTTTGGTAGATTTCCCAAAAATAGAGCCTGCCCAAAAAGAAGGCGTACCGGTCACCACGCAATTTATCCTGCCTGTAATTTTAGATGTGAAGTAAAAAGTCCGAGGTCCGAAGTCTGAGGCAGGAAGTAGCAGGTCCGAGTGAAGCTACTCCCTCTCCTTTGAAGAGGGCTGGGGTGAGGCCCTGAACCGAAAAACAAAATAGCTCCCCACCGAAACCGGCAGTACGATATTCAGCAGCCATTGCAGTGTTGCCGCAAATACCACGATCCATTCGTTTACGCCAAGTATCCCGAAGAACCCTATGGCAACACTCCCACGCACAGCAAAGTCCAGCAGCTGGAATGTAGGCAGTGATGACCCAAGGAAATAAACCCCTGCAATAGCGCTTATCATTATCGGATAAGGCAGGTCGACACCAAACAGCAGGAATATAAAATAATGCTGGTGGATGATAGACAGGTAACGCCCTATAGCCAATATTATGTTTTTACGGTGGATGGCTTTTGGCATTTCGCCGACTTTGGCAAACAGCCGCTGCATTGAGTAGCCTTTGATGGTAATGTTGCGCGACGCAAACACCAGTCCGCAAACGCCCAACAATGCACCGATTATTGCAAGGAGAGTGCCTGTTCCCATCACATGGTATAATGCATTAAAAACAACCAGCCCAATGATTCCGGCCAATACTGCTATAATGAGCTGTGCTCCGTTGCATACAAGGTTCAGGAAGATGATGTCTTTTGCCTGCTGCTTTTTATAATAAAGCGCCTTCGCAGCATATTCCCCAATGCCGTTCGGTGTAAATATCGCAGCGGTAACTGCAGCAAGCACCTGTTCAGTTGCTTTGCCCAACGATAAAGGCAGCAGCCATGAAACGAGGTTTTGCCATTTGAGTATCTCGAGGAAACGGTTCAGGAACGTGAGCAGCAGTATGGCGAATATAAGCACCGTCGCGTCTTTTTGCGAAGCAGCCTCGGTAACGCGCGACCAGTCCAGTTGGTCATTATCGGCAATGCGGCTGTAGATGAAATAAAATGCCCCGCCAACTATCAAAAGTTTGGCCGTAAGTACGAGGAATTGTTTAGCTTTGCGCGAGAGGGTCAACATCCCCGCAAAAGTAAAGAATTTAAAATTGGCAACCGAACGCATCATATTAGGCATCGACCCCGGTACGACCATCATGGGTTTCGGCCTTATAAAGGTCATCAACAAAAAAATGGAATTCCTCCAGCTTAACGAGCTCCAGTTAAGCAAATACGACGACCATTATGTAAAGCTGCGCATCATCTTTGAACGTACTATTGAGCTGATCGAGACCCACCATCCCGATGAGATCGCCATTGAAGCGCCGTTTTTCGGCAAGAACGTACAGTCGATGCTCAAGCTGGGCAGGGCACAGGGTGTTGCTATGGCGGCAGGCCTTTCGCGCCAGATCCCCATTACCGAGTACGAGCCGAAAAAGATAAAAATGGCTATAACGGGTAACGGGAACGCCAGTAAAGAACAGGTAGCTAAAATGCTACAGCAGCTTCTGGGCCTGAAAGAGCTCCCCAAAAACCTCGACAGTACCGATGGCCTTGCAGCAGCGGTATGCCATTTCTTCAACTCCGGAAAGATCGTTGCAGGCAAAAGCTATTCCGGTTGGGATGCTTTTGTAAAGCAGAATGAGGAGAGGATAAGCCCCCCGACCCCCAAGGGGGGAGTAGCCGGAAGATAGAACATGGAAAATGAGAGTGGACATACAGCTTTTCAGTCCTTTTCCCCCTTTGGGGGTCAGGGGGCTTCGGGCATCTACATCCATATCCCGTTTTGCAGGCAGGCATGCCACTATTGCGACTTCCATTTTTCGACTTCAATGAAGAAACGCGATGAGATGGTTTTGGCATTAGCCAAAGAAATCACCGTACGCCGGGAGGAATTTAAAAATGAAACTGTCGAAACGATCTACTTTGGCGGAGGTACGCCTTCGGTGCTTTCGAACGAAGAGATCCAATTCCTGATCGATGCGGTTTACCAAAATTATACTGTCGGTTCTAATCCCGAAATTACGCTTGAGGCCAACCCAGACGACCTTTCGGCAGAAAGGATAATCCAATTATCCCAAAGCCCCGTTAACCGCCTTAGCATTGGCGTACAGTCTTTTTTTGAGGAAGACCTGAAGATGATGAACCGTGCCCACAATGCGCTTCAGGCAGAAGTGAGCATTGCTGAAGCGGTAAAGCATTTCGATAATATTTCCATCGACCTCATCTATGGCATTCCCGGTATGGGCAACGAGCGTTGGATTGAGAATGTAGAGAAAGCATTGTCGTTCGGAATTCCGCACATATCCAGTTATGCCCTGACCGTTGAGCCGAAGACAGCATTGCATACCCTCGTGAAAAAAGGCATTATTTCCGCGCCAAGCGATGAAGCCGCACAGGAGCAATTCCAGATCCTGGTTGATATCCTTGAAGCGAATGGTTTTGTGCATTACGAGCTGTCCAACTTTGGAAAGGAAGGTTATTTTTCACGGAATAACACAGCTTATTGGCTTGGCAAAAAGTACATCGGCGTCGGCCCATCGGCCCACAGCTATGACGGCATGCACCGCAGCTGGAACGTTGCCAACAATACGCTTTACCTCAAATCAATGGAGGATGGTAAGCTGCCTTCAGAAACCGAAAAGCTCAGCATTGCCGACCGCTATAACGAGTATATCATGACCGGGCTGCGCACCATTTGGGGCGTTTCACTGGAGCGGGTCGAAACCGAAATCGGTAGTATATACAAGCACCATCTCGAAAAAGAAGCCGCAAAATTCATAGAGCAGGGACTTTTATCCAACGACAACGGTATCCTGAAAGCAACCAAAAGCGGAAAGTTTTTGGCCGATGGCATTGCAAGTGACCTGTTTTTCCTAAATTTGGATTGAACTTAAAATATATTCCTTTTAAGCCATCGTGTGTGTCATTTCGACCGAAGCGCAGCGTAGTGGAGAAATCTCAAATTAATTATGACTAGAGATTCTTCCTTCGTCAGAATGACAAACTATTACGATAGGCCGACAGAGGATAAGGCCAAATGAAAGCAACCATAAACCACAACAACACAACCTTCGAAGTCGACCTTTCACAACCCATCGATATCTCGATCCCCCTTACGTATAATGAGGAAAACCCCATTGCATGGTACCTCAGCAAGCCCGTTATCGAACCGGTAAAAATGGGCGACTGGACCGGAAAAGTCAGCGAAGGCGCATCGACCAATTTCAATAATATTTTCTTCAACCCGCATGGTCACGGTACGCACACCGAATGCCTGGGCCATATCACCAAAGATTTTTATAGTGTGAACCGCGCACTGAAGCAGTTCTTCTTTTTGGCGGAAGTGGTTTCGATACAGCCGGAACCGCAGGGCGAAGATCTTCTAATAACAAAAGCACAGATTGAAAAAGCTCTTGTAGGAAAACCGGTTGAAGCCATCGTTATCCGCACATTGCCAAATGATTTAAACAAAAGATCAAAGAACTACAGCAATACCAATCCGCCCTATCTGGAAGAAGCGGCTGCCTTGTTCCTTCGCGAAAGCGGGATAAAGCACCTGCTGATCGACCTGCCAAGCGTGGATAGGGAAGAGGACGGAGGAAAGCTCGTAGCGCACAAAGCTTTTTGGAATGTAACAGATGTGACCAACCTCAACAGTGATGCACGCCACGATGCCACCATAACTGAAATGATCTTTGTACCCGATACCGTAGCGGATGGCAGCTACCTCCTGAACCTGCAGATCGCTTCGTTCGAGAATGATGCCAGCCCAAGCAAGCCGGTTTTATATAAAATAATATGAACACACTTATAAAACTTGAAGAAGCCGCCCTTTTCGGATTAGGCATATACCTCTTCAGCCTGCTTAATTTTGAATGGTGGTGGTTTGCCGCGCTACTCTTGGCACCCGACCTTTCCATGCTGGGCTATCTTGGCGGCAATAAATCCGGAGCGTGGATGTATAATTTTTTCCATCACAGGGGTATTGCTATTGCTGTTTATATTGCTGGCATTTATCTGGAGAACGAATGGATGCAACTGGCAGGCGTGATGCTTTTTGCCCATTCCTCAATGGACCGTATGTTCGGTTACGGACTCAAATATGAGGAAGGCTTTAAATTTACCCATTTGGGAAACCTCGAAACTAAGAAACCATGACCATACAGGATTACTACGACTATTGCCTCTCCAAAAAAGGCGTCACCGAGCATTTTCCTTTCGATGAGGATACATTGGTGTTCAAGGTTGGCGGCAAGATGTTTGCCCTGTCATCGCTTAGCGAGTGGGAGAGAGGCCGGCCTTCGGTAAACCTGAAGTGCGACCCCGACCGTGGCACAGAGCTTCGCGCACAATACGAGTCCATAAAGCCGGGCTACCACATGAGCAAAGTGCATTGGAACACCATTGATGTAAATGGCGATGTGCCGCAAAAACTGTTGCGCAAACTGATCGACCATTCGTATGAGCTGGTGTTTAAAAGCCTGACAAAAAAGGCACAGGCTGAAATTACCCAAAAAGATAATTAGGATTTTCCGGCTGACTTTGTAACTTTGGACAACAATTATTTATCTGATGAAAGAACATATCAAAAACTTCCTTAACGAGGAGCAGGACCCAAAAGCGGTAGAAAAGATCACTTCCAAGATACAGGATATACTGATGAGGAATGAAGAGATTGGCTATATTGGCGTACAGAAAAAACCTGCCATCACGGTGTTCCCCGACAGTATCGTGCTTACCAACAAAAGGATAATCATCTGTAAGCCTAAGAATTTAGGGCTTTCAATGGAATTCACCGATTATTCGTGGTCGGAGATTGCCAGCACCTTTGTGAAGGAGAACATACTCGGTTCTGAGTTTTCTTTCAACACAACAACTGACATCCCGGTTACCATAGATTATATCCCGAAAATACAGGCAAGGAAGATAAATACCTTCGCGAGGGAGCAGATGGAGCTTTTGAAAGAAGGTAATGCTCCTGCAAAACCGGAACCTGTTGCCGAACCTGCCCCGATTGCGCCGGAACCTGTAGCTGCTGCTGAAGAGATCGAGGAAGTGGAAACCGAAGAGGTGAACGACTTTACCGAAATAATGCCTGCCGGTATCCAGCCGCAGGTTCACGTATACAACGAACCGCCGGCAGCAGAACCTGAACCGGTTGCTGCTCCTGCAATTGAGGAAAAGCCTGCTTCAAAAGACAGGTCGCTAAGCGAACTCAGCAAGGAAGAGCTTTTTGACAAATTGCAGAATTACAAAAAACTGCTTGATAACGGCCTGATCCTGCAAGGCGAATATGATGCCCTGAAGAAAGAGATACTAAGCCACTTATAATACAAAAATCCTCGCTATTAACGAGGATTTTTTGTTTAAATGTTATGTAGAGACGCAGTGCCTGCGTCTCGCATAATGTAAAATTATTGTGGGAGACACATTCAATGCGTCTCTACCCCAAATGGATTGATTTATAATTGTGTAAGCTGAAAATCAGCGGTCATCCGCCCAATCCGCGTCATCCGCATTCCAATTTCTTCCGGCCCCGGACCTCCGACAATCTACATCACACCCTTCTGCTTCTCTGCAAACCGGTCTGCCTGCATTTCGAGCATTTCAATGGCTTTTTTCTTCTTGTAGTTGTACAGTTCCCTGTCGCTGCGTATCTCGGCATATACATCGTCATAGATGCCTGCGTCGGTTGTACGGAGCAGTTCGCGCTGGTAGTTGTTCTGCTCGAGATTGGTCTTCACGGCCATTTCGGCATCTTCGAGCTTAAAGTCGTATTCCCCTTTTGGCGAAAGCAGTTTGGCAATTATAGGCGAGGTCTCTATGGCTAAAAACAGCAGCATTATAAAGAACGATGGCAGCCACGGCAGTTTGTCCAAAGCATTGATGCGCGCCATAAGCCCGTCAAAGCCGTCGATTACCGGCTGGCTGTCAGACACCTTTTTATCAAGGTCGGCTTTCAGGGTTTCGGCCTGCTTTTCTTTTGCGGCGATCTTGTCGGTATTGGTTTTGCGCAGCGCTTCCAGTTCGGCAAGGGCGGCATCATGCTTTTGGCGCTTTTCGGCATACACAGGGCCTTTACCCAGCTTCATGGTGCCTTTGGTGCCTTCGGCTTCGGTGATGTAAGTACTGTACAGTGCATTTACCTCTTTCTCTTTTTTGGTAATAGCCGACTTCAGGCTGTCTGTTTCTGCCTTGTTCTTGTCGAGGTCGCCCTGGAAATAATTGGCTACCTGCTTCTTGTTTGCAAGCGCCATATCATTCTTTTCCTTAAGCAATACGGTATCGATCTCTTTCTGGAAGATCTTTATTTCCAAAGGTTTTGATATTACGATGGCAATGATCATAGCGAGTAGGATACGAGGTGTGGCCTGCAGTAGCTCCTGCCCAAAGCGGTTGCGCTTACGGATGGTCGATACGATAAAACGGTCAAGGTTAAAGATCAGCAGTCCCCACACTAAGCCGAAGAAAGTGGCTGTGTAAACATTGTCGAATACCGTGTAAAGCGCATAGCTGGCAGCTATCCAGGCCATGAGCGCGGTGAATAATACAGTGGCACCGATGCCGGCATACTTGTTCTGCTCGCCGTTAGAGCAGCTGTAAATGAGGTCTTTGTCGGCCCCGGAACAGGTGATGAAAAAACGTTTTAACATGATTGATTGTTTTTGATGATGATTGATACAAATGTAACGCGTTTTTCGATGCAATGTTGTAACGGGCTGGTATGTTTTGGTTTAAGGCAAAAAATATCCGCCACGGTGGGCGGATATCAATATCAATTGGAAGCCACAGATTTTCGGTGGACGACTTCTTTTATTGTTTTTCCATCCTTTAGCTTATAAACTACTACACTGCAGCTTTTAGGTTCATATTTGCCATATTTTCCCGGGTTAGTTGTTTTCAGGGAATCAATTTGGGCATCCGACATGGAGAATACATCGATACTGACAAGCTCATTAGGGTCTATTTTCGCTGCTTCACTATTATGGTCCCAGTCATAATTCATCGGCTCATCTTTTCTATAAGTGATCTTTTCCGTCGTGCTTCCGTTTTTCTCTTTATCTGTAATCTTTATACGTTTGTATTCGGCTGTAGGGTCGTCAAATGTTTTCGGGTCTGATACCAGTAAGGCCTTCTTTTCATCTTCAGTCACGGTAGTCACCTCAACACTTCCGGTTGGCGTGATGTTTTCGGTAACAATTGCCGCAGCGGTTTTGCTTTCAACAATATCACTTGTGCTGCAGGACAAAAGCATTAGCGCTGCAATTACCGGCAATATGGCAAGCTGTAGTATCGCTGCCCTTATTTTTGTGGTGGTTTTTGTCATCATGATAAATCGTTTTTTTGTTATATTGAAATTAATCGTACTCGCCAGCGCATATACAGGCGAAGGGATTGCTTTTTCAAGCAGGAGCTGCTGGTAGGCAGGCACATTGTTGTGTTCACCGACCACGTTTTCATCAGCCAGGAACTCGTGGTTCATCTGTATCGCCCTTTTGTACAAATACACCAGCGGGTTAAACCACAATACTATCTTAACTAACTCTATGAAAAGAATATCTAACGTGTGCCGCTGGTGAATATGTGTAAGTTCGTGCGTTAAAAGTTCCGGTGCAGCAAACCGTTCCTCATAATCTTTTTCAGAAATGAAAATGTTGTCCAGGAATGTATGTGGCAGTACATTATCTTTAAGGATTACCAAAGCAACCCCTTCGTATGCAAGCGTCCTGCTTTGTTTCTTCACATTATAAAAGCGCCTTATATTGACTGAAAACCTTATGGCTAGCCCAAGCACTATGAGCCCATATAATCCCCAGCCGGTATACGTCCAATAATTCACGTCTTGTGGCGCTGCTGCTGCAGTTATTGTTGCCGGGGTAACTCCCGTCGAAAGCAGGCCGGATACAGTGGCTTTTTCCGTTACTGCTGGCATGACCGCCAACGCCGCCGGCAGCGTTATAAACGGAATCACAAAAGAGAATGCCAACGCCGCTAAGAGGTAAAACCTGTTAAACCGGTGCATTTTTTCCCGTTCAAGCAGCAGATGGTAAACTGCCAGCAGCACGCCCAGGCTTATGGTAGATGTGATGATGAAATCTTTCATAAACGTGTATTGGAATTATAAAGTAGCTTTTGCGTTTTCAGGAGAGTTGATGGTAGGTCCGGTTTTTAATTTTGGATCACAATGTTTATAGGCAATGTATAGAACGTCCTTACCACTTTATTGTCTTTCTTTCCAGGAGTCCATTTTTCTTTGATCTGGCCCAGCACGCCGACAGCTTCTTCGCCCATGCCATGACCCGGGTCTTTAATAACTTTTATATCCGACATCCTTCCGTTCTTCTCTACTACAAAGCTTACAAATATTTTTAGCGTATGCTCTCCTTCAAGGTCCGGAACCCTGAAATTCTTCAAAATAATGTTGTATAAGGCGTTGATGCCTCCGGGGAATTCGGGTTGTACATCCAGTTTTTCTGCGCTGTACACATTGTCTTCCTGAAGATAGTCCATTGCAGTTTCTACATTATTAAAAGTTTTTCTCCTTCCTGCTTCGGCCACTGCTTTTTCATTCTCCTTTTCGCTTGTTATTGCCATTGTAAAAGTGTCTTCAGGGTAATGATCATTAGTGCCTTTCAGGTACTTTTCAAAATATTCAGGCGTATACAACTGGTAGTGGAATATCTGCGGATGTGCCTTAGTGAGCGCTTTTTTAGACATCGTATATCCTGAGTAATACGCAAAATCTTCAGGCTTGTATTTGTTTAAAATGGAGTTATCCACATCTTTTCCGTCAATCTGTAGGGCATATCCCTTTTTGTTTTTAAAACTCTCGAATTCTTTTTTAGTCGGATGCTTCACTGCATAAACCTCAGGCGCATAAAGCATATAGCCGTCTTTTTCAGCTTCGGTAAGCTCTTCATACTTCTTGTCGACTTTACGTTTATTCACATTATCGTCTACAACTATACGCACGCCGCTGTAATAGGCATCGCGTCTTTCCTTTACAGCCTGTCGTCCTTTCGCAATAGCTCCGCCAGCCTGTGTGTTATTTAAAGGTTTTTCCTGGGCTACTGTTTCAATGCAAAGAAGGGCAATCAATCCTGCAATTACAGGCAGCGAGGCAAGTTTTAATACTAATGCCTTCGATCTTGTTGTGGCTTTTGTCATCATGGTAAAACGTTTTTTGGTTACAGAAAAATTAAGGCTGCTCGCCAGAGGGTAATAGGTAAGAGGTGTTGCTTTTTGGAGCAGCAATTGCTGGTAGCCGATCACATCATTGGCTTCGGCAATCACGATCTCATCGGCAAGGAATTCATGATTGAGCTGTATCGCTTTTTTATAAAAATAAAGCAGCGGATTGAACCAGAACAGTGTTTTAAGGCTTTCGATAAATAAGATGTCGAGCGTATGCTTTTGGTTGACGTGCACCAGTTCGTGCGTAAATAATTCCGGTTCAATCCTGCGGTTTTCATGAGCTGCCCTGCTAATGAAGATGTAATGCAGGAACGTGTGCGGCAGCACGGCCTCATCGAGCAGCACCAATACAGCGCCTTCGTGGGCAGTAGTTTCATGCTGCTTTATTTTCCTGGTAAGCTGAGAGACATTCCGTATAAAACGAAGTATTAATACTAAAGTTACCAGTCCGTAAATTCCCCAACCGATGTAAGGAAGGTAATCTGTTTCGGGAGCAGTAACAGGTGCAGGTGCTATTTCGGGCATATCCGTTATTTCGGGTATGGGCGCTGCCACAGCTTCGCTATAAATCTCTATTGTAACGAAGGGAAGCGCCAGGGAGAATATGATCGAGCCAAGCAGGTACCAGCGGTTAAAGCGATGCATTTTTTCTTTTTGCAGTACAAGATGGTACACGGCCAGCAGCAGTCCCATGCTTATCGTAGATTTTATGAGGAAATCAATCATTATTTTTTCTTTTGAATCTCTTTGTCGATGATTTTACGGAGTTCTTCAAGCTCGGTTGCGCTTAGGTTCGTTTCCTTAGTGAAGAAGGACGCAAACTGTGCCGCCGAGTTGTTGAAAAAACTTTTTATCATTCCGTTTACCTGTTTAGAAAAGTAATCGGATTTTTCCACCAGCGGAAAGTACTCACGGCTCTTGCCGTACTCCTTGTAGCCCACGAAGCCTTTATCGGCCATACGTTTCAAAAGTGTAGCCACGGTTGTGGTTGCAGGCTTGGGTTCAGGGAACAGGTCTAACAGGTCTTTCATAAAGGCCTTTTCCTGTTTCCAAAGGAGTTCCATCAGTTGTTCTTCGGTTTTTGTTAGTTGCATAGTGCTCTACAATTTTAGAATTGTTTCTACAAATGTAGAATAAAAAATGATATGCACAACTTTTAGAGCATTTTTTTTTGATGTAAAGTATTATTTGCCAATCTTTACCACACAACTGAACAACCAATGAAATATTTAATCGCATTCTTTTTTATCGTCACAACAGCTTTCGCGCAAAAGAAATTCACTGTTATAGATGCCTCAACCAAAGCTCCTGTCCCATACGCAGGCATCAACCTCAACAATGGTTATGGAATTTATGCGGGCGAAGACGGCAGTGTGATTATCACCGATACTTCGGTAACGGCCATCACGGTGTCATCCGTCGGCTACCGCGAAAAGAGGGCTGATATTTCTTCAATTACCGATGTGCTGACTTTAGAGCCACAACCCATCGAACTGAAAGAAGTAGTAGTATCGAAAAAGAAATCAAAAAAGCGTGAAGATGTCATTAAGGCAAAACTGCACAGGGACAACGGCGCAATGTATATGTCGTCAATAGGACTGCAATATGCCTTCCTTGTAAAGTCGGATAAGAAGGAAGCTTATCTTTCCAAAATAATATTGCCCGTTTTTAAGGCTGCATTCGAAGCAGAAGGAAGGCCTGGTACTTTTGATAAAGTACCTTTCCGCACTTTTGTAAAAATTGAAGTACTTGAAAACAACGGTGGGCAGCCGGGCGAAAGGCTATTCGATTTGGGCCAGGTAGCTATTGTGGATAATAATAATAAAGAGGAGCCTTTCGGGATAACCCTCACAGAAGAGCTGCCGGTTGCAGAGAATGGCATGTTTCTGCAAATTACCATTCTAGGCAGGGTCAATCCCGATGGAAGCCTTAGCAACGAAGTAGGATATCTCACCTCGACAGATCCCGATGGCAGCGTACGGAAATGGCCTAAGTACTGCCAACCAAATTTCCCACTGGTGGAAAGGCCAAAGGGAGTGCTGACTTTTATCCGTGAGCCATTTTCCAATAATAACTCGTGGCATGCTATTAACGAGCCACACCTGCACGAGATAAAGAAATATCCCGACTTCAATATCGGTTTTGGATATACTATAATTGCCTATGAATAATTATCAGGCAGTTTGGGTTAAAGTCTGCTTTATATCAATTCAGCTTGTATTAAAATAAAAATTCTAAACAGCCTTCGTCAATCCGTCCAGCTTTTGCAGTAATGCCGGCATCCTGAAACTGCCATGCATCTGCCTGATATTTTGCGCAGCACTGTTCAGGTCTGTGCCAATTGCGGTAATGTACAGCGGGTTTTTGCTGTCGCCGCGATACACTGGTTCCTTGCATTTTTCAATAGTGGCAAAATTAGTCTTGGCAACACCTATAACAGGTATTTGCTCTTTCAAAGCAGAATACAAATACCCGCCAAGTCCAAAGGTGCCCTTGTCATCCAGGTATACAAAACCATCCACAACAATAACTGTTATCTGTGACAGGTCTATCTGTTTTAAAAGGCTCAATATGCAAGGTAACTCTCTTTTGTAAAAGGCCCTGGGCTCATAATCGGCCACGCCCTGAATGATTTCCGAATAGGTGGAAAGCGGTTCTGTATCTTGCCATCCTGCAAATTGCAATGCAATAGTTTTTGCGTTGTTATCGTAGTAATACGTGTCAAATGCCAATATCATTGCGCTAAGGTAGTTATTTAGTCTCAGTCTCAGTTTTCAGTCACAAACAAACTGAAAACTGAGACTGAGACTGGAAACTCCTAAGGCCCCAGCTCCCCAACCGGCTTCGGTACCTTATAGCGGAATGGCTTGTGGCCGGGCGCAGTTATTATAATCAGGGTGCCGGGCTTATGGGTCTTTTCTTTTTTTACTTTTTCGGTAAAGCTGTCAAATTGCGCATCTGTCACGGCCTGCTTTATGGTAATGGTAGTACGCCCGGGCTCTGTTTTGGTGTCGGTTTGTATTACTTTCAGTTCAGAACCAAGCGAATCTGCAGGTGTTATCAGTAGCTCATTGGCCGTGCCCTGTCTTACCGCCGATGAATAGACGGCAGTAATATCGAATTCGTTTTTCTGTTTTTCCTTTGGAACACTATCCGTATAGAAAAATACTGCCTCCGGATTTAAGCTTTCCTTTTTCCTTAGCTTCTCTTTAGAAAAAAATGCCTTAGTCTTAAAAGCAAGAGCATCTTTCAATTTAAGTTTTGTGTTATCCGCCTCCTGAACCTGCACTATCTGCGGGGAAAGGTTAGTCACGGCTTCCATTTTTACGGCGTGAGACGTAAGCCTTAAAGTATCTTTTGCTATTACAGCATCAGCCGGACGTAACGCACTGTGAGCAGGAGCAAGGTTAACAGCAGTTTGAAGTTCAGGCACTTTAATCTTTTTTATCGTATCAGTGCTGTTATATTGGTTATTCACAGCGGCATCCTCGACGGTTTTTACAATGTTACTTTCATCCAAAGTTACTCCTATACGCTGTGGCTTTGCAGTTTCTTCTGCATTTTTTGGGTTATAAGCCACCATCCAGACTATTGCAGCCACAATGCCCACAACCGGCAGAAATAAGAGTTTTTTAAACACGGACAGTCCGCCTTTATGTGCGACAGGCTGAGGTACCTTTTCAAGTCCGCTTTCTATTCTAGACCATAAAGCGTCGCCGGGCGCTTCATCGAAGGCCTGTTTCCGGTCTTTAAAAAAGTCATATAATTCGTTATCCTTCATGGCTTCCTGTTTTAGCGGCAGGGCTGAAAAATGCCTGCTTTAATTTTTCCTTAGCATAGTGCAGCTGCGATTTTGATGTGCCTTCAGAGATGCCTAGCTGTTCGGCGATCTCGGCATGCTTATAGCCCTCTATGGCATAGAGGTTAAATACAATCCTCGCACCATCGGGCAGTGTCTTCAGCATGGCTTCAATATCGTCATTGTGTGAGTGTGATGATGTTTCATCAGGAGCGGGCAATTGTATTGCATCGTGTGTTACTTCAAGGCTGAAGGTGGTTTTCTTGCGTAGTTCCATTAGGCAGCAATTTACGGCGATCTTAAGTATCCAGCCTTCAAAACTCCCTTCGTTTTTGTACTGCCCTATATTTTTGAAAACGGAAAGAAACGTATTCATGGCCATCTCCTCGGCACGCTCCCGGTCCTTCATATACCGCTTGCATATGCCCATGACTTTTGGGCCATACGCAGTATAAGCATGGTGCTGTGCCAGTCGATCCTGGCGTGCGCAACCGGAAATAAGTTCCTTTTCGGACATCAATTAATTTTTAATGTATCGCTTTTCACTCCTATTTCGGTGTAAGCAGGCGTTACGATCTCTTCACCGCTACGGTCAATAAACCCGTAAAGGCCTTCTCTTTGTACCAATATCCAGCCAGGCTTGTATTCACCCTCGCGGCCTATCATGTCATACTGTGCTTCGGCAACCACATTGCCATCGGTATCTATAAGGCCATAAAGCTCGTCTTTTCTCACCACTGCCATATTTATGCAATATTCCCCAAAACGGCCTGTCTCCTCATACACAGGAGGGATTATTTCCTGCCCTGTCTCATCCAGATACCCCATAAGCCCCTCGTTGTATACTTTTACCCAACTGCTTTCAGGTGATGGTTCTTTCTGGGATAACACAAGATTTTGCGCAGAGGCGCTTAATGTAAATATAAATAAAGTGCTTGTTAGTATCGCTTTCATACCCTGATTATTATGGTTCTTTCCTATAAAGATGCGGGTATAACTAAAAGGGTTGTAACAGGTATAAAAAAAATCCGCTTTTTTATTAGCGGATTTTCATCATTTAAACCTTTATACAGAAGTGTCTCCATTTTGAGTGAAGCTGCTCCCTCTCCTTTGGAGAGGGCTGGGGAGAGGCCTATTTACTCATTTCCGTAAAATGCTTATAAAACAACGGAATCGTCTCTATGCCTTTCATATAATTAAATATGCCGTAGTGCTCGTTAGGGGAGTGGATGGCATCGCTGTCCAGCCCAAAGCCCATCATAATAGTTTTGCTTTTCAGCTCTTTTTCGAACAGCGCCACGATAGGGATACTGCCGCCGGAACGCACCGGTATCGGCTTGATGCCAAAGCTTTCCTCATAGGCAGCGGCAGCGGCACGGTAACCGATGCTGTCTATCGGTGTTACATACGCCTGGCCGCCATGATGAGGCTTCACTTTTACGGTAACGCCTTTCGGTGCAATGCTTGTAAAATGCTTGGTGAACAATTCCGTGATCTCGTTCCAGTCCTGGTCAGGCACCAATCGCATCGAGATTTTGGCAAAAGCCTTGCTGGCAATAACCGTTTTGGCGCCTTCGCCGGTATAGCCGCCCCAAATGCCGTTCACGTCAAGCGTAGGACGTATGGAGTTGCGCTCGTTGGTAGTATAGTCGGTTTCGCCATATACATCTTCAATGTCCAGCGCTTTCTTATAGGCATCTAGCGAGAAAGGCGCTTTGGCCATCTCGTCACGCTCTTCGCGGGTAAGTTCTTCTACCTTATCATAAAATCCGGGAATGGTAATATGGTTGTTCTCGTCATGCAGCTGCGCGATCATCTTGGCAAGGATGTTTATCGGGTTGGCTACAGCGCCGCCGTATAGTCCTGAATGCAGGTCGCGGTTCGGGCCGGTAACTTCCACCTCAACATAGCTCAGTCCCCTCAATCCGGTGGTGATAGATGGCTGCTGGTTGGAGATCATCCCCGTGTCTGAGATAAGGATCACATCATTGGCCAGCTTCTCCTGGTTGCGCTCTACAAACCAGGCAAGGCTTGGCGAACCTACTTCTTCCTCGCCCTCGATCATGAATTTCACGTTGCATGGCAACGCGTTGTTCTGCACCATATACTCCAGCGCTTTTACGTGCATATACATCTGGCCTTTGTCGTCGCAGGCACCGCGGGCAAATATTGCGCCTTCCGGGTGCAGCTCGGTTTTTCTTATGACAGGCTCAAACGGCGGCGATGTCCAGAGGTCTACCGGGTCCGGCGGCTGAACGTCATAATGGCCGTAAACAAGAACAGTAGGAAGGTTGGGGTCGATTATCTTTTCGCCATATACAATAGGGTAGCCCGGTGTCTCGCAAAGCTCTACTTTATCGCAGCCCGCTTTTTCGAGGCTGGCCTTAACCGCATCGGCCGTATTGATCACATCCTGTGAGTAGGCGCTGTCGGCACTCACAGACGGTATTTTCAGTAATTCTATAAGTTCGTCTATAAATCTTTGCTTGTGCTGCTGCACATAATTTTTTATGTTATCCATTTATAATTAGTGATATACGTTTGTCAGTCAAAAGTACAAAAAAATAAATTTTAAAAAATTTCAATTTTTCCTTTGATAGTAAGAAACTATGCGTATATTTGCACCCACAATAATGAAACAATTACCTGTTTAATTATCTCCTGCGGGTGTGGTGAAATTGGTAGACACGCCAGACTTAGGATCTGGTGCCTCACGGTGTGTAGGTTCGAGTCCTATCACCCGCACAACTAAAAAGCCTCTGATGTCTCAGGGGCTTTTTTATTGCCTGTATATGAAGCTAAATTTATGGGATCAATACCAAAAATTGTGGGATTGCATTTTTGATCCGTCTGTGGAGATTTAGCAATATAAGATTTTGCGGAGGCTATTCGTCCCGTTCAACTTCCAGTATCTCGCCAACATCGAGCATGTGTTTCAGGTTCGTCAGCCCAACCGGATAGCTTTCTTTGTAAAAAGGCTTGTCTTTCAGTTTATAAATGCCCGACTCGTCATCTACTAAAAATTCATTCTCAAATAAGAATACCATATTGCCTTCAACACGGTCTACCTTGTAAAGGGTGTATTGGGAATCGTTAAGTTTGATCTCATAAATGTCGCCTTTTTTAGGTTTCGCTATATATTCGGCATCCTGGGCATTGTCGTTTGCGATTACTATAAACATTACAATAATTAAAGCAACTAACAGGCCGAGCCCTGAATAAGTCCACCACGGGGTTTTCACGGTATCTTTAAGCCTGAAGAATTCCGACTTATATCCTGCCGGGAAATAGGGTTCCTGTTCGACCGTATTGCAATTGCCGCAATGAGAAACTGCTGTTCTTCCGGATGGGACAAAGGGAATGTACCAAATATGCCCGTATCGTTGGTAGAGGTCCATCTCCAGGGAATCATCAGTCTGGCAATTTGTACATGTTGTGTTGATTTTTAGTTCGGCAATTTTTCTGGCGCGGGTTCCGAAAATAATCATGGGATAGTTAAATTGTATTGCGCGCCGAATATAAGAATTTTGCTGAATAATCTTTTGGATTATTTCCTTTGCGCACAGCGGACTAAATTGGTGTTTCCTTTGTCGCGATATTCAGTTTTCAATATAATTTCATTATAGAAATGGATAAAACGAAAAACTGCCCACAGGAAATAATCCTGTAGGCAGCAGATCAACTTAATTTTTATCGTTATGGCACTATGAACAGGCTGGCAATGCTTGTTGCCTGGTCGCCTGTAAGTGGCTCATCAAAAGATTCCGGCCCTGCGGCTGCAGGAATTACAGGGTTGCCGGCATTGCTCACAACAGCAGTGTTAAAGCCTGCCTGCATTGTTTCCTGCTCGCCATCGTAAACAGCCTGTGCCTGAGATGGCAGCCCTCCACGGTCATTGCCTACAATCCATCCTTTTTGGCCCCTCAGCCTCCTTATCTGCGAGGCGTGCCTCGCTTCAACAGAGTGTATCTGTAGTGCAGCCTGCAGCAAGTCGCCGTTAGACATCAGGTTGGCTGCCTGTCCTTTATAAGCCCTTACGCCGGTATCTTCAAAAGCCTGCGAAAGCGCAAGGAATGTATTGTAGTCTGTAAATGTTGGAAACGCGCCGCCAACGGTAAAGTCGAAAGTTGGTTTTTCAGGGGCATCATTACCTAATGCCTGCTTTAAAAATTCAACGTGCGCCGATTCGTGCTGGCTTATCTGTGCTATGATCGCCTGGTCGGCAGCCGGGATAAGGCCATTGGTATCAAGCGCCATTTGGTAAAATTCGTCTTCAAGGTATTCCAGTGTCAATGCAAGTTTTAATGCATCGGTAGGTGTTGCTGCTGCCTCGGTAAAAAATGCTGCCGATGCCGCCCTTGCTTTTGTTGGGGCCAATAGCGCTGAAAGTCCGAAAGGTACTGCTGCAAATGCTGCCGTTTTTCCTATGTTTTGGAACTGTGTAAAACTATCCCTGCGGGAGCCTTTTTCACTAAGGCTTTTTATCATGCCTTCGTTAGTGAACGACTCTATAAATTTTATGATATTCATGATTTCGTAAATTAATGGTTATGGTAAGAAGTTGGCTGTAAAAGGTGTCTGGATAAAGTTTAGCGATGCAACCTGCGGTATGATTACCGATGGCCTTTCTGCTTTGTCCAATCCGTTAGATGCAGTTACCACATCGTCACCTGCAAAAGAGTCGGTTCCCGGGTTGAGCAGGCTCCTGATGGCCGAAGCGTGCCTTGCTTCTACCGAAACAATCTTGCCTGCAATCAATAAATAGTCTGAGTTCTGGATATACCTTCCCGCGCCATTATAAGCAGAAACGCCGGTGTCTTCAAGCGCTTTGGCAGTGCCGAGAACGCTTGCCCTGTTGTTGAAATTTACAGAAGCATAATTAAATTCCAGGTTTGGCAGCAAACGGCTGTCGTCTTCGAGCGCTCCTGTAAGGGCTGCCTTAAAGAATTCCCTGTGTACAACCTCATGGGCATACAAATCGGCCAATACTGCCTGTTCTTCAGCATTAAAGATTGTACCGAACATGCTGCCGTTAACCACCTTTGTGTAAAAATCGGCTTCAAGCTGTTCAAGTGCGTACGCGTAGGTAAGTATACCTAAGTCGCCCCCGCCAAGGTCAAATTTATCGCCCCTTACGCCCGGAAGCTGGTTGTCGTTGTTCGAACTGTCGTCGTCGCTGCTGCAACCGGCCAGGAGGAGCCCTGCACCTGCAAGGGTGATCCCGCTGATCTTAAGGAAGCTTCTCCTGCTTGTGCCGACTTCCTTTACTTCTACTTTTTTCATAATAACAATTAATTAGGTTAATAATGGTGGGTGTGGTTTTGTTGATTTTCAAAGATATTTTTTATTTACGCTAATTAGTTGTTAATAGGTTTGCCGGATTTTTAAGAAAAAAGAAATTTTAAGAATAAATTATGAAATTCCGGATTTATAGATTTCTTGTTTTTAGTAGCCGGTAACACGGTTTGGGGTTTGTTTTTGAATGCTGTTAGAATCAGTACAAATAGTGAGAATACTTAAAATTTACAATAGCGTTAACTTTTGTTCAAGTGAAGGTTTTTATTTTTTGTAAGTGCTTTCCTCTCAAATTTTAAAGCCTGATAAATATTTTTCTTTCAAATTTTTCAATTAACTCTAATTCATGCCTTTTTCATTTTTAAATTTTTCGTTTCTTTACATTAACTAAAATCGGAAGGCCATGAAACAAAAAGCAACACTGAAGCAGATAGCAAAAGAACTGAACGTATCAGTATCTACAGTTTCCAAGGCATTGAGCAACAGCCCTGAGATAAGTGAGCCTACAAAGATCAAGGTGCAGGAATTTGCAAAGCTTAAGAACTATAAGCCTAATAATATTGCGGTAAATCTTAAGAGCAAGCGCTCCAAAACCATTGGGGTGATCATCCCGAATATCCTGAACCCGTTTTTTGCAAAGGTGTTCAGCGGTATCGAGAAAGGCGCCAATGACAAAGGGTACAATGTAATCACCTGTATTTCCAACGAGTCGCTTGAGAAAGAGATCCATGCCATGGACATGCTGAGCAACGGTACCATTGACGGCTTTATACTGTCAATATCCGAAGAAACGCAGAAAGAGCAGGAGTTCAGGCATTTTAAGGACGCTATCTCTGATGATCTGCCGATAGTGATGTTCGACAGGATTTCCGATGAGATAAATTGCGACAAAGTGATAGTGGATGATTTTGAAGCGTCCAAGGATGCCGTTAACCACCTCATAAAGCTGGATTGCAAAAACATAGCGCTGGTATCAAGCATTGACAACCTCAGCGTGGGCAAGCTGAGGGCCGAAGGCTATATGAAAGCCCTGAAAGATAAGGGCTACAATATTAATAACGATATCATCATACGTACCGACAACACCGATGATTTTGATGAAAAACTCAAAAAACTATTCGATTCGAAAAAGGTAGATGGTATTTTTGCCCTCGATGAGCACGCATCGGTTATGGCAATGAAGGCTGCCATTAAGCGCGGCATAAAGATACCTGAGGAGTTGTGCATAATAGGGTTTGCCGATGGGGTATGGTCACGCCGCCTTACGCCAAGCCTTTCCACCATCAGCCAGCACGGCCCCGAAATAGGGGAGGCCGCCGCCGAAATGCTCATAAAAAGGCTCGAAGCCAAAGAAGGCGAGGAGCCGCAATATGAAACCCGTGTTATAAAAACCGAACTAAGGCAACGGGAATCTACCCGCAAGCTATAAATCAAAAGGCCCTGCAATAGCGGGGCCTTAGTTTTAATACCCGTTAATTCCTGGCCATTTTGGCTGCAGCCTTGCCGGGGGAGAATCGCTGAAATGACAATGTAAGGCTATTACGTTTCCCATCTGTAATAAAATCCCGCCTGCAATTCCTTCCCTTTCCTAAAAAAATAGTTTCTTTGCAGTTAGAATAATCTGGAATAATCTATCCTTCATGATAACATTCAATTTCAAAAAATGGAATACCATCCTCGGGTGGACCGTTTTTACTATTGCCCTTATTACCTACGCAATGACTGTAGAGCCTACCATGAGCTTTTGGGATTGCGGGGAATATATTGCCACAGCTGCCAAGCTTGAAGTAGGCCACCCGCCGGGAGCGCCGCTTTTCCAGATGGTAGGCGCTTTCTTTGCCCTTTTCGCCTTTGGCCATGACGATAAAATAGCATTGTCGGTGAATATGGTTTCGGTATTCTCGAGCGCGTTTACCATACTGTTCATGTTTTGGTCGCTTACCATAGTACTGCGCAACCTTATCAGCAGGTTTTCAGAACTCAACAATAACAATGCGATTGCCATACTTGGGGCTTCGGCGGTGGGCAGCCTTGCTTTTACCTTCTCCGACAGCTTCTGGTTCAATGCCGTAGAGGCAGAAGTATATGCCATGGCATCGCTTTTCATCGCACTGCTGCTTTGGCTCGGCCTTCGCTGGGAAGAAGAAATGCATACGCCGCGTGGCAACAAATGGCTGCTAATTATATCCCTTGTTGTAGGGCTTTCGTTCGGGGTGCACTTCATGGCGCTCCTTGTCATTCCTTCCATAGGATTCATTTACTTCTTTAAGAACTACGCAAAAGTTACGGTAAAGAGCTTCATCATAGCCAATGTGGTTATCGTGGCCATACTGCTTTTCATATTCAAGCTATTACTCCCTTATACTATGGCGCTTTTCGGGAAGACCGAAATATTCATGGTAAATTCGTTGGGAATGCCTTTCAACTCGGGGACAATTTTCGTTGCCCTTGCCATCATCGCTTTCTTTTATTTCGGCTTTAGCTATACAAAGAAAAAAGGCTATGCGCTGTACAACACCTTGCTGCTGTGCGTACTGTTCATCCTTATCGGTTTCTCTACTTGGATGATGCTGCCGATACGTGCCAATGCGAATGTTGTCATCAATGAGAACAAGCCCTCGGATGCGGCTGAGGTACTGGCCTATTATAACAGGGAACAGTATGGTGAGCAGAAACTTTTTTACGGACCGATGTTCTCGGATACCTACGCGGGGCTTGATAAGGTAAGGCCTTATGAAGACGAAAAGCCCAACTACCAGAGGGATTATAAAACCGGCAAATATGTTATAGTGAACAACTATAAAAATGCTAAGCAAAATACCGATGACAACCACAAAGGCTTTATGCCAAGGATGTGGAGCACCGAGCACGCCGCCAACTATATGAGGTTTACCAAGCCGCTTGACTTCAGGCTGGACCCGTCATACGATTTTGCCGACGACCTCGCGCGCTACGGCCTGCCTGTAGACCAGATGAGCGAGCAGGATCTTGGTATGGCTATGGCAGAGGCACGCAGCCAGATAGAGGGCGCTATTGCCGAGTTCAGGACGGAATTCCGCAAAGGAAATGTAGACCTTGAGGACTATGACAAATTCCTGAACAAATACAGCAGGTACCTTATTGTAGAGAAGCCTTCTTTTGCATCCAATATGCAATATATGTTCGAATTCCAGTTCGGCTATATGTACTGGCGTTACCTGATGTGGAACTTTACCGGAAGGCAGAACGACATACAGGGCCGTTATGACAATCTTGACGGCAACTGGATAAGCGGCATCAAGCCTATAGATACCATCTTCCGGGGACCGCAGGACAACCTGCCGTCTGACCAGGCGAACAACAAGGGGCGCAATGTGTATTTCTTCCTTCCGTTCATCCTTGGGCTTATCGGTTTTGCTTTCCATGCCAAAAAAGATGCGAAGAGCTTCTATGTATTGCTGGCGCTGTTTCTGTTTACAGGGCTCGCGCTGAAGATATACCTTAACGAGAGGCCGTTCGAGCCGCGTGAGCGTGACTATGCGCTGGTTGGTTCGTTCTATGTTTTCGCTATATGGATAGGTATTGGCGTTTATGCGATATACGACACCATTAAAAAATACATGCAGCCAAAAATTGCCGGGCCTGTGGTTATAGGGGTAACATTGCTTGCTGCACCGGTGCTTATGGCTTCGCAAAACTGGGACGACCACGACCGCTCCGACCGCTACACTGCACTTGCCATGGCGAAAGCCTACCTGTCGTCGTGTGATAAGGATGCGATACTCTTTACCATTGGAGATAATGACACCTTCCCGTTGTGGTATGCACAGGAGATCGAAGGCTACCGTACCGATGTGCGTATCGTCAACACAAGCTTATTAATGACGGACTGGTATATCGACCAGATGAAGGCCAAGGCCTATGAGTCGGAGCCGATGCCGATCTCGTTTACCCACGAGCAGTACAAGCAGGGAACACGCGATTATATGTTCTTTGATAAAGGTACCGATGCACGCTGGGCGATTGGCGACTTTATCAAATTCATTGCTACCGACGACCCGCGTGCGCAAAGGGAACTGAGCAACGGCCACATGGTAAATTTCTATCCGACCAATAAAATACGTATGATGGTCAATAGGGACGAGATCATCAAAAATAAATTCGTTTCGCCGAAATTATACGATTCTATTGTTCCTTATATTGATATCGACATAAAAGGTGATGCCCTGTATAAAAACCGCCTGATGATGCTCGATATCTTCTACCGTAATAACTGGAAAAGGCCGATATATTTCACTGGGGGCAGCTTTGGCGACGATGATTACCTGTGGATGAAAGACTACCTGCAGCTTGACGGTATGGTGTACAAGCTGGTGCCGGTAAAAACACCAATACCGAAAGATGGCAGTCCGCTGGATATGGGCTATATTGACACTGATAAGATGTACAATATCGTGATGTCTTGGGATTGGGGCAACAGCGAAAGCCCGAAAATTTACCACGACCCCGAAACCCGCAAGAACAGTATTACCTACCGCACCAACCTGGCCAGGCTGATGGAAGCCTTAATAAAAGAGGGCAGGAAAGACAAGGCGAAAAACATCATTGACCTCGCTATGAAAAAAATGCCGGTAGAATATTACGAATACTATACACTGCTCGAGCCGTTTGCAGGAGGCTACTATGATATAGGCGAAAAAGCCGAAGCCCGCAAGCTGCTGGATAAAGTGATCAAGAAATACCAGGAAAACCTCGACTTCTTTGCCGGTTATTCGCCATCAGAGCAGAAAGATGCGCACATAGATATTATTACCAGCATAGAGCGCTACAGGAGCTTGCTTTATATCATGGATGATCACGGCGATAAAGAATACTATGAAGCTGCCAAAAAGGTATTCAACAAATACAATGGCAGGTTCAAGATGCACAGGAGAGAGGATTTGTAGTCTTCTTTAATACCGATGCGATTTTTATTATCAGACCCCAAAGGTTTTTAAAACCTTTGGGGTCTCTTACATCAGATAAAAGCAAAACACTTTATCTTTGCCCTATGAAATTCTATTGGGTAAAAACGCGGTGGTTTATCAGGAAATTATTTCCCGGTTACGTGTGGAATATCTCCAATGACACCAAAACCGTCTACCTCACCTTTGATGACGGCCCCACGCCCGAAGTAACCGAATGGGTGCTCGGTGTACTTAAAGAGCATGATATTAAAGCTACGTTCTTTTGCATTGGCAACAATATCCAAAAACATCCCGATATCTTTAGAAAAGTTGTAGAAGGCGGGCACTCTATTGGCAATCATACCTTCAACCACCTCAACGGCTGGAATACGGATGACTTTACATATTTTGAAAACATTGAAGCCTGCGAGAAATGGATAGGCAGCATTTCGGGGACAAAATTGTTCCGTCCGCCGTATGGCAAAATAAAAAGGTCGCAGAAAAAAGAAGTGCTGAAGATGGGCTACAAGATCGTAATGTGGGATGTGCTAAGCGCCGACTTCGACCAAAGCATCAGTCCTGAAAAATGCCTCCATAATGTAGTACGGAATACCACAGATGGCAGTGTCATTATATTCCACGACAGCATTAAGGCAAATATAAATATGCGCTATGCATTGCCAAAAGCAATTGAATATTTAAAAGAAAAGGGATTCCGGTTCGCGGCTATATGCTAAATCTGTTCCTGTACAAGGCCTATGATAGTGTTGGCATCCAGCTCGCCGCTTTGCCTCCATACCATTTGCCCGTCCTTGTAGATCATCAGTGTAGGCAGGCCTTTTATCCTGAGGGCATCGGCCAGCTCCTGGTTTTTATCGATATCAATTTTTATGACCTTAGCCTTGTCTCCAAGCGCGGCAGCAACATCCCTTATAACCGGGTGCATGGATACCGAAGGCTCATTCCATTCCGTATAAAAATCGATAAGTACAGGCACATGGGAGTTTATAAGTTCTCCAAATTTTGACATAAAATTGAAATTTTAAACTAACTTAAAACCGTTTTATTAGCAAATTATATTACAAATATAGTATAATTACCAAATTATGATACCTTTTGGCCTTTTTTTAGTTCAATAACTGTAATCTCTGGCCATATGCCCACCCGGCCGGGATAGCCATGGAAGCCAAAACCGCGGTTTACGTACACATAACGCCCAACGTTTTCGTACAGTCCTGCCCACTGTTTGTAGACATATTCCACTGGGCTCCACTTGAAAAATCCTGGTATCTCTATCCCGAACTGCAGGCCGTGGGTATGCCCGCTAAGGGTAAGGTGGTAATTGTTTTTATGGTTCTTCACTTCGGCTTCCCAGTGAGACGGGTCGTGGCTCATAAGTATCTTGAAGTCTTCCGGTGTAAGCCCCTGTGAAGCCTTGCTCAGGTCACCAGCCTGCTTAAAGTTAACGCCCCAGTTCTCTACGCCAACCAGCATGATTTCCTGCCCGCCTTTTTCAATCTTTACATGCTCATTAAGCAGCAGCTTGAAATCGATCTGCCTGTGGAGGTCTTTGATGTCCTCGAAATTCTGGAGCTTTGCTTTTTGCGAAGGCCATTCTACATACTCCCCGTAATCATGGTTGCCCAGCACTGAATACTTGCCCAGGGGAGCCGACTCGATTCTTTTGAAAGCCTCGATCCACGGGTGCATCTCTTCGGCATGGGTATTCACGATATCGCCCGTAAAAAGGATGAGGTCGCTGTTTTGCTGGTTGACAAGGTCTATGGCGTGCCCGATCTCTTCGGCATCGTCGAAGCTGCCGCTGTGGATATCGGATATCTGCGTGATGGTCATCCCGTCGAAATTTTCGGGCAGGTCTGGAAAATAAATCGTCTCTTTTCGTACTTTATAATTGTATTTTCCCCATTTCATTCCGTAAAGGAGCGAAAGGAATGGGATAGCGGCCAGGCCTAAAGCGACCTGGCTTACGAATTTCCGGCGTTCCTGTAAGAATGACTGCTCCTCATTGCCCAGGAACGACCTGATGAGGCCGCCGATGATACGGAATACATCTTCGCCCAGGAGTATTATGCCTACGATCATTTTCGGGACAACCGTAAGCAGCATCAGCCCAACGGTAAAGAGGGAGCGCTTGTTAGGGCCCACAGTACGGTCGTACTGGGTGAATGACCAGATGATAAACGCAATGATAAACAGTGAAATGCCTGCATAAGCCCAAAGCATCCAACGGGCTTTAACGACTGTTTTGACTGCAAAGAAAGTATAGACTTCGCCAAGGATAATGGCTATGAGGATGAAGATGAAAGCGCGACGCATTAGGTATGTTTTTACAAAGAAACGAATAAAGCGGCAAAATGTTACAAAGAATGTTGCAGTAGTTTTGGCCTCACTCCGGGGAACATCTACACACTAAGATTTAGCTGAACTGGCGAAGCAAAGGAGGAGAAGCTTAACTCCGTTCCCAATACCTGCCATTCCACAAGAGTGATCAGGTCTGAGTGAAGCTAAGGCATTAAATATTTCGCGTAAAAATCAAGGGAAGCTTAAGCGTTGGGAGTAGGAGAGCGACCCGCGAGCGAAGAACTTTGTTCGAGCGGCTCGGGTCGCGATGGGAGAAGCTTGCCGTAGATTTTAAGTGAAATATTTGGAGCCTTGAATTTTTGCTTCTTTTGTTTCAAGACAAAAGAAGAAGAACTCTTTGTCTTATTTAAATATTCTTTTTAAAGAAGAAATTTGACCGTAATCGGTTATTCTAAATTCATCTTAATTAGAAATTCTCCATCGGTTTGATTATTTTTACGGTCAAATATTTTTTTCATGTCACAACAGAAACGACTTTTCCTGCTCGATGCCTACGCGCTGATATTCCGTGGTTATTATGCCTTTATCAAAAATCCACGGATCAATTCCAAAGGGATGGATACCTCGGCAATCTTTGGGTTTACCAACTCGCTGCTGGACGTTATCAAGCGCGAAAAGCCCGACCATCTTGCGGTGGCATTCGACAAGGAAGGCAGTACCGTGCGTAATGAGCTTTATGGTGACTACAAAGCCAACCGGAGCGCTACACCGGAAGCGATACTTTTAGCGATACCGTATATCCACGATATACTCCGGGCGATGCACATTCCCATTATCGAGGAAGCGGGCTGTGAGGCCGACGACCTTATAGGCACCGTGGCAAAACAAGCCGAAAAACAAGGCTACCAGGTATTTATGGTGACACCAGATAAGGATTTTGCACAGCTGGTAAGCGAAAATATATTCATGTACCGTCCCGCAAGGCTGGGCAACGGCATCGAGATATGGGGCGTACCCGAAGTACTGGAACGCTTTGAGATCGAAAGGCCGGAACAGGTGATCGACTTCCTTGGGATGATGGGCGACGCTGTAGATAACATACCGGGTCTGCCGGGCGTTGGCGAAAAGACCGCCAAGAAATTCCTGAAAGACTATGGCTCTATGGAGAACCTGCTGGCCAATACCCACGAGCTGAAAGGCAAGATGCGCGAGAACATTGAAGCCAACAAGGAAAAAGGCATCATGTCGAAAAAGCTGGCGACCATTATAACCGATTGCAATGTCACTTTCAACGAAACCGACTACGAGCTGACGAAACCCGACACCGAGAAGGTAGAAGCAATTTTCAACGAACTGGAATTTCGCCGTATGGCAGAGCAGTTCCATAGGCTGTTTTCGCACGGGGAAGAATTCGATACCATTGCCACAACAGGCTATTCGCCAACAAAAACAATTACAAGCGGGGAACAGCAATTCTCATTGTTTGACGAAGGTGCCGCCGACCCGAATGCAGAACTCGCTCCGAGCTTTTATGAAACGCTGGATACGACCGACCACCATTACCAACTGATACAGGGCAACATGGCCATCAGCCTGCTGCTACGCGATATGATGAAGCAACAGGTTGTGAGCTTTGACACCGAGACAACGGATATCTGTGCCCTTACAGCAGAGTTGGTCGGGCTGTCTTTTTCGTGGGAAAAAGGAAAAGGCTTTTATGTTCCCGTTCCTGCCGACCGTGCTGAAGCCCAGGAGATCGTTGATAAGTTCATCCCGTTCTTTGAGGATGAGAACATAGAGAAAGTAGGCCAGAACCTTAAATACGACCTGGAGATACTTGCCAACTACGGTATTACTGTAAAGGGGAAATTCTTCGATACGATGTTGGCGCACTACCTTATCAACCCTGATATGCGCCACGGCATGGATATTCTTGCCGAAACATATCTTAGGTATTCACCGATGCCTATCGAGGCGCTTATCGGCAAAAAAGGAAAAGGCCAGAAAACGATGCGTGATGTGGACGTAGAGCTTGTAAAAGAATATGCGGTAGAAGATGCCGACATAACATTACAACTGAAAGAAGTGTTCGCACCAAAACTGGAACAGACAGGCACACGAAAGCTTTTTGACGAAATAGAAGTTCCGCTGATGCCTGTACTGGCAAGCATGGAGCAGGAGGGCATCAACCTTGACGTGCCTTACCTTAAGGAGCTTTCGGCAGAACTGGCAAGCGACATTAAAACACTGGAACAAAAAATATACGAGAACGCAGGTGAGAAATTCAACCTTGGTTCGCCGAAACAGCTGGGCGAGATATTGTTCGACAAGCTGAAAATAGGTGGCGTAAAGCAAAAGAAAACCAAGACAGGGCAATATGCCACCGGCGAAGATGTGCTGTCATTCCTGGCGCTCACCAATCCGTTTGTGCAGGACATACTCGACTGGAGGCAGCTGGTAAAGCTCCAGAATACTTATGTGGAAGCACTGCCGCTTCAGGTAAAACCGAAGACAGGCCGTGTGCATACCGATTACATGCAGGCCGTGGCAGCTACAGGTCGCTTAAGTTCCAACAACCCCAACCTGCAAAACATCCCGATCCGTACCGAAAGGGGGAGGCAGATACGCAAGGCATTCATTGCCCGCGATGCCGACCACACGATACTTTCTGCCGACTACTCGCAGATAGAGCTGCGCATCATAGCCGCACTAAGTGGCGACCCCGAAATGGTGAAAGCATTCCAAAATAAAGAGGATATCCATGCTTCTACCGCAGCCAAGGTGTTTAATGTGGCTTTAGAAGAAGTGACCCGCGAGCAGCGAAGCCATGCCAAAACGGTAAACTTTGGTATTGTGTACGGTGTTTCGGCATTCGGGTTGAGCAACCAGACATCGTTGAGCCGTTCCGAATCGAAAGACCTGATCGATGCCTACTATCAAACCTACCCGACACTGAAGCGCTATATAAATGACCAGGTGGAAATCGCGCGCGCGCAGGGTTATGTACAGACCATATCCGGCCGCAGGCGCTACCTGAAGGACATCAACTCCCAAAACCAGGTGGTACGTGGTGCCGCAGAGCGAAATGCCGTGAACGCCCCGATACAGGGCAGCGCCGCCGATATTATAAAGATTGCGATGATCAACATCCATAAGCGCCTGGTGAACGAGAACTGGAAAAGCAAAATGCTGCTGCAGGTGCACGATGAACTTGTGTTCGATGTGCATAACAGCGAGCTGAAACGCATCAGGCCGATGATAAAAGAAGAGATGGAAAACGCCTTTAAACTGGATGTACCTTTGGAAGTAGATATGGGCGAAGGTCGCAACTGGCTGGAGGCACATTAAATCCGTTTGTCATTCTGACGAAGGAAGAATCTCAATTACTACAGAGATTCTTCCTTCGTCAGAATGACAAGCATCACATAACATTTTCAAAGCACCTGCGTTATAATATCCTAACCAAATAATCATGAAGAACTTTTTTTTATCCTTATTTGTTTTAGCGATCACGCTTCCTGCATTGGCACAAAGTGAGGCTAAATACCGCAAGATCGATAGCCTGATGGTGTATTTCAACAGGAATGATAAGATCATGGGCGCGCTGACTATCCGTGAGAAGGGCAAAGTCGTTTTTGAAAAAGCCTATGACTTTGCCGATATCAACGCCAAAGCAAAAGCTACACCGGATACGAAATACAAAATAGGGGCGGTGACCGAAATATTTACCGCAGCCATTATCTTCCAGTTGATCGAGGAAAAGAAACTCACGCTCGACACGAAGCTATCAGAGTTTTTCCCCAAGATTAAGAATGCCGAAATTATCACCATTGCCGATATGCTGGGCCATAAAAGCGGAATCTATAATTATACCGACGACCCTGCTTTTAAAGAGGCGCAAACAAAACTGCAAAACCGGAAGCAGATGCTCGACAGGATAATGGCAAAAGAACCCGCGTTCGAACCGGGCACAAAAGCAGAGGTAAGCAATTCCAATTACCTGTTGCTGGGGTACATCATACAGGACATCACTAAAAAGACCTATAAAGAAAATGTAACTGCGCGCGTCATTAAAAAGGCAGGGTTAAAAAACACGTACTACTTTACTAAGATCAACTCCAGGAAAAACGAGGCGTATTCCTACGCTTACGCAGACGGGCAATGGGATAAACAAGACGAATGGCACGAATCTGCTATAGGTGGGTCCGGCGGGCTGCAGTCTACGGCAAGCGACCTGACACTGTTTGCAAAGGCGCTTTTTGATGGCAAGATCATAACAAAAGCATCATTGAATGAAATGACGAAAATGGATATGGGCATTGGGCGCGGGGTATTCCATTTTTCGTTTGCGGAACGTAAATTCGTAGGCCACAACGGTAATTTAGAGGGATTTTCCACAGTGCTTGGCTATAACCCAAAGGAAGACCTCGCCATATCGCTCACACTGAATGGAGTAAACACCGATGTCAATGCGTTGGTGATGGGCATCCTGAGCTGCTATTATAAGCTGCCGTACCGCTTCCCGGATTTTACATCGGTAGCTGTGGACGATAGCGTACTGAAACGCTATGAGGGCATTTATACTGCGCCTTCGCTGCCTTATAAAGTAAAGATAATTGCCCGCGAAGGGAAACTGGTAGCTATTGCGCTGGAACCTGGACAGGGGTCTTTCGAACTGAATCCCCTAAGCGAAAATGAGTTTAACTTTGATCCTGCCGACCTGCGTATGATATTCAGCGAAAAAGGCTTTACACTCAAGCAGGGCGGGAAGGTAACGGAGTTTACAAAGGAGAAATAGAATCAATTTTTTCCATTTCAACCGCATGGAGAAATCTCATAGTCTGGATACTATAACAAGAAGGGCCGCCAATTCTATTCTGGCAGCCCTTTTTATGTATATAGCATTGATTACTTTTTCGTCGCCGTGAATTTCCCATTCGGCTGGTGCAGTGTCAGTTCTTTTATCTTTCCGTTATCCCCGGGGATAAACTCCACCTTAAACCCGTCAAGCGTCGCGATCACGTACATGGTTGTTGAAGTCGCTTTCAGTTCATAATCCGGCTGTCCCGGTACGAACAGGTACAGCTTACCGCTCTTTACATACACCTTTATCGTCATCCCTGATATTTCATAATCACCGGTATACTGGTTTACTATTTCATCGGCTACCGCTACTTCTTTCGGGGTGCGCTTAAATTCGATTGGGTGGTCAAGCGATGGTTCGGCTTTGAGCTTCACGCCTGATATATCACCGGCATCATTAGTTATAAAGTTCATGAACATGCCCTCCGTATCTTCCGATGTATCGATACCATGTTTTGCATCAGAAGGCGCAAATACATCATAATGCTTATGCTTCAGGAAGAAACGTGTCTGCTGAAATTCTGCAAACAGCGAATCGTTTTTCCTTACTATTTCAAAAGTACCGTACCCCGGGTTGGAGAACAGCCCTGTATAATCATCCAGTGGGTGCGAAGGCGTGTGGCTTCCCGTTTCTTCTTTTTGTCTTTCTTTGCCTTTTCTTCTGCTTCCTTCCCTTCTTTCAATTCCTTTACCAACATGGCGTTCCAGTCGGTCTTATCCGTGCCCAGCATCCTGTCGGCAATGGTATTCCTCACCAACGAAGGGATGCGCGAGCCATTCTGGTTGGCCAGTACCACGATCCCTATATTATCCGAAGGGAAAAATGCCACACTTGCCGTAAAGCCGTCAATGTTTCCGCCATGCTCCACCCTGTAGTGCCCTTTGTAGGATATGAGCATCCAACCGTAACCATAATTCGAAAAATAATTGCCGGGCAGTTCTTTAGAAGGCAGGCCACCGGCTATCACAGCATGCGAGCTAATGGCATCCGTTATATAATCTTCGGGCAAAATCGCTGTGTCCTTGAATTTCCCTTTGCCTATCCAGGTGATGAGCCAGTTGGCCATGTCATTCGCACTACTGTTGATGCTCCCCGCCGGCGCCATGGCTGCAATGTCGTAGTAATCCATTTTGCTTATCACATCGCCTTTTTTCAGCTCGTAGCCAAAGGCCGCGTTCGAAGCTGCTTTCATTTCAGCTATAGAAACGTTAGAACGTGTCATTCCCAATGGAACGAGAAAACGTTCCCTTATGTTGTCCTCCCAGCTTTTGCCGGTTATTTTTTCGGCAATAACGCCCTGCACGGTAAACATAAAGTTGTTATAATACCACTGCTGCCTTAGCCCGGTAAAGGGTTCCTGATACTTTATCCTCTGGATGATGCTGTCCCTGTTGTGGGTAGGGAAAAGGTACCACGAAAAGTCGTGACGGGGGATACCGGTGCGGTGGCTCATCAGGTCCTCGATGTTTACGTTGCCGTTGAGGTCGTTATTGTAAAACTGGAGTTCTGGTACATATTTAAGTGGGCTGTCGGTAAAAGTCAGTTTACCTTCTTTTCTTAAGGATCCAAGCAGGCCAGAAGTAAAGGCCTTGGTGCTGGACCCTATTGCAAAAAGCGTATTAGGGTCAACCGGGATTTTCTTTTCATAATCCCTGTAGCCAAACCCGGCACTGTAGATTACTTTATCGTTTTCTACTATCGCCACAGCAAACCCCGGCGCTTTTGATGTTGCTAATAATGCGTTCAGGTCCTTTTCAATGCCTTTGAGGCGCTTGTCTTTTTGGGCATACGCCGAAATGGCAAACGCTAAAAGGAGCGATAAGATGTAATGTTTTTTCATGGTTGGTTGGTTTATTGGTTATGATGATGACAAACATGATAATAACACACCCCTAACCCCTCTCAAGAGGGGAACAGCTTCACTCATACCGATTAAACGAACCTTTTTAGAGTTTGAGTAAGCACGTCTGAGTGTTCCCCTCTTGAGAGGGGCTAGGGGTGTGTCTACTGCTATATATGAACTTTCTGAATGTTTTATATTTATTTTAGGGGCCTATTCATTCTCCCTCTTAAACCTCGCGAACATCCCGTTCGCTTTATTAAATGCGGCTTTCGAGGCATTAAAGAACTCCATGTCATTATTCTCTTCCATGATGATTAGCAACGTCCTGTAGGCTTCTATCGAACCGATGATATCCCTTGCAAGGATGTTCTGGTCGGCTACCGGGAGCGACTTATAGTACAAGAGTGTTTCTGTGTATTTGCCTATAAGTTTTGTCAGCAGTTCCCGTGCTTCTTTCTTGTGGCCTGTTTTATAATACGATCCCGCAAATGGCTCCGAAATGAAATAGTAGCCAAAATAGTCGATCGGCATGTTCTTCATGGCAAGGTCGACCACCTTATAGGCTTTGTCAAGCTTTCCTTCTTTTATGAGGGCATCACTGAGGCGGGCCAGGTTCTTACGGAAACTAATGCTGTTCTTTTGTGTCTGCGGATCGTGGTATATACCGGTGTCGCCGCCATTGCCCCAGTCCCATTTCATTACGATATTATACATATCGTCTGCATCAATGTAGCCCATGTCCAGCGGGCTGCCGTCCTTAGGTATCGGAGTTTTCACAGGCACGAGCTTGTATACCATGCCTTCCAGCTGAAGGTAATCTTTCAGCCAGGCATAGTCTTCGTCGTCAAACCTTCCCCCGGCAAAATAGATCGGGCGTTTCCAGTTATTAGTGCGGATGATATCGAGCATGATCAGGTTGTGCTTGTATATCGCCTCTTGCGGCAGCGTAATCTCCATGTTTTGCACAATAGAGTCATAGCGCTGTGGCGAAACTACCTTGTTCTTAACGATAAGTTCTTTGTCAACAGGGATGCGCAGTTTATTGATAGGGTAGAAGTTCACCATGTGTCCATTGCTCAACGGCACTTTTGCCCTTTCATCATCAAGGGTCACGAATCTCATAAAATCGTTGATGTTCATCGTCGAATCCTTCGTTTTGCCAAGCGGATTAAAAAACAGGAAGTCCCTTGTACCGTCGACATACTGCTCATGCGTCAGCGATATCGGCACGGGTTCCGAATCGTACGCCTGGCGCTTCATCTGGTCAATGTACCAGTCGGTAGGCAGCAGGGTAGAGCACACAATTCGCACATCGGTACGAAAGCCTTCCACCTCCTGTGCATACCATAGCGGAAAGGTATCGTTATCACCTACGGTAAACAGTATCGCGTTGGGCTCGCAGGAGTCCAGGTAATCTTTCGCCATGGACAATGCCGTATAGCGCCCTGAGCGGTCATGGTCGTCCCAGTTCTGTACCGCCATAAGCATGGGTGCGGCAAGCAGGGTCACGCCAAGAACGGCAGGTATCGCGATTTTCGGTTGCACATATTTTTTAATGCCGTCATAAATGGCATATACTCCAAAAGCAATCCACATAGCAAAAACGTAGTAGGAGCCAACGAGCACATAATCCCTTTCGCGGACCTCAAACGGCCTTTCGTTGAGAAATATCTTCAGGGCTATACCCATAAAAAGGAAGAGTACCAGCAGGACATAAAAGCTCTTCAGGTCTTTGCGGGCATGGTACACCGCACCGATCACACCAAGGATAAAAGGAAGGAAGAAATAAGTATTCCGCCCCTTGTTGTTCTTCATGTCGGTCGTCAGGGCATCCTGTGGGCCAAGCCTCATTTCATCCAGGAACGTGATGCCGCTTATCCAATTGCCGTTCTGGTTATCCATTTCGCCCTGCACATCGTTCTGGCGGCCCGTAAAGTTCCACATCAGGTAGCGCCAGTACATATAACCGAACTGGTATTCGAACATAAATGCCATATTGTCGCCAAAAGAAGGTTTCTCAACAATAAGGTACTGTTTGTAGGCTTTCAGGAACTTGTGGTATTCTTCATTGCCGATGTCGCCTTGTGCATACGCCTTCCTGAAATCGGCAACGATACCCTCGAACTCGCCTTTTATCTGGTTGATGGCAGCCATTGCCTGAGCGTCGTCCATTTGTTCGACGTCAATGCCGTATTGCCGTAGGTCGTCGCTATAATCGTATGCCGGATTGATCCTGAATTTCGGCGGACCCGAAAATTCCATATAATTTGCCGCATGGTCGGTACTGGTCATCCTCGGAAGGACAGCGCTATGGCTTTGGTCAGGGTTTTGCTTCGCGTTCTTATAGTTATTTACAATAACATATTTATTGGTCTTATAATCGCGTTCATAGTTAGGCGTACCGTCTATATACGGGTTTTTCTCATCCAGACCGCTATAGGTTTCGGTATAAAGCGGCCCGTAGAATGTTTTCTGCTCACCATATTGCTCGCGGTTGTAATAGGCCAGTACCTCGGCAGCATCCGATGGTTTGTTCTCGTTCAGCACCACGTTAGCATTGGCTCTTATAGGCAGCATGATCCAGGTAGAAAAGCCTATGAGGATGAAAAGAAGGCAAAGGATAAGGGTATTAGCAAGCGGCAATCCTTTCTTTTTTGTATAGCTAAGGCCAAAGTAAAAGAAGGCCGCTATAACAACGAACAGGAAGATAGTCCCCGAATTGAAAGGCAGCCCCATACTATTGACCATAAATATCTCCGTCTTCCCGAAAAGCGCCAGTGTATAAGGCAGCAGGAATTTGAATACGAAGAAAAGCACTGCCACCATAATGATATTGGCAATGATAAAGTTCTTTAGGGTTATCGTTTTGTAATTCTTAAAATAATAAATAAGCCCGATAGATGGGATGGTAAGCAATGCCAGGAAATGCACACCGAAGGAAAGCCCGATCAGCAGCGATACAATGAGCCCCCATTTGTTGCCGCGTGGGGTATTCATCTCTTCGCCCCATTTTAGCCCGGCCCAAAAGAGGATGGCGATAAACAGGGAAGCCATGGCATATACCTCGGCTTCGGTGCCATTAAACCAAAAGCTGTCTGAAAACAGGAACGCAAGGCTCCCGATGGCGGCGCTGCCCAGTACCATGATGGCATTGTTCCGATTAAACCCGGTAAAGCTTGACACCATATTTTTCAGTAAGATGGTAAGCGACCAAAACATAAACAATATGGTAAAAGCACTCGAGAACACAGATACCATATTAACCATAAGTGCAATCTTGCTGGTATCGCCAAAAGCAAACATCGAGAAAAAGGCGCCTGCCATCTGGAAGAGCGGTGCGCCGGGCGGGTGGCCCACCTCGAGCTTGGCGGCTGTGGCTATATACTCGCCGCAATCCCAAAAGCTAAGTGTGCGCTCTACGGTAGCGCTGTAAATGCTAAGGGCGACTGTAAATAGCGACCAGCCTATAGCGGTATTCCATTTCCTGAAGTTAAAGTTTGTCATGTAGATTCAATAGGTTGATTGTCTTACAAAGGAATAATTTTTTGCGATAAAAAACGATGCGGCGAAAAGAATAATGTAAATACGATGGTAAAAATTTGTTTTTCATATAATTTACTGAGCAATACCTTTTTTAGTATGTTTGTAAGAAAACCAAATATGAAAAAATTACTTATCCTTATTTTATTTGGAGGAAATCTTTGCCTCTTTGCGCAGGCTCCATCTGTCGTGTGGGAACACTCCTACGACTGGCCTTACAGCAATGTGTGTTATAATGCTGCCAGCACTGCAGATGGCGGCTTTATAATGGTAGGCAATGCCTATACAGATATTTCCGGAGCACCCTTGGCGAACGCAGATATGAACTTTTTATATCATTAAGGTTAATGGTTCAGGTGCTTTGCAATGGACACAGATTTACGGCGGTTCCGGTTTAGATTTAGCACAGAACGCAATGCAGGCACCGGATGGCGGCTATATAGTTTGCGGCATAACCTATTCTGCTGATGGCGATGTCGTTGGTGGCAGTGGCTATGCTGATTACTGGGTGATCAAATTAGATGCTTCAGGGACAATGGAGTGGCAAAAGGTTTTGGGCGGCGGCGCGGAGGACGACTCCTACACGGTTGCCTTCACAAACGATGGCGGCTATATCGTAGGAGGCCAGACACTGTCGGTCGATGGCGATGTTACAGGTCTTCACGGCAACGGTAATTTTCCCGATGCGTGGGTATTGAAACTGACCGCTGCAGGACAAATAGAATGGCAGAAGGCATTTGGCGGATCATTTAGCGAAGGTATACTAAACATTATCCAGACAACCGATGGAGGATATATTTTTACAGGAGCCGCTTTTTCCTCAAACGGTGACGTTACCTCGAATCATGGTGAAGAGGATATATGGGTGGTCAAGATCAGCGCTTCAGGGAATCTTGAATGGCAGAAGGCATTAGGTGGTTCACAATATGACATTCCCGGGAGGGTGATCGAAGTCGATGGTGGCTACATGGTATCGGGAAGTACCAATTCGAACAACGGGCAAATCACATCTAATCATGGCGGTTATGATTACTGGCTGATCAAGCTTGATCCATCAGGCAATTTGCTTTGGCAAAAAACGTACGGGGGTTCGGCTGATGACTATTGCAATGGGCTGTCAGCAATTGATGGCGGGTATCTGCTTTCAGGAAGCAGCACATCTGCTGATGGCGATATTTCTGCTGCTCTTGGAGGCTCAGACTGTTGGATTGTGCGGGTGGATGAAGAAGGCACGATGCTATGGGATAAATCGGTTGGTACCTCCGGCTGGGAAAGCGCCGTGAATGCATATGAGGTGGCAGACGGCTTTATGATAGCGGGGCAGGGGTCTTTTTTTCAGGAATTAGGCAGTGATTATTATGTGGTCAAGCTGGGGCAGGAAGAGCTGGGGGTTGCCGAAATGCATAAAACAGTGTCGGTATATCCTAATCCTGTATCCTCCATCCTAAATATAAATTCAGATGAGACTATAAGCAATATCAGTATCTATGACATGCAGGGAAGATCAGTGCTTACTAAGATACAAACTGAAAATACTGCAAAGATCGATGTTTCCGGCCTGGTGCCGAATATTTACATAGTTGAGGCAATTACTCCTTCAGGAAAACAGGTTGCCAGGATAATTATTGAGTAATATTAACCCAATTGTTCTGCTGTGTTATCTTTTTACGCCGGATGTTAAATTCATTGTATTCTAAATAAGGATGTTATCATTTTTGGCGTAATTTATTTTCAATATTTTTTAGTAAAAATTTGCAATAAAAAAATTATATGTTACATTTGCACCCGCAAACAAGTTCTGTCAGTGCCTGTGAAAACAGGATAAACAGGGCAAAGTAGCTAAATTGACCCATGGTGTAATGGTAACACAGCTGATTTTGGTTCAGTCGTTCTAGGTTCGAGTCCTAGTGGGTCAACAAAAAAGCCTCTCAGAAATGGGAGGCTTTTTTGTTTACTATTGCGAAGGAGCCGCGAAGGATTTGGAGGATCAATACTAAAACGTAGCAATACCAAAAGTTGTGGGGATTGCCTTTTAGTATAAAGTTGGCAAACCTGTACGTTTATAACTTGTCACGCCCTGTCGGCACGTCTCGCTCCCTTTTCCTTGGGAGAGGGGTCGGGGGTAGGATTTTAAGAGTCTTATTACAAACAAAAACCCCAAAGGATGTTAAGTCTTTGGGGTTTGCAGAGCTACTTTATAGTTCTTTTATAAGATCATATCCTGAACGTGATTACCGGGCGTACCGAATGGTTTACAAGGTCTTCGCTGATGCTTCCGTTAAAGAAGTGGGAAAGCCCGTGCCTTCCGTGTGTAGACATTCCTATAAGGTCGGCATTTACGCTGTTGGCAAAATGCAGTATCCCTTTTTCTACATTCACATCATTATAAACATGTGAGGTGTATCCGTTGTCTATGCTGAATTTCGAAGCAAAGTCGTGCATCCTCTTTTCGGCAGCGTGTGTCGATTTGAAATCGCTTGGTGTATTAATCAGTACCAGGTGCATGTGTACTCCGAAGCTGTTGGCGAAATAAACTGCTTTTTCAAATGGTTTTTTAATTTCGTCTGAGAAGTCCGAAGCGAACACGAATTTCTGCGGGTTGAACTCGCCTTCTTCTTTTTTGATGACCAAAACCGGTACGTCAGACGTCCTTACCACTTTCTCGGTGTTGGAGCCGATGAACATTTCGTGGAAGCCGCTAGCACCATGGGAGCCCATCACTATAAGGTCGATATCATGTTTTTTACTGTGTGTTATAATGCCATCAAATGCTTTTTCGAACTGTATCGCCTCAACCACCGTGATGCCTTCAAGGTAGGGCTGGCTAAGTATCTCTTCAAAGCGCTCACGCGTCTTTTGCATAAAGAACATAACTTCCGGCAGGGCCGAACTGGTGCCTACTGCGTTGCTTTCGCCAATCCCGTCGCTTGCGAGGTGAGGCAGCTCCAGCATGTGTAAAATGTATATTTCGCCGTTATTTTTACGTGCAATTTGAGCAGCTACTTTCAGGGCATATTCGGCGTGGTCTGAGAAATCGGTAGGTACTAGGATTTTTTTCATGGTTTGTAAAATGTAATTGTTGTAATGTAAAATTTAACAGGAATTTGGTTGGAAAATTAAGACAATAAAGGTAAGCATAAATTTTACATTACCCAATGATTTTCAAGATTTATGCAATGATTTTAAAGATATAAAAAAAAGTAGTATATTTGCACGGTTATTTAATAAATACTAAATAATGAGGGGACAGGAGTCCCCTCTTTTTATACAGATATGACATTTAAGGAAAAAGTGGCCGCATTGCTGGAAAAGGCCCTTGAAGAGCGGCCTTCGCTGTTTTTAATAGACTTTTCCATTACCGGGGCAAACAAGATCATGGTAACGCTTGATGGCGATAATGGGGTAAACCTCCAGGACTGCATCGATGTGAGCAGGGCCATAGAGCACAATCTCGACAGGGAAGAAGAAGATTTTTCGCTGGAGGTGGCTTCGGCCGGGGCAACAAGCCCGCTTACCAACCCAAGGCAGTACAAAAAGAATATTGGAAGGATACTTAACGTAAAAACTGCTGATAAAGAAATTGAAGCAGACCTTACCGATGCGAATGAAGAATTTATTGTCCTCGAGTGGACCGCCCGCGAACCCAAACAAATAGGGAAAGGGAAAGAAACCGTACAAAAAAGGGAAGAAATACCTTATCAGGACATCAAACAGGCAGTTGTTGTAATAAAATTTTAAAAAAATAGAAAGTTGGCATGGAAAATCTCGCATTAATCGATTCGTTTTCAGAGTTTAAAGATGATAAGCTTATAGATCGCGTTACGCTGATGGCGATACTGGAAGATGTATTCAGGAATGCACTGAAGAAGAAATATGGATCAGATGATAACTTTGATATTATCATCAACCCTGACAAAGGGGATATGGAGATATGGAGGAACCGTGTGGTGGTTGCCGACGGCGAAGTAGAAGACCCTAACCAGGAGATTTCACTTAGCGAAGCGAGAAGGATAGAGCCCGACTTTGAAGTGGGTGAGGATGTTTCGGAAGAAGTGAAGCTTATCCAGTTGGGCCGCAGGGCGATACTGGCGCTGCGCCAAAATCTTATTTCGAAGATACACGAGCACGATAATACCAACCTGTATAAGCAATTTAAAGACCTTACAGGCGATATTTATACAGCAGAAGTACACCATGTAAGGCCAAAAGCCGTAATTTTGGTGGATGATGAAGGCAACGAGATCGTTTTGCCGAAAGAAAAGCAGATACCGTCTGACTTTTTCAGGAAGGGTGACAACGTGCGCGGCATCATCGAAAGCGTAGAGCTGAAAGGCAACAAGCCGATGATCATTATGTCGCGTACATCAGAGCTGTTCCTTGAGAAATTGTTCGAGCAGGAGATACCGGAAGTTTTCGACGGCCTGATCACCGTGAAAAAAGTGGTAAGGATTCCGGGTGAAAAAGCAAAAGTAGCGGTAGATTCTTATGATGACAGGATAGACCCGGTTGGGGCCTGTGTGGGGATGAAAGGTTCCCGTATCCATGGTATCGTCCGCGAACTCGGCAATGAGAACATCGACGTGATCAATTATACGACAAACACGCAATTATACATATCAAGGGCATTGAGCCCGGCAAAAGTATCATCTATAAAGATAGATGAAACGAATCACAGGGCAGAGGTGTTCCTTAAGCTGGAAGAGGTTTCCAAAGCGATAGGAAGGGGCGGCCACAACATCAAGCTGGCAGGTTTGCTTACAGGCTACGAGCTTGACGTTATCCGCGAAGGGACCGCTGCTGAGGATGAGGACGTTGAATTAACAGAGTTCTCTGATGAGATCGAAGCATGGATCATTGCCGAGTTTGCAAAGATCGGCCTCGATACCGCAAGGAGCGTACTAAAGCAGGATGTTGCTGATCTTGTTAGAAGGACCGACCTTGAAGAGGAGACCATACTTGATGTGATGCGGATATTGAAAGAAGAATTTGAGGATTAGTCCGGTTTAACACACAGCACAACACAACAAAGAAGATAAATTAATAAGATTGTATGTCTGAAGAAAGAGCAATAAGAATAAACAAAGTATTAAGGGAATTAAATATTTCGCTTGACAGGGCCGTTGAGTTCCTTAAGGACAAGGGTTTCGCTATCGAAGCCAGCCCAAATGCCAAGATCTCGGGCGAGGAATATAATACTCTTTACAATCAATTTTCTGCCGACAAAGGAAACAAGGCCGCTTCCCTCGAAGTCAGCGAGGAGAAAAGGAAGGAGAAGGAAGCGCTTCGTATAGAGCGCGAACGTGAGCTGGAAGAAAAGAGGAGGCAGGATGAAGAAAAGCAACGACAGGAAGTGATAAGGGCCAAAGCCTCACTTTCCGGGCCGGTTTCTGTTGGCAAAATTGACCTTAATGCCAAAAAAGCAGAGCCTGCTTCAGACGCTCCGGCAAAGGCTGAGCCACAGGCGGCAGCTGCCGAAAAACCACAGGAGGCGCCAAAACCGGCAGAGCCTGCAGCAACACCTGCCGCAGCTTCGAAGGAAGCAGCGCCCGAGCAGCCTAAAGCCGCACCTGCTATACAGCCGAGGGTGGCGCAAAAGCCTGCAGAAGGCCAGAAAGAACAGCCTGCTGCCGCTCCTGAAGCGCCGGCAGAGGAAGAAAAGATAGCGACCCAGTACCAAAAGCTTACAGGGGCTACTTTTACAGGGCAGACTATTGACCTTTCGCAGTTCAATAAGCCTAAAAAGAAAAAAGAAGAGTTCAGGAAAGATGGCCAGAAACCGGGTGGCGCAGCCATAACCCCGGGTGGCGGAAACCAGAACAACGATAAAAACAAAAGGAAAAGGATCACACCGAAACCACAGGGACAGGGCGGTCCGGGCCAGAACAGGCCGGGCGGACAGGGAGGCCCTGGGCAAAACAGGCCGGGACAACCTGCTGCGAACAAATTCGGGCCGAATACAGGCAAGCGCCCCGCTATAGTTTCTAAAGTAGAGCCTACCGAAGAAGAAGTTAAGAACCAGATCCGTGAAACCCTTGAAAAGCTTCAGGGCAAAGGGGGTAAATCCAAAGCGGCAAAATACCGTAGGGACAAGCGTGACAGCCACCGTCAGAAATCGGACGATGAGCAAAGAATGCTTGACGAAGGAAGCAAAGTGCTTAAGGTGACAGAATTTGTTACCGTTGGTGAAATTGCGACCATGATGGATGTGCCTATCACCAAAGTGATCTCAGTATGTATGTCATTGGGTATCATGGTTACCATGAACCAAAGGCTTGATGCCGAAACGCTGACTATTGTGGCAGACGAATTTGGTTATGAGGTGGAATTTGTCACTACAGATATCGAGGAATCAATGGAAGTAGTGGAAGACAGGGAAGAGGACCTTGTATTCAGGGCTCCGATCGTTACCGTAATGGGCCACGTTGACCACGGTAAGACATCGCTCCTTGACTACATTCGTAAAGAGAATGTTATCGCAGGTGAATCAGGTGGTATAACCCAGCACATCGGTGCCTACGGGGTAACGCTGGATAATGGCCAGAAAATAGCATTCCTTGATACACCGGGCCACGAGGCGTTTACCGCGATGAGGGCCAGGGGTGCGCAGGTGACCGATATCGCTATTATTGTTATAGCGGCAGACGACGACATCATGCCACAGACAAAAGAGGCGATCAACCACGCACAGGCGGCGGGAGTGCCAATTATATTTGCGATCAATAAAGTGGATAAGCCGGCGGCGAATCCTGAAAAGATAAAAGAAAGGCTTGCGGGTATGAACCTCCTGGTAGAAGACTGGGGCGGTAAGATACAATCGCACGACATCTCTGCCAAAACAGGCCTCGGCGTAAAAGAGCTGCTTGAAAAAGTATTGCTTGAGGCAGAAATACTCGACCTTAAGGCAAATCCTGATAAGGCGGCTGTGGGAACTGTTGTTGAGGCTTTCCTTGATAAGGGAAGGGGATACATATCTACAGTACTTGTACAGGGCGGTACGCTGCGCGTGGGCGACTATGTACTTGCGGGCAAGCACCATGGTAAAATCAAGGCGATGCACGATGAACGCGGACACAACGTTAAAGAGGCTGGCCCTTCCACACCTATATCCATATTAGGTCTGGACGGCGCGCCAACAGCGGGTGATAAATTCAGCGTATTTGAAGATGAAAGGGAAGCAAAACAGATCGCTGCCAAACGTACACAGTTAATGCGTGAGCAATCGGTTCGTACACAAAGGCACATCACGCTTGCCGAGATTGGAAGAAGGATCGCGCTTGGACAGTTCAAGGAGCTTAACATCATCCTTAAAGGTGACGTGGACGGTTCTGTTGAGGCACTATCCGACTCGTTCTCAAAACTTTCTACTGAAGAGATCCAGATCAATATCATCCATAAAGGAGTAGGCGCGATCACCGAATCTGACGTATTGCTGGCTTCGGCTTCCGATGCGATCATTATCGGGTTTAACGTACGCCCTTCTGCGAGCGCCAGGACATTGGCCGACAAGGAAGAAATCGATATCAGGAACTATTCGATCATCTACGATGCTATCGATGACCTGAAAGACGCAATGGAAGGCATGCTTTCGCCGGAACTTAAGGAAGAAGTTACGGGTACTGCCGAGATACGCGAAACCTTCAAGATTTCTAAGGTGGGAACTATCGCAGGATGTATGGTAACCGATGGCAAGATATTCAGGGGATCGAAAATTAGGCTTATCAGGGACGGTGTGGTTATCTACACTGGCGAGCTTGCTGCCCTGAAGCGTTTTAAAGACGACGTGAAAGAAGTTTCTAAAGGTTACGATTGCGGTATGCAGATCAAGAATTACAACGACATACAGCAACTTGATATTATAGAAGCTTACCAGGAAGTAGAAGTGAAGAAAAAGCTTAAGTAAAACGGCTTTTCATTATAGCAAAAATCCCGCAATTGCGGGATTTTTGCTTTATATGCTTATAGGATGATCTCTTTCTCTATTAAGATTGATTCTTATTTCCCTAAATATTCTCTGTTTCCGTCATTGCAGGCAGAGGCACGGAGCGCGGTAATCTTTCCTTAAGGCCAACTTCTCTCTGTTAAAACATTTCTTCGTATCCCCGGATTGGAAATTAGTGAAAATTCGTGGCAGAATAAATACCGCCATAATGACATGACGACCTATTTGTTGGCTTTTATCAGCAGTGCGTTTGGGTATTTTTTTCGGATGTCAGCAAGGCTTTTTTCTGCTTCAAAACGTGACCTGAAACTGCCAACCCATACCTTATACGTTGGACTTTCGAAAACGATTGTGCCGTCTATGGTTTTAAACTCCTTTTTAAAGTCGGAGAGTGTTTTTCTCGCTTTGTCATTTTCGCCGTAAAAAATCTGTATTTTGAACCTGTCATTTACAGTAATTGAAGGGTTTATCCTGCGTTTTTCTGCCAAAAGCTGCTCAAACCGGGCGTCCTGTTCAACAGTAACGCGTTCCTGTGCAAGGCATTTAGTGCCGAATAAGCTAATGCAAAATAGAGGGAAAATAAGGTGTGCCGTTTTTAAAATTCTCATAATGAACAGTGTTTATACAAAAGTACGACATATTATTTTATCTGGCTAAACGCGATTTATTTAGAATTATTATAAATTGTGTATTAAGATTTATTTAAGGTTTGAAAATAATCCTTAAGTCGTATTTTTGTGGGAGTTTTTTAAAAAGCATAGTGTTTCCATAATATGTCCAGAAAAAACTATACCAATTTAAGTCGATAATCATTTTTAATATGAAAAAAGTGGGTAACCATACTTCGTTTTCAAGAATTTTATTGTTCTGTCTGGCGTTATCGCTGTCATTCTCTCTTACATCTTTTGCGCAGGAAACTGCGGCTCCCGCGGCGGCTGAGGCTCCTGCAGGCGGTGCAGCGGCTCCGGCAGCAGGTGCAGGAGATCCTGTGAAGGGAAAGGAACTATTTAACAGTCTTTGTGCTGCATGTCACAAGCTTGATGCTAAGTCAACAGGCCCTGCTCTTAGGGGTGTGGCTGACAGGCATGACCGTGCATGGATCTACAAATGGGTGCATAACAGCAGCGAAATGATAAAATCCGGCGACCCGGCGGCTGTAAAGCTTTTCGCTGAGAACAACAACTCTGTAATGACGCCGTTCCCGCAGCTGAGCGAGGGTGATATTGATAATATCATGGCTTATACATCAATGCCAATTGAAAATGGCGGTGGAGGCGGAGGTGTTAAGGCGCCAGTTGTTGATCCTAACGCAAATGGCGGTTCTTCAAACGCGTTGATACTGGGTGCGCTTATCCTTGTGCTTGGTGTCCTTATCGTAATGCTTGTTTTGGTGAACAGGACATTAAGAAGGGTTGCTGCTTCCAATGGTGTTGTGATCGTAGACGAGCCCCGCCTTTCATTATGGAAAGCTTATGCTAAGAACCAGTTCCTGGTATTGGTTACTGTTATCCTGCTTATGCTGGCTTCATCATATTTCCTTTACGGTTATCTTATGCAGATAGGAGTTGACCAGGGGTACGAACCGGTTCAGCCGATCCACTTCTCGCACAAGATCCACGCCGGTGATAATGGTATCGATTGTAAATATTGCCACTCTTCGGCAAGGGTAAGTAAAGCATCGGGTATTCCTTCGCTGAATGTTTGTATGAACTGCCACAAAAATATCGCTGAATTCCAGGGAGACAAAGATTCGCTTTATGTTGACCATTCAAAAGAATTCTACACTGGCGAAATCAAAAAGCTATACAATGCGGTAGGATGGGATGCTACTGCGCAAAAATACACTGGAGTTCAAAAGCCTGTTAAATGGGTTAGGATTCACAACCTTCCTGACTTTGTTTACTTCAATCACTCACAGCACGTTACTGTTGCCGGTGTTGAATGCCAGACCTGCCACGGCCCGGTTGAGAAAATGGAAGTTATGAGACAGCATTCCCCTCTTACAATGGGCTGGTGTATCAACTGCCACCGTACAACCGATGTTAAGGTAGAAGGCAACGAATACTACGCCAAGATCCACGATGAACTTGCTAAAAAGTATGGCAAGGACAAGCTTACCGCTGCTGACATGGGCGGAACTGAGTGTGGAAAATGTCACTATTAATCAAATTTTTAAGAAGCTAAATATTTATATACAACATGGCATCAAACAAAAAATACTGGCAAAGTGTTGAAGAGCTTAATGAAAACAGCTCTATTGTTGAGACGCTAAGAAACAATGAGTTTGTTGAGGAGATTCCTACTGAGGAGTTCCTTGGTGACAAGGAGGCTTTGGAGTCGTCATCAACAAGCCGTCGTGACTTTTTGAAATATGTAGGGTTCACTACTGCTGCTGCATCGCTTGCAGCGTGTGAGGGCCCGGTTATCAAGTCTATTCCTTATGTAGTTCAGCCGGAAGAGATCATCCCTGGTGTTGCTGATTATTATGCAACTACGATGGCAGATGGTTTCGATTTCGCCAACATACTTATCAAGACCCGTGAGGCACGTCCTATTAAAGTAGAAAACAACCGTCTTACAGGTGCGAAAGTAACTGCCAACGCGAGGGTTTATGCCTCTGTACTTTCCCTATATGACAGCATGCGCCTGAAAGAGCCGATGATCAAAGAGAAGCCGGCAACATGGGAAGCTGTTGATGCGCAGGTGAAAGCAAGCCTTTCACAGGCAGCAGCAGGCGGCGGCCAGGTGATAGTGCTTACAGGTACAACTGCAAGCCCTTCTACAGATAAGCTTATCGCGGAGTTCGGTGCCAAATATCCGGGCTTTAAGCATGTGGTATATGATGCGGTTTCTTGTTCTGAGGCGTTAGATGCGTTCCAGGCCGTTTACGGCGAAAGGGCGCTTGCCGATTATGACTTCGGTAAGGCTGATGTAATCGTTTCTGTAGGTGCCGATATCCTTGGCGACTGGCAGGGTGGCGGATATGATTCAGGTTATACCATGGGCCGTATCCCGAAAAATGGAAAAATGTCAAGGCATATACAGATTGAGTCGAACATGTCACTTGCGGGAGCTAACGCTGACAAGCGTATCCCATTGACTGTTACAGAGCAAAAATATGCCCTTGTAAAAATATATAATGCGGTTACCGGTGCCGGAATAAGTGTTCCTGCTATTGGTAATGCAGCTTACGAAAAAGCAGTTGCTGCTGCTGCACAGGAAGTAGCGAAAGCAAAATCAAGAGGTGTAGTTGTTACCGGCCTTGATGATGTTAATGCACAACTTCTTGTATTGGCCATCAACAATGCGCTGGCTTCACAGGCGTTCCAGCCGGGTGCAGCCCGCCTTGTAAGGAAAGGTGATGCTAAAGCTGTTGCACAGCTGGTAAACGATATGAAAGCAGGCAGCGTACACACGCTTATCATGAGCGGTGTGAACCCTGTATACACGCTTCCTAACAGCGCTGACTTTGCAGAAGGCCTTAAAAAAGTAAAACTATCAGTTGCATTCTCGCTTAAGGCAGATGAGACTGCTTCAAAATCTGTTATAGCTGCGGCAGCGCCTCACTACCTTGAGTCATGGGGCGATGTAAGCATAGCAAAAGGATACTACGGTATCACACAGCCAACTATCCGCCCGTTGTTTAAAACGAGGCAGCTGCAGGATTCACTGCTTGCATGGTCGGGCAGCCCACAAAGCTATTACGATTACCTTAGGGCATCTTCTTCGGCATGGTCTGCCGGAAAAGGCTGGAACCAATTGGTGCACGATGGTGTTGCCGTAACCGAAATGCCGGTTGCTGCCGCTGCGGGTGCTGCAGATTTCAACGGTGCAGCTTCTAAGCTTGCAGGTGCTAAGAAAGCAAACGGCCTTGAGCTGGTGCTTTACACTAAAGTGGGTATGGGTGATGGCCAACAGGCGAACAACCCATGGCTTCAGGAGTTCCCGGACCCTATTACAAGGGTATCGTGGGATAACTATGTTACCGTATCGAAGTTTGATGCCGAGAAACTTGGCCTTGAAAACTGGAATGTAGCGAATGGCGGACTTAACGGAAGCTATGTGACTATCGAAGCGAACGGCAAGAAGCTTGAAAAAGTGCCGGTTATCATCCAGCCGGGACAGGCGAGGGGTACGGTAGGTGTTGCACTGGGCTACGGGCGCCAGGCAGCCATGAAAAAAGACATGATCGTAGGTGTGAACGCTTACGCATTATATAACAACTTCAATTCCTTCCAGGACGTGAAGCTGACAAAAGAACCAGGTGAGCATGAGTTTGCCTGCGTACAGCTTCAGAAAACGCTTATGGGAAGGGGAGATATCATTAAGGAGACTACCCTTAAGGATTTCAATGCAAAAGATGCTTCAGAATGGAACCCGATGCCGCAGGTATCGTTAGATCACAAAGAAGTTCCTGCTGCTACGGTAGACCTTTGGGAATCATTCGACAGGACTACAGGGCACCACTTTAACCTTTCTATCGACCTTAATGCCTGTACAGGATGTGGCGCGTGTGTTATTGCATGTCACGCCGAGAACAACGTTCCTGTAGTAGGAAAATCAGAAATAAGGAGAAGCCGCGATATGCACTGGCTGCGTATCGACAGATATTACTCTCACGAAGATACTTTTGCCGGGGATGACCACCTTAAAGATTCTACATCAGGCCTTTTCAACTCGGTATCTACCTTCAATGAAATGGAACACCCTGCAGAACAGCCGCAGGTAGCATTCCAGCCGGTAATGTGCCAGCACTGTAACCATGCTCCGTGTGAGACTGTTTGCCCGGTTGCTGCTACATCGCACGGCCGCCAGGGACAAAACCACATGGCATACAACCGTTGTGTGGGTACCCGTTACTGTGCAAACAACTGTCCTTATAAAGTACGCCGTTTCAATTGGTTCCTATATAACAAGAACAGCGAGTTCGATTACCACATGAACAACGACCTTGGCCGTATGGTACTCAACCCGGATGTTAACGTTCGTTCGAGGGGTGTAATGGAAAAATGTTCTTTCTGTATCCAGATGACACAGGCTACCATCCTTAAAGCTAAGAGGGAAGGCCGTCCGGTTAACAAGGATGAGTTCTACTCGGCATGTTCTGAGGCCTGCGGAAGCGGTGCAATGGTATTCGGCGATGTGAACAATGCAGAAGACCCGATCGTAGAGCTTAAAGACAGCGACAGGGCGTACCACCTGCTTAGCCAGATAGGAACGAAACCGAATGTGTTCTACCACGTGAAAGTGAGGAATACATAGTTAGAAGTAATATTAATAAGAAACAAGATAAAGGATTATGTCGTCTCATTACGAAGCACCCATTAGAAAACCTTTAATTATAGGTGACAAAAATTATCACGATGTAACAGTAGATGTTGCAAGGCCGGTGGAAGGCAGGGCTAACAGGCAATGGTGGATCGCGTTTTCCATTGCACTTGCCGCTTTCCTCTGGGGTGTAGGTTGTGTTGCCTATACAGTTGGAACAGGTATCGGTACATGGGGTTCAAATAAAACAATTGGCTGGGCCTGGGATATCACCAACTTCGTTTGGTGGGTAGGTATCGGTCACGCCGGAACGCTTATCTCGGCAGTACTATTATTGTTCCGCCAAAAATGGAGGATGGCTATTAACCGTTCGGCAGAGGCGATGACCATCTTCTCTGTTATCCAGGCAGCGATGTTCCCGGTATTCCACATGGGCCGTCCATGGTTAGCTTACTGGGTTATGCCAATCCCCAACCAGTTCGGTTCGCTTTGGGTAAACTTCAACTCACCGCTTCTTTGGGACGTATTCGCGATCTCGACTTACCTTTCGGTATCGCTTGTATTCTGGTGGACAGGTTTGCTTCCGGATTTTGCAATGCTTCGCGACAGGGCCATAACACCTTTTACAAAAAGAGTATATTCTATAGTGAGCTTCGGATGGAGCGGACGTGCTAAAGACTGGCAGCGTTTTGAGGAAGTATCATTGGTACTTGCCGGCCTTGCCACACCACTTGTACTTTCTGTACACACTATCGTATCCTTTGACTTTGCTACCTCGGTAATACCGGGATGGCACACTACCATCCTTCCGCCATACTTCGTTGCGGGTGCGATCTTCTCCGGATTCGCGATGGTAAACACCCTTCTTATCATCATGAGGAAGGTATCCAACCTTGAAGCTTATATCACAATACAGCACATCGAATTGATGAACATCATCATCATGATCACAGGTTCGATTGTAGGATGTGCCTATATCACTGAGCTGTTCATTGCCTGGTACTCAGGTGTAGAGTATGAGCAGTATGCCTTCCTTAATAGGGCAACGGGGCCTTACTGGTGGTCTTACCTTTTGATGATGGCCTGTAACGTGGTTTCTCCACAGGTTATGTGGTCTAAAAAGATCAGGACAAGCATCTATGCTTCATTCATTATATCAATTGTTGTAAACATAGGTATGTGGTTTGAGCGTTTCGTAATCATCGTTACCTCACTCCACAGGGATTACCTGCCGTCATCATGGACGATGTTCCAGCCTACTTTCGTAGATGCGGGCTTCTTCATCGGTACTATCGGCTTCTTCTTTGTGTTGTTCCTTCTGTATTCAAGGAGCTTCCCTGTAATAGCACAGGCAGAGGTAAAAACAATTATGAAATCTTCCGGAGAGTTCTATAAGAGGAAAAGGGAAGAAGGCGGACACGACAATCATTCACATTCAGAACATAATCATCACTAAGATCATGAGTAATAAAGTTATACATGTACTGTACAATGATGATGATATCCTAATGGATGCAGTAAGGAAAACACGCGCTGCGCATCATCACATTGAAGAAATTTATACGCCATTCCCGGTTCACGGGCTCGATAAAGCCATGGGCCTTGCCCCAACGAGGATAGCTATTACTTCATTCTTATATGGTTTGGTGGGATTGTCAGTGGCTACTACAATGATGTGGTTCATCATGATCCAGGACTGGCCGCAGGATATCGGTGGCAAGCCAAGCTTCAGCTACATCCAGAACATGCCGGCATTCGTACCGGTAATGTTTGAGATGACAGTATTCTTCGCTGCCCACTTAATGGTTATCACCTTTTATATGAGGAGTAAATTATGGCCGTTCAAACAGGCAGAGAACCCGGATGTAAGGACAACCGATGACCATTTCCTTATGGAAGTTGCTGTTCATGGCGATGTTGACCAGATGGTTTCTTTCTTTGAAGGGACACACGCTGTGGAAGTGAAAGTAATTGAAAAGCATTAACAGAAAGTATGAAAGCGTTATATAAAATAGCATTACTTGCAGTGGCGACAGCATCAATTACTGCCTGCCATAACAAATCGGAGCCCAACTACCAGTACATGCCCAACATGTACGAGGCAGTGCCTTATGAAACCTATTCGGAACATCCGGTATTCCCAAATGGGAAAGAAGGACAGCTTCCTGCAAAAGGTTCTATACCAAGGGGCTTTACACCTTATGAGTATCCTAATACCACTGAAGGGTACGAAATGGCAAAAGCAAACCTTAAAAGCCCGCTGGATTCTTTAAGCATTGATCCTGCAAGAGGAGAGCAGCTTTTCACGATATATTGTGCTATTTGCCATGGCGATAAGGGAGATGGAAAAGGAAACCTTGTAAAAAGGGAAAAATTCCTTGGAGTACCTAATTATAAAGACAGGGCTATTACAGAAGGGAGCGTATTCCACGTAGTGACTTACGGTCTTAACGCAATGGGATCGCACGCTAACCAGCTTACGCAGGAAGAGCGTTGGCAGGTGGCACGCCACGTGATGGACCTTAGGAGCAAATTATAATTGTAGAACACTGAAAGCATAAAATATGTACACATTTTCAAGTAGATTAAAAACTGTTGCATTTGCCCTGATGGTACTTGGCCTTCTTGGTATAGGCTATAGTTTTTTCACTGCACCTAAAACTATTGAAGACGTAGAGCGAATAGAAGCGGAAAATGCAGCACACGGGCACCACGGAGATGCGGCCCATCATGATGCAGCGCCGCATGCTGCTCATGGTTCTGCAACCGAAGCTACTGCTCCTTCACACGAAGGTGGCGAAGCTGCACACGACACTACGCATGCCGTTGCTGCCGAAGCTCCTCACGAAGCACATGACACCATTCAGGCCGAAGCTGCTGTAGCTGCCGCAGGACATGAAGGTCATAATAATAACGATGGCGATCCGCACACTCAAGAGGCTCACGCACCACATGCCGATGCCCATGCTGCACACGAAGGCCATGATGATGCACATGCCGCACACAAAGAACACGAAGAGCACCTGAAACATACGTTGGTACAGCTTCAGAACAAGCCATGGTCGGCATTATATGTTTCTGCCTTATTCTTTATGCTTATATCGCTTGGTGCGCTTGCTTTCTACGCTATCCAGAATGCCGCATCGGCAGGATGGTCTCCTGTATTGTTCAGGGTAATGGAAGGTATATCAGGCTACCTTATACCTGGTGCTATCATCGTATTCCTGGTATTTATTGCGGGAGCGCTGGATATGCATAAGATATGGATATGGATGGACAAGGATGTTGTAGCCGAAGACCACCTTATACAGGCAAAATCAGGCTTCCTTAATAAAACGTTCTTCCTTATAAGGGCAGCGATATTTATGGGCGGATGGATATTCTACCGTCAGTACTCAAGGAAAAATTCACTTGCCCAGGATGAGGCTACAGATAACAGCTACTTCAAGAAAAACTTTAAAGCAGCTGCTGGGTTCCTTGTATTCTTTATCGTAAGTGAATCTATGATGTCGTGGGACTGGATCATGTCGGTTGACCCGCACTGGTACAGCACCCTGTTCGGATGGTATGTATTCGCAAGCTTTGTGGTAAGCGCAGTAACCGTTATTGCAATGGTAACGCTTTACCTGAAATCAGTTGGATACCTCGAGTATGTAAATACAAGCCACATCCATGACTTAGCCAAGTTCATGTTCGGTTTCAGCGTATTCTGGACATACCTTTGGTTCTCACAGTTCATGCTTATATGGTATGCCGATATACCGGAAGAGGTAACGTACTTCAAGACACGTATCGAAGACTTTAACCTGCCGTTCTTTGGCATGGTGGTCCTTAACTTCGTTCTTCCGATACTTATCCTGATCAACACCGATTTCAAACGCCTTACGTGGGTAGTTGTTTTGGCAGGTACCATTATTCTTTGCGGACACTACATTGACTTCTTCAACATGATCATGCCGGCTACCGTAGGTAAACAATGGTTTATCGGTGCAGGAGAGATAGGCGCGCTGATGTTCTTTTTGGGCTTGTTCATATTCGTGGTGTTTACCACGCTTACAAAAGCTCCACTATTGGCAAAACGCAACCCGCTGATCGAGGAAAGCAAGCATTTTCATTATTAATATTTAAAGAAATAAACAGATGACTAGTTTATTGGTAATTATAGTTTTAGTTTTATTAGGCATTGCAATATGGCAGTTAACTAAAATATTCCACCTTACCCAGATTGGGTCTGCCTATGCGCATGACAAGGCGATGGCACAAGTAGCCAACGACAGGGATAATAACGTTAACGGCTACCTCATGTTTGCCTTCGTGGGATTCATCTATGTCTTTACAATTTTCTCTTTATGGAAATGGGGACACCTGGTATTGGGTACTCCTGCTTCCGAGCATGGCCCTGAGATTGATCGCCTTATGGCTATCTCTATGGCGCTTATCTTCTTTGTACAGACGATCACACAGTTCCTGCTTCACTATTTTGCATTCAAATACAGGGGCAAACAAGGTAACGTAGCTTATTATTATGCCGATAACGATAAATTAGAGTTCATCTGGACCATTATACCGGTTATCGTTCTTGCCGGGCTTATCCTTTACGGACTGTATGCCTGGACGAACATCATGTTCATAGACGACAAGGATGAAAATGCGGTTTATGTGGAAGTATATGCAAAACAATTTAGCTGGGAAGTTCGCTATGCAGGCCCGGACGGAGCCCTTGGTAAAGCTAACGTAAGGTATATTGAAGGCGTAAACACTATGGGTGTTGACATGTCCGACCCTAACGCACAGGATGATGTTACTTCTACAGAGCTTCACTTACCGAAAGGCAAGAAGGTTATATTCAAGTTCCGTTCTCAGGATGTACTGCACTCTGCATACATGCCGCACTTCAGGGCGCAGATGAACGTTGTGCCGGGTATGGTGACCGAGTTTGGCTTTACGCCAACCCTCACTACTGACGAGATGCGCCAGGATCCTGCTATTATGAAAAAAGTAGCACATATCAACGAGATCAGGTCTAAGAAAAGTTCCGAGCTTGTAGCCAAAGGCGAAACAGCCCTTGAGCCTTATACATTCGACTACCTGCTGCTTTGTAACAAAATATGCGGACAGTCGCACTACAACATGCAGATGAAGATCGTTGTTGAGGATGAAGCCGATTTCAAAAAGTGGCTTGGTGGCAAAGAAACACTTGCTGCAGCAGTAAAGAAATCTAAAGAAACACCGGCAGAAGCTCCTGCAGGTGAGGCAGCCCCGGCAAAACCGGCAGACTCAGCAGCAGTAAAGACTGATTCTACAATGGTAGCCCAGGTAATAAAAAAATAATTCTTTTTAATATATTCAAATTAAAGAAATATGTCAGCAGAAGGACACGAAATACACGGTCACGACGAACACGGTCACCACGACGAGCATCACCACCATAAGGATACTTTCATAACGAAATATATCTTTAGCATCGACCATAAGATGATTGCCAAGCAGTACCTTATAACAGGTATACTGATGGGCGTTCTTGGTGTGGGTATGTCATTGTTATTCCGTATGCAGATTGCATGGCCGGAAGAATCTTTCGGGATATTTAAAGTGCTCCTGGGCGATAAATTCGCACCGAACGGAGTAATGCGAAACGATATTTACCTGGCCCTCGTAACGATACACGGTACCATCATGGTATTCTTCGTACTGACGGCAGGTTTGAGTGGTACTTTTAGTAACCTCCTCATTCCGTTGCAGATTGGGGCACGCGATATGGCATCCGGTTTCATGAACATGATCTCGTATTGGTTGTTCTTCCTTTCTACGATAGTAATGGTAATGTCGTTGTTCGTTGAAGCAGGCCCTGCATCAGCAGGTTGGACGATATATCCGCCATTGAGCGCATTGCCACAGGCTATACCGGGCTCAGGTGCAGGTATGACGCTTTGGCTTGTTTCTATGGCTATTTTCATCGCTTCATCGCTAATGGGATCGCTTAACTATGTGGTAACGGTTATCAATCTTCGTACAAAAGGTATGTCAATGACAAGGCTTCCGCTTACTGTGTGGGCTTTCTTCATCACGGCAGTTATTGGTATCATTTCGTTCCCGGTACTATTCTCAGCAGCATTGCTGCTTATATTCGACAGGAGTTTCGGTACATCGTTCTTCCTTTCCGATATTTTCATTGCTGGCGAGGTACTGCACTACCAGGGAGGTTCTCCGGTATTGTTTGAGCACCTGTTCTGGTTCCTTGGCCACCCTGAGGTTTACATCGTACTGCTTCCTGCACTTGGTATCACATCTGAAATCATTGCGACCAACTCACGCAAGCCGATCTTCGGTTACCGTGCGATGATCGCCTCTATATTGGCCATTGCATTCCTTTCGACTATCGTTTGGGGCCACCACATGTTCATCTCGGGTATGAACCCGTTCCTGGGCTCGGTGTTTACCTTCACGACACTATTGATCGCGATCCCATCGGCTGTAAAAGCATTCAACTACATCACGACCCTTTGGAGAGGTAACCTGCAACTTAACCCTGCAATGCTATTCTCTATCGGCCTTGTATCAACGTTCATCACAGGTGGTCTTACAGGTATCATCCTTGGAGACAGTACGCTTGATATCAACGTTCACGATACGTATTTCGTTGTAGCCCACTTCCACCTTGTAATGGGTATCTCTGCACTGTACGGTTTCTTTGCCGGTGTGTACCACTGGTTCCCTAAGATGTTCGGAAGGATGATGAACAAAAATCTTGGTTATATCCACTTCTGGGTAACGGCAGTATGTGCTTACGGCGTATTCTTCCCGATGCACTTTATCGGTATGGCGGGCCTTCCAAGGCGTTATTATACCAACACGGCCTTCCCGTTGTTCGATGACCTATCCGATGTTAACGTACTTATCACGATGTTCGCTATCATTGGTGCTGCATTCCAGCTGATATTCCTTTGGAACTTCTTCTCAAGCATATTCAAAGGCCCAAGGGCTCCGCAAAACCCATGGAGGTCGAATACGCTTGAATGGACTGCTCCTGTAGAGCACATCCATGGCAACTGGCCGGGTGCAATACCTGAAGTGTACAGGTGGCCTTACGACTACAGCAAACCGGGCCATGATGAGGATTTCGTTCCGCAGAACGTACCGATGAAACCGGGCGAAGAGCAGCTGCACCACTAAGATCATTCTTACTCAATTATACAAAAAGTGGCAGGTAATTTACCTGCCACTTTTTTATTTCCCGGTGCATGAATTCATACCCAATCACACATCGTACAAGCATGTTTTACAGAAAGTACGGAACAGCTTTGTCCTGGGCTTTTGTTTTGGCAGCCTTTGATATGCCAGGCTATATTGAGTCAGAGCTTTATTGACATAGGGTAAACTGCTAATAATCATCACATCTATCGAAACAGTCTTTAACTGGTTATTTAGATATCCTTTCCGAGTGGGATAAGTTCTTCGGCTTATAAATAATTATTGTTACAATTCCCCATATAGTGATCAGCATACCCATGTAATTAGCAATAGTACCGTCAGAAAAATCGGCAAGAAAAGCGATATCTATTGTAGCATGAAATATTGCACAGGCTAATATACTCGCCCTTGAAGAATTGTAGATCCATGATAGCAGTATACTGCCTGTCAGCAGGCTAAAGATCCAGCCGGATATACCAGCAATTCCCATACTGGTGTAGCCCGGACGATATAAGAAAAGGGGCCAGTGCCATATTGCCCAAAATACCGTAAGAATGATACCCGCCCACAATGCATTGTACTTCGCTTGCAGTCGCGGTAATGCAAACCCCCGCCATCCTGTTTCCTCCCCAATGCCAAAAAAGCAGAGGTTATAAAGGAAGAAGCCGGCGAAGGTTAGTTCGGGGAATTCTTTTGCAGCAAAAATCCCGTCCAGGTTAAAAGATACGTGATTAGATGCCGATGAAATCGCTACTGCTGCTGCAGCCAGAATAAATGGGCTTAGGAACGCGATAGCAATGCATACTAACGGGCGGATTTTCAATATTTGTTTTGCAAGAAGCCTTACACCTTCCTTCTTTTCAAAAATCCCGGTCGTTATAAAAGCAGCGAGCATTGGCCCTAAGCCGCCTATGCCGTGATGAAAAGGGAGGACTGGTAAATTTTTAATGCCAAATACAGGACTGTATAAAGGGAACCATATTATCCAACTGATAAAATATGCTAGTGAAAAATAGGTGATAAGCGCTTTTTTTTGCCATATTGCCTTCATATACTATTATTGGTTTTTACTCTTCGTCAAATAATAAACCGGTATCCCTCCCAGCATGATCACTACCCCCCATCCGCAGGTCTCGGGCTTGTCTTTCAGCAGCATCACACAGAAAACGGTAGCCAGCAGGATATAAATTGCTGGCAGCACCGGATAGCCAAACGCTTTGTAAGGGCGCTCAGCATGGGGCATTTTCCTTCTCAGGATAAAGATGCCTGCAATGGTCAGGATATAAAAGATCATCACGATGATCATTACATAATCCAGCAGGTCGCCATACTGCCCACTCAGGCAAAGCGCCGACGCCCAAATGCACTGGAACCACAGCCCCCATCCCGGTACACTTGCCCTGTTAAGGCCTGCTGCCTTTTTAAAGAACAGGCCGTCCTTCGCCATAGTATAGTACACCCTTGCTCCGGCCATGATCAGCCCGTTATTGCACCCAAAGGTCGAAATCATGATCATAATGGCAATAATGTAAGTGCCGGTACTGCCGAACATAGGCTGTGCCGCCGCAATGCCCAACCTGTCCAGGTCGGCGAAAGCAATGCCGTCATTAGGCAAAACAGCGAGGTACATGATATTGGCTAAAATATAAATTACCGTTACGATCAGCGTTCCGTAAAAAAGGCTGAGCCCTACATTGCGGTGCGGGTCTTTTATCTCGCCCGAAATGAACGTTACCCCATTCCACGCATCGCTTGAGAACAGCGACCCCACCATCGAGGCCGCAATGGCCGACATCAGTACACCGCCGCCTATGGCTGTCCATGTTTTGGTGTCGCCATTCCATTGCCTTGCGGTCCAGGCGTCCGCCCAGTTGGCATCCCAGATATCGCCTTTGGCTGCCAGTACGAACCCAAATATAATAAGCCCGAAAAGCGAGGCGATCTTGGTAATGGTAAAAATAGTCTGTATGTATTTGCCGTTCTTCACGCCGCGGCTGTTGATGAACGTAAGCAATACGATCGTGGCGATAGATACCAGCTGTGCAGCATTGAGTTTAAAAGCGCCAACTTCATAAAGAATGTTGTCGGGCCCCAAAGGCGGGTACAGGTAGGCGGCAAACTTCCCGAAAGCCACACCAACAGCGGCGATGGTTCCCGTTTGTATTACGGCAAAAAAGCTCCAGCCGTAAAGGAAAGCTATGAGTTTGCTGTAAGATTCTTTAAGGTACACATACTGCCCGCCGGCCTTGGGGAACATGGCACTCAGCTCGCCATAGCTCACGGCTGCGATCATTGTCATTATGCCAGAAAGTACCCATATCAAAATCAGCCATCCGGCGCTGCCCACATTGCGCATCATATCGGCGCTAACGATAAAAATACCCGATCCTATCATCGAGCCTACAACGAGCATAGTGCCGTCGAGCAGGCCCAGTTCGCGCTTTAAGTGCTTGCCTTCGTGTTCGTTTTCCATAATTTGGTTTGGTTTTGGTTGCCTAAAGATATTTAAAAAAGCTTTTCATTGGCGCAGGCAGCCTATAATTGCTATTTTTACTGGTATGCAACGAATTAAGACTATCCCGCAGATCTGCCTGCTGTTGTTTTGCCTTGCCGGCTTTGCCCAGCAAAAAGTAAAGGTGCACCTCATTGCGACCTACCATATGGGCGGCACTACCGATGCCCTGAAAGTCGATGGGACTAAAGACAATATCCTTGGTCCGGAACGCCAGAAACAGATTAATGCCCTTCTCGACATCCTCCAAAAAAAGGATGTGGAAAAGATCTATGTAGAGAACACGCCCGACAAACAAAAGTTTTGGGACAGCATCTATACAGCATACTATACAAAAAAACCTGTCGCACTCCGCAATGAGATTTTCCAGATAGGTATAAAGCTGGCACAGCGGCTCAATATACGTAATGGCGTAAAGTGTATTGACTGGGCGTATGATGAAAGCGCCAAAGCCGGTGACAGGCAATTTACCCAATATGCAATAAAAATGAACCGTCTTTGCGATTCGCTTGGCATAGGCGATAATGATTTTACGGTTTACGATAACATTGTGCTAAAACAGCTTAGCGCCTTTAATGACAATATTCCCAGCCAGGACCTGACTGCCGTATTCCGCAAGCTCAATTCAAAAGACTACCTTAACAAGCTTTTTTATGCCAATATCACAACCTATCTCGATAAGAATGCAGAAGGTACCGGCGCATTTTTTACACAGTATAATATGATGCGCAATGTGAATATTTATTCGAACATTATGCGCGACATCCTTACTGACAGGCCCCAAAGTGTGCTTGTGCTCTATGGTGCAGGCCATATAAAAGCTTTAAAAGATATGTTTCAGGCCCATCCGCTTATTGAAGTAGTAGAATTTGAAGATTATTTCAAAGAGTAAACTTGTTATTTGGGCGTGCCGGCTCCCCCCGATACCTATCGGGACTACGCCGTCGGGCCATCCGCTGTATCCCCGCCGAAAAAGGCGGGGGATGCCGCTCCCTGTCCCTCACGCGGACGCTACGCATCATAACAACGTTTTTAACAGGTCACCCCTCGGGAGATCCGGAAACAGCGAAGTTGAGAAATTTGTGTGAAAATCATTATTGCGTTAGTATGTAAATCCGCGCTAATCTGCCAAAATCCGCGTCATCCGCATTCCATCTTTCTATGTTTCAAATACCAAAACCCGAATCATCGGGCTTCGGACACCCGACTTCGGACTTTTAACGTACTTTAAATATTCTCCAAAACAATAAGCCCTACCTTTACGAAAAACCACCTTACTATGAAAAACCACAACAATGACGGCTTTAAGGTCAATGAAGAAGGCAAGCAGTTCGAACTGCACATCGATGGCCAGGTTGCATTCCTCGAATACTACCGCGAAGGCGAAAAGATATTCCTCACGCATACCGAAGTCCCCGAAGCGTTGCAGGGACGAGGCATTGCGGCCCGTTTGGTAAAGGGCACCTTCCAGTGCGCCAAAGACAACGGGTTTACCATCATGCCCTTATGCTCGTATGTAATGCATTATATCGACGAAAATCCCGAATGGGGCAACATACTTTCCGAAGGGTACAGGATGTAGCAGTGAGGACAATCGAAATTTCGATTATCTTTGTTGCATGAATGAGAATTTAGACCCTACCAACGCCAGGTACAATGCCGAAGAGCTGGACCTTGAAAAGAAGCTCAGGCCCTTATCGTTCGACGATTTTACCGGGCAGGACCAGGTACTGGAAAACCTCCTGGTATTTGTGAAGGCTGCAAATATGCGCAATGAGGCGCTCGACCATACGTTATTCCACGGGCCTCCGGGGCTTGGGAAGACCACACTGGCAAACATCCTTGCGAATGAGTTGGGCGTAGGCATTAAAATAACTTCCGGGCCGGTGCTTGATAAGCCGGGCGACCTTGCCGGGCTGCTCACCAACCTGGAAGAGCGCGACATTCTTTTTATCGACGAAATACACCGCCTGAGCCCTATCGTGGAAGAATACCTGTATTCAGCTATGGAGGATTTCAGGATAGATATCATGATAGAGTCGGGTCCCAATGCACGATCGGTTCAAATAGGGCTTAACCCGTTTACGCTGGTAGGGGCCACCACTCGCTCGGGCTTGCTCACAGCGCCAATGCGTGCCCGTTTTGGGATCTCCAGCAGGCTGCAATACTACACCACCGAACTGCTTACCACAATAGTGCAGCGCAGCTCGATGATCTTAAAAATGCCCATTACCATGGAGGCTGCCATCGAGATCGCAGGCCGCAGCCGCGGGACGCCGCGTATCGCCAATGCACTGCTGCGACGTGTGCGCGATTTTGCCCAGATAAAAGGCAATGGCAAAATAGATGTCGAGATCGCCAAATATTCCCTGAAAGCCCTGAACGTCGATGCCCACGGCCTTGATGAAATGGACAACAAAATACTCAACACCATTATCGACAAATTCAAGGGCGGCCCTGTAGGGCTCTCCACCTTGGCAACAGCCGTATCCGAAAGCGGGGAGACCATCGAGGAAGTATACGAACCGTTCCTGATCCAGGAAGGCTTCATTATGCGAACACCAAGAGGAAGGGAAGTCACTGAAAAGGCATACAGGCATTTGGGTAAGGTACGATTGAATCCGCAGGGAGGCCTTTTCGATTAGATATATAGTAAGTTTATCGGGTATAAAGTCATCAAGAGTAAGCACGTTCCCCGCTCCCCTCTCCTTTGGAGAGGGCCGGGGTGAGGTCTATGAACAATAAAAAACCATATAGTGATTTTATAAAGCAAGAAGCCAAGAGATTAGGCTTCCTTTCATGTGGCATTTCAAAAGCGGTTTTTCTCGAAGAAGAAGCCCCGCGCCTTGAAAAATGGCTCAACGAAGGCCGCCATGGCCAGATGCAGTACATGGAAAATTACTTCGACAAGCGCCTCGACCCGACGCTGCTTGTAGATGGTGCCAAAAGCGTGATCTCCCTGCTGCTGAATTACTATCCGTCAGAAACCCAAACCGAAGGCACTTACAAAATATCCAAATACGCTTACGGGCAGGATTACCATTTTGTCATAAAAGAAAAGCTAAAGGAGCTCCTGCATTCGATACAGTCAACTATCGGTGAAGTAGGAGGGAGGGCCTTTGTAGATTCGGCGCCGGTGCTGGATAAGGCATGGGCAGCCAAAAGCGGCCTGGGATGGATAGGCAAGAACAGCAACCTCCTGAGCAAGCAGGTAGGCTCATTCTTTTTTATTGCCGAGCTTATCGTGGATATCGAACTGGAATACGACCATGCGGTAACCGACCATTGCGGTTCCTGCACCGCCTGCCTCGATGCCTGCCCGACACAAGCCATTATACAGCCTTATGTAGTAGATGGCAGCAAATGCATTTCTTATTTTACCATCGAATTAAAAGACAACCTGCCCGCCGAAATGAAAGGCAAATTTGATGAATGGGCTTTTGGGTGCGACATCTGCCAGGACGTTTGCCCGTGGAACCGCTTCTCCAAACCGCATTCCGAACCGCTCTTCAATCCGCATCCCGACCTGCTTTCCATGACCAAAAAGGACTGGGAAGAAATTACCGAAGATACCTTTAGGGCCGTATTTAAAAATTCCGCCGTAAAGCGCACCAAATACGAAGGCCTTAAAAGGAATATTGATTTTTTGAAGTAATGCGGATATAGCAAAAGTGTGGTTTGTCTTTTAGTTTTCCTTTGAGGAACTTGCGCCTTCTTTGTGCGCCTTTGCGAACAGCTTTTATTCCCAAAAAGAAAACGTTAAAAATTTCTTAGTTCCGTTCTTAGGTTTAACTTTGTAGGTTCGGTATCAAATGTTAAAAAATGAATCAATACAGTAAAAGACGGGAAGCCCTTTTATACCATGCTAAGCCGCATCCCGGCAAGATACAGGTTGTGCCCACAAAGCCTTATGCTACACAGAGGGACCTCTCGCTTGCGTACTCCCCGGGTGTTGCAGAACCCTGCCTTGAAATTGCAAAAGACACAGACAACGTATATAAATATACTGCCAAAGGCAACTTGGTTGCCGTGATCTCTAACGGTACCGCAGTGCTCGGACTGGGCGACATCGGCCCGGAAGCCTCTAAGCCGGTAATGGAAGGCAAAGGCTTGCTGTTCAAGATATTTGCCGATATTGATGTTTTTGATATCGAGGTAGACACCAAGGATGTCGAGGCTTTTATACAGACGGTAAAAAATATCGCGCCTACCTTCGGGGGAATTAACCTCGAAGACATTAAGGCCCCGGAATCGTTCGAGATCGAAAGGAGGCTCGTTGAAGAGCTTAACATACCGGTAATGCACGACGACCAGCACGGTACCGCCATCATTTCCTCGGCAGCGCTGCTTAATGCCATCGAGCTTGCCGAGAAATATATAGAGGAAATTAAGGTTGTAGTTTCGGGCGCCGGTTCTGCCGCGCTGGCCTGTGCCAACCTGTACCTCCTGCTGGGTGTGAAGGTAGAGAACATCATTATGTTCGATAAGGACGGCATGCTCACAAACAGCCGTACCGACCTCTCCGACCTGCAACGGAAATATGCCAAAGAACAACTCATGACATTGAGTGAGGCTGTTGCCGGAGCCGATGTGTTTCTTGGACTTTCGGTGGGGAATATCCTCACGCCTGAAATGCTCCTTAGCATGGCGGCCAACCCGATCGTGTTTGCTATGGCCAACCCGATACCCGAAATAGATTATGGCACTGCAATAGCTACCCGCCCTGATGTGATCATGGCTACAGGACGGTCAGATCATCCTAACCAGGTGAACAATGTGCTTGGCTTCCCCTACATCTTCAGGGGTGCGCTCGATGTCAGGGCCACCAGGATTAACGAGGCCATGAAAATGGCTGCCGTAACTGCCCTGGCCGAACTCGCTAAAGCCCCTGTACCGGAGCAGGTGAATATTGCCTATGGCGAAACCAAACTGAACTTTGGGCGTGAATATATTATTCCGAAACCGTTCGACCCAAGGCTTATAGCTGTAGTGGCACCTGCCGTGGCAAGGGCCGCCATGGAAAGCGGCGTAGCAAAGCACCCGATACTCGACTGGGATAAATATACCGAGGAGCTGTTGGAGCGCCTGGGTAACGATAACAAAATGGTAAGGCTCCTTACCAACAGGGCGAAAACCGACCCGAAACGTATTGTTTTTGCTGAAGCCGACCATCTGGATGTGCTGAAAGCCGCCCAGATCGTACTCGAAGAAAAAATAGGTTTCCCGATACTTTTGGGTAACCGTGAAAAAATAAACATCCTTAAGGCCGAGATAGGCTTTGATGCAGAAGTAGCTATCATCGACCCGAAAACCGATGCCGAGGACGAGAGGCGCTACCGTTATGCCGAGTCCTTCTGGAAAAGCAGGCAGCGCAGGGGCATCAACCTGCTGGATGCGCAAAAGTGGATGCGCGAACGCAATTATTTTGCCGCCATGATGGTAAACGAAGGCGAAGCCGATGCACTGGTTACAGGCTATTCGCGAAGCTATCCTTCTACAGTAAAGCCGATTATGCTGCTGATGGGCAAAGCGCCGGGAGTAACGCGCATAGCAACCACTAACATGATGCTTACCAAAAGAGGGCCGCTGTTCCTTTCGGATACCGCCATCAATCCAAACCCGAATGCAGAAGACCTTGCCAGGATTGCCCTGATGACGGCCCGCACCGTAAGGATGTTTGGTATGGAGCCGGTAATAGCCATGGTGTCGTTCTCCAACTTTGGCTCGTCAACCGATGCTAGTGCTGTAAAAGTGCGCGAGGCGGTGGCTTACCTGCATAAGGAATATCCGGACCTTATCGTAGACGGTGAGATACAGGCCGACTTTGCACTGAACCCCGATTTGCACAAAAGTAAATTCCCGTTCTCGAAACTGGCAGGCAAAAAAGTGAACACGCTTATTTTCCCGAACCTCGAGTCGGCGAATATTACGTATAAGATACTTAAAGAGCTTGATCACGTGGTTTCCATAGGCCCGATAATGCTCGGCATGGACAAGCCGGTGCATATTTTCCAGCTGGGCGCGAGCGTAGAGGAAATGGTGAACATGGCTGCCGTGGCGGTTGTAGATGCACAGGAGAAAGAAAAGCGCCTGAAAATGGCGAAGAATAAATAGAGCGAGCCATGTTTATGATGTAGAAGTGAATTGCGGGAAACGAGCAATGTTACGGGGTTTAAACATCATAAAAGACCCCAAAGGTTTTCAAAACCTTTGGGGTCTTACCAGACTTAAATGTTATTATAGTCAGGGATTAAAGAATTTTACTATTTTTGGGACTGTTAAAAAATTGATATGATAGCACATCTTCAGGGGAGAATGGTAGAAAAAACACCCACAGGTGTGGTAATAGACTGCAATGGGGTAGGTTATGACGTGAATATTTCACTGCATACTTATTCGCTGCTGCCCGATTCTGAACATATAAAACTTTATACGTTTCTCCAGGTAAAGGAAGATGCGCATACCCTTTTTGGGTTTGCCGAAAAGGCCGAAAGGGAGCTTTTTAAGCTGCTGCTTTCGGTTTCGGGTGTTGGTGCCGGTACCGCCCGGACGATGCTTTCCTCGTTGGAGCCAAAGCAGATCATACATTCCATTGCATCGGGTGATGTGGGGACAATACAGTCGATAAAGGGTATTGGCAGCAAAACGGCACAGCGGGTAATACTCGATTTAAAAGATAAAGTGTTAAAACTATACGATTTAGGAGAAGTTTCCGTTACGGGCTACAATACAAATCGTGAAGAAGCGTTATCTGCCTTGGAGGTATTAGGCTTTAACAAAAAATTGGCGGAAAAAGTGATTGAGAAGATTGTTAAGGATGATCCGAATGCAGGGGTGGAGACAATTATAAAATTAGCATTAAAAAACTTATAGTCCTTGAAAACAGTATACTCAAAAGATTTTTATACTCAAATAAAATATACGCTTTCGGTTTTGTTTTTCCTCATCGGTATTGTGGCACAGGCGCAGGTTACTGAAGAAGAGGAAAGCGAAAAAGCTCAGGACACCGTGAAGGGCTATAACAAGGGCAAGGTAGAAATGGCTAACCCCAAAAGCATCATTGAGGCCTATACGTATGATGCTGCCACGAACCGATACATTTACACCAATAAGTTCGACGGCTTTAATATAAATTACCCCATAATACTTACTCCCGAAGAATACCAGGAGTTGGCATTGCGGGAGTCGATGCGGGAATATTACCAGCAAAAATCGAAAGCTATTGATGGCAAGGGCACTACGGAACAGCAGAAAAACCTCCTGCCGCGCTATTATGTGAATTCCAGTTTCTTTGAGACCCTTTTCGGGGGCAACACCATTGATGTAAAGCCACAGGGATCGGTAGAGATAGACCTTGCCGGTCGTTATACCAAGCAGGACAACCCGTCTATCCCGCCAAGGAACAGGAGTACGTTTACCTTTGATTTCCAGCAGCGTATCAGTATGAGCCTGCAGGGAAAAGTGGGTACGAGGCTGGCCGTAAATGCCAATTATGACACCCAGTCGACCTTTGCATTCCAGAACCTTATCAAACTGGAATATACCCCTACAGAAGATGACATTCTCCAGAAGATAGAAATTGGTAATGTTAGCTTCCCGCTTTCCAACTCACTGGTAAGGGGCGCGCAGAGCCTTTTTGGTGTTAAGATGGCATTGCAGTTTGGCAAGACCACGCTGACAGGTATCTTCTCCGAGCAGAAATCGCAAACCAAGACCGTAACGGCACAGGGCGGCGGTACCATACAGGAATTTACCCTCTTCGGGCTGGAATATGATAACGACAGGCACTTTTTCCTTTCGCAATATTTCAGGAACCAATACAACTACTCCTTGCGTAACTATCCCCTTATCGATAGCCGCGTGCAGATAACCCGTATAGAGGTTTGGGTGACCAATAAGCAGAACAGGATCAACGCCGCCGAAAACAACTCCCGGAATATTGTAGCGGTACAGGATTTAGGTGAAGCCCCTGTTGTAGAAGTAGGGGTGCAGGGCCCGGACGATATTACCAATGTAGCGGTTGGTTTTGCAGATAACACAACTACTGCTCCATTCTTCAACGTGCCTGCCAACAGCCCGCCGGACAACGGTAACAACAAGCTTGACCCTACGATAATCCCGGCAGGTTTCATGAATTCGAGTGTAAGGGAAATCGTAACCCTGAACAACAACAGCTTTACCAATGGCCTGGTAGCAAGTGAAGGCCGTGACTATTCCAAGCTTGAAAATGCAAGGAAACTTACGGCAAGCGAATTTACCTACCACCCACAGTTGGGTTATATTTCCCTAAGCCAAAGGCTCAATAACGACGAAGTGCTTGCGGTTGCTTACCAATACACCATTGGCGACAAGGTATATCAGGTGGGAGAGTTTGGTACCGATGGCGTTGCGGCGACAGTTGTTGATAATACCACGACACCGCAAACTCCTGTGCCGGCTACCCAGAGCCTTGTTTTGAAAATGCTTAAGAGTAACCTCATTAGTGTAGACCAGCCTACCTGGAACCTGATGATGAAGAACGTGTACCAGATACCGGGAGCCTTCCAGCTTACGCAGGAAGATTTCCGTTTCAATATATTGTATACCGACCCATCGCCGCTCAATTACATTACCCCGGCGTTAAACGTTGCAAATAGTCCGGATTCCGGTACTTATGCTTTTCCTGATCCGCCAAACCAGGAAGGGCCGGTAGCCGATACGCCTTTGATGCGTGTTTTCAATCTCGACAGGCTCAGTTATGCCAATGACCCGCAGGAAGGCGGTGACGGTTTCTTCGACTTTGTGCCGGGCCTTACGATAGACACACAAAATGGGCGCATCTTTTTTACTACTGTAGAGCCTTTCGGTGAATACCTGTATGATAAGCTGGCCGATGCTACCAATGTGGAAACCTACCAGGAGGATGCGGATGAGAGCAGCTTTAACCCCAACCAGAAGAAATATGTGTACCGGAGCATGTACCGGAGTACACAGGCCGATGCCTTGCAGAGCAGCCAGAAAAATAAATTCCAGCTGAAAGGCCGCTTCAAATCAACCAGCGCGAATGGTATTCCGCTCGGTGCTTTCAACGTGCCGCAGGGTTCGGTGGTAGTTACCGCAGGCGGAAGGGTGCTGGTAGAAGGACAGGACTACACCGTGAACTACCAGGCCGGTATGGTACAGATACTCGACCCGTCACTCCAGGCATCCAATACGCCTATCCAGGTGTCTGTAGAAAACAATGCAGTTTTTGGGCAGCAGACAAGGCGTTTTGCCGGTTTCAACATAGAGCATAAGTTCAATGAAAAGTTTTTGATAGGCGGTACGGTGCTGACGATGTCCGAAAGGCCGTTTACTACCAAGACCAACTACGGGCAGGAATCCGTAAGGAACACGATCTTCGGGCTTAATACGGTATTCTCTACAGAGGTGCCTTTCTTTACCAGGCTGGTAAACAAGCTGCCGAATATGGATACTGATGTGCCTTCCAACTTCTCTTTCAGGGGTGAGGTAGCCATGCTGAAGCCTAATGCTTCCAAAGCCGACCAGTTCAATGGAGAGGCTACTACCTATGTAGATGACTTTGAAGGTTCGCAAACCAATATAGACATGCGTGGCGCACAAGGCTGGTCATTGGCCAGTGCCCCTGTAGGCTTAGGCGGCGAATTTGACGTTAACGTGCTCGATTCCGGCTTCAGGAGGTCGAAACTGGCATGGTACAGCATCGACCCGAGTTTCTATGCACAAAGCGCACGCCCCGATGGCATCAGTGCCACTGATATTTCGTCCAACAGGACAAGGCGTGTGTATTATGACGAGCTGTACCCGGTTACCGATGTGGTGCCCGGCCAGAGCAGGGTGGTAAACACGCTCGACCTTAGCTACTATCCGCAGGAAAGGGGGCCTTATAACTATAACCCGCTTGCTGCACCTACCAATGGCTTTACTTCCGGACAGGCTGCGCAAAACTGGGGCGGTATCATGCGTGCTATCAACTCGACCAATTTTGAGCAGACCAATGTGGAATACATCCAATTCTGGGTAATGGACCCGTATGACGGTACCGATGCCACACCGGCTACGAATACCGGTACGCTTGAAATTAACTTAGGTGAAATATCCGAAGATATACTAAAAGACAACAGGAAGCAATATGAGAACGGGCTCCCGGAAGCGGCAGGCAACCAGCCTACTTTTACTTCGGTATGGGGTAAAGTGCCGGTGTCGCAGTCGCTGATCTATGCTTTCGATACAGATTCTGCCAACCGTAATGTACAGGATGTAGGTTTTGACGGATTGGATGATGCCCAGGAGGCTGCACAATTCCCCACGTTTGCTGCATATCCTGACCCGTCGGCAGATAACTACCAGTTCTTCTTAAGTGCAACCGGAAACGTATTAGATAGATATAAAAATTACAACGGTACACAGGGGAACTCGCCTGTAGATGTGGGCAACAACAACAGGGGCAATACTACGCTCCCTGACACTGAGGACATCAATAGGGACAACACCATGAACACCATTGATGCTTACTATAAATATGAGATACCGATGGTTCCGGGTGTGATACCGGGCCAGGGTTATGTAGTGGACGAAAGGCCGTTCAGTGTTCCAAAAGAAGATGGTACGGGCAACGTTACCGGAAGGTGGCTTTTGTATAAAGTACCGGTACAGGGTGCGGGTGCAGTATCAGTAGGAGGTATCAGCAGCGTACGTTCCATACGTTTCATGAGGATGATCGTAAGGGGCTTTACCAGCGATGTAACCCTTCGTTTTGGTGCGCTCGACCTTGTAAGGGGCGAATGGAGAAGATATGTGAACTCGCTTGATGCCGAGCCGGACAATAACGAAGACGCTACCACCGACAATACAGGCTTCGATGTAGTAGCCCTGAACGTTCAGGAGAATGGCGACAGGCAGCCAATACCTTATAAATCGCCTCCGGGTGTGCGCAGGGAACAGCTTTATAACAACAATGCGGTGATCAACCAGAATGAGCAGGCGTTGTCGTTAAGGGTATATTCAACCGATGGGTCTACCTCTAACAGCAAAGGCCTTGAGCCGGAAGATGCACGTGCGGTATTCAAAAGCGTGAATGTGGATATGCGCCAGTATAAAAAGCTGAGGATGTTCCTCCATGCGGAGGCGCTTTCTTCAGATACCGATTCTGATACGCCGGAACCGAACGGGCTTCAAAGCGGCGAGATGAAGGCGTTCCTTCGTTTTGGTAACGACTTTACCGACAACTTCTACCAGGTAGAGATGAAGCTTGATGTAACTCCACTGAATGCTGTTTCGGAAGACCAGATATGGCCGGAAGCAAACAATATTGAAATATCGCTTGATGCACTGACACGATTGAAAATAGATGTGCTGAACGGCGTTGCCGGAACTCCGGATGCCAATGGTATCTATTACCGCGACATTGACGACAGGATGACCGTAGCCATAAAAGGTAACCCTAACTTTGGCTACGTGCGGACATTGATGCTCGGGGTGAAGAACGGCTACAAGCTGACCGACCCTATGGCAAGGAACCTGCGCGGTGAAGTGTGGTTTAACGAGCTTCGTTTGTCAGATATGGATACCAAAGGCGGTATGGCGGCTATAGCAAGTATGGATACCAACTTTGCCGATTTCGCGACCATATCGGCCACAGGAAGGATGAGCACGGTAGGCTTTGGTACGATAGAGCAGAGCCCTAACGAAAGAAGCAGGGAAGACATGAAGCAGTATGACGTTGTAACCAACTTTGCACTTGGCAAATTGCTTCCGAAAAGCTGGCACATCAACCTGCCGTTCAACTACGGTGTGGGCGAACAGGTGATCACTCCGGAGTATGATCCGTTCCAGCAGGACGTGCGCCTTGATCAATTAATGAATGAGACCGCCGACCAGGCCACAAGGGACAACCTTCGCGAAAGGGCAATTGATTACACGAAGCGAACGAGCATCAACTTTATAGGTGTGAAGAAAGAAAGGGCGCCGGAGCAGAAACAGCACATATACGACCCTGAGAACGTAACGCTTTCTTACTCCTATAACCAGACGGAACACCACGATTACCAGATTGAGGACCTGACCGACCAGCAGGTGAGGGTGGCGGCAGATTATAACTATGCCTTCCAGAGCAAGCCGGTTGAGCCTTTTAAGAATACAGGCTTCATGAAAAAAAGCAACTACTGGAAGCTGTTGAGCGATTTCAATTTCAACTACCTGCCTTCGAACCTTTCATTTAGCTCGAACATCATCAGGCAGTTCAACAGGCAGCAGTACCGTAATGTGGATGTAGAGGGTATTCCTATCAACCCGCTGTATAGGAGGAATTATTTCTTTAATTACCAATACGGCTTCAATTACAACATTACAAAGTCGCTGAAGTTCAATTATGCCGTCTCTACAAGCAATATCGTAAGGAACTATCTCGACGAGAACAATATGCCTATCCAGGAATACACCATCTGGCAGGATTTCTGGAACACAGGAGAGGCCAACTCACACACACAGCAGTTTGTTGTGAATTACGACCTCCCGATCAGCAAGATCCCGGCATTGGCGTTCGTAAAATCAACCTATACTTATAATGGCACCTTCAACTGGCAGCGTTCTACCGATGCGCTATCTTCGGTATCAAAAGATACGAATGGCGATGGTATAGACGATACAGTATTCCAGTTGGGTAATACATTGCAAAATACCAGTCAGCACAAGCTGAACACCACGCTGAACATGGACCTGCTGTACAAGTATGTCGGCTTAGGCCCTAAGAAGCCTGCTGCCAAGAATGCAGCGCCAAAACCTGCCCCGAAACCGGGTGAGAAAGTGACGGCGGCACCAAAACCGGCAACCGAAGGTAATGTGTTTGTGAATGGCCTTGTAGGGGTGCTTACCAGCGTGAAAAACATCCAGATAAACTATACGGAGACCAGCGGTACAGCAATGCCGGGCTTTTTACCGGGTATAGGCTTCCTGGGTACTACCAAGCCAAGCCTTGGGTTTGTGCTGGGCAGCCAGGATTCGGATATCCGTTATGAAGCGGCGAAGAACGGTTACCTGACGAATTACGGTGATTTCAACCAGAACTTCCTGCAAAATACTACAAAACAGCTGAACCTTACGGCGAATATGGACCTGTTTCCTGACTTTAAGATAGACCTTACTGCCGACAGGACCTATGCCGAATACCACTCGGAACAGTTTGATGCTTATAAAGAGCCTATATTTGATAGTAGTGGAAATGTACTTGTACCGGGAGAAAACAGGTACCAGGCACTTTCGCCTTATACCTACGGTAACTTTATGATATCGACCATCCTCATCAAAACAGCGTTCAGTACCAGTGATGTGAACGGGTCTGATGCATTTGATGCTATGAGGAGCAACAGGTTAGTCATCGCCAACAGGCTTGCTACGGAACATTACGGCACAACAAACTTCCCAAGGTATGTAGCAGATGGCACAGGCGGTTTTGCCGATGCGAATGCAGGCTATCCGGTAGGTTACGGAAGGAACAGCCAGGCGGTATTGCTGCCATCGTTCATTGCGGCCTACTCCGGTCAGGATGCAGGGAAGGTTTCAACAGGAGCGTTCAGGAATATCCCGCTGCCTAACTGGGTAGTAAAATATACCGGGCTGATGCGCTACAAGTTCTTTAAGGACAGGTTTAAGCGCTTCTCGCTGCAGCACAGCTATTCGTCGCATTATAACATCAACTCTTACAGGTCGAACTTTGAGTATGTCCAAAACCCGAACGGCCAGGACAACAACGGTATTGGTAATTTCTACACTAAAAATATCATATCGAATGTCAACCTGAGCGAGAATTTCAGCCCGCTGATACGTGTGGATATGGAGATGAAGAACTCGATCAAGATACTTGCCGAGATCAGGAAAGACCGCACGCTGAACATGAGTTTTGATAACAACCTCCTTACAGAGGTAAAGGGTAATGAATATATTGTTGGGTTGGGTTACCGCATCAAGGACGTGACGATCAATTCCAGCCTTGCCGATAATCCGAGCAACGTGATAAAGAGCGATATTAATATTAAAGCCGATTTCTCGTTGAGGAGGAATTCAACTATCGTTCGCTACCTGGATTATGATAACAACCAGTTGGGCGGCGGGCAGAATATATGGTCGATCAAGCTTACGGCAGACTATGCCTTCAGCAAAAACCTTACGGCCATCTTCTTCTACGACCATTCGTTCTCGAAACCGGTGATCTCGACGGCATACCCGCTGACCAACATCCGTTCCGGGTTTACACTGAGGTATAATTTCGGAAATTAAGACGAAAAAACATTTTATAGTTTATCTTATAAAACATACATTTGCTAAAAACAAACAAACTAACTACACATGAATATTCCTGCAGATTTAAAGTACACGAAAGACCACGAATGGGTTAAAATAAATGGCGATACAGCTACAGTAGGCATTACCGATTTTGCCCAGAAAGAATTGGGAGATATTGTATATGTTGAGGTTGAAACACTGGACCAGACATTGGATAAAGATGAGGTTTTTGGAACTGTAGAGGCTGTTAAAACAGTATCCGACCTGTTCCTGCCATTATCCGGAGAGATTATTGAATTCAACGATTCCCTTGAAACCAATCCTGAGAAAGTGAACGGAGACCCTTATGGCGATGGCTGGATGGTGAAAGTGAAAATATCCGATGCTTCTGAAGTAGATACGCTTTTGAGCAGCGAACAATACAGGGAACTGATAGGTGCGTAATAAGTACTTTTGGGCTGCGATTTTCTGGACACTGTTTATTACCGTTGCCTGCTTAGTGAGCAACGACAACTTTAGTGAGCTGGAGAAGATAAAGATGCCCAATAAGGATAAAGTGCTTCACGCTACTTTTTATTTTATATTTACAATACTCTGGAGCTACGGCCTCCGGACGCTGAAAATATCAAATGTAAATAAAAGGCGGATGTGGGCGTTTGTCATCGCCGTTAGTTATGGCATCATCATGGAAGTATGCCAGGGCCTTTTTACAGAAGAAAGGACACCTGATCTGGTGGATGCCATAGCCAATACCACCGGCAGCGCAATAGCCGTTTTGGTTTTATGGCGCTATCAAAGAAGACATTTCAAAAAAAAATCCCCGGCTTATTAGTTGGGGATTCCTGTTTTACGGGAGTCCGATATAAGCATTACGTTCCGTCTGTCACTTCGAGCGCAGTCGAGAAGCATAGATGTTTTCACTTGCGAAACAATACGATATCATTTTTAAATATTATGGATATAAGACAATATTTTGATTCGACCTACCTGAAAACAGCAGTACAGGCCGGGCTTACCGAAGCCGAAAACCGCGGGGTGGTGAAGAAGGTAGTAGAGGAAGCTATCAATGAAAATTTTAAGCTGGTTATGGTACGGCCTGATATGGTAGCTATGGCTAAAGAAATGGTTGTTGCCGCAGGATCTGCTGTAACGGTTGGCACGGTAATCGACTTCCCTCAGGGTAACAGCCCGCTTGAAGATAAGCTGGCTGAAGCTGAGGCTGCAATTAATGATGGTGCCGATGAGCTTGACTTTGTATTGGATTATGCAAAGTTTCAATCGGGAGGCAGTGTTGAAGTAAAAAAACAGGTGCTCGAATGTACACGCCTTGGTCTCGCCCACGGAAAAGTAGTAAAATGGATCATAGAGGTGGCGGCGCTCAATGAACATGAGATCGTACAACTCAGCGCCCTTGTGAAAAATGTGGTGCTTACCCACTTTGAAGAAAGCGATTACAGCCGTGTTTTTGTAAAATCATCTACCGGCTTTTATAAAACAGAAGAAGGCAAACCTAATGGCGCCACCGTGCCGGCCATAAAGCTGATGTTGGAGAATGCATTTCCGCTTCCCGTTAAAGCCGCAGGCGGCGTACGCAATTATAACGAAGCCATAGAGATGATCTCCCTCGGCGTAAAGCGTATCGGGACATCGTCCGCCAAAGCCATTGCCGATAGCGAGGAAGCATCGGGAGGATATTGATATTCAGCTTTTAGGCAAAGGCAGCGTTATGGGCTTGTTAGGGGCCAAAAAAAACCTTCCCGTTTCGGGGAAGGCTCTCGTTTTCATAGCAATTTTTCAAACGAATTTTTCTTTTTCGTAACAACGTAATAAATAACCCTTATGAAGTCATTACACTTATAAGATGCAGGGAAGAAAGAAAGGTTGCGTGCGGGTAAATGATTTTTTATGAAATGTTTTTAGGATAAAAGATTCTGCGGCGAAAAACCACATTATTCACCGCAAATTATGCGGTGGATAATCAATTCACACATAAAAATCACGATTTCATTATGTTTGTTACTTTCTTTTGAAGAAAACTTTTTTTTCGAGTATCTTTGCACCAGTTTTTGAAAACCCAATGAAAATCATTTTGAACGCTTCACAAAACCCGATTTCAATAAAATCGATTTTTTCTGATTTTACCGCTATTACAAAGGCAAGGCTCGCTATAAGCGTGGTGTTTTCCTCTGTTGCGGGTTACCTGCTCGGCGTCTCAGATGAACATGCTTTCAGCTGGGCAACGCTTATCCTGCTTACCATCGGCGGTTATTGCATGGTGGGCGCTTCCAATGTTTTTAACCAGATCATAGAAAAAGACCTTGATGCCCTCATGGATCGCACTAAAAACCGCCCAATCCCTTCGGGAAAAATGTCGGTTAAAAATGCATTTTTGCTGGGCTCGGTGCTAACTATACTCGGTATTGGCATACTGTACAGCATAAATCCTAAAACGGCAATGTTCGGGGCAATCTCGATTTTTCTCTATACAAGCATTTATACCCCGCTGAAAACCATAACCCCGCTTGCTGTGTTCGTGGGCGCCTTTCCTGGTGCAATACCGTTCATGCTTGGCTGGGTAGCTGCTACCAACGACTTCGGTATCGAGGCAGGCACGCTGTTCCTTATACAGTTCTTCTGGCAGTTTCCTCATTTCTGGGCTATTGGCTGGTTCTTGTTCGAGGATTATGAAAAAGCAGGCTTCTTCATGCTGCCTACGGGGAAAAGGGACAAAAAAACCGCATTGCAAACTATCCTTTACACTATATGGCTCATCGTGGCATCGCTGCTGCCGGTTACAGGGTTTACAGGTGAGCTGAAGCTAAGCATCGTGTCGGCTGTAATTGTGTTCCTGCTTGGCTTGTGGATGCTGGTATATGCGGTAAAACTATACAACAAAATGGATGGCCCTGCGGCGAAAAAGCTCATGCTGGTTAGCGTGTCGTATATTTCGCTGATGCAGGTAATATTAGTAGCAGATAAATTTATCAGGTAATTATGATGACGATTGAAGAATATGCCCAAAGGACGGAGAAGTCTAAAAAGATGCTCCTTTGGTTTGGTATGGTAAGCATGTTTATGATGTTTGCCGGACTTACAAGCGCCTATGTGGTGAGTACCTCAAGGCCTGACTGGCTTAACGATTTTGTGTTGCCGAATGCATTTATGATAAGCACGGCAGTAATTATCGCGAGCAGTGTTACCTTTCACCTTGCTAAAATGTCGATCAAAAAAGGCGACAGGAGCGCTACCTCATTCTGGCTTTTGCTAACGCTGGCGCTAGGCCTAGGCTTCGTGGCTGCCCAGTTTTACGGGTTTGACCAGGTAATAAAAAGCGGTTATTTCTTTACCGGGCCGGAGAGCACGGTAACCACCTCGTTCCTGTATATCGTTATTACAGTGCACCTTGCCCACCTTTTTGCAGGCCTCATCGTGCTTTTGGTGGTAATTTATAATCATTTTAAACAAAAATACAATAAGTCTCAAACCCTTGGATTAGAGTTAGGTGCAATGTTTTGGCACTTTCTCGATATTTTATGGGTTTATTTGTTTTTATTTTTCTATTTCTATTAATGGAAAAAAAATGTAAATTTGGAAACTTTTTAACCTAACAATTTTATATGGCAGCGACAGTTACTACAACAGCTACTACAGGTAAAACATGGGACGGCGGGAATGAGCCGATGGGAGCGAGCTATGGCAAACTGATGATGTGGTTTTTCATCGTATCAGATGCCCTTACGTTCTCAGGCTTTCTTGCAGCTTATGGTTTTTCGAGGTTCAAATTCATTGAAACATGGCCTATAGCCGATGAGGTGTTCAACCACTTTCCGTTCATGCACGGTGTGGATGCCCCGATGTACTATGTGGCGTTCATGACATTTATCCTTATCTTTTCATCAGTAACCATGGTGCTTGCTGTAGATGCAGGCCATCACTTGCAAAAAACAAAAGTTGCCGTTTACATGGTGCTTACCATTATAGGAGGTTTTATATTCCTTGGCTCGCAGGCGTGGGAATGGAAAAACTTCATTAAAGGTGAATATGGCGCCATTGAGACAAGGGGAGGTTCTATCCTTCAGTTTGTTGATGCTAATGGCAAAAGGGTAGCCCTTGCTGATTTCGCTGCAGATATCCCTACCGACAGGGTACAGAAAATAAAAAGCCAGGGTATATGGTTCCAACAGGAATCAGCTTTGCCAACCTACACTGTAGAAGAAGTAGTAGAAGGCTTCAAAACACATCCAAACCTGCTTGTAAGGACGGAAGTGCTTACCAAAGACAAAAAGAAGACATTACTGTCAAGGGAAGAGTCTGTCAAAAGGCTTGCTGATGCACACCTTGTTGTTGAAGGTGCTAACCTTGTAAGGAATGAATACGGACATAAACTGTTTGCCAACTTCTTTTTCTTCATTACAGGTTTCCATGGATTCCACGTATTTACCGGGGTTATGCTTAACATCCTTATTTTCTTCAACGTACTTTTAGGTACCTATGAGAAAAGGAGAAGCTACGAGATGGTTGAAAAAATCGGATTATACTGGCACTTTGTAGATTTAGTTTGGGTATTCGTATTCACCTTCTTCTACCTGGTTTAATTATTAAAATATAAGCACAATGGCACATTCGCACGAATCTAATACAAAAAGGATCTGGTTTGTTTTCGGACTTCTGTCTGTTATAACTATCGTTGAGGTTATACTTGGTATCATGAAACCGCCGGCCCTTCACATGACCAACCTTTTGCATATGAACATCCTTAACTGGATTTTCATTATCCTTACGATTGTTAAGGCCTACTACATCGTTTGGGCGTTCATGCACATCGAAGGTGAAAAAACCAGCCTTAAATGGTCGGTAGTACTACCGGTTGTATTCCTGGTACTGTACTTATTGTTCATCATTCTTATCGAAGGTGATTACATCCACGAAGTGTTCAAGCACTCACACTACAAGTGGATATTCTAAAAATATATTCTCTCTAAAAAAGGCGGTTTTTAACCCGCCTTTTTTTATTTTTGCAAAGGAAATTTCCTTTATCATGAAAAGAAAGATTGTTCTTGTTGTCCTGCTCATACTGCCTCTTACCATGTATGTTTATTTTTCAATGGCAAAGCATAATTCTCTCTTCCTTCCCGTAATTACAAAGAACGTAGCCGAAGCTCCTCCGGGTAAGACTTTAGATGATAAGCCGGTTCACCTGAAAGGTAAGATTACCATTGTAGGTTTTTTAGGCAAAGACATCATAAAAAAGAAAGAGACCATCTTCAATGTCAACCAGAAGATAAACAATAAATACAAGGACTTTACCGATTTCCAACTCCTGATGATTGTCCCTGACGGCGCACAGGATGAAGTGAAACAGGTAATATCAGAACTAAAGGCAATGGGGGACATCTCCAACTGGAAATTCATTTTTGCCCAGCCGCAGGATATCACAGACTTCTACAAATCCTTAAAAGTGCGTGAGCCGCTTGGCGCCGACTTCTCCACCTACAATATTTTTATATTGGATAAAGACAGCAGCCTGAGGGGCAGGAAAGGAAAAGATAAAGAGACCGGCGAAGATGAATTTAAAGACGCATATAATTCCTTCTCGGCGGCTGAACTCCACAACGAGATGACCGATGATGTAAAGATCCTGTTGAGGGAATACCGCCTTGCACTCCGTAAAAATGATACCCTGAAAGGTGTTAAAAGAGAAATATAATGAAAAAGAGATATTCATACATAGGCGTATCGTTCATCATCCTTATTTTCGGGATCTGGGCAGTGCCGAAGATTGTAGCAAAATTCCAGAAATCCGACCTTGTAGAAATTGGGCCTGCGCCAAAATTTGAGCTGACCGACCAGAACGGCAAAAAGATATCCAATAAAGATTACTTAGGGAAAGTTTACGTTGTTGAGTTTTTCTTTACAACCTGCCCAACCATCTGCCCTAAAATGAACGAGAATATGCTGACGCTCCAGGAAGCATATTACGGTAACCCGAAATTCGGCGTGGCCTCAATCACGATCAACCCTGAAAATGATACACCGCAGGTCCTAAAAGAGCATGCCGAGAAGCTGGGTGTAAAGCACTACAACTGGCATTTCCTTACCGGTAAAAGGGAATATATTTTTAACCTTGCCAAAGAATTCAAGCTGTATGCGGGAGTGAACCCGGAAGCTGCAGGAGGCTTTGAGCATTCGGGCATGTTTGCGCTAATTGATAAAGAAGGCAATATAAGAAGCCGCAAAGACACGTATGGCAACCCGATATTGTACTATGACGGGCTTGAGGAGCCCGGCGTGAAAGCCATAAAAGAAGACATCAAGAAACTACTCGAAGAATAATGGAAAATACAGTTAACAAGAACGCTGAAAAAAAATATAATGTCTGGATCATCCTGTTGTCGGTTGTTATACCCATAGCAGTGGCGGTGCTTTTTAAGGTGAAGCTTAAAGACCTTGGTTATGATGTACAGCCGCTCTCGTTCCTGCCGCCAATATATGCAGCAATAAACGGCGCTACTGCCATTGTTTTGGTTACAGCGGTTTGGGCAGTGAAAAATGGTAAACAAAAACTCCACGAGAACCTGATGAAATTTGCAATTGGCCTGTCAGTTGCGTTTCTTGTAATGTATGTAGCCTACCACATGACCGCTGATTCTACACCCTACGGGGGCGAGGGCTTTATGCGTTACGTATATTTCTTTATACTGCTTACGCATATCGCCTTATCGGTAATCATCATACCTTTTGTTCTTATAACCTATGTAAGAGCCATCGCTGGTAACTTCGAAAGGCACAAGAAGCTTGCCCGCATTACTTATCCGTTATGGTTGTATGTAGCGGTGACCGGCGTGATCGTTTACCTGATGATATCGCCTTATTACACCCACTGATATGAGTGCTAAATCCAAATATTTATCGGTAGCTGTACTGGTTCTTTTTTCTGCGATGGCAAATGCCCAATGCGCCATGTGCCGTGCCGCCCTGGAAAGCAGCGATGGCGGCATTAAAGCCGAATCGGTTAATGATGGTATCGTCTACCTCATGGTGCTCCCTTACCTGCTTGTTGCCCTTGTAGGCTATGCTGTATACAGGCTTAGGAAAAAGAAAAAAGCAGAGGCTTAGTTTTCAGTCGCAGTCTCAGTTTCAGTCAAAACATTCAATTAAATAAACAAAACAGCCGTGCTTCTCAGTACGGCTGTTTATGTTATGGTGTATGATCTTTCTTCCGGTATTTGTTGATGGCAAACCTTGAAGATGGTTTCGTGCCTGCAATTACGGCCAGCGGGGGAAAATTCGCGTCAATCCGCCCAAATCCGTGTCATCCGCGTTCCTCTAACTGAAAACTAAAATTACTTCATCCCATCGATCTTCAAATCCATTTTACCCGAGCCTTTTATAAATGCAATGATCGCATTATTGGTAAGCTCCACTTTGTCAAATTCAAAATCATTAAGCGTACCGTTTACGAATACTCCCGGTATCGGTGAGTAGTTGGTAACGTAAGGCAGGAGGTTCTTCTTGCCGTCCTCAAGGTTTTGCTTGATCGAGTAGCGGCAGTTTTCCTGTATCTTTTTCAGGATAAAACCTTCGGCAAGCCAGTTGGCGGTTTTCATCAGGATGCTTTTTGTATTCAGTACATAGTCCATCTGGTCGAAATAGATCTCTTTAGTCACCGCATTGTAGTTAGGGTATCCTGTCAGGTAAATAGTACCGTTGATGCTTCCGGTCATATCCAGCGCGATGATCATTTTGCCGTCCTTGCTCCAAAGGTCTACCTTCTGTACGGTCACTTTTCTTTTGCCTTCGCCAAATTCCTGCCCCTGGAAGTTTTTGGTAATTACTTTAGAAGCGCTTTCATAAGTAGAAACCGCAGCCACAACCACGTCAATTTTATCAGGCATAGATGAAACCGCCTTCAGTACAACATTCTCCTTCTTGAACGTCTTTTTAGGCTGCTGGCCCACTCGGGTTTCCATAGTGCATTTCAGCCCCATGTTCATTGTGATCTGTTTTTTAGACAGCACCGCATCGGTCACATACAGCTCAACGGGGTTAAGAGTGAACCATGTTTCATACTGCTCGCTTGTAAGGTAAGGAGTGTTCAGTTTTTCAAGTGCAGCCAGTACCTGCGGTTTGAAATCGGTTACTTTCGAAATTGATTTGTCCAGCTCTGATTCAATCTTCGATTTGAACAATTTTAAGGCAGGATTGATAAGGTAAGTGATGGCTACCTTTTTCCCCGCAATGGTAACAGTAGGGCTTTCTTTCCACTCGAGTGATTCGATAGTAGTGGTGGTGGTCATTTTCCAGTTAGAAAGTCCTATTTTGCTGCTGAAAGTTATAATAGCATCCATGTTTACTTCGCGGGTATCATACAGGTCCATCCCAAGGGCAGAGGTGCCGTATTTTACATTGGCGGTCACCTTGATCGGGATAACCGACTGCAGTTTGCCTTTTTGTTCAGAGAATTTTATGGGTGCGGTTTTCCACACTTTCATGGCAATCTTATCGTCTTCAATATTATTGTCTTCATACACGAGCCCGGTCATTAGTTTGTTAGCCTGCGTTTCCACATCGGCTATGCTGATGCTCACAGGAAGGTTGATGAAGGATGTGGCCGACTGGTACACAACATCGGTCGTATTTCCCGGCTCCGGCTTCAGTGCTTCGATCTTTTTGGTAGTGGCGCACCCGGATAATAGCAGGGTGAAAGAAAATAATGTAGCAAATAGTAATGCTCTCATGGTGATGATATTGTAAATTTGCCGCAAAATTAGTATTATTTTCCGTAACAATTTTAACATCAAAGCGTCTAATAAAAATATCTGGCGGGTGCCTGCGTTATATATTTTGATAAATTTGTAAACTATTCTCAACACAGCCTATGAAAAGCAAGTTTTACGCCGCATTTTTATTTGTTTTTGCCCTGTTTGCTGACGATGCTTATGGCCAGGCAAAAAAATGGACATTGCAGGAGTGTGTTGAATATGCACTGAAAAATAACATTTCCATAAAGCTGACCGAACTTGATGCGCGGCTGGCAAACGTTTCAAGGAAAGATGCAAAAAGCGCTTTCCTGCCCACGGCACAGATACAGGGCTCTCATTCCTGGAATATTGGTCTTAACCAGAACATCACCACCGGCCTTTTAGAAAACCAGACCACACAGTTTACCTCTGTCGGGCTGAACATGGGCGTGGACATCTACAACGGCCTACAGAACCAGAACCGGTTGCGAAGGGCAAATCTTGCGGCTATCTCGGCACAATACCAAACCGTAAAAATGCAGGAAGATGTGGCGCTGAATGTAGCCAATGCCTACCTGCAGGTGCTTTTTAACAAAGAGAACCTAAAGGTGCAGGAACAGCAGCTGGCTTTTGACACCAGGCAGATGCAAAGGGTAGGGGAATTGGTAGAAGGCGGTGCAGTACCGCGTGGCGACCTGCTCGACGTTAAGGCTACCGTAGCTGCGGACAATCAGAAAAAGATAGCTGCCGAAAATGCGCTCCTGATCTCTAAGCTAAGCCTGGCGCAATTGATGCAGTTGGAAGACTTCCAGAATTTTGACACCGAAGATGGTAATTATGATGTAAAGGATGAGCCGATACTGCTCGAGCAGCCGGCGACAATTTACAACAAGGCCAAAGAGCAGCGGACAGAACTGAAGATCGCCAGGACCAATGTAGAGGTGGCCGAAAAGGATGTGAAAATTGCAAAAGGCGCATACCAGCCGGTAATAAGCGGGTTTTACAGCCTGACCACAAGGGCTGCTTATTCCGACAGGATTGTGGGCTTTGCGCAAAGTACCACCCAGCCCACATCGGTAGTCGGATTTGTAGATGGCACGAACCAACTGGTGCTTCAGAATAATTACCAGCCGATCTTGGGCAGGTACTTGCCTATCCTCGATCAGTTTGACAATAACAAAGGGCACTCGTTTGGGGTTGGTGTAAATGTCCCTATCTTTAATGGGTTTGCCGTAAGAAACAATGTAGAGCGCACTAAGGTGGAACTGGAGCGTTCGCAGATAACACTGGAGCAGCGCGAGCTCGACCTTGAAAGGAACGTTTACACGGCCTACACCGATGCCCAGGGCGCACTGAAAGCCTATGATGCTGCTGTGTCTGCTGCCGAAGCAAGGACAGAGGCACTCACGTACGCACAGGAACGCTATGAGGTAGGGCTTATCAATGTATTCGACCTTAACCAGGCACAGACGCTTTCTGTAAATGCGCAGTCGGAAGTATTGCGTACAAAATACGATTATATATTCAGGATCAAGATACTGGAATTCTACTTTGGGATACCGATCTCTCAAATTTCACAAAAATAAAGAACTATGTCAAAAAGAACGATTTATTATTTATTAGGCGGTGTTGTGCTTTTAGTTGTTTTGCTCCTTGTGCTGAAGTCGACCGGCACGATTGGCGCTAAAGATGAAGGCAAGGAAGTAGAGACTGCAGTTGTGAAACAGATAACATTGACCGAGACCGTTTCGGCTACGGGCAAAGTACAGCCGGAAGTTGAAGTGAAAATATCCTCCGAAGTTTCCGGGGAAATCATTGAGCTTCCTATTAAAGAAGGACAGGCTATCAAAAAAGGCGACCTGCTGGTGCGCATCAACCCCGACCTTTATGAATCGGGTGTAAGCAGGAGTTCGGCATCACTCTCTACCGCAAAGGCAGGGCTGAGCCAGACCGAAGCGCAGCTAAAAGAAGCAAAGGCTAATTACGACCGTAATAAGCGCCTTTTTGATAAAGGGGTAATATCCAAATCGGAATGGGACAAAGTGGTGTCGGCCTACGAAGTGGCACAGGCATCAAAACAGTCGGCTTACTATAATGTACAGAGCGCCGGCGCTACCGTTACCGAAGCAAGGGACAACCTGAACAGGACTACCATATATGCGCCGGTTGACGGTACGATCTCCAAACTGGATGCGGAACTGGGTGAGCGCGTTGTTGGAACACAGCAGATGACCGGTACCGAGATCATGCGGGTAGCCAACCTCAATAATATGGAGGTGGAAGTGGATGTGAATGAGAACGACATCGTAAAGATAGAGATTGGCGATGAAGCCAACATCGAAGTGGATGCTTATTTGAAAAAGAAATTCAAGGGCGTGGTGACCAGCATATCCAACTCGGCAAGCAGCGAGCTTACTGCCGACCAGGTAACCAACTTTAAGGTGAAAGTAAGGATACTGAAAGAGTCGTATGAAGATATGACGAAAGGCAAGCCGTCCAATTATTCACCATTCAGGCCGGGCATGACGGCAACTGTAGATATCATTACCGAAAGGAAAGAGAATATCCTGGCAGTGCCAATCAGCTCTGTTGTGGTAAAATCTGACACAACCGCAGTTAAGAAAGATGTGGTGAAAGAGCTTGAAGAAAAAGAAAAAGAACAGAAAACAGGCGTTGTTGAGAAAAAATACGAGTGCGTGTATGTAAAGGTGGGCGATAAGGCGGTACTAAGGCCAATAACCACAGGTATACAGGACGACACCAATATCGAGATACTAAGCGGCCTTAAAAAAGGGGACGAAGTAATTACAGGTCCGTATGCTACCGTAACTAAAGACCTCAACCCGAACGATAAGGTAAAAACGAAACCTAAAGAGAAAGACGCGAAATAAGGAAATGGGTTTTATATTAAATATTGAAACAGCTACCAAAAACTGCTCGGTTTGTATTGCCAAAGACGGTGCTGTTGTATCGCTTTTAGAATACGCTGGCGAAGGGTATGCACATGCTGAAAAGCTCCATGTATTTATAGAAGAAGCTTTGAAAGAAGCAGGCATTACCTTCAAAGCGTTGGATGCTGTGGCTGTAAGTATGGGTCCGGGCTCTTATACCGGCCTGCGCATTGGTGTTTCGGCAGCGAAAGGCCTTTGCTATGCCCTGTCTATCCCCCTGATCGCTATTGACACCCTCGAAGTGCTTGCAAGGAAGATACAGGTGCAGGAAGGCGTTATCATCCCCCTGATCGATGCGCGCCGCATGGAAGCCTACACCGCTATTTTTGACAGCAATTACCAAAAGCTGCGTGAAACCAGAGCGGAAATCATTACAGAAACCTCTTTCGAAGAAACTTCCGGCCAAATACACCTGCTGGGAGATGGTGCGGCCAAATGCCGCGAGATGCTAAGCAATCCTCGCTTTATATACCACGACGATATTATCTATCCTTCTTCGGCAGAAATGGCGGCGGTATCTTTTGGTAAATATCAAAACCAGGACTTTGTAGATGTGGCTTACTTCGAGCCGTATTATCTTAAAGATTTTCTTATCGCAAAGTAAAATACAATTCCTACCTGATTTTGTATTATTGTACATTTAGATAAGCCTTGATTGTTATATATCTTTGGTAACAATCACGGATACATTTGATTGCTAAATAGAAAATGGTAAGGCTGGCATTGGCGCAAAAACTTTGTAACTTAGCGGCTTTGTAACATTGCAACTGAACGAAGATTGATATCCAAAAACACCATAGATACCGTTTTTGAAACCGCCCGCGTAGAGGAGGTGATCGGCGATTTCGTTAACCTGAAGCGTGCGGGCAGCAACCTTAAGGGGCTCAGCCCGTTCAGCAACGAGAAGTCGCCATCATTTATGGTGTCGCCGGTAAAGCAGATATGGAAAGATTTTAGTTCGGGTAAAGGAGGCAACGCCGTTGCCTTCCTCATGGAACATGAGCATTTTACTTACCCGGAAGCCATTCGCTACCTTGCGAAAAAATACAATATTGAGATAGAAGAAACCGAGCAGACCGAAGAAGATAAGGAACAGGCTAATGAAAAAGAAAGCATGTATCTCGTTTCGGAATTTGCGCAGAAGTATTTTCATAACACCCTCATGAATACCGATGAGGGGCAGGCGATAGGCTATTCGTATTTCAAGGAGCGCGGCTTTACAGGCGATACGATAAAGAAATTCGGCTTGGGCTATTCGCCCGAAGAATGGGATGCTTTCAGTAAAGAGGCTTTGGGTAAAGGCTACAAGCTGGATTATCTGGATAAGACCGGCCTGACCATTGTCCGTGAAGATGGCCGCACGGTCGACCGTTTCCGTGGGCGTGTAATGTTTCCAATACAGAGTATGTCGGGCCGTGTGCTGGGGTTTGGCGGGCGTATACTGGGCAACGACAAAAAGGTTGCCAAATACCTCAATTCACCCGAAAGCGATATCTACCACAAAAGTAAAGTGCTATACGGTATCTTCCATGCTAAGCAGGCCATAGCCAAACAGGACAACTGCTTTTTGGTTGAAGGCTATACCGATGTGATCCAACTCCACCAGGCTGGGATTGAGAACGTGGTGGCTTCCTCAGGTACGGCATTGACTCCCGACCAAATACGCCTCATCAACCGCCTTACCAAAAATATTACCGTGCTTTTCGATGGCGATGCGGCAGGGTTGCGGGCTTCGGTACGTGGTATCGACCTGATACTCGAAGAAGGCATGAACGTAAAGGTTTGCACTTTCCCCGATGGTGACGATCCCGACAGTTTTGCCAAAAAAACGCCACATGATGAGTTGGTGGCCTACCTGAATGATAACGCTAAAGACTTCATCCAGTTCAAGGCAGGCTTGCTGATGGACGAAGCCAAGAACGATCCTGTAAAGAAAGCAGGCCTTATCAGGGATATGGTAACCAGCATCTCAAAAATACCTGACCGCATACAAAGGGAAATATATGTACAGGAAGTAGCCCGCATCATGGATATATCCGAACAGGTTTTGGTAAGTACGCTTTCGCAAATCGTCCAGAAAGACATTACCGATGCAGGTAAGAAATTCAGGGAAGAGCAAAAGGAAAATGTTATGAAGCCGGTTGCCGATGACGGTTCGGTACAGCAGGAAAGGGTAGATATACTGGACAGGCTGGAACGCAGGATTATTGAGATATTATTGTTGTACGGAGGCACCGAGCAGGATTTTGAGGATGTATATATCAAATATGACAAGTTTGGCAAGGAGTATGAATATACCGAACGCAAGGCTTATAAGGTGTATGAACGCATTTACCTGAACCTCCAGGAAGACGAAATACAATTCACCAATCCGGTGTTCCGGGAGCTCTACAAGGCGATTACCGACCATTACCTGGCGCATCAGTCGCTTACGGTAGATACATTCCTGAATACGCTGCCGCCCGAACTACAGTCGGTGGCGACCGATATATTTATGCAGGATGAGAAATACAGCCTCCATGAGTGGGAAGAGAAAAAGCAGATCCCGGTTAAGGATAAAACCATGTCTGTTTCCGCGTATGCCAATGAGCATATTATCGACCTGCGATGGCTGCTGCTGGGCAAACTGATCCAGGACCTCAAAATGCAGGTAAGCCCCGATGCCGATAATATGGAGATACTAATGGCTGTTAATGACTACAACACGCTCGTGAATTACCTTTCACGCAAAATAAGCAGGCTGCGCAGCCAGTTTTTTTAAACGAAAAATTTGCCTAAATCCGTGTCATGCGCGTTCCATTCCTCTTATATACAAAAAACGCCCCTTAAAGGAGCGCTTGTTTCTTTTGATAGGTGCTTGGTGCAAAAGACCGTGTAGAGTAATAGTTTTTTCCGTTTTTTAGGTGTTTAGTTAAGGGCTTAAACGATGTCCAGTGTCTTGGCTTTATTCACCAGGTCAACAAGGTTAGTGACATGCAGTTTTGTGAGCAGCCTCAGCTTGTAGGTACTGATCGTTTTTTCGTTAAGGTCCAGCAGCTTGGCGATTTCCTTGTTCTTTTTGCCTTCGCTGAGGTATCGGAGCACCTCGATTTCCCGTGATGAAAGCTTCCTGTACAGCCTCTCAGATTTTTTGCCTTTGTTTAGCAGCGCAAGGTTTTTCTTAACGGTATCGCTAAATACCACTTCGCCCTCGTTTACTTTTTTAATGGCATTTTCAAGCTCCTCCATTTTAGCGCTTTTGTGCACATAAGCAGAAACGCCTGCTTTGAGTGCATTCGGTGCATATATCTGTTCGGCGAGGTTGGTGAAAATGATAATTTTGGTTTCGGGGAATTCCTTCACCAGCGACTTTACCGAACTAATGCTGGTAAGGCCTTCAAGCTCAAGGTCTATTACAGCGGCATCTACTGTTTTTTTTCCCAATATATCCAGAAGGCTGTCAAGGTTGTTCACCACGCCTACAAAACTAATTTGCGGATTGTCGCTAAAATACGACTTCATCCCATAGTGCACCACCGGGTGGTTATCCGCGAGGCATAGTTTGATCATAATTGCGTGTTTTTGGGTTTACATTAAAGTAAAGTTAGAAATTAATATCTTAAAGTATTGTGAATGAAAGAATTTTATTTCAAATTTAAGGATAATTTGGCTTTCGGTCCTAAATTCTTAAAGTGCTGTTAATGAAAGAATTTACTTCAAATTATCCGGTATTTCGCAAACCGGGATCGGGAGCATTTTGTGCTGGTTGATGGTGTTAAGCCTCCGGTAAATTTCAAAAACCTCTTTTTGGCGGCCTTCAAAATCAGTGTGCGTCTTTCCGTTCTCCAGCGCTTCCATTGCCCATTCCAGTTCCTCATAGCTCGCGCCAAGCTGGTCTTCATCGCTGCGGTCGTCGCCAAAAAGGCCATCGGTAGGCTTGGCTATGATAATACTTTCGGTAACTTCCAGGTATTTGGCCAGCTGCCGTACTTCGCTTTTAGTCAGGTCGGCAATTGGGCTGATGTCTATACCGCCGTCGCCATACTTGGTAAAAAAGCCCACACCGAAATCTTCTACCTTATTTCCTGTACCGGCAACGAGCGCACTGTGTATGCCCGCAAAATAATACAATGTAGTCATGCGCAGCCTCGCACGGGTATTGGCCAGTGTAAGCTGCTGCAGGTGGTCGTTTTCAGTTTCAGGCACCTGTTTGCGGAAGGTCTCGAATACAGGCGTAAGGTCGGCTTCCGCTCCTGACACATTATCAAACCGCTCTTTTAACTTTTTTATATGTTCCCTGGCACGGCTTACATGGCTTGGCGCCTGGTGTATGGGCATTTCAACACAAAGCACGGGCATGCCGGTCTGGGCACAAAGCGTTGAGGTAAGTGCAGAATCGATCCCTCCGGATATCCCTACAACAAAACCTTTTACTTTTGCGTTAGCTGCATAATTGCGCAGCCAGCTTACGATATGATGATTAACGGCTTCCGCCTGAAAATTGGGGTTGATAGGCATAATGCTTCAATATTTATGGGTGAGTGCGTATATTTGCGATAAATTTAAAAAATCTAAATAGGTGATTTCCTAATAAAAACACAAAATGAAGAAATATTTCATTATTATAGCCTCGTTGCTGGTACTTGCTTCCTGTAAAAAGGAAAATGAAGTGGAAGAAAAAGTGGCAGAAATACCTGTAGGAAAAGTAAAGATAGAACGTTTTGACAAGCAGTTTTACGAAGCAGGCCCTGATGGACTGGCTGCCGTAAAAGCGCAGTACCCGTACTTTTTCCCGGCAGGGAACGATGACGCGGTTTGGCTGAACAAGATGAAAGACCCTTTGCTGCAGGAGCTTCACGGCGAAGTGGAAAAAACTTTTCCTAACACCACAACGCTTGAGCAGGACCTTCATTCGCTGTTCCAGCATACTAAATTTTATTTTAAGGGCTTTCGCGAACCAAAGGTAGTCACGCTTATATCCGAGATGGATTATAACAACAGGATTATTTTTACCGATTCGCTGCTGCTGATATCGCTGGACCTTTATCTTGGCAAAGACCACAGGTACTATGCCGATTTCCCTAAATACCAAAGCCAGCTATTCGAGCAGTCGCAGATCATGCCTGACGTGGTATCGGCATTTTCTATGGGCAAAATCGCGCCGCCAACCGATAAGACATTGTTAAGCCAAATGATCTACTACGGTAAAGAACTGTACCTGAAAGACCTGCTCATACCCGAAGTTTCGGACGAGAACAAGATAGGCTACACCAAAGAGCAGATGGAATGGGCACAGGCCAACGAAAGTGAGATATGGCGCTATTTTGTCGACCGCAAGCTGCTATATGATACCGACCTGAAGCTTCCCGGTCGCTTTATCAGCCCGGCGCCTTTTTCAAAATTCTACCTCGAGCTTGATAATGAGTCGCCCGGCAGGATAGGCCAGTGGATAGGCTGGCAGATCGTAAGGTCGTATGCGGAGAACAATAAAGATGTACCTTTGCAGCAAATTTTGGCGATGGATGCCAAAACCATTTTTGACAATTCTAAATACAAACCCAAAAAGTAATGCCTAAAATAATAAAATCCGAAATTAATATCCTTGTCGAGCTGGATGAGAATCGCGTTCCCGAAAAACTGACCTGGACAGCCCGGGACGGTGGCGTAGTTGCGCAGCCAACCAAAGCTATGATGCTTTCGGTATGGGACAGCAGGCCGCAGGAGAGCATGCGTATTGACCTGTGGACGAAGGATATGCCGGTAGACGAAATGAAAACGTTTTTCCACCAAACGCTGGTATCGATGGCCGAGACTTTTGAGCGCGCTACCAACGATACGAAAATGGCAGATACCATGAGGGATTTCTGCGATTATTTTGCCGAAAAGCTGGAGCTGAAGAAATCGTAGTCAGAATACAATTGAATTTTAAACGTGACAGGAGAGGTTGCGTTTGCTTTTTAGAACAGATGAAAAAAACCATCCGTCCCTACCGTTCTGAAGATTGCGATGCCATTGTGCAGCTCTTTCGAGAAACAGTGCATTCTGTCAATGCCAAAGATTATACTAAGGGCCTGCTTGATGCCTGGGCACCTGCACAAATCGATAATGCCCGTTGGAATTCGGTATTGTCTGCTAATTTCACCATCGTTGTTGAGTCAGAAGATGGTACTATAATTGGCTTTGGAGATATAGACAGTACAGGCTACTTTGACCACCTGTTTGTGCACAGGGATTTCCAGGGCCAGCATGTGGCGACATCTATCGCTAATGCAATTGAGACTTTTGCCCGAAAGAAAAGTTTTGAAAGAATTACTGTTGCTGCATCGATCACTGCTAAACCTTTTTTCGAAAAACGCGGCTATAGAATTATAAAAGAGCAACAGGTAGAACGCAATGGGCAGGTGCTTACCAATTACATGATGGAGTTCTTAATGTAAACATTCAAGGTATTTCTACTTATAGAAATTGATCTACAAAAATCCGTGGTTTTTAAAAATCCCTTCATTCACTTCGTCAATATATTGTAAAAGCTGGTCACGGCCGGTGCCTTCGGTAGATGAGGTTACGAAATGCGGCGGCATTTCCTCCCAGTTGTTGGCCAGTAATTGCTTGCGGTAAGCGGCAATGTGCTGGTCTACTTTCCCACGGCTGATCTTGTCGGCTTTAGTGAATACAATGCAGAAAGGCACTCCGGTCTCGCCAAGGTAAGTGATGAATTCGAGATCGATCATCTGCGCTTCAAGGCGGATGTCGATCAGTACGAATGCACAAACCAGCTGCTCGCGGCGCTCAAAATAATCGGTTATGAATTTCTGGAAGGTTTCTTTGGTCGATTTCGATACGCGTGCATAACCATATCCCGGCAAATCGACAAGGTACCAGTTGCCATTGATCTTAAAGTGGTTGATGAGCTGTGTCTTACCGGGCTTGCCAGATGTCTTCGCAAGGCTTTTACGGTCAGTAAGCATATTGATGAGCGACGATTTGCCCACATTACTCCTGCCGATAAACGCATACTCCGGCAGCGGCTCATTAGGGCATTTGCTTACATCGGAATTGCTGATTATGAATTCGGCAGTATTGATCTTCATGGTATTCTGTTTTGTGCAAAGGTAGGGTAATATTGGGCGAATGCCAAATCGCGTCATCCGCAGCCCCTTACTTTGAACCTAAAAGGAATATCGACGACATTACCAGCAGCATAAAAGCAGCGATGGACAGTATAAAAAATAAGTTTCGCTGCACATCTTTTCGGTTTCGCCCTTCTTTGAGTACAATCCTGGCAAAACCGGGAGATGCTAACAGCAGTACCGCCGACAGTATAAGAAATCCCAGTGCCGGAAATGCCGTAAACGGAATGAATTTTTCGGGAGTGCTGTTGCGGAACGTTGTAAAGAAGCTGCCAATAATAAGTATATTCCAGATAACTATAAAAGCGATCCCAATAGGTTTTTTTACCGGAAATCCGCCCGATGCCTGCAATTGCCGTACTTCTTTTTCCCTTTGAGTCATGTTTAGGCTTCGCACCGCTTCTTTATTTGGGAAGCCTGCAGCCTTAAGTATGTGTATTATCTGGCTGGCCTGCATTTTAAACGACTGGAAAATGATACGCTCGTTGTAGCCATGGACGTTATGGTATATCCTTATGCCTTCTTTTCCAAACCCTGTCATGCTGTAGGTGCCAATCGAAACGACGTCTCCCGGAAGGAAAACATATTTGCCGATCAGTCCGGCGTTAAGTTCCAATACGCCATGGTTAAGTTTCAGTGTCACTAAGGGCCAGGAAGCTCCTCTACGGCCTATCCTTGCACCGCCTGTTAGGTTTAGTTCATTCATTGGTTGTATTGAAAGTATATCAAAGTAAAAGGGCTTTACCATGCTGTCATGATAAAGCCCTTTTATGTATTATTACAATTGTTCCGTAAGCAAATTATGAGCCACATCAAGTTTTTTTAGCCATTCGTGCATCAGGCGGTTGAATTCGGCAGGGTGCTCCATCATAGCGGCATGCCCGCATTTATCTATCCACGAAAGGGTAGAGTTAGGCAGCAGGCGGTGAAATTCCTCAGCCACATCGGGTGGCGTTACATGGTCATTCCTGCCCCAGATGATGCAGGTTGGCACGTGCATTTTCGGCAGGTCTTTTGCCATATTGTGGCGTATCGCGCTTTTGGCAATGGTAAGCGTTTTGATAAGCTTTATACGGTCGTTCGCCATGGCGTAAACCTCCTCAACGATCTCATCGGTAGCAACGGCAGGGTCGTAAAATACATCCTGTGCTTTCTTTTTAATATAATCGCGGTCGCCGCGGCGTGGGTAGCTGTCGCCCATCGCGCTTTCATAAAGGCCGGAGCTCCCGGTTATAATAAGCCCGAGCATTTTTTCCGGGTACATTTTGGTGTGGTAAAGCGCTATGTGCCCGCCAAGCGAGTTGCCCAGCAGGATAACCCTGTCAAATCCTTTATAAGTAATAAAGTCCTTTACCCATTTGGCAAAAGCCTTTACGTTAGTTTTCAATATGCTTTGGGTGTAGATAGGTAATTCGGGGATCACAACTTTGTAGCCGTGTTTCGGGAAGTATTCTGCCACGCCGCCAAAATTGCTCAGCCCTCCCATAAGCCCGTGGAGGATGATTATCGGGGTGCCTTCGCCAGCTTCAAAATAGGTGTATTTGCCGTCTTTTTTCTTTTCTTGCATGTTCAGTTGTGTACAATTTCCTAGTGAACACAAATATATGACTTTATAGATTATAAAGAAATTTAGTACTTAATATTTAAGAAAGCATTATGCGTGCATGGTATACTGCAACGGACTTTTTCCATCCAAAACTGCGTTAAAGTAGTATTAAACTCCCACTCATTACCACTCTGTATCTTTTTTCGCGATTTTATATCAAATCTGTTAAGAACCCTTAAAAATTTACAGACTTTTCATCATACCCTTTTTATTGATAAATATTCTGTAGCCGTTTCGAAATGAAGTGTGTAGGTGTATTTTCTGTCAAAGTGGTAAAAACCGCCAAAACTTATTAACAAAGTAGGAGAAAGTGGGAAATGGTGGTAAATATTTCTATATATTTGCTCTAAATCAACACAAAGTGTAACTCATTGAAAGCCATAGTAGGAACATACGAATGCAAGGCCGATTCAAAGGGCAGGATAATGATTCCGGCGCCTTTGAAGAAGCAATTGGCAGGCGGCCTCGAGGATGGCTTTGTCCTGAAGCGTTCGGTTTTCCAGCCTTGTCTGGAATTGTACCCAATGGCAGAGTGGAATAAAATGATGGAGAAGATCAACAAGCTGAACCGCTTTGTGAAAAAGAACAACGACTTTATCCGAAGGTTTACGGCGGGTGTGAAAGAGGTAGAGATCGATGCGGCAGGAAGGCTGCTGATTGCGAAAGACCTTATGGCGTTTTCGGGTATTGACAGTAATGTGGTGCTTTCGTCGGCGGTGAACATTGTGGAGATTTGGGACAAAGATAAGTACGAACAGTCTATTGACGGCTCTGATGTTGATTTTGCTGACCTGGCAGAAGAAGTGATGGGAAATTTAAATGATGGCGAAGATGGAATATCATAATCCTGTGTTGCTGAAAGAAACCGTTGACGGGCTTAATATTAAGCCGGACGGTGTGTATGTGGATGTGACTTTTGGCGGGGGAGGCCATTCGCGCGAAATAATGGAGAGGCTCGGCCCGAACGGCAGGCTTTTCGGTTTCGACCAGGATGAGGATGCGCAGGCTAATGTGATAAACGATGCTAGGTTTACGCTGGTACCGGAGAATTTCAGGTTTATAAAAAGGTTTCTGAGGTTTTATGGTGTGAAGGAAGTGGATGGCATATTGGCGGACCTGGGTGTGTCGTCGCACCAGTTCGATGTCGCCGAACGCGGTTTTTCTACCCGTTTCGAGGCAGAGCTCGATATGCGGATGAGCAAAAAGAACAGCCTGAATGCTTTTGTTGTGGTAAATGACTATGATGAATCTGACCTGAAAAGGGTGTTTGTGGAATATGGCGAATTGAAGAATGGCGGCGCGATGGCGGTGGTTATTGTGAATGCCAGAAAAGAGCAGCCCATAAAAAACAGTGAGCAGCTTAAGAAGGTGCTGGGGCGTTTTCTCCCGGCGCACAAGAGCAACAAGATACTGGCACAGATATACCAGGCGATACGCATAGAGGTGAACCAGGAAATGGATGTGCTGAAGGAATTTTTGGAGCAGTCACTCGAAGTGCTTAAGCCGGGCGGAAGGCTGAGTGTGATATCTTACCACTCGCTTGAAGACAGGCTGGTAAAAAGGTACATGCGCAACGGGATGTTCGAAGGTGAGCCCGAGCGTGATTTTTTTGGGAATTTCGAGGTGCCGTTTAAGATCATAGAAAAATTGATAGTCCCTTCGGATGAAGAGATACGCATCAACAACAGGGCACGCAGCGCAAAACTGCGTGTAGCAGAAAAGAAATAACACGTACTAATATCCGTCCCGTTTCCCCCTCCTTGGGAGGGGGGCGGGGGGAGGACAATTAGGTGAGTGAAAAAAGTATAATATGAAAGGCGGAGTAATAAATCTATTAAAAGCAAAATATCTTGTAGATCAGGGGTCTATGAGAAACTGGCGCTTTATAGTGTTCCTGATCCTTATCGCGATACTGATGATTGCCAACACGCACGATTATGAGCAGAAGCTCTACAGGATAAGCGAGCTGGAAGATGAGGTAAAGATATTAAGGTCGGAATTTGTAGACAGGCGCTCCGAGCTGATGGAATTGAAAATGGAGTCCACCGTGTCGCGCAAGATGGAGGAACGCCAGATATTCCCCTCATCGGTGCCTCCAAAAAAGATAAAGGTATTTAAGCAGGAAGAAAAAAGCTTTTGGGAAAAGCTAAAGATATGGGAGTAGAAGATAAAAAGACATCTTACAGGATTTACCTGGTAGCCGTTGCGATTTTCGTGATGGCACTTCTCGTTACCATTAAGCTGACTAATATACAGTGGGTAGAAGGCGACTATTACCGCCAACTGGCCAAGGAGCGTACAGTAAAGGATTTTACCATCCCGGCCAACCGCGGTAATGTGTACTCGGCAGACGGGAGCCTGCTGGCAACATCCATACCCAATTATACGGTAAGATTTGATGCCCTTGCTCCTACAAAAGAGAATTTTAGCAAGTATGCCCAGGACCTGGCCGACTCATTGCATGTAATGTTTGGCAAGACCTCTAACTTTTATCACGACGAATTGGTAAAAGCCCGCAAGCACAACAACAGGTATTTCCTCGTGGCGAAAGGCCTGAGCTATACCGAATACCTGCGCGTAAAAAGCTTCCCGCTATTTAATCTGGGGGCTTTCAAAGGCGGCATTATTACAGAGCAAAAAATAGTGCGCGAGCACCCGATAGGCAGGATCGCCGAAAGGACCATTGGTTACGAAAGGATAGGCCACTCCGGGGAAAATCTTGAGGTGGGTATAGAAGGGGCTTTTGCCAAATACCTTAACGGGAAAGATGGCCGCCAGATGATGCAGAAGATTGCGAAAAACCATTGGAAGCCCATCAGCGATGTAAACCAGGTAGAGCCGGTTGACGGCTACGATATCGTGTCGACCATAGATGTATACATACAGGATATAGCTCACCACGCACTGTTAAAGCAGTTGGAATATTATGAGGCCGACCACGGTTGTGTTGTGGTGATGGAAACGAAGACCGGATATGTAAAAGCCATTTCCAACCTCGGCAGGAATACCGATGGATCCTACAGCGAGACAGTAAACTATGCCGTATGGGAAGCCCAGGAGCCGGGGTCGACATTTAAGCTGCCCGTTATGGTAGCCATGCTTGAAGATAAGAAGATAGATACCAGTAAGGTGTTCGATTGCCACGGTGGCGATATCACCTACTTCGGAAGGCACGTGCGCGATTCGAAAAAAGGCGGCTACGGCAAAGTGTCATTGGCAAGAGGCTTTGAATTATCGTCGAATACGGTGTTGGTACAGGCAGTGTACGAAAGCTATAAGGACAACCCGAAACAATTCGTACAGCACCTGAACGACTTTGGCCTGAATAAAAAACTGGGGGTTTCCCTTAAAGGTGAAGCCAGCCCGAAAATACCACAGCCTTCCGATCCTTCATGGTCAAGGGTGTCATTACCGTGGATGGGATTCGGCTATGGGTTGAGCCTTACGCCGCTGCAAACGCTGACCTTCTACAACGCCATTGCTAATAACGGCGAAATGGTAAGGCCACTGTTCGTGAAAGAAATTAAGGAGTGGGACAAGACAATAAAGAAATTTAATAAAGAGGTAATCAACCCTAAAGTGTGCTCACAGGGAACAATAGACCAGGTAAAAGCAATCATGCTGAATGTGGTGAAAAAAGGTACAGGCTCAAAGCTGTATTCCCCAGACTTCTCTATGGCAGGGAAAACAGGTACTGCTCAGGTGAACTACGGTGCCGGCAAGGAGGAAATGTACTATTCGTCATCCTTCGCGGGGTATTTTCCGGCAGAGAACCCCCAGTATTCATGCATAGTCATCATCCATAAGCCGCAGGTTGGCAAGGGTTATTACGGGGCCGATGTGTCAGGGCCTGTATTTAAAAGGATCGCACAGAAGATCTATACCGATGTGCCAAGCACCAACGAGGTAAAGAAGCTCGACAAAAAGATAAAAAAGCAGGAGGCGCTATATGCCTCGTATGATACAAAGATCAATAAGGCTACCAATGCCGTACCGAATACTATAGGTATGAGTGGTATGGATGCTGTGGCAATGCTGGGCAACATGGGGCTGAAAGTGCAGGTGATAGGCATGGGCAAAGTGAAAAAACAGTCGCTCGCACCGGGACAGGCCATAACAAAAAATCAAACCATAATACTGGAATTATCGTGATGGTTTTAAGGGACATATTATACAAGACATCAATAGAGGCTGTAAATGGCCCTACCGATATAACCATCAATAAGATGGAGTTCGATTCGCGCGCAATAACCACAGGCGATGCTTTTATCGCAATAAGGGGAACGCAGAGCGATGGGCACGATTATATAGAAAAAGCGATAAGCCTTGGCGCTGTTGCAGTAGTGTGCGAAACACTGCCGGAAAGCCTTTCGGAAAACGTGACCTACATACAGGTAAAAAGCGCTTCTGCCGCATTGGCAACTATGGCGGCCAACTTTTATGGCAATCCTTCGCGCAGCCTGAAACTGGTAGGGATAACCGGTACGAACGGAAAGACTACGATAGCAACGCTATTGTACCAGTTGTTTAAAAACGCAGGATATAAAACGGGGCTGCTTTCTACGGTAAAGATCATGGTTGCCGAAACAGAGTACAAAGCTACGCATACCACTCCGGACTCGCTTACCATAAACAGGTACCTGAGGCAGATGGTTGACGAAGGCGTAGATTACTGCTTCATGGAAGTAAGCTCGCACGGCATCCACCAGCACAGGACAACAGGGCTGGAGTTTGCAGGGGGAATATTTACCAACCTGAGCCATGACCACCTGGATTACCACAGCAGCTTTGCGGAGTATCGCGATGTGAAGAAGAGGTTCTTTGACGAATTACCGAAAGGTGCTTTTGCACTGGTAAATGTAGACGATAAGAACGGCCTGGTGATGCTGCAGAATACAATGGCTAAAAAGCTGACGTATGCGCTGAAAACCTATGCCGATTACAAAGCCCAGATACTGGAAAACCAGCTGTCGGGACTTTTGCTAAAAATAAACGAGCAGGAAGTATGGGTGAAGCTGATAGGAAAGTTCAATGCCTATAACCTGCTGGCTATTTACGCAGCAGCAGTAAACCTCGGGCTTGAAAGTGTTGAGGTGCTAAGGCTGATGAGCGAGCTGGAAAGCGTATCCGGAAGGTTCCAGTTCATCATATCCGATTCAGGGATTACAGCAATTGTAGATTACGCCCATACGCCGGATGCTTTGGGAAATGTATTGAAAACAATAGAAGATATCCGTACCCGCAACGAGCAGCTGATCACGGTAGTGGGCTGTGGCGGCGACCGTGATACGACCAAGCGCCCGGTGATGGCGAACATAGCATCGACCATGAGTGACAGGGCTATATTCACTTCGGATAATCCAAGAAGCGAAGACCCGGTGGATATCATTGAAGACATGGAAAAAGGTGTGGAGCCGCAGAATTATAAAAAAACGGTGGCGATGGTAGACAGGAAGCAGGCCATAAAGCTTGCCTGCCAGCTGGCAAAGCCAAATGACATTATACTCATAGCCGGGAAAGGGCATGAGACGTATCAGGAAATAAAAGGAGTGAGGTATGATTTTGATGATATGCAGGTAGTGAGGGAAATTTTAGGGCAATTAAACAAATAGGCGTATATGCTATATTACTTATTCGAATATCTAGACAAGCAGTTGGATGTGCCGGGAACAGGCGTGTTCCAGTACATTACCTTCCGCTCGGGGCTGGCAGTGATATTGTCGCTGTTCATCTCTACCGTGTTCGGTAAAAAGATCATCAACTTCCTGCGCAGGCAGCAGATAGGCGAAACCGTAAGGGAACTTGGCCTGGAAGGCCAGACCCAGAAAGCGGGTACTCCAACAATGGGAGGGCTTATCATCATCATTTCGACGCTGATACCGGTAATACTGCTTGCAAAGCTGGACAACATTTATGTAATGTTGCTTATAGTGACCACACTCTGGATGGGAACCATTGGCTTCATCGATGATTATATCAAGATATTCAAAAAAGATAAAGAAGGCCTTAAAGGGAAATTCAAGGTAGTGGGCCAGGTTGGGCTTGGGCTTATAGTAGGTTATGTGCTGTACTTCCACCCCGCAGTAACGGTACGTACTGATACCGCAGGATCGGCCTACAGCATCAGCACTACTGAGCAGAATACTATATCGCCGAAGCCACAGGAAGAAAAATCGACAGTTACAACCATTCCGTTCTTTAAAAATAATGAGTTTGACTATGCTGAGGTATTGTCTTTTATGGGCGACGGTTACAAAAGCTATGCGTGGATTGTATTCATCCTGATCGTGATATTCATCATCACGGCAGTGTCCAACGGCGCCAACCTTACCGATGGTATCGACGGGCTCGCGGCCGGAACCTCGGCCATTGCAGTGCTCACGCTGGGGATTTTCGCATTCGTGTCGGGTAACATCATATTCTCGAATTACCTGAATATAATGTACATACCCAATTCGGGTGAAATGACGGTCTATATTGCCGCATTTGTGGGGGCGCTCATAGGTTTCCTTTGGTACAACACCTATCCGGCCTCGGTTTTCATGGGCGATACGGGCAGCCTTACCATAGGGGGAATCATAGCGGTGCTGGCCATTGCAGTTAGAAAAGAATTGCTGGTGCCGGTACTGTGCGGCATTTTCCTGGCGGAGAACCTTTCGGTGGTACTGCAGGTGAGCTATTTTAAATATACGCGAAAGAAATTTGGCGAAGGCCGCAGGATATTCCTGATGGCGCCGCTGCACCACCATTACCAGAAAAAAGGCTACCACGAAAGCAAGATCGTGACGCGCTTCTGGATCATTGCCATCCTATTGGCCATTTTCTCACTGGTATCATTAAAACTAAGGTAATATGGCAAAAAGGTTAGTGATACTTGGCGGGGGCGAAAGCGGTGTTGGTACCGCGATACTCGGGAAGAAAAAAGGCTACGATGTTTTCGTATCCGATTTTGGAAAGATAAAGGACAATTACAAGGAAGTCCTTGCGCTGAATAAGCTCCCCTGGGAGGAAGAGCAGCACACGGAAAGCCTGATACTGAATGCCGATGTGGTAATGAAAAGCCCTGGCATACCGGACAAATCGCCAATAGTGAAGAAGCTAATGGAGAAAGGGGTGCCGGTCATATCGGAAATAGAGTTTGCACAACAGTTCATTGAAGTAGATACCATAGGGATAACAGGGAGCAACGGCAAGACCACTACTACGATGCTCACCCACCACCTGGTAAAGCAGGGCGGGCTGAACTTTGGGCTGGCAGGTAATATAGGCAAAAGCTTTGCATGGCAGATAGCCGAAAATAAGCACGAAGGCTATGTTTTGGAGCTGAGCAGCTTCCAGCTCGACGGGATAGTAGATTACCGCCCGCACATAGCGGTGATCACCAACATAAGCCCCGACCACCTGGACCGATACGAGTACAAGTATGAAAATTACATCGCGGCCAAGTTCAGGATAACGATGAACCAGACAGAAAACGATTACCTGGTATACGATGCGGACGATGAAATTATCTCAAAATGGCTCGGTGAGCACAAAATAAAGGCGAAGAAAATACCCTTCTCGCTTACTAAGGAGCTGAATGAGGGTATATATCTAAAAAACAACACAATAATAAGCAATATAACAAACGAAGAATTTACCATGCCAATAAACGAACTATCATTAGAAGGGAAGCACAATGTAAAGAATGCGATGGCGGCGACTGCGGTTGCCCAGCTGATGCGCATCAGGAAAGATACCATCAGGGAGAGCCTTTCTAACTTCCAGGGTGTGGAGCACCGCCTCGAGAAGGTGCTGAAAATACAGAATGTGCAGTACATCAATGACAGTAAGGCAACGAATACCAACGCTACGTTCTTTGCATTGGACAGCATGGCAGCCCCAACCGTTTGGATAGTAGGCGGTGTAGACAAAGGCAATGATTATGACGAACTGATGCCATTGGTAAGGGAAAAGGTAAAAGCTATCGTGGCGCTTGGCGTGGATAACGAAAAGATAAAAAAGGCATTCGAAAGTGTAGTGGATGTACTTGTGGAAACTACAAGCATGACCGAAGCGGTAAAGATCGCACAAAAACTGGCGGAAAAAGGCGATACGGTATTGTTGTCACCAGCCTGTGCAAGCTTCGACCTTTTCGAGAATTATGAAGACCGCGGCAAACAATTTAAAAACGCCGTGCAGAATTTATAACGGTAATACCGAAAAATAATGTTGCACCCGCTTCCCCTCCTTTGGAGGGGTGCCCGAAGGGCGGGGTGGTTAAATGTCGAGACACATTGAATGCGTCTCACAAAAGAATAAATAGATAAAAATGAAAGAATTAATCAATAACCTGAAAGGAGACAAGGGCATCTGGTCATTCGTGATGTTGCTGGCCCTTATCTCATTCATGCCGGTTTTCAGCGCCAGTACCAATTTGGTATATGTTGTAGGAAAGGGCTCGACTATTGGTTATCTGGTTAAGCACCTGGTGCATATATTCATCGGCTTCGGGCTCATTTATTTTGTGCACAAAGTGCCGTACCATTATTACCGTGGGCTCTCGCAGATTGCACTCCCTGTCGTCGCGTTACTGTTGGTGTACACCTTTTTCCAGGGTACGGTGATAGACGGCGCCAATGCCAGCCGCTGGATAAAAGTGCCATTCATAGGCGTTACATTCCAGACATCGGCGCTGGCCTTCATAGTGCTAATGATCTATGTGGCGCGCTACCTTGCCAAAATGCACGATAAGCCAATTACCTTCAAAGGATCGTTCTTTGAATTATGGGTTCCGGTATTTGTTATACTGGCGTTGATATTGCCAGCCAACTTCTCTACGGCAGCGCTCATCTTTTCGATGGTGTGCATGCTGGTGTTTGTTGGCAGGTACCCGTTAAAATATCTTGGGTTGATCATCGTGATGGGAATAACTATGGTAGCCTTGTTTGTAACGGTAGTAATGACATTTCCAAAAGTAATACCTAACAGCAGGGTTGATACATGGAAAAGCCGTATCGAACGCTTTACGACTGATGCACCCGGTGAAGACGATTACCAGATCGAGAAAGCAAAAATAGCCATAGCTACAGGTGGTATTTACGGGCAGGGCCCGGGTAAGAGCATACAGAAGAACTTCCTGCCGCAATCGTCTTCCGACTTTATCTTCGCCATCATTGTGGAGGAGTACGGATTATTAGGCGGGCTCGCAGTATTGTTTCTGTACCTGATATTGTTTTTCAGGTTCCTGGTTACGGCACACAAAGCACAGACGATGTTTGGCAAGCTTCTGATCGTTGGGCTCGGGTTCCCGATCATCTTCCAGGCGCTCATCAATATGGGTGTTGCGGTAGAGCTGCTTCCGGTAACGGGCCAGACATTGCCCCTGATAAGCAGCGGAGGTAGCTCGATATGGATGACGTGTATTTCCATAGGCATTATTATCAGCGTTACCAGGAAAGAAGAAGAAATAGCGCAGGAGCAGGCGGAGAAAGAAGAGCGTGAGCAAACACTCCAACGCATGATAGACGAACACATACTGAGGGAAAAGCAACGCGAAGAAGCCGAGGCGGCAGGCCTTGCAGAACCCGCAGCCTACTCGATAGAAGATGCATCCTCAAACCCAATGAATGCGGTTTTAGGGAAGTAATTTCAGATTGTAGATTTCAGATTTCAGATTGCCAGTGAGGATGAATAGATTTTAGATTAAAACAAAGAATAGAATAAAATAAACGTACTGATTAGCAATCCCGTCTCCCCCTCCTTCGGAGGGGGCCGGGGGAGGACAAAAGCAATAATAAATAAAAAATGGCAAATCCAAAATTCATACTAAGCGGCGGCGGAACAGGAGGGCACATCTATCCTGCGATCGCTATTGCGGATGAATTAAAGGCACGTTTCCCTGAGAGTGAGATACTTTTTGTGGGTGCGAGTGACAAAATGGAGATGCAGAAAGTGCCTCAGGCAGGCTATACTATAAAAGGCTTATGGATTGCGGGCATACAGCGAAAGCTGACACTTGATAACGCCATGCTCCCTTTGAAAATGATGAGCAGCCTTTGGAAGTCGCGCGGCATTGTGAAAAGCTTTAAGCCGGATGTGGTTATAGGTACAGGCGGGTTTGCCAGCGGGCCGTTGCTGAAAGCCGCATCGGCAGCAGGGATACCAACCGTAATACAGGAACAGAATTCGTACGCGGGCATCACAAATAAGTGGCTTTCGAAAAAGGCAGATAAAATATGCGTGGCCTATGATGGCATGGAGCGTTTCTTCCCGGCATCTAAAATAGTATTTACAGGTAACCCGGTGCGCCAGGACCTTATACATACAGAAGATAACAGGGCAGAGGCAATAAAGAAATACGGCCTTGACCCGCAGAAAAAGACATTGTTGGTATTGGGCGGGAGCCTTGGTTCGATGCGCATCAACCAGTTGATAGCAAAAGAACTAACATGGATCGTGGCGCAGGGCGTGCAGGTGATATGGCAGTGTGGTAAGTTCTATTTTGAGCAATACAGGCACTACGGCGATACCGATAATGTACAGGTGCTTTCGTTCATCGACAGGATGGATATGGCCTATGCGGCAGCCGATATTGTAGTGTCACGCTCCGGTGCATCATCGGTATCAGAGCTTTGCATTGTAGGCAAGCCGGTGATTTTTATCCCGTCGCCCAATGTTGCGGAAGACCACCAGACAAAGAATGCAAAGTCGATTGTTGACAAAGAAGGCGCGCTGATGCTGAAGGAAGTACAGTTGGACACACAATTCCAGCCCGTGTTTGAAGACCTGCTGCGCAATGAAGAAAAACAGCACAGGCTGGGGCAAAATATAAAGAAATTGGCAAAAGTAAATGCCACTAATGATATAGTTGAGGAGATTGTAAAATTATTAAGGCACTGAGGTGCTAAGGTTTTTAGTCACTGAGGAGCGCCTAAGAACCTTAGCCACTAAAGAGCCTAAGAACCTTTAAAAGGAATGGAGCTAAATAAAATACATAACGTCTATTTTGTAGGAATCGGGGGCATCGGGATGAGCGCCCTGGCCCGCTATTTCAAATTCATAGGCAAAAATGTAGCCGGCTATGACCGTACGCCTACACATCTTACCGATGAACTGAAGGCCGAGGGTATCCATATCCATTTTGAAGACAGGCTGGAACTTATTGCGCTTCCGTTTCTTAACAAAGAAAATACCCTGGTAGTGGTAACGCCTGCTGTGCCGAAAGAGCACATGCAGTGGAACTACTTCCTTGAGAATGGTTTTGAAGTGAGAAAACGTGCCGAGGTATTGGGCATTATAACCAAGGACACCTACTGCTTTGCGGTAGCGGGTACCCACGGCAAGACCACCACATCGAGCATACTGGGCCATGTGCTGTATGAAAGCGATGTGGATGTAACTGCCTTTTTGGGCGGAATTGTAGAGAACTACAACAGTAACCTGATAGGCAGTGGCAAAACGGTAACGGTAGTTGAGGCTGATGAGTTCGACCGTTCGTTCCTGCACCTGTATCCGGATATGGCCTGTATCACGTCGATGGATGCCGACCACCTGGATATTTACGGCGATGAAGATGCGATCGTGGCAACCTTCAGGGAATTTGCCGATAAAGTTGAAGATAAAAAGCACCTGTTTGTTACCAAAGGCCTTCCGCTGGAAGGAGTGACAGTAGGCGTGAACGGTGGTGATTTTTCTGCCGAAAATATAAGGATCGAGGATGGCTGGTATGTGTTTGACGTAAAGACACCGACCGAAACGATAAAGGACTTGAAATTTGGACTGCCGGGGCACCATAACCTTACGAACGCATTGCTGGCATTGGCTATGGCGAGTACCTACGGGGTAGCTTCGGAAGCTATTGCAAAAGCGCTGGAAACCTTCAAAGGTGTGAAGCGTAGGTTTTCGTACCAGATAAAAAAACCGGGGCTGGTGTATATAGACGACTATGCCCACCACCCGACGGAAATAAACGCAGTGCACCAGGCGGTGAGCGAGCTGTATCCTGGCAGGAAAGTGCTGGCGGTATTCCAGCCGCACCTCTTCAGCCGCACGCGCGATTTTGCCGATGGGTTTGCCAAAAGCCTGTCGGCGTTTGAGAACATTGTATTGCTGGACATTTATCCGGCAAGGGAGCTGCCCATGGAGGGGATTACCTCACAATGGCTGTTGGAGAAAATGGATAACCCTAATAAAAAGCTGGTAAGCAAAGCCGATTTGATACCGCTGCTTAAAATGTCGGATGCCGAAGTGATCATCACGATAGGCGCCGGCGATATAGGGGAAATGGTACCTGAAATTAAAAAAGTTTTAGATGAAAAAAATTAAGTGGAACGATGTAAGATTAGTGCTGATGCTCGGCGCGGTCATTTTCCTTTTTTCCTTCTCATCAAAGCGGAATGAAAGCAGGAAGCTGAAGAAAGTTGAAATTAAATTTGCTGATACGGAGGCCTTTATAACGCAGGACAAAGTTAATAAGTTGTTGATACAAAATTATGGCAGTGTTACGGGCATTAGGAAAGATAGGTTAGATTTGAATAACGTGGAAAAAAGCCTCGATAAAGATCCTATGATCGATAAAGCAGAGGTTTTTGCCACCGTGGATGGCAGGCTCGAGGCTGTAGTAAGGCAGCGCAGGCCCATCGCCAGGATATATAAAGGGGGGAATTCTTATTACATAGATGACAAAGGGCGCACTATGCCGCTATCTGACAACTACACTGCGAGGGTTCCGCTTGTAACGGGCGAGATCGACAGTACGGAGAAGGACAAGCTGCACAAGCTGCTGAAGTATATCAATGATGATGATTTTTTGAAAAAGAATATCATCGGTATTGAGGTGTACCCAACCGGCGGGCTGAGGATGCTAAGCAGGAACTATGATTTTGACATCGTGTTCGGGAGGCCTATAAATATTGAAAAAAAGTTTAATAACTATAAGGCATTCCTTCAGGATGCAGTTAGGGATACATTGATTGAAAATTACAAAACAATAAACCTGAAATTTACACAACAGGTTGTGTGCACCAAAAAATAGATTTATGGAAAAAGACAACATTGCAGTAGGCTTAGACATCGGGACGACAAAGATCGTGGCAATGATAGGCAGGAAAAACGAGTATGGGAAACTGGAGATACTTGGTGTGGGGAAGTCCAAAAGCCTTGGTGTGGCCAGAGGAGTTGTTAATAACATAACGCAAACTATCCAGTCGATACAGCAGGCCGTTCAGGAAGCTGAGGCCGACTCCGGATACAAGATCAACGATGTGGTGGTGGGTATCGCCGGCCAGCACATTCGCAGCATTCAGCACAGCGACTACATTTCCAGGAACAATCCGGAAGAAGTGATAGGCGATGCCGACATCGATATGCTGATCAACCAGGTGCACAAACTGGCCATGCTTCCGGGAGAGGAGATTATCCATGTATTGCCGCAGGAATTTAAGATCGATGGCCAGAGCGAGATAAAAGAACCTATCGGTATGTATGGCGGCAGGCTGGAAAGCAGCTTCCATGTGGTGGTAGGGCAGGCTTCGTCCATACGCAACGTAGGCCGCTGCATCAAGAGCTCCGGGCTTGACCTTTCGGGGCTTACCCTTGAGCCATTGGCTTCTGCGGATGCGGTATTGAGCCAGGAAGAGAAAGAAGCAGGGGTGGCACTTATCGACATAGGAGGCGGCACGACCGACCTTGCCATATTTAAAGACGGCATCATCCGCCATACGGCAGTGATACCTTTCGGCGGCAATGTGATTACAGAAGACATCAAGGAAGGATGCTCTATCATAGAAAAGCAGGCAGAACTGCTGAAAACCAAATTCGGTTCGGCATGGCCAGGCGAGAATAAGGACAACGAGATCGTTTCGATCCCGGGCCTTCGCGGGCGTGAGCCGAAAGAGATTTCGCTTAAGAACCTTTCAAAGATCATCCATGCCCGCGTGGTAGAAATCATCGAGCAGGTATTTGGCGAGATAAAAGCCTACGGCCATGAAGACCCGCGCAAGAAGCTGATAGCAGGAATTGTGCTTACGGGCGGCGGCGCACAGCTGCAGCACATCAAGCAGCTGGTAGAATACATTACCGGTATGGATACCCGCATTGGCTACCCTAACGAGCATCTGGCAGGCAACAGCGATGAGGAAATATCAAGCCCGCTATATGCCACTGCAGTAGGGTTGGTTATGAACAGCCTTCGCAATAATACCTACAGCGCAACGCCATTGGTAGAATTGCAGAAACCTGTGGAGCAGCCGGCGCCGCCAAGGCCGCAGCCGGTCATCAACACTGTAATAGCGCCCGAACCGGTACAGGAATCGGAAGAGCTTGAAACAGTAACCGTAAGCGCTCCGGTGAATAACGCGCAGGAAACCACAGAGAAAAAGGTAAAGAGGTCGTTTTTCGACAAGTATATAGACAAGATCAAAGATTTTTTAGATAACGCAGAATAAAAACCCGATGGATATGATGAACACAGAATTTGGAAGCATTTCGTTTGATTTACCAAAGAATCAATCGAACGTGATCAAGGTAATTGGTGTTGGCGGCGGCGGAAGCAACGCGATAAACCACATGTTTAAGCAGGGGATTAAAGGTGTTGATTTTATTGTGTGCAATACAGATTCGCAGGCATTGCAAAACAGCCCTGTCCCGAATAAGATACAGCTGGGCGTAGGCCTTACCGAAGGCCTGGGTGCGGGCGCTAATCCTGAGGTAGGACAGCAGTCGGCATTGGAAAGCATAGACGATATCGAAAAGATGCTGGACACCAATACCAAGATGATCTTCATAACAGCGGGTATGGGCGGCGGTACCGGTACGGGTGCTGCTCCTGTAATTGCACAGCTTGCCAAGGAAAGGGATATCCTCACCGTAGGTATTGTTACCATACCATTCCAGTTTGAAGGTAAGGTAAGGTCGGACCAGGCTCTTGCGGGTGTGGAGAGGCTGCGCAAGCAGGTAGACTCGCTTATTGTAATAAACAATAACAAGCTGCGTGAAGTATATGGCAACCTTGGCTTCAAGGCCGGGTTCTCTAAAGCGGACGAAGTGTTGGCAACAGCCTCGAGGGGTATTGCTGAAGTTATAACGCATCACTACACCCAGAACATCGACTTAAAAGATGCCAAGACGGTACTGTCTAACAGCGGTACGGCTATCATGGGATCGGCTATTGCATCAGGTGATAACCGTGCGAAAGACGCGATCGTCGATGCGCTGGACTCGCCGCTATTGAACGACAACAAAATAACAGGCGCGAAAAACGTACTGTTGCTTATCGTTTCGGGTACGAGCGAGATTACCATTGACGAAATAGGTGAGATCAACGACCACATACAGGCAGAAGCCGGCTACAACGCCAACATCATCATGGGTGTGGGCGAAGACGAGTCGCTTGGCGATGCCGTTGCCGTTACCATTATAGCGACCGGCTTTAATGTAGAGCAGCAGAATGAGATCGTGAATACCGAGCCTAAAAAGATAATCCACGCACTGGAAGAAGACCAGAAGCTGGTGCGCGACCTTACGCAAAGGCCTATTGTACCTTCATTTGACTTTTCGGCGCCTGTTGCCGAAACGCCAAAGCCGGAGGCAATCGCAGCGCCTGTTGTTGAAGAAAAAATAGTATTTGCGCTTGAGGAGGAAGTAATTGAGGAAAAAAAGCCAATAGCTGAAGTTGTTGAAACGCCTGTTGCCGAAACGCCTGCGTTCCCATCTTCAGATTACATCAATAACCTTGACGTGTTTTTTGAGATTGTATCGCCTGCCAAAGCGCCGGTGCAGCAGTTCGCGATAAAAGATGTAAGGGAAATTGAGGTGAGGGAGCCTGAATTTGTGATCGTGGAGAAAGAAGAGGAGCAATTCACTTTTTCATTCGACCTTTCGGTAGATAACGTAAAAAAAGAAGAAAAGCTTTTATTCAGCCTTACCGATGAGACACGCGCTATTAAGGTGAATGAGCCGGTGCAGGTAGTGCCGATCACCGAGCTTAACGAAACAGGCATCGTGCGCTATTCGCTGGAAGACTACCTTGAAAAGGAAGCGGAGCTTATAGAGTCTAAGCCTGCAGCGAAAGTAGCGGAGCCGATAGCCCCGGAGCTGGACCTGACTATTAAAAAGACAGAACAGCCGGAGCCTTCAAGGTTTGCTGCATCGCATGAAGACATCTCCCCTGTGGAAATGACCATTGAAGAGACGCTTCGCCTGAGGGCAGAGGAGAGAAGGAAAAAGATGAAGGAATTCAACTATAAGTTCCACAACAGCTCTTCGAGGATTGATGAATTTGAAAAAGAACCTGCATACAAAAGGATGGGTATCGACCTGAACGATTCCCGTACAGACAATAGCAAATCCCGTTTGTCATTAGGCACGGACAGTAACGACGACCTTCAGTTGCGTTCCAACAATTCGTTCCTGCATGACAATGTGGATTAAACTAACCCAAATGTGACCTTAACCCGAAAATAGCTAATATTTTCGGGTTATTTTTTTTATCTTCGCAGGCACATTTTAAAAACCCTGTACTATGAGTTTACAGACCCAGATCATGGACGAGATGAAAACCGCCATGAAAGCTAAAGACACCGTAGCCCTTGAATCGCTTCGCGCTATCAAGTCGGCCATACTGCTGGCACAAACCGAAAGCGGTGCCAAAGAAGAGATATCGCAGGAAGAAGAGATAAAGTTGCTGCAAAAGCTGGTAAAACAGCGTAAGGACAGCGCCAGTATATACATCCAGCAGGGCCGCCAGGACCTTGCCGACCCGGAACTGGCACAGGTTGCCGTGATTGAGAAATTTCTCCCTGCACAAATGAGCGCAGAAGAAGTAGAAGCCATAGTAAGAAAGATTATTGCCGATAACGGATTTTCAGGAATTGCCGATATGGGCAAAGTAATGGGCATTGCCTCCAAAGAGCTTGCAGGCCAGGCCGACGGTAAAGCGATATCGGAAGCGGTAAAGAAAGCGCTGGCTTAAGACTATAGATTGTTGGATGTTAGACAACAGGACTGTCTGAACGTAAAGTCTTGCAGTCTAAAAATCTAAGATCCAATAATCTCAAAAAAGGCCTCATAGTTCAATGGATAGAATTTCAGATTCCGGTTCTGAAGATTTGGGTTCGAATCCCGATGAGGTCACGAATAAATTAAACAGGAGCGAAAAAATGCAAAGCTTGCTTTAGCATTTTTTCGCTCCTGTTTAATTTTCAAAGCGGAGCTTTACGGGATGGCCGCAGGCACTCCCGTTTCGTGATTAACGCGAATAGGTAAGCTTGCTTTAGCGTTTTTCTCTCCTGTTTCATTTTCAAAGCGGAGCTTTGCGGGATGGCCGCAGTCAATCCCGATTCGTGGTTAACGCGAATATGTAAGCTTGCTAAGTTTTTTCGTTCCCGTTTCATTTTCAAAGCGGAACTTTGCGGGATGGCCGCAGGCACTCCATATGAAGTCTCTTTTTTTATGCAAGTAAAACACCAAAAAAACACTGCATCTGCTGATCTTTTTTAATTTATAAGAAATAGCTGACGGTTCATTTCGACGTAGCTTCATTGACTGAAAAAGGCAGTAAAAACCGTGAGATAGCAACTCCATTTTGCTTGAAAAAATAGGTTACAACAATTAATGTTTGTAAATTGCTATTATAAAATCTGCCAACGTTAATCATGCCTATGCCAGCTTTAATCATTACTTATACAGCGCTTATCACTCTGATAGCAGGCTGGTACATCAGGAAGTATAAAAGAAAAAAAAGGAAGCTCGATTTAACGATCAACCGTATTAACGAAGCGGTTATTTCGTTGGATACGAAGGGGAGGTATACATTTTTAAATGATTCTGCCCTTGCCACCCATGTACTGGGCCGTGAAAAAACCTTGGGCCGGGTGATTTGGGATATGCATCCGGAAACTGTAGGGACCGACTTTTGGCATCTGTGTAACCAAGCCACGGCATCGGGCCTGCCGGCTGAGGCTGAAAATTATTACGCCGCGATCGATAAATGGTTTTCTGTTAAAATTTATCCCTCTGATACAGGCCTTACCATTTTTTACCAGGATATAACAGAAAGTAAAAAAATCGGGATAGCTTTTGCGAAAAGCGAAGAAAAATACCGTACCCTGTTTTATAAAAGCCCGCTGCCTTCCTGGCTTTACGATCTGGAGACCTTGTGCTTTGTTGATGTAAATGAAGCCGCTGTAAAACATTACGGCTATACCCGTGACGAATTTCTTTCTATGAGCATAAAAGATATCAGGCCCCGGGAAGATATACCGGCGCTGCTGGAAGATATAGCGCAGGTAAAGAGCGATACGGACACCTCAAGGTATAGCAGTTGGAGGCACAAAAAGAAAAATGGTGAAATTCTGGTGGTGGAGACGACGGCGCACTCCTTTAGCCAGGACGGGAAACATCTAAGAATTGTTACTGTCAATGATATTACCCAAAAGATGATAATGGAGCAGAAGCTCCTTGATAATCAGGCAAAGCTTACTGAAGCCCAGGCAATGGGACGCATAGGTTATTGGGATATCGACCTGAAGGCGAACATACATATCTGGTCTGACGAATTATATAAAATATTAGGATTTGATATGACGGAGGTAATGCCGTCTACAGCACAGTTCCTTTCACTGCTTCATCCTGAGGATAAAAAACGGGCTGAAGTCATCATACATAATACTTTGAACCACTCTGTAGAATCAAAAATCGATTTTAGGTTTATTACTGCTGCAGGAGAAAATCGATTCGGATCTATGGAGTGGCGCTTTGCTTACAATGAAAATAAAGTCCCCATCAGGCTATTTGGGATTTTACAGGATATAACGGAGCGAAAGAAAGCGGAAGAAAGTTCCAGGCTTCTTGCATTGAAGATCAAAGAGCAAAAAATACAGGCACAAAGAAAGATTTCGAAGGCTATTATAAAGGCACAGGAACAGCATAAAAATTATGTCGCGCAGGAATTGCATGACAATATCAACCAAATACTCTTCGGGGCACGATTTCACCTTGGCATAGCAGGCAGGAAGTGCGAAGAAACTAAAGAATTGGTTAAAGACTCAATAGACCTGGTAAACAAGGCGATGAAAGAAATTCATTTGTTGTGTGAAAATCTGGTAACGCCTTTAAAAGATATTGATCTGTATGAGATTGTTAATGAACTGATTCATAAGTCTGCAGCCAGTACGGACATTCCTTTACACATGGATTTTTGTTATGAAATTCCCTGTGAGTTTTCAGACGACCTGAAATTAAACATATACCGTATCGTTCAGGAGCAGCTGCACAATATCCGTAAGCATGCCCAAGCGAAAAACGTGAAGATAAGTTTAGCCTTAAAAGAAAATAGTATCTGTATTATTGTAGAAGATGACGGAAAGGGATTTGATGTAAAACAAAAACGAAAAGGGCTTGGCATATCAAATATCACGCACAGGGTAGAGGCATTTAACGGGAGTATAACAATACAAAGCAATCCGGGTGCGGGATGCAAAACAGAAGTCATGATACCTTTAAAGGTCGATAATAAAGCGCAACTTTATGCAAGAGCTTCAGGCGATAATGGTTGATAATATTGGATCGCATAATCATCTTGGGATTAAATCAATTTGTCCCGATATCCCCTCCCGATTGTCTTCTATACCCATTTGCATAAAAACTTTTACAATCTACTTTTGATCCATTAATTGTAATAAACAACAAAACACAATGAGAAAGATTATTTCATTCATGCACATATCGCTTGACGGTTTTGTAGCCGGGCCGAACGGCGAAATGAACTGGATCAGGGTAGACCAGGAGATATTTGACCATGTCGAAAAGCGTATAGGCGGGGGTGATACTGCCTTATACGGTCGGGTGACCTTTGATATGATGGAAAGCTACTGGCCTACCGCAGCCGACAGTCCTACCGCAAGCAAGCACGATATTGTGCATTCGAAGTGGTACAGCGAAGTACACAAAGTCGTGCTTTCAAAAACGCTCGAAGGCACGAATCTGCCCAACACGACCATCATAAGCGACAACATTGCCGATAAGATAAATGCCATAAGAGAACAGGAGGGCAGCGATATCCTACTTTTCGGAAGCCCGACCGCGACACATTCGCTAATCCAGCTGGGATTGATAGATGGCTACTGGCTCTTTGTGAATCCGGTCATCCTTGGTGAAGGCATTCCGTTGTTTACAGGCATAAAAGACAAAATAAAGCTGGACCTGGTAAATACTAAACAATTCACTTCCGGGGTGACGGAACTGGATTATGTTGTAGCGAAGCAGTAACACGGTGTTCTGCTAATAGTAAATGGAGAAAGGAACTATCAGGTTCCTTTCTCCATTTTTGAAAAAAATCGGTTATACTTAAATTCTGATTTGGGAATCACAGCCTGCCTGTCAAAAAGTCCGTACAAAACATAACCCTACCTGCTTGCCGTCATACGAAGGGACGAGAACAGAAGTTGATTTGCTTTCTTTCGACCCGAATAGTGTACGCTTTACAATAGGGTTTATCCAGTAAGCGATCTTGGTGCTCAGTATACCTATGCCTGCGCCGGCCGCCACATCGGTAAGCCAGTGCCTGTTGTTGTATATCCTGAATATCCCTGTGCCCGTAGCAACCGCATATCCCGCTATACCGTACCAAACGGATTGATCCTTATATTCCTGCCATAAGAACTCTGCCCCTGCAAAAGCTGTTGCCGTATGCCCTGATGGGAAAGAATTGTTGGAACTCCCATCCGGCCTTTCGATTTTGGTAAGTGATTTTAAACCTAAAACGGTGCCCGACATGATAGCATAGGAAGTTAGCAATATCACCGACCTGTCCTTAAAGTTATGCTTTGCCTTTACGCCGAAAGCATCCAGTGCGTAGACCGAAACTGCGGGAGCCCACTGCGAAAAGTCATCAATCGAAATTTTTTCATCAATGTCTTCTTTCACTTCATCACGTATCTGGAGGTTCCAGGTTTTAAGCTGGTCGCTTTCAATCCCTATTACCCCATACCCAATGAGCGCCGCAGGGATAAGTAATTGTTTATAGTGGAATTTATACCTGCTCACGGTATCAACCGTAATACTGTCCTGCTCTGTAACTGTCTGTGCTGTTGCAGGAAAAGAAGCAATGCTTAAAAAGCACCAAAACACTAACTTTTTCATAACTATATAATAAGGATTAGCGTAGTGTTAGTGCATGGCCCGATGGGTTTTTAAGTTTATTTTAAGTAAAAGTATCGTTTAATTCTGAATTTATTCTGAATTCATTAAGTCTCTAAAAATTTAATTTAACCACATAGAGGCATAGGTGTCATAGTGATTAACATTGCCGAGAAAACATATTTACACATAGTGAAGCGAAGCTTCATGCTTTATGTCACTTTAATGAAGTTTTGTATTCACTTTTTAAGCTATGTGCCTATGTGGTTAAAATATTTCCTTTTTGGAATTTAAACAATATTCAATAGTATAGCCCCTGGTTATCGGGTAAGCACTTTTAAAGCATTTTCCAAAACCCCAATAGTAAAAGTGTTGGTTTTTAATTGACGGTATTCCCCGTCTATCTGTACATCGGTAAATATGTTTTCAGGCATTTGGATGTTTACATCGCGCACTAAGGCATGTTTTGCTTTTTTGAATTTTTCAACTTTATTGCGAAGCACATAGTACCCCAGCAACAGTTTGCCGAAGAAGGAAAGTTCGGGAACAATGACAAGGTCCAGCCAGCCGTCGCTAAGGCTTGCTTTGGGTGTAAGGCTCATATTGTAGCCCATTTCATTAGAGTTGGAAATGAACAGCAGGAAAGGCTTTACTTTAAAGGTTCCGTTATTATAGGAAACAGAAGTGATGGCAGGCTTGTAGCTGAAGCTGGCACGCAAGGATGCTTTTATATAAGACAGCAGGGTGCGTTTACCGGAGTGTTCATAATTTCGAATGATCGCGGCATCGATGCCGAGCCCTGTATTGCTGAAAAAATATTGCCCGTTTATAGTACCTGAATCAATAGTCGAAGTTTTTCCGTCACGGATGATTTCCATGGCGGTTTTATAGTCGCGAGGTATCTGGAGGTTAGATGCCAGCCCATTCCCCGAGCCTACCGGTATAATGCCAAGCTTTGCATTGGTATTGATCAGGCAGGAAGCCACTTCGTTGATAGTGCCATCGCCGCCACAGGCCACTACATAGTCGGCATTCAGTATAACTGCTGCCTTAGCGAGCTCTATAGCGTGCCCTTTATGCTGCGTAGGGTAAACCTCGATCCGGAATTTGTCTTCAGGGAAAAAGCTTTTGATGTAGCTTTCCGTCAGGCCATGCGTCCCTTTCCCCGAAATAGGGTTCACTATAAAGTGGATGTAAGTCATTACTTTAAAAGCTTATTCGTGAAAAGATAGTCGGCAGTCTGGTACCATGATATCGCTTCGTCCAGAAAGCTTCTATCCATAGGCAGCGGTTTCAGGCTGTTGTCCTTTTTATTCCAGGTGTAAAAAGCCTGTTTCTTCTGGTCAGACAATACCATCACTTTTTCCTGCTTCATCAGGACGAGCTTCCTGTAAGTTCCCATCAAAGACCTTTCTTCATAATTGCTGCCCAGTACATTTTTCCCAAAGAAATCAGACTCATAATTCCAGTGCATCAGTGAGAACAGGGTAGGGAACAAGTCTATTTGTGAGCATTGTTGTGCAATTTTTTTGTTGTCACTTTCCGGCAGGTTCACAATAAAGGCCGGGATGTGGTAATTGGCCACGTCAATCTCGTCTTTACCTGCACTGCTGGCGCAATGGTCGGCAATTATAACGAACACTGTGTTTTTATACCACGGCTTTGTTTTTGCTTTTTGGAATAGGTCCCTCAGTGCATAGTCGGTATATTTTACCGCACCCTGGCGGCTCGTGCCCGATGGGATGTCTATCTTTCCTTCCGGATAGCTGTACGGCCTGTGGTTGGAAGTTGTCATTACAAAATTAAAGAACGGCAGTTTGTCTTTGTACTGCCGGTCGGCCACCTTAAGCATTTTGTTGAAGATGTCCTCATCGCATATTCCCCATGCGTTTTCAAAAGTAACCTCGTTGTCGTCAATGTTGTTGCGGGTAGTTTTTATCTTGTCGCTCAGTACGCTACCACGGCCGCGGTCGTATATGGTAAAGCCATTGCCCCCGAAATATGCGTTCATGTTGTCAAAATAACCATCACCGCCATAAAAGAAATTGCTGTCGTAACCCCTGGCCTTAAATACGCTGTTAACTGTATATAGGTTGGCGTTCTCCGGCCTTTTTACGATGCTTTGTCCCGGTGTTGGCGGTATGCAGAGTGTTACGGCTTCCATGCCTCTTACGGTGCGTGTGCCCGTAGCATACAGGTTTTCAAAGAACACGCTTTTTTGCGCCAGGCTGTCCAGGAACGGTGTGATGTGTTCCTGGTTGCCAAATTCTTTCATAAAGCTGCCACTAAGACTTTCTACAAGTATGAAGACTACATTTTTCTTTTCCCCTGATGGGAGGCTGTCAGTAATAGTCCTGTGTATCGAGAAGCCTCCACCTGTAAATTCGGATTCAGAACCAACCAACTTACTCCGTACAATGGTGAAGGCCTTATTATTATCTATCGAGGTATAAAACTCGTTATATTTCATCTGGTTATTCCTGAAGGCTGCAAAGAAGGCGTACACGCCATTCTTGGATATTTCAGAGTTATAGCGGTTAGACGACCACTCCGCGCTATTATTGGTTACAAATGCGGTATATACCAGGGCTATCATCACCCCGCCTGCAAGCAGTACCGCCCTTTGCGCCAACGAAGCGCGGTGCGTAAAGGTTTTGCTGAAAGCCCTTCTTTTATAGAAAAGGAAAAGCATGGCAGCCGTTATTATTGTGACACCACCTACCAGCAACGGCAGAGGGTACGATTGGTTGATATTAGCTACCACCTCATGCGTATAGATGAGGTAATCTACCGCTATGAAATTGAAACGGGTCTTGAATTCATCCCAAAAGGTAAGCTCCGCAAAAAAGGTAAATACCAGTATAAAGATGGTAAGGCTCGTAAAAAACCACACCAGCGCCTTGTCTGCCCACAAACCTATCCAGCGATTGGGCAGCAGCACATAGTACAATATAGCCGGAAGGCAGATATAGGTTACAGCGCCTATGTCAAACATCAGCCCCGTGAGCAACGTCCTCAGCAGGTTGATGATGTTCCACGAAACTTCATCATATTGCCATATAAAAAAGCACAGGCGCAACAGCTGCGATACAATTAGGAACCAGGCAATAAAGCTGAATAACAGTGCAAACCTTCCCGGTAAATGAATCTTCCTGAACATAGATTGGTTAATTTATAGATGCAAGTTTCAAATTCAATTTTGAATTAATTTTGAATTTGTTAAAGTATTCGTTAAAATACTCATTTAAACGATTAATGGTTTGCATCAAAACTTATAGCTGTATCCAAAACGTACTACCTGTGTCTCATAATAATCCCTGCTCGTATAGCGGAAACCGTTGCCCTGCACTTCTTTTCTGATAACAAGCATGTTAAACAGGTCGGTAGCATTCAGGAACAGTTCGCCTTTACCTTTTTGTATCATTTTTTTAAGCCCCATGTCTACCGAAAACCGGTGGCCTGTCTTACCCTGCGGCACAATATCCGGTGCAAGGTAAGCCGCCTGTAGCTGCCCGGTAAAGGTTTTCGCAAAATTAAAGGTGTTGTTGAATTTGATGTTCCCTGATGTCATCTGCTGCCTCCCATTAGAAACAATTACCGGAACAGGGTACAGGATGTTTACAGAAAACGGATCTATTGTATTCCGGTAAGCGTTGAGGTTGAGGTTAAAAGAATACCATGAAGCCACTTCACGCGAAATGACCACCTCGGCTCCTGTGTTGGAACTCTTTCCCGCGTTCTGGAAAACATTATATATCAGTGTACTTCCTGGTGCCGTAGTAGCTATCCGTGTAATGGTGCCATCTACAAACTTTTGGTATAGTGAAGCAAAGAGGTAGCCTTTGCCTATAGTAGCCTTATAGCCCAACTCTATCGAATTGGTAAATTGCGGGCGCAGCCCCGGATTGCCCACCTTGATGATCTCTGCATCGTCATACTTCGGGAAAATCCTGATATCCACCTCGTTTGGCCGGTCTACCCTGCGGTTGTAAAAAAGGGACAACTTATTGTTGTCATTGATTTTATAGGCAAAACGGAGGTTAGGGAAGGGTTGGAAATAGCTGTAGCCGCTGCTTTTATAAACCGGGTGGTTGCGGTTCACTTCATATTCCAGGTCGAAATATTCCATCCGGAGCCCGGCTTCCGCTTCTATTTTCCTGCTTTCAAAAACATAGTTGCCATAAAGCGCAGGGATCGCCTCTTCATAAATTGCCTTTCCTCCGGCACTGGCATCCAGTGGCGAGTTGAGCCCCGGATAAAAATGCATGTTGGTAGGAATAAGACGGTTCCGGAATTTAAACCCTGTCTCAAGGCGGCCATACCTTAGCGGCCTTATGTAATCTACACTCACATCGATAACACTTTCATCCGAAAGGAGTTTGAACGAATCCTTTCCGGTATAATCAGGCAGGATGTTGTCGAAAAAATATTTTTCATTTTCCCTGTGAAAGGTATAATTGATGCCTGCATTCAGCAAATGCCCTGGGTCTTTGAATTTGTGCTGGTAGCCCGCCGAAGCCATTACCGTAGTCTTCAGTTCATCCTCAAGGAATTGCCACAGCCTTAGCCGTTGCGAATAATCAGCATTAAAAAACGGCTCATCGCCATGGTCGAGGATCTTTTCGCTCCCGAAAAGGGCCGACAGGGTAAAGCTGTTCCGTTCATTAAAATTCCAGTCCACTCCTGTTTTAAAAGTGGTGAAGTGGGTATTGCGGTTCCGTTTCGTCTGTTGGTTGATTACGGTGCCGTCATCATAGGTCCGCGTTACAAATTCATTCTTATTAAGCGTTTCCGTATACAGGTAGTCCCCCTGGAAATAGATGTTTAATTTTTCTTTTCGGTAATTCAGCGACAACGAAGGATTGACTTTTGGGGTCATTTGGTATTGCGGCCGTATGGTGGGCAGGTTGGCTTTCCTTTCCCACAGCGCACCAAAGCCGGAACCCAGGCCGACTTTGCCATTAAGCCCTTCCTCTTTATTCTTTTTGTAAATAATATTGATGATGCCCGCATTGCCGTTCGCATCATATTTAGCCGACGGGTTATTGATGATCTCGATCCGCTCAATCGCCGATGCAGGTATGTTATCCAGCCCGGTCTGGCCACTGAAGCCTGTCATTGCGGTCTGTTTGCCATCAACAAGCAGCATTACTTTGTCATTGCCACGCAGCAGTACTTTGCCATCCTGGATAGTTACGCCCGGCAGGTTTTGTATCGCCTGCAATACCGATCCCCCGCTTTGCGCAATATTGTCGCTCACAGCAAAGGACTTTTTGTCCATCCTGTCGCTTATGGCATCGTTGGCTTTCTCAATAACTACTTCGTTGAGCAGTTGGGCATCTTCGGTCAGTTCGACAGTGCCCACATTCAGGAATTGCGAAAGCGTGCCAACATACAGTTCCTGTGCATGAGGCTTGTAACCCATTGATGTAATTTCAAGGGTGTAATTCCCCGGCGTGACATTGGTAAGCGTAAACAATCCTTCTTCATTGCTTACCGTTCCTGCCACCAGTGCTTCGTCTTTTTTTACCACCGCATTGGCATAAGGCAGTCCTTTTTGAGTAGCACTATCGGCTATAGTGCCGGAAATAGTTACAGTTTTTGTCTGGGCATAAAATGATGCTGCCGCAAAAAACAATATCAGGCAAAGGAATATTTTTTTGAAAGGGTATTTGGTAACCACTGTCTTGCATTTAATTATAAAGCAAAACTGCGAACCGATTTAGTAGGAAACCTGAATTTTTAAAATTTTACAGTAAAATTATGCAGGCCTTCGTGAAAATTATAGCTGATATCCCATCGGTTAAGCTCGATGATCTTTTTTACAATGGCGAGGCCAAGGCCATTGCCTTTAGTGGAAGAATCGGCTTTTGAGAACCGGTTGAACAGCTTTTCTGCATTTAAAGGCACATCCTGCCCAGTGTTGGAGAAAGTGATAGAATGGGATGTAGTTGTAATCACAATCTTCCCGTTGTCGGTATTGTGCCTGATGGCATTCAGGAACAGGTTGTTGATGAGTACTTCGGCCAGCACAGGATTGGTATTCACGGCTGCCCTTTTGGAAAGCTTTACGACCACGGCTACCGATTTTGAGGCGGCCTGTTCGATAAAGAAATCAAGGTGTTTCTCTATATAGTCATTAAATACCACCGGATGCTTTTCGAAATAACTGTCATTGTCGATCTTGGAAAGCAGCAATAAGTTTTTGTTCAGGCGGTTCATTCGCGACACATCATTGTTGAGGGACCCTATCAGGCCCGATTGCTCCTCTGATAACCCTGACGACTGCGAAAGCGTGTCCAGCTTGGTCTGGAAAAGGGCAAGCGGTGTCTGCAATTCGTGGGCGGCATTCTCTACAAATTCCCGCTGGCTTTTGTAAATGGCGGTGTTTTTTTCGATGAGGCGGTCCAGGCTATTGTTCAGGCGGGAAAATTCATCGATGTCGTTATCAATAAAATGGGGAGGATTATTTTTGTCGATCTCAAAATCCTGTATCTGTTGCAATGTGTTATAAAAAGGCGACCATATTCTTTTAGCCAGTCGGTTAGAAAGCAGGATGATACCTATCAGCAGGATTATAATAATAACCAGGAACATAACGGCAATACTAATAACCATCCCTTCCATTTCCACCAGGTTGCTTTTCTCAATGTAAGTGAACTGCTTACCATTGATCTCGACAGGAGCATAAAGCAGGCGGAAAGGCTCTTTTTCCCCGGAGATAGAATCGAACAATGACTTCCCGAAAATAGAATCTTTTGTAACACCCATGTCGGGTACGATCAGTACATCGCGGTTGTATTTATTCCATGCGGCAATGTCATCCTCAGAAAAATTGCGGCTGTCTTTCACAAAGTCCCCTTTATGGAAAAGCAGCACCTCATCGGTTTCATAAATATACAGCACCTCGCTAATAAAATAAAATACCGGTGCCGCTATTACCAATATAAGTACAGAGAAGGCAAGGAAGCTGCCGGTGGTTTTATTTAATAACTTTTTAGTCATCCTGCCATTTATATCCGAGTCCGTAAACCGTTTTTATATAATCTCCGCCACCCGCCGCACTTAGCTTTTTCTTTAGGTTCTTTATGTGGGCGTACACAAAGTCATGGTTATCCAGCATATCGGCCATGTCGCCCGAAAGATGCTCTGCAATCGCGCTTTTAGACAGCACTTTGTTCTCATTGCCGATGAGGTACAGCAGCAGGTCGATCTCTTTTTTTGTGATGTCTAATTTAGTGTTATTTACGGTAACGGTCTTGGAAAAAATGTCTATTGTTATCTCATTAAAAATAACATTGTTATTGCCCTTAAAATTCTTGCGCCTGATAAGCGCCTGTATCCTTACCAGCAGCTCCGATAAGTGGAAGGGCTTTGTGAGGTAATCATCTGCACCGAGGTTGAAGCCTTCTATGCGCGTATCAAGGTTTTCTTTTGCCGAAATGATAATCACGCCTTCGGTTTTGTTCCGGCGCTTCAGCTCGCGCAGCAGGTCAAAGCCGTCACCATCGGGAAGCATCAGGTCCAGCAGTATGCAGTCATAATCATACATGCTGATTTTGTCGAGCGCGTCTTTATAATTTCCCACCAGCTCGCATTGCACGCCGTTAGGCTTAAAATACTCTTTAATGCTGGAGGCAATTTCCTTCTCGTCCTCTATTACTAAAATTTTCATACTGCAATTTAGTAATTCAATTTTGAAGGAAATCTGAATTTATCTGAGTAACTGCCTAAATTTAAGAAATCAAGATTTAACCACATAGGCACATAGCTTTTAGAAAGAAACTGTAAAACTCAATTAAGCGACACATAGTGAAGCTACGCTTCACTATGTGTAAATATGTTTCCTTCAGCAATAATAATAAATTGCTATGGAACCTATGTCTCTATGTGGTTAATTAAGTTTCATTTATAATCCTGCAAAATTGCTATCTTGCTTCTGTCAATTGCAAAAAATGAAAAAAACAGATGTCATCATTATAGGCGCAGGCGCATCGGGCCTTATGACTGCGTATACTTTGGCGAAAGCGGGAAAAACAGTAACGGTGCTCGAAGCCAGGAACCGTATCGGCGGTCGCATTAATACCGTAAAAGAAAACTTTTCAGGCCCAACAGAACTGGGAGCTGAATTCGTTCATGGCGACTTGCCTGTTACCCTGAACCTGCTTAAAGAAGCCGGTATTGACGCTTGTGATGTGGGTTTTGAAATGTGGCAAAGTCACAATGGCACCTTTAAGCAGAGCGAAGAATTTGTAGAAGGCTGGGACGGATTTCTGGAAAAGCTGAATAAATTGCAAAGCGATATGCCACTGCTAGATTTTCTGGAGCATAATTTTTCAGGAGCCCGATATGATAAAATGCGCAGCCAGATAGAAAATTACGTAGCAGGCTACGATACTGCCGATTTCCGGGATGCGAGCGCTTTTGCACTGCGCAACGAATGGAACCATGAAGATGAGGATGCCCAACACCGTGTCGATGGCGGCTATGGCAAGATGATAAATTATCTTGCTAATGAATGCCGAAATGCCGGTAATGAAATCCATACTAATACAACAGCACGGGAGGTGAGATGGAAAGCTAATGCCGTGCAGGTTATGGCTGCCAATGGCACTATTTATGAAGCGGGTAAAGTTATTGTCGCCCTGCCGCTCGGTGTGTTGCAGGCACCGGATAATGCAGAGGGTGCGATAACATTCAATCCCCCGATTGAACAGCAAAAGCAGGCCATACATAATATGGGATTTGGGTCGGTAATAAAAATATTGCTGGAGTTTGACGAAATATTTTGGGAAAAAGAAACCATTTGTGCCAACCTTTCCAACATGGGCTTTTTATTTTCCGATGAGGCCATCCCAACGTATTGGACACAATCGCCTGCCCACAGTCCGCTGCTTACCGGATGGCTGGGTGGCCCGCCTGCTTTCGCCGAAAAAGGTACATCCGACGAGGCAATCTTACAGATGGCGATAGCATCGTTAGCGAATATATTCAAAACAGGGCAGGAGCAACTGCAAAACAAGCTTATTGCTTGGCATGTGGCCAACTGGACTGCCGAACCCTTTACCCGCGGATCCTACGCTTACGACAAAGTGAAAAGCCCTGAAGCCCGCAAAGTGCTACTGAAGCCTGTTGCAACTACTATTTATTTTGCCGGGGAATACCTCTACGACGGCCCTGCGATGGGAACAGTGGAAGCCGCATTGACCAGCGGGAAAAATGTTGCGGAAAGTATACTGGCAAAAAAGTAGTTGAACATATTTTATAAAAAAAATGCCGCACCTTTACAAGATGCGGCACCTAAAAGCACTACCTTTTTTATGAAATTTTCTAAGCCAGGTCGCGTGTCAGCCAGCCCCTTTTGTGGGCGGTCGCTATGGCGTACGGTGTAATCCAGAACAGCGCGAAAGTGTATAGTATGCTGTACGAATAGGCCCAAACCGATTCGGCAATAGTGTGCCTTTTTGCATAAAACAATACCGGGAAGCTGGAAAATACCAATATGCCGAATATTGTTGAGCTTAAGAATAATATTGGGTGTATGGCAATAAAAAACAACATGAACAGCAGGAACGGGTAGGTCATGATAAGCCTTAATGATTGGTTAAGGAATAATAGCCTGGTCCCAATTTTCGATCCTTCCCTGAAATTTTTGAACACAAATTTTCCCATCATGATGTTCTCACGCACATTGCTCCTGTCCCAGCGGATGAACATTTTATACAGCCCGCTGTATTTCTCGGGTACATTGGTCAGCACATGGGCATTTCTCTGGAACAGTACTTTATAGCCTTGTTTTAATATCATGTTTGTCATGGCGCGGTCTTCACCAATGTCCGACGGCTGCCCCATAAACGTCTGGTTGATCCATTCCGGAAGGCATGCAAATACGGCATCGCTCCTGTAAGCCGATAAAGCACCGGGTGTACACATCACCGAACCGAGCATGCTCTCTGCAGAGCGCACAAACTCAAAACTAAGGGCAAAACTAACATTCAGCATTTTTGGCAAGATGGCATTGCCGTTATTAAGCACTTTTACGTTACCTGCCACAGCCCCGCAGTCAGGATTGGTTACAAACGGGCTCACCAGGTTGCGCAGCGTGTCGGGCTTTACCACAGAGTCACTGTCTACAGTTACGAATATCTCTCCCGTACCCAGGTTAAATCCGCGGTACAGCGCATGTCGTTTGCCTTTATTTTCAGGTTGCTGGAAAATGTCCACGCGGTCACCAAGCACTTTTTTTGCTTTTTGCATCCAGTACCAGGTATAATCCTTGCTGCCATCGTCTATAGCCAGCAGCTGCATTTTTTCTTCAGGGTAAAGGCTTCCCGCCAGGCTCATCAGCGTATCGTATACCAGTTTGCCTTCGTTGTAAGCCGGTACAATAACAGTACAGGTGGGCAGCAACTCATCCGAAACCGACTTAATCGATTTGTATCGGAAGTACAGCACTACGCTATATAGGAAAAATCCAAGCTTGAATAACAGCAGCGCAGAAGCAACGATAAGAAAAGGGAATCCCCATGAAGAATTGATCCTGTCGGCATTGAATTGCGAAAAATCAGCCGCAAGCTCATACATAAGGAAAGCCGAGAATGCCATAAGTACAAAAGTACCTATGAGCACCATGCGTCCCATAATGCGTGATTTCACGGTTTTGTTTTCACCGGCACTTAAAGAAATATTCTTTTGGGGTATGTTGGAATTGATATCGGGAACAAAGCTGGTTATTGTACTACCGGCTATGCTTCCACTATTATTTACGTTGTATAATGGGTTGGTTGTAATTATTCCGTTTTTCATAGTGCAACATTATTAGTTATGCCAGATAATAGGCAATCATTATGCCTTAACTTTATGTTGCTGTAATACAGTGAATTAAAAAATGAAACACAAGGCAGAATGTGTGGAATTTCCACACTTTTTTATAAAATTTCCACATTTGTAATATGTTGCTGATAAAGGTTGCTTATCTAGTCATTATGTGCAATCTGTTAAAAATCAGGGCCGATATACTTTGGGCATAATCATTGCGTTATCATTCTCCTATTGACGATGCAAAGGACCTGAATGAAGAAAAACATCACCTTCTGGCTTTCCATGTGCAGCGTGGCATGCCTCCATGCGCAGGAAAAGATTATAATCGGCCACGATACCCTTGTCAACCAGACAAAAATCACAAAAGAATCCTCCGTTTACCGGAAACTGATGGTACCTGCCGTTTTGGTAGGTTATGGCGCTATTGGTCTCGGCAGTGACGAGCTCAGGAACATCAACAGCAAAGTGAGGGTGGGGGTAAACGGCAGCAGGGGGCAACGTACCAATATTGACGATTATTCAAGGTATGTGCCCGCAGCTTCGGTATATGCACTCAACCTGATGGGGATCAAAGGGAAGCACAATTTTCGCGACCGTACGATCATATTAGCAACATCCCAGCTGATCATGTGCGGCTCAGTAATGGGGCTCAAATCACTGTCGGCAGAAGAGCGCCCTGATGGCAGCACCAACAATTCCTTTCCGTCCGGACATACTGCAACCGCTTTTGCCGGAGCCGAATTTTTATGGCAGGAGTATAAGGATGTTTCGGTTTGGTATGGTGTTGCCGGCTATGTAGTTGCTACCGGTACCGGCCTGCTGCGCATATACAACGACAGGCACTGGCTTACCGATGTAGCTGCCGGAGCCGGGATTGGGATATTGAGCACCAAGATCGCCTATTGGATATACCCTTGGATGCAGGAGCAGCTTTTCGGCACGAAGGAAGAAAAGAAGTTTTCAGCGCTTGCGGCGCCTTTTTATAATGGCGAGCAGGTGGGGGTTACCGCAGTTTTGAGGTTTTAAGTTCATCAGGCTCTTAGCCGGAATTATCTTCTTCCCTTTAGAGGGGCAGTGCTGTACGTCGCCAAACGCTCCCAAAATAGCAAAATCCCTCACGAGGAGGGATTTTATTCTGTACGTTACATAAGTTATTGACGGTATTTATGGCCTCCTGCCTGTAGCAAGCCTGTAAAGGATACCGATAATTGCCAATACTAATAAAATGTGGATAAGGCTTCCTACAGATTCGTAAAAACCAAAAAATCCTACAAGCCATCCTATAATTAGGATCACTACGATCAACCAGATTAAATCTCTCATAATTGTAATATTTTAAATAGTTAGTGAGTTAAAATTACTTCTTTACGGAGAGGTATGTTAATTAATTAAGAATCCTTTAATAGCCAAAGTTTTCTTAATTAGACAGCTCCTTTAAATAAATAACGAAAATCATTTTGCCTGTTTATTTATTACCTACTTTTGTCCTGTTTTAGAATATTTTGCATGCAGACTCCTTTAAAAATTGCTATTGTCGGTTCAGGCCTGGTGGGTTCACTGCTGGCCATATACCTCAAGAGGGCAGGCCACACCGTTCATGTTTATGACCGCAGCCCGGATATCAGGACCATAAAGTTCTCAGGGCGCTCTATCAACCTTGCCATGTCGCACCGCGGCTGGCGTGCGCTCGATGAGGTAGGCCTTGGCGACCAGATACGCGAAATAGCAATGCCGATGGATAAAAGAGCCATACATACTGTAGGGCAGCCGCTCAACTACCTGTATTATGGCAAGGATGGCGAGAATATTTATTCAATCTCGAGAGGAGTGCTCAACCGCAAGATGGTAAGCCTCGCTGAAGCCGAAGGTGCCGAGTTCTTCTTCAATACCCGTGTTTGGGATGTAACTATGGCTACGGCAACCCTGCATACCGGCGAAACTGAGCAGGGTACATGGGACGACCGCAAATACGATATGGTCTTTGGAGCTGATGGTGCTTTCTCAAGGGTGCGCCACAGGATGCAGAGGCAAAATATGTTCAACTACTCACAGGAATTCCTCAATACAGGCTACAAAGAACTCAATATACCTGCAAACCCCGACGGTTCGCACAAGCTTGATAAAAACTCCTTCCATATTTGGCCAAGGCGTGATTTTATGCTTATCGCGATGCCTAACCTGGACGGCAGTTTTACCTGCACCTTGTTTATGCCCTTTGAAGGCGAGCATTCTTTCGAAGCGTTAAAAGACAAGGAAACGCTGGAAGCTTTCTTTGCTAAATATTTTCCATCGACTACGGATGTAATACCAAACCTGGTAGAGGATTTCTTCAAAAACCCTACAAGTTCGCTTGTTACCATGAAGTGCTATCCATGGACGTACGAGGATAAGGTGGCCCTGATAGGGGATGCCTGCCACGCGATAGTGCCTTTTTACGGCCACGGGATGAATGCCGGGTTTGAAGATATTACAATCCTAAACCAGCTTATGGGACAATATGGCGATGACTGGAAAACCATTTTTGAAGAATACCAGAAAAGCCGCAAGCCGAATGCTGATGCCATAGCTGAGCTATCCTACCGCAATTTTATGGAAATGAGCTCGGATACTGCCGACGCTTCGTTTCTTCTGCGAAAAAAGATAGAAAAACGCTTCTCCGAAAAATATCCTGACAAATGGCTGCCGCTGTACAGCAGGGTTACTTTCAGCTTCCGTCCGTATTCGGAGGCGCTGGCTTTGGGTGACCACCAAAAAGCTATTATGGATGAGGTAATGGCAACAGAAGGTATTTTTGAAAGGTGGGATTCTCCCGAAGTTGAAGCCAAAATGCTGGAACTACTCCAAAAATAATTATTCTTCGCGGTTTACTTTTTCAATAGAAAATGCAGGCGTGCAAACAGAAATGTACTCGCATTCATCCCCAAACGGGTTGGAATACTGCACGCGTACATTCCGGTTTATTTTTATCGATTGACCCGCATTAAGCACGACTGTTTCACCATCGATTATAAACTGTTTCCTTCCCTTTATAATATAGGTGTACTCATCAAATTCGGGTGTCTGGAAAGGCTCGCTCCATCCCGGTGGCGCTACCATATGCGCAATAGATATACCGGAATTTCCATCCGTTGCCTGCCCGAAATGCTCTTCGATCAGTTTTCCATCTGTTGTGGGTACTACAAACGGAGTGTCCTGTAAAATGTAATTTTTCATTTTTTAAAGATAAAATAAACGGCAAGTATCAAAAATACGAAACCCACTGCGTGGTTCCACCGAAAGGTCTCTCCTTTAAAAAACAGGAGCATAAACACCGTGAATACCACGAGCGTTATTACTTCCTGTATCACTTTCAGCTGCAATAACGTAAACGGCCCGCCATTTTCCTTGTAGCCGATTTTATTGGCAGGTACCTGGAAGAAATACTCAAAAAGGGCCAGTCCCCAGCTTATTAATATGACAGCTATCAGCCCGAGGTTCTCAAACCATTTGAGTTCTTTAAATTTCAGGTGACCATACCAGGCCAGTGTCATAAAAATATTCGACAGAATCAGGAGTCCTACAGTAAAAAATCCCTTCATAATATAAGTCAGTTGCTAAGCTAAAACGTTTTAAAACTATTATATTGTAATATTAATATTACAATATTTGAATGTGTGGATATTTAAAATGTGAATTTACTCATAAATGGCAATACTTCAAATTAAAATAGGATGCCTGCACAATAAATAGTTTCGATTTGTGTTATTTATATGTTATCTATATTAATTCTAAGTAATTTTTAATGAATAATCGTTTTGAAGGGTTTAAAATAAATATTGTATAAGCAAAGTAATTAAACTGGCCGTTTTGCTAAGTTTATTATTGTAATAAATTACTGTTAAGAATTGAGAAAAAAAATCATTTTGTTTTTTTTTCTATTCTAATACTATAAATTTGCCAGTCTTATACAAAGAAAGTTTTAACAATAAGAAACTATTATTAAAAAATCAGAAAACTAAATTTTTAAAAGAAATGGCAAACGCATCTATTCAAAAGGTTGAAAAATCGGGTTCTTCAACGGGATCTAACGTATTCGCAGCATTAACTATCGTGCTTTGTTTGATAGTTGGAGCACTTGTTTGGAAATTCATCATGGGACACCCGTCAAACTTCCAGGATAACAATCCTGAAGGTGAGCCGATAGCAGGAAACTACCTTGCAATGGTTTACAAAGGAGGATATGTTGTACCGGTGCTTATGGGGCTTTTGCTAATGACAATTGTTTTTTCAATCGAGAGGCTATTCGTAATAAGCAAAGCAGCAGGTAAAGGAAATGTTGAGACTTTTGTAAGGAAAGTACAGGGGCAGATCGCTGCAGGCAACATCAACGAAGCTATGGCTGAGTGCGACAAGCAGCAGGGAACTGTGGCTAACGTTATAAAGGCAGGCCTGTTGAAATATGAAGAAGTTAAGAGGGAAGGCTTTGACAGCGAAAGGGCTGAAGCGGCTATCCAGCAGGAAATAGAAGAGGCAACGTCTCTTGAAATGCCAATGCTTGAGAAAAACCTTGTAATCATCTCTACCCTTGTATCTATTGGTACGCTAATGGGACTTCTTGGAACGGTAACAGGTATGATCAAGGCGTTCTCTGCTCTTGGTGCCGGTACAACTCCTGACTCAGCACAGCTTGCGAGCGGTATCTCTGAGGCGCTTATCAACACTGCAACAGGTATCTCAACATCTACAATAGCGATCATCGCTTACAACGCGTTCACATCTAAAATTGACAAGCTTACTTACTCTATTGATGAGGCAGGTTTTGCAATCACCCAAACCTACAGGAGGTTCAGGGCACGTGCAAACAACTAATTAAGAGTAGGATAAAATATTTGGTTTGAAAGTGTGTGCCTGCATGCACTTTCAGGCCTTCATAAGCTAATAAAAACTATAATGGCTAAAGTTAAGATATCAAAGAAGAGCACCAGGATAGACATGACCGCAATGTGCGACGTGGCATTCCTTTTGCTTTCATTCTTTATTATGACTGCTACCGCAAAACAGCCTGAGCCCAAGCCGGTAGATACGCCCCAGTCTACAGTGATCGAAAAACTGCCTGAAGAGGGAGTTGCTACAATTACTGTTGGGCAAAAGCAGGTGTTCTTCCTTATGCCGAGGGAAATCAGGAAAGGGACGCTGGAGCGCATGGCAACTAAGTATAATGTTCAGTTTACTGCTGATGAATATGCTGAATTTGAGAAGATGGAAGGTTTTGGTGTAAAGATCACCGAGTTAAAATCGCTTTTGAAAACATCTCCTGCAGACAGGGTTAAGAAGGGTGTTCAGGGAGGTATCCCTTATGATACCATCAACAAAAATGCAAAAAACCAGCTTTTTGACTGGGTAAAAAATGCAAGGGAAGTCCAAAGGCAGATCTATAGCGATAAATTTGATGCCGGCGAGATAAACGCTGAGGACTTCAAAGTAAAAGGTGACCTCCAGATCGCTATAAAAGGTGATGCCAAGGAGGAATATCCAACTATCAAAACGGTAATGGATATACTGCAGGATCAAAAGAAGAACAAGTTCTACCTTGTGACAGGTTTACGAAACGAAGATTTTTAATATTACAAAAAGATAATATAAAATGGCAGAATTAAATACTGGCGGCGACGGTGGCAAGGGCAAAAAGGTAAGAAGCAAGAAATCCAATCCGGGGGTTGACCTTACGGCGATGGTTGACCTTGCGTTCCTTTTGATAACGTTCTTCATGCTTACGACGACGCTTTCTAAGCCGCAGGCCATGCCGCTACCGATGCCTGATAAAACAGATCAACCGAATGACCCGAATAGAAACCAGAAAATCCCTGAAGAAAGGATGATGACCATCCTTATTGGAAGCAAGAACAGGATAACCTGGTATATGGGTAAATTTGATGCCCCGACGATACCTCCTACACAGGCTTCATTCGGAAAAGACGGTATCAGGAAAGACCTGTTGAAAAATGTAAAATTGGGCAAACAGTATGCAGTCCAGGAAGGTAGGCCAAAAGAAGGCCTTGTGGTAAACATTAAGGCAAGCGATAAGGCAAGCTACAAAAACCTTGTAGATATACTGGATGAAATGGCAATAACCAAGCCGCAGCTTTTTGCTATCGGCGACATGACCCCGGGCGAGCTTGACTTATTAAAACAGTCACAATCATACGAATAATCTGACGGTCAACAAAAAACAAAAAATTATGTCAAAAATAGGTATATTTAAGCAAGACTGGATCGACATGGTGTTTGAAGGCCGTAACAAAAAATACGGCGCTTACAAACTAAGGTCCGAAAGCCCTGTAACGACCTCAATAGCTTTGGGTATCGGTATCGTTCTCTTCGTGGGGCTTATTCTTTCTTATCATCTTCCGGGCCTTATCGGCGGTATGATGAAAGAAGAGCAAAAGGAAGATGTGAAGCTGGTCGAGGTTACCGACCTTCCGCCACCGCCGGAGGAAATCCTTCCGCCGGAGCCTCCTAAAGTGCAGCAGTTGCAGGCGCCAAAGTCTATAGTTGAAGAAATTAAGTTCAAGCCGCTTGAAGCCGCAAAGAAGGAAGAAGTTCCTGACGAGATTCCGGATACCAAAGACTTTAAGGATGCCGATCCAAGCGACAAAAATGCAGAAGCAAGCCCGGAAGGGGATATTAATATTGATAAGCCTTCAGGAGACCTTAACAAAGGTGTTGAGCCTGCAGAGGACAATGGTATATACAATTCTGCGGGATTGCAGGTACAGCCGGCTTACCCTGGCGGTATGGATGCTTTCTACAAGTATGTAAACAACAACTTCAGGATACCTGAGATTGATCAGAATATGGTAGCTAAGATATATGTATCGTTTGTTGTGGAGAAAGATGGCTCTATGACACAGATAAAAATACTTAGGGACCCTGGCTTCAACCTTGGTAAAGAAGCAGAGCGCGTACTTAAATCGATGAAAAAGAAATGGGAGCCGGGTATCCAGAACGGGAAACCGGTAAGGGCATCTTATAACCTGCCTATTACCATTAATATAAAATCATAGGAAATAAGAGATGTTTTCAAGTAGAAGATCTCAAAATGAAAAACAGAAATCGCTACAACAGCGATTTCTGTTCGTTTTGGGAATAGTGTTTTTCCTTTTGTATTTTGTCTTAGGGATGATGATCATCTTTTGGGACGAGCTGCCGCTATCATTAAGCCATAACAGGAGGATAGCCCTTGGGGTGCTCCTGATAGGCTACTCTTTCCTGAGGTTCATCAGGCTTATTCAAAAGAATAAAAGCAATGATGAATAAGGAAACATTTCCAATATATTCCCTGTACAATTCTGGTATGAAAAAAATTTTATTCCTGCTTTTGCTCGTTGGTATCACCGCGATGGCACAAGAGACCACTGCCCCTGATGATAATGAGGTCTATAATTCCGCCGGCTTACAGGTACGGCCGGAATACCCGGGTGGCATGCAGGCATTTTACCAATATGTATCCAGGAGTTTCCGTGTTCCTGATCTTGATAATGAAGAAGATATTTCAGCAAAAATTTATGTAACGTTTGTTGTAGAAAAAGACGGGAGCCTTACTGGTATAAAAGCCTTACGCGATCCGGGCTACGGTTTAGGGTATGAAGCCGTAAGGGTACTGAAGCTTTGTGAAAAATGGAGTCCCGGCATGCAGAATGGAAAAGCAGTGCGTACAAACTATACCCTTCCAATTGCCATCAACATAACCGGTACCCACAAATTAAAAGAGGAAGTTAAAGAAGAAGTTGAAGTGATCGAACCGGTCAAACCAGAAGCTAAGCCAAAAGTAACAAAAGTGGCCGCAAAAAAGAAACAAAGTACTACAAAAAAAAAAAACATAGGCCTGTATCTGTACTTTTGAATTTAATAACTTTTCTGACATGAATAGAAATCGTAAATTGAAATATACATCAGGGATAATTTTTACCGGTGTCATAATTGCCACTTTGGTGTTTGCGTGTAAAAAAGGGAACGGCAAGGAAGGTTTCGAAGGTGAGTCGCTAACTTATGGTAAGGCTACTATACTGGTAGATAATACGGTGCAGCCAATAGTTGAGGATGTGCTTGCCGTTTTCCACAATGTTTATGACCAGGCACATATACACCAGGTAAATCTTACCGAAAATGAAATATTACAGGAGCTTCAAAGGGATACCTGCAAAATAGCAGTAATGCCAAGAAAATTAACCGCAGAGGAAGAAGCGCATTTCAGGCGCAAAAATATCACGCCACGCATAACCGAATTCGCAGTTGATGCGATTGCCCTCATAACGAATTCAAAAGCTACGGATACCATACTCAATCTCCGGGAGGTATACAGCGTTTTGCAGGGTAAGCCTTCTGTAAAGGTGCCAAAGCTGGTTTTTGACAATCCGAATTCAAGTACGGTAAAAGAGCTTATGAGACTGGCAGGTGTTAAATCAATGCCAACTTCAAATGTCTATGCTTTGAAATCTAATGAAGAAGTGATTAAATTTGTACATGACAACCCGGGATCGATAGGGATTGTAGGCGTAAACTGGTTGGTGCAGCCGCCGCCGGCATTGTTGAAATATGTGGAAGACATAAGAATACTCGCACTGGATAATGTTAAAATTGACAAAGGCGAAAAAGAATATTATAAGCCTTCGCAAAGCAATATAGCTACGGGTTCATACCCACTTACAAGAAAGCTCTACGTGTTAAATTATCAGGGCAAAAAAGGCTTAGGCATGGGTTTTGCAACTTACATAAGTGCACCCGAAGGGCAGCGCATCATTTTAAAGTCGGGGCTGCTGCCTGTAACCATTCCTACAAGGGAAGTTGAAGTGCAATAATTATGAAATTACTAAATATTTATAAAGGAGAAATTAAAATGACCAAGATGAAAAAATTTAAATTCCTCGGTTTATCATTGTTGTTTTTTGGTGTGGCTACTGCACAGGATGTCAATGAAGCCAAAAAAGCCATTGATGCAGAGCAATACCAAAAAGCAAAAACCATTTTGAAATCGCTTATAAATTCTACACCAGATGACGGAAAAAACTATTTCCTTTTGGGAGAAGTTTACATGAAGCAAAGCGAGCAGGATTCTGCTGCTATCTATTTCAATAAAGGTAAAGCCGTAAAAAACAATCCCGAATATAATACCATTGGCCTTGGCCACATAGACCTGGACAACGGCAATGCTGCCGCTGCGCAGGCAAAGTTTGACGCAGTAGAAAAAGACCTTAGGAAGAAAGATGTAGAGCAGCTGATTTATATTGGACGCGCTTACATTACTTCTGAAAAGCCGGATTATAAAAAAGCGATTGCGGTTCTGAACAGGGCTGTTGCCAAAGATTCTAAATCGGCGCAGGCCTATCTTAGCCTTGGCGATGCTTACTATGGCGACCGCGACCAGAATAATGCCTACCCTGCTTACCGTACAGCTGGTACGCTCGACAGTGGCCTTCTAAGGGCAAAACTGCAGCTTGGTGTTATTACTAAAAACACAAGGGCGGCGTTCCCGGAAGCAATAAAAGAGTTTGACGCGGTTATTGCTGCGAATCCGAACTACGGCCCGGTTTACAGGGAACTTGCCGAAACCTACTACCTGTGGGCAAATACCGAAGGCGGTAAATATGCGGAGTACATCAAGAAAGCGCTTGGCTACTATGAAAAATACATGTCGCTTACCGATTATTCGCTTAATTCAAGGATGAGGCATGCCGACTTCCTGGTACTTACCCGCGACTGGAAAGCCCTTGAAGCCGAAGCACAGGCAATGCAGCAGCTGGATAAGGTTAACCCAAAGATCTTGCGCTACCTTGCTTACGCGGCCTATGAGAACGGCAACTATGCAGGAAGCCTTACAGCAATGAAAGACTTCCTTGCCAAGGTAGATCCTAAAAGGGTTATTGGTAGGGATTACCTGTACCTTGGCCTTGCAAAACTGGCAACTACTGTAGGCAAAGATGCCGAAAACAACGCCGTTATTACAGACCAGGTTGTATTTGATGAGGCGATCGCCGATATCAAAAAAGCAGCTGAAATGGACATCAACCTTACCAATGAGTTTAACGAGATAGGTAAGAAGCTATTCTCCCAAAAACTATATGCTCCGGCATCGGTAGTGTTTGAGATTGCCGCAGCTAACCCAGCCAACAAGAACCTGTTTTATGACAATTTCTATTTAGGTTATGCCATATACTACGATCACCTGAACAAATCGGACGAAGCTAAAAAACAGAATATTGAGCAGCTTAAAAAGGGCGATGCAGCTATGGCTAAGGTTATCGAGCTTTCGGCTACCTCACAGGATGCCTACCTTTTCAAGGCGAGGATAAACCAAAGGATCGCTACCGATGAGTCGTATGCCGAAATGGCCAGGGCGTATGACGAATACCTTAGGGTAGTCACCGAAAAAGGCGAAACAGAAACATCTAAAGATGCAGTAAAGAAAAATATGGTGGAAGCTTATTCTAATGCCGGTGCCTACTACGCGGTTAAAGATAAGGCGAAAGCTATCGACTACTTTACGAAAGCGCTTGCGATAAACCCGAACGATGATTACGTTAAAGGAGAATTGACAAGGCTTAAGAAATAATGTAATACCTAAATGAATTAACCGTCCGAATTATCGGGCGGTTTTTTTATTGTACATAATACAGCTGATAATGTGTATCTTTGCACCCTATTTTTGAATACGATGCTGAACAAGGAAATACAGATGGAAGTTGAGAAGGGCGAAATGCTGCCCTTAATGGAGGAATTTTATACCATACAAGGCGAAGGGTACCATACAGGTACTGCTGCCTATTTTATACGTGTGGGTGGCTGCGATGTAGGCTGCCATTGGTGCGATGTAAAGGAAAGCTGGAATGCAGCGCTTCATCCACCTACAAGCACCGACACCATTGTTGCCAATGCAAAGCAATATGCCAAAACAATTGTAATAACCGGCGGCGAACCGCTAACCTGGGATATGGGGCCACTAACATCAAAGCTAAAAGCCGAAGGCATGAAGACCCACATTGAAACATCTGGGGCTTACTCTCTTTCAGGGACGTGGGACTGGATATGCCTTTCGCCAAAAAAGACCAAGCTGCCTACTTATACCGTTTATGCCCATGCCCACGAGTTAAAAGTCATCATACACAACAGGCACGACTTTATTTTTGCCGAAGAGCAGGCTGCCAAAGTGAACGGCAACGCGATACTGTTCCTACAGCCGGAATGGAGCAAAAAAGAAGAAATGACCCCGCTCATTGTAGACTATGTAATGGCAAACCCAAAATGGAGGGTTTCGCTGCAAACACATAAATATTTGAACATACCATAAAGATATTTTAGTGATAAAACACAACCCGGACACTGTTTCGGGTTTTTATTTACCTATCGTTAGCCGTGCCAAATAATCAAAATGCTCTCCTTCCATAACCAACTCGCAACCCAGCCCGTTGGCATGCGCTGCATTCTGTAAAGTGTTATAATCAAGGTAGAGCCAATCAAAAGGTTCTTCGGTTTCGCCTTTATATTTTATAGTAAAAGTCACTTCGCCGTAATATTCGGTATCCGAAGGGATCCATTTACCGCCGTCCTCATCTTCATCGAACATATAGATGATATCGGAAGAATCGATCAGGATTTGCCCACCTTCATTGAGCAGTGATTTCAGCTTTTGGAGATAGTCGGAAATATTTTTCAGCTTCCCGAATATTCCGGTGCCGTTCATCAGTAAAATAACAGTGTCAAACTTTTCATTTTCCAGTTCAAGGACATCAATACAAATGGCGTTGCTTATCCCGCGCAATGTACATGCTTCGATCGCTTTCTTGGAAATGTCGATAGCCATTACGCTAAGCTTTTTTTCATTTTGCAGGTACAGGCTGTGGCTTCCGGCTCCGCATCCCACATCGAGCACACGGCCTTTTGCCAGTGAAAGCGCTTTCTTCTCAATTTTCGGCATTTCCTTATAACTCCTGAAAAGGTAGGCTACGCTCATTTCATCCTCTTCAGAAATAGAAGTTTCGGTAACAAGGTCTTCCGGGGCATTGCCGGTTTGGTAGTCTAATATCGCTTTCCCGAAAAGGTCTTTCATTTTTTTATACTTTTGCCACAGAAAGATAATGACTGCGGAATGGAGGATTTTTTAAAACAGCTGCCGAAGCTCGCCAAAGATAAGCATAACGAGAATAAAAAGTTTTTTGATAAGCTTAAAAAGAAAACGCCCAAAAATCTCGACTATACAATGCAGGACCTGCACGACAGGGAATTTAAAAAAGACTATTGCCTGAGCTGTGCCAATTGCTGCAAGACCACGGGGCCGCTGTTTACCCTGGCCGATATCGAGCGCATAGCAAAGCACCTTCGGCAAAAGCCACAGCAGTTCATCGATAAATACCTGCGCATCGATGAGGATAATGATTATATCCTGCAAAGCGTTCCGTGCACGTTCCTCGATAATGAAAATTACTGCATGATCTACGACGTGCGCCCGAAAGCCTGCCGCGAGTTCCCGCACACCGACCGGAAAAAGTTCCAGCAGATCGCAAGCCTTACCATGAAAAATGTAGCGATATGCCCGGCAGCGTATAATATTGTGGAAGAGATGAAAAAGAAGATAGGGGTATAATAAGCGATCGGTGCAATCCACCAAACCCGTTGCATTCCCAGCTTCAGAGGGGTGTTCAATAGAAATAAAAATTTAATCATCCCAAAATAATTCGGAACGATTTTTTTTTAGTTTTACTGCAAAATAGCAACATGGCAAAATTTACTGCACTCAAGCCGATGATCTATACCAGGGAGCTGAAAGAAACGGTTGCATTCTACGTCAATGTGCTTGGTTTTGAATGTGCCGCTTTTGAAGAAAGCTGGGGTTGGGCATCGTTCGTAAAAGATGGCGTGGAGATTATGGCCTGCCTTCCGAATGAGCATATCCCATTTGATGCACCTTTGTTTACTGGTTCGCTATATATCACAACAGAGGATGCAGATGCGCTCTGGCAACAATGGAAGGATAAATGCAGGGTATGCTACGAGATTGAAACTTTTGAGTACGGCATGCGCGAGTTTGCTATTTATGATAACAACGGCTACCTGCTTCAGTTCGGGCAGGAAATAAACCAATAAGATTATGAAACTGCTACGCAATATATTTATTATCGCAATATTTTCAATGGGATTGTCGGCACTTTTCTATTACAGGAACAGTGAAGTAGTGAAAACCTCTTCGTGGGTAGATGAAATAGGGGAGATAGCCACTGTTGGCGTGTTCATTTTTATATTTACATTTATCTTGTACCTCATTGCAAGGAGTGTAACAAAAGGTGCGCGGGCAATAACAAAGAAAAAGCCCTCCGGTCAGGAAGGCTTGGATAAGCGTTAGGCAGCGATTTCTTCTGCGGCGTGCTCCTTAAGCTCGCCCACAAAGCTCTCAATGCTGTGTATCTTGTCTTCTACATATTCAAGAAGCCCTTCGATCTTGTCTTTCAGGTCTTCAAAGAAAGCGATGATATCTTCAATATATCCTTTTACTCTGTTTATAAACCCAAGGATGTATTCAATAAAGCTGTTTAATTTTTCGGTAATATTCATGATGCTATGTTTTAGAATTTCTATTACTGAAAATTACGAAACCCGATCCGTAACCCGAAACACTTTGTCAAAACATTAAGATTTTAAGTTCAATTGGTGGCAAACCAATTGCACTTAAAAAGAGAGTTATTCGAGTATAATAGCCACATGAGTAAGCACGTCTCGCTCCCCTCTCCTTGGGAGAGGGGTCGGGGGAGAGGACAAATTACCTCCCATAAATCAAATACTTCTTCCGCACCTTTTTAAAATCAGAAAGCCCATCCTTCCAGCTGTCCCGTATCTCATCTTCACTCATCCCGCTTTCTATTTGCTGGCGTAAAACGGTAGTCCCCGCAAGTTTGGTAAAGAACGAGGTAAAGAATACCGATTTGTCTTTGGTTTCCCCATACGCTTTTAGCAGCCATTTCAATTCCAGCTTTTTCACGCGTGGTGCTTTGCTAAGGTCTTCGCCAAAGCACAATTTCCCTTTTTGTGGCGGTTCTTTAGCACCTTCATTCGGCATTGGCGTAAAGCTGAAACCGGTATCCGGCAGGTCGGGCGACCCGTATATCTGGAACTGCTTGTCGGTGCCGCGCCCCAGGCTCACATTGGTGCCTTCAAAAAAACACAGGCTGGCATACAAGTTTATGGCCTGGTCGTTCGGCAGGTTAGGCGAGGGCTTCACCGGCAGGTGGTAAAACATATTTCTTTTGTAGTTAAGGCAGGGTATAACGGTCAGCTCACATTGCAGGCTGTCCTTCAGCCATTTCTCACCATTGATCATTTTTCCGTATTCCCCTATGGTCATGCCGTGAAGCACGGGTATCGAATGCATCCCTATAAAACTCGTGTTCTCTTTTTCGAGTATAGGCCCGTCAATAATGCCGCCATTAGGGTTCGGCCTGTCGAATACGATAAGTGGGAGGTTCTTCTCGGCACACGCCTCCATTATATAATGAAGTGATGATATATAGGTGTAAAAGCGCGCGCCCACATCCTGCAGGTCGAACACCAGGATATCGATCCCGTCCAGCTGCTCCGGCTTAGGCTTTTTGTTATCACCATAAAGCGAGATGATCGGCAGGCCTGTTTTGGTATCCTTTCCATCCTTAATAAGCTCTCCTGCATCTGCCGTACCGCGAAAGCCATGTTCCGGGGCATATATTTTTTGTACATTGACGTTATTGTCAAGCAAAAAATCCACTACGCTCATCATTCCTTCCTGGTCGGTGTTGAGCTTGATCCCGTTTCCTTCATCACGCCCTTCAATGTAACGCACGATCCCGGTCTGGTTGGTAACCACGCCCACTCTTTTGCCTTCCAGCAGCGGAAGGTAGGCGTCAAAATTATCGGCGCCGGTTATTATTTCTTTTTTGTCATTTTTGGCTTTCAGCGATATCGGCCTGCTCGTGGTAGTAGTGTCAATTACGGTAGAAGTGGCAGGGCGCAATGATTTTCCGCACCCTACGATAAATACTATTGAGAATAAAAATGTATTTTTGAACAACGAATTAGATACCATACCAGTTGAATTTAGAATATTTCATAGCCCGCAGGCTTGTTACTGCGAAAAACCATAAAAGTAGTATATCTGCGCCAATTATAAAAATTGCGATCATTGCCATTGCTATTGGCATTATCATGATGGTCATTGCTGTGGCTACCGGGGTGGGGCTGCAGGACAAGATTCGCGAAAAGGTATCCGCCTTCAACGGGCACGTCATCATTTCCAATTTCGACGATAATCAGTCCGAAGTCAGCGTAGAGCCGCTTTCCATAAAGCAGCCTTTTTATCCGAAATTTACATCGGTGCCGGGGATTGATCATATACAGGCAGTGGCTTCAAAGGCAGGTATCATCCGCACAGAGAAAGCTTTTGACGGCATTGTATTTAAAGGTGTCGGAAAAGAGTACAAATGGGATGTCCTAGATGAGTACATTGTTGCTGGCAGGAAACCCAACCTTAACGGTGCGCTCAACAACGAGGTAATGCTATCGGAATACCTTGCCAACAGGCTCGAGCTGAAAGTGGGCGATGAATTCAATACCTATTTTATGAAAGAAGGCGGCAACGGCATGCCCAATCTCAGGAGGTTTAAACTTGTTGGCATTTATAATTCCGGATTCCAGGAATTCGATGCGGCTTACCTGATAGGCGACATCCGCCACGTGCAGCGCATCAACAAATGGAAAGACGGGCAGGTGGGTTCTTTCGAAGTATTCATCGACGACTTCAATAAAATCGACGAAAAAGGGAAAGAGATTTATGATGCTATTCCGTCGACCCTTGAAAGCAGGACCATCAAAGAAAAATATTTTAATATTTTCGAATGGCTTACGCTGTTTGATGTCAATATAATGGTGATCATCATAATCATGGTGATCGTTGCGACAATAAATATGATCGTAGCGCTGCTGGTCCTTATACTGGAACGCACCCAAATGGTCGGCATGCTTAAAGCTTTGGGTGCAACCAACTGGAGTGTGCGCAAAATATTTTTGTACAACGCCGCCTACCTTATAATAAAAGGGCTCCTGTGGGGCAATGGCATCAGTATCGGGCTGCTGCTTATCCAGAAATACTTCGGCATTATCAAGCTCCCGCCCGAAAATTACTATGTCAGCGTAGCGCCCGTCACCATAGATATCCCCGCGATCCTCCTCATAAACGCCGGTACCATAATAGTATGCCTTACACTGCTGCTCATCCCGTCGTACATCATTACCAAAATTTCCCCTGTAAAAGCCCTCCGTTTCGATTAATTTTTTTTGAAGCGAAAGGCTTGGTCTTTATCAGCCATCCCTTTTCCTGCTATCCGCTTTATTCCCCGCCGAAAAAGGCGGGGGATGCCGCTGCTATCAGGGCTATCGGCCATCTATCCGTATATTTGTGATGTTTCTTATGTGTATCACAACACTATACTATTATATAGTATGTCGGTTGGGTAGGCACGTCTCGCTCCCCTCTTGCGGAGATAGCTCGTCCCGATTCATCGGGGGCCGGGGGTTAGGTCTTTCAACTTGTGCTGTAGACGCAAAAACCTTTGTGTCCTCTATTCCGATATTATAAATAAAAACCTCCGTGCTACTCTGTGCTTCCTCTGTGAAACTCTGTGGTACAAAAAAATCCAAAAAAACTTTCGTTGTCAAAAACCACGTTAACAAAGAGTTAAGGAAAAGCGAAGAAAAAAGATAAAAAAAAGGCGTTGAAAAGTTTGGAAAAGCGGAATAAGTGCCTACTTTTGCACCCGCATTCAAGGCAATGTTCTTAGACAGACTGAAACGCAAACGGCCCTTTAAAGACGGGCGCTTTACTATACTAAGTAGGGTGGCGGTCAAAAAAGGGAAGCTTAAAAAAAAGTAAAAAAAGATTTGGATTGTAAAGGGAAAAGAAATTATCTTTGCCCTCCCTAACCGAAAGGAAAAGGAAGCAAGTTCACTTCAAAAAAATACTGAAAAATAAGCTTTAGAAAATAAATTAAAAAAAGTTTTCAAAAACGCTTGCGGGTTTAAAAAGAAGTTGTACTTTTGCACCCGCTAACACAGAGAGCCGCTACGGCGAACGAGGTTAGCGAGAAATAAGAAGAATGATACGTTCATAGACATATTGGATTGACAGCATAAGAGAGAGTAAGAAGCTCTTAGCGAATTATTGAAAAAGACCTGAATTAAGATCGTAAAAATATAAAAACATACGATGAAGAGTTTGATCCTGGCTCAGGATGAACGCTAGCGGCAGGCCTAACACATGCAAGTCGAGGGGTAGAAGCTTTCGGGCTTTGAGACCGGCGCACGGGTGCGTAACGCGTATGCAATCTGCCTTACACTAAGGGATAGCCCAGAGAAATTTGGATTAATACCTTATAGTATATTGATGTGGCATCACATTATTATTAAAGATTTATTGGTGTAAGATGAGCATGCGTCCCATTAGCTAGTTGGTATGGTAACGGCATACCAAGGCAATGATGGGTAGGGGTCCTGAGAGGGAGATCCCCCACACTGGTACTGAGACACGGACCAGACTCCTACGGGAGGCAGCAGTGAGGAATATTGGTCAATGGGCGCAAGCCTGAACCAGCCATGCCGCGTGCAGGATGAAGCATCTATGGTGTGTAAACTGCTTTTGTACGGGAAGAAACACCTCTTCGTGAAGAGGCTTGACGGTACCGTAAGAATAAGGATCGGCTAACTCCGTGCCAGCAGCCGCGGTAATACGGAGGATCCAAGCGTTATCCGGAATCATTGGGTTTAAAGGGTCCGTAGGCGGTTTTATAAGTCAGTGGTGAAATCCGGCAGCTCAACTGTCGAACTGCCATTGATACTGTAGAACTTGAATTACTGTGAAGTAACTAGAATATGTAGTGTAGCGGTGAAATGCTTAGATATTACATGGAATACCAATTGCGAAGGCAGGTTACTAACATTATATTGACGCTGATGGACGAAAGCGTGGGGAGCGAACAGGATTAGATACCCTGGTAGTCCACGCCGTAAACGATGGATACTAGCTGTTTGGTTGTAAGACTGAGTGGCTAAGCGAAAGTGATAAGTATCCCACCTGGGGAGTACGGGCGCAAGCCTGAAACTCAAAGGAATTGACGGGGGCCCGCACAAGCGGTGGAGCATGTGGTTTAATTCGATGATACGCGAGGAACCTTACCAGGGCTTAAATGTAGTGGGACAGGCTTGGAAACAGGCCCTTCTTCGGACTCATTACAAGGTGCTGCATGGTTGTCGTCAGCTCGTGCCGTGAGGTGTCAGGTTAAGTCCTATAACGAGCGCAACCCCTGTTGTTAGTTGCCAGCGAGTAATGTCGGGAACTCTAACAAGACTGCCGGTGCAAACCGTGAGGAAGGTGGGGATGACGTCAAATCATCACGGCCCTTACGTCCTGGGCTACACACGTGCTACAATGGCCGGTACAGAGAGCAGCCACCCCGCGAGGGGGAGCGAATCTATAAAGCCGGTCACAGTTCGGATCGGAGTCTGCAACCCGACTCCGTGAAGCTGGAATCGCTAGTAATCGGATATCAGCCATGATCCGGTGAATACGTTCCCGGGCCTTGTACACACCGCCCGTCAAGCC